>NZ_JBWKEY010000004.1:0-777061 GCF_056435225.1 Streptomyces sp. NPDC043996 | reverse complement strand
GTTCGCCCGCTTCGCCTCGCGCCAGGACGACTCGCCGCAGATGAAGATGATCGCGGCGCTGCGCAACCAGTTCGGCGGCCACGCCGTCGAGTCCACCCAGTAGGTCGCGCCGCGCCGCGTAGGGGCGCGGTCGCTGTGTGCAGGGGGGCGCGGATCACCGCGCCCCCCTGATCGTTTTCCGGGCGCAGGGCGCAGGGCGCAGGGCGGCTCCTTGGCTCCGCCTTGACATGCAGCCATCCGGCTGCCTATCGTTTTAGGCAGCTAAACGGCTGCATGTTAGAGGGGTGGGGGATGGACGCAGAGATGGACGAGGTCTTCAAGGCGCTGGCCGACACGAGCCGACGGCAGCTGCTCGACAGCCTGAACGCCCGCAACGGGCAGACGCTGCGCGAGCTGTGCGCCGGTCTCGACATGGCCCGGCAGTCCGTCAGCAAGCACCTCGCCCTGCTGGAGGCGGCCCGCCTTGTCACCACCGTCCGGCAGGGCAGGGAGAAGCTGCACTACCTCAACGCCGCACCCATCAACGCCATCGCCGACCGCTGGATCAGCCGCTACGACCGCGCGCGGGCGACCGCGCTCGCCGATCTGAAGCACGCACTGGAGAGCAGCCCCATGACCACGCAGAACACCCCGCACCGCAGCGACGACACCGCGTTCGTCTACACCACCTACATCAGGACCACCCCCGAGAAGCTCTGGCAGGGCCTCACTGACCCGGCCTTCACGCGGCGGTACTGGAACCTGGAGTTCGTCACCGACTGGAAGCCCGGCTCCGTCATGGCCTGGGAGGGCCACGGCCTCACCGGACCCGACCCGGAGCAGGTCGTCCTCGAGTGCGACCCCTACCGCCGCCTGTCCTACACCTGGCACACCTTCACGCCCGGCTTCGCCAAGGCGGTCGACGTGGACGACGAGACCTTCGCGAAGATCGCCGCCGAGAAGCGCTCCAAGGTGACCTTCGACATCGAGCCGCAGGGCGAGACCGTCAAGCTCACCGTCATCCACGACGGCTTCGAGCCCGGCAGCACCGTCCTGGAGATGATCAACGACGGCTGGGCCGCGCTGATCTCCAACCTCAAGACGCTCCTGGAGACCGGCGAGACGCTGCCGGAGCCCGCGGCCGAAAAGGACTGAACGCACCCGCGGCCCGTCGCGTCGTAGGGGTATGACGCCTACGCGGTGCACCCCCCTGCTCGTCTCCGCCGCCCTGGCGGCCGCCCTCCTCGCGACGGGCTGCGTCTCCTCCTCGGACGAGGACGAGGAGGAGACGCCCGGCAAGCCCACCCTGGCCGCCCGGGACCGCCACGACCCCGACCACTGGGAGGAAGGCCCCGCCAAGGCGAAGGAGGGCAAGTGGTACGCGTACGACATGCCGGGCCACTGCGACATCCGGTTCGCGCGCTTCGACGGGCGGTGGTGGCGGCTGGAGAGCGTCTCCAGCTCGTCGCGTAGCCACGTGAAGGGGGAGCGGGCCCAGTCGCCCGACGTGGTGCCCGGGTACATGCAGCGCTACGCCCCGAACGGAGCCGTGTTCGAGGCCGCGGGGATGCCGCCGATGCACTTCGCCCCGTACAGGGGCGAACCCCCGAAGTGCCGGTAGCCTGACGGCGGAGGTGGGGGCATGCGTGAAGCGGATCCCGGACTGTTCGGGCCCTCGTCGGTGACGTGGCAGATGCACGGCGACCCCATGATGTGGATCGCGGGCGTCCGGGCCCTGTACCTCCAGGCACTGCACCCGCGCGCCGTCCGCGGCGTCCTGCAGAACTCCGACTTCCGCAAGGACGCCTGGGGCCGCCTGATGCGCACCGCCCACTTCGTCGGCACGACGACGTACGGCACCACCGAGGCCGCCGAGAAGGCGGGCGCCCGGGTGCGCAAGATTCACACCATGCTCTCGGCGGTCGACCCGGACACGGGGGAGCGCTACGGCGTCGACGAACCCGACCTGCTCCTGTGGGTGCACTGCGCGGAGATCGACTCCTATCTGCACGTGCTGCGCCGCTCGGGCTTTCGCCTCAGCGACGCCGCCGCCGACCGCTACGTCGCCGAACACCGCGAGAGCGCCCGCCTGGTGGGCCTCGACCCCGGCCGCGTCCCGGCCACCACCGGCGAACTCGCCGCGTACTTCGAAAAGACGGCGCCCGAACTCGCCGCGGGCCCCGAGGCCCGCGTCGTCGACGACTTCCTGCGCCGCCCGCCCACACCCCCGCTCCTCGTCCCGGCGCGCGCCCTGCTGTGGCGGCGCGTGGCGCACCTCGCCTACGCGTCCCTGCCGCCGTACGCCCACGCGCTGTACGGCAGACCCGCCCCGCCCGCCCCGGCCGTCACCCGCGGCCTCGTCACCACCGGGCGCCTGCTGCGTCTCATACCGGCGCGTCTGCGCTGGCAGCTGCCGCCGAAGCACATCCTGCGCGCCATGGCCCGGCTCGGCCCGGGCAGTCGCCCCGCGCCGTACAAAGTCCACCGACACAACGCCATACTGGACGGGCCGGGGAGGGCGCAGCGAGGCGACGGGGGCGACAGCACGAGATGCCAGAGATGGGGGACACCAGGCTGATCCAGGGCCGCTACCGGCTCCTCGACCTGATCGGCCGCGGCGGCATGGGCGAGGTGTGGCGGGCCCACGACGAATCCCTGGGCCGCAAGGTCGCCGTCAAGTGCCTCAAACCCCTCGGGCCCCAGCACGACCCGTCGTTCACCCGGGTGCTGCGCGAGCGGTTCCGGCGCGAGGCCCGCGTCGCCGCCGCGCTCCAGCACCGCGGCATCACCGTCGTGCACGACTTCGGCGAGTCCGACGGCGTCCTGTTCCTCGTCATGGAGCTCCTCCAGGGCCGCAACCTCAGCCAGCTCCTCGAGGACAACCAGCAGCACCCGCTGCCCGTCCCCGACGTCGTGGACATCGCCGACCAGGTCGCCTCCGCGCTCGCCTACACGCACGAACAGGGCATCGTGCACCGGGATTTGAAGCCCGCCAACATCATGCGGCTCACCGACGGCACGGTGAAGATCTGCGACTTCGGCATCGCCCGGCTCGGCCACGACATCGGCTTCACATCGCGCCTGACCGGCACCGGCATCGCCATGGGCACCCCGCACTACATGTCGCCCGAGCAGATCAGCGGCGCCGAGGTCGACCAGCGCAGCGACCTGTACTCCTTCGGCTGCGTCCTGTACGAACTCGCCACCGGGGCACCCCCGTTCGACCTGGACGACGCCTGGGCGATCCTCGTCGGGCACCGCGACACCCCGCCCGAGCCGCCGCGCCGCCGCCGCGGCGAACTGCCCGAGTTCTTCGACCGGATCGTCCTCGACCTGCTCGCCAAGCACCCCGACGAACGGCCCGGCGACGCCCGGGAGCTCGGCCGCCGCATCGCCGTCGGCCGCGACACGCAGCCGGGCCGCGTCACCTACGTGCCCACCGTCGTCACCCCGGCCCTGCGCCGCACCGGGCACCCGCCCCCCGAACAGCGCCCCGGCCGCCCCGAACCGGCCCTGCCGCACTGGACGCGCGGCATGACCACCGGCCACAAGGCGACGGGCGCCGCCCTCGGCGCCACCCCGCCCGACGCGTCCGCGGGCCTCACCGGCGAGTGGATCCCGCGCGCCAGTGGCCGCCGCACCGCCCTGCCGGGGCCCGCGCCCGCCCGGCCGACCCCGCCCCCGGACGTCCTCGCCACGCTCGTCAGCCGCCACAACGCGGGCCTGAGCCTCGGGCGGCACGGCCGCTGGGCCGAAGCGGGCGAGCTGCACCGCACGGTCGCCGCCGAACGCGAGCGCGTCCTCGGGCCCGACCACCCCGACACCCTCGCCAGCCGCTACGAAGTGGGGTTCACCCTCAGCCGCACCGGCCGCCCCGCCGACGCGCTGCGCGAGTACAGCCGCGTCGCCGAGGGCCGCGACCGCGCCCTCGGCGCCGGCCACCCGGACACGCTCGCCGTCCGGCAGGAGATGGCGTACGTGCTCGGCCAGCTCGGCCGGCACCTCGAAGCCCACCAGGTGTACACCTCGGTGCTCGCCGTGCGCGAGCGCACCGCGGGCCCCGACCACCCCGACACCCTGCGCTGCCGCCACAACCTGTCCTTCAACCTCAGCCGCCTCGGCCGCCTGGAGGACTCCTACCGCCTGGCCCGCGACGTCGCCGCCGCCCGCGCCCGCGTCCTCGGCCCCACCCACCCCGACACCCTGGTCACGCGCTACGAGGTGGCGTACACCCTCGGCCAGCTCGGCCGCTGGCCGGAAGCCCTGCACACCTACCGCGAGGTCGCCGAGGCCCGCACCCGCGCCCTCGGCCCCGACCACCCCGACACGCTCGCCGCGCGCTACGAGGTCGGCATCAGCCTCGGCCGCCTCGGCCGCAGCGCCGAGGCCCTGGAGCTCTACCGCGGCCTCATCGACGACCGCACCCGCGTGCACGGCCCCGCCAACCCCGAGACCCTGCGCGCCCGCCACGGCCTCGGCGTCAACCTCGGCCGCCAGGGCCGCTGGGAGGAGGCCCTCGCCGAGGCCCGCGACGTGTGCGCCATCCGCGAGCGCGTCCTCGGCGGCCACCACCCCGACACCCTGGTCAGCCGCCGCGAGGTCGCCGTCGGCCTGGGCTGGCTCGGCCGCTGGGCCGACGCCCTCACCGAGTACCGCGCCGTCGCCGCCGCCCGCGAACAGGTCCTCGGCGCCGGCCACCCCGACACCCTCGCCAGCCGCAACGACGAGGCGCACTGCCTGGAGCAGCTGGGCCGCGGCCGGGAAGCGGCGGAGCTGTACCGCAGGGTCGAGGCCCTGCGCCAGCAGGCGACGGGCGGCCACTGAGACACCCGCCGCCCGCGCGGCCCCGGGACAGGCCCGCGCGCACCACACACGCGAAAACCGATCCGTGCTACGAAGAACCATGCGACCCAGCTATGACGCCGTCGTCATCGGCGGCGGCCACAACGCCCTGGTGGCCGCGGCCTATCTGGCCCGCGCGGGCCGCTCTGTGCTGCTCCTGGAACGCCTGGGGGAGACCGGCGGAGCCGCCGTGTCCACGCGCCCCTTCCCCGGCCAGGACGCCCACCTCTCCCGGTACTCCTACCTCGTGAGCCTGCTGCCCAGGAAGATCGTCCGTGATCTGAACCTGGACTTCCGGGTCCGCGCCCGGTCGGTGTCCTCGTACACGCCCACCGTCCGCGACGGCCGCCCCACCGGCCTGCTCGTGGGCGGCGCCGAGTCCCGCACCCGGGCCTCCTTCGCCCGCCTGACCGGCGACGACCGCGACTACGAGGCCTGGCGGGAGTTCTCCGCCCTGACGGCCCACGCCGCGCGGCGGGTGTTCCCCACCCTCACCGAGCCGCTGCCCACCAAGGCGGAGCTGCGCCGCGCCGTCGACGACGACACCGTGTGGCGCACCCTGTTCGAAGAGCCCATCGGCGCCGCGATCGAGGCCAGGTTCACCGACGACCTGGTGCGCGGAGTCGTCCTCACCGACGCCCTGATCGGCACGTTCACCGACGCCCACGACCCGAGCCTGCGCCAGAACCGCTGCTTCCTCTACCACGTCATCGGCGGCGGCACCGGCGACTGGAACGTGCCCGTCGGCGGCATGGGCGCGCTGACCCGCGCGCTCGCGGGGACCGCCCGCGCCGCGGGCGCCGAACTGCTCACCGGCCACGAGGTCACGCGCGTGGACAGCGACGGACGGCACGCCGAGGTGACGTACCGGACCGCCGACGGCGAGGGCAGGGTCGGCGCCCGCCACGTCCTGGTGGGCACCTCGCCCCAGGAGCTCGCCGCGCTGACCGGGCAGGGCCCGCCGCCTCCCGCCGAAGGCGCCCAGCTCAAGGTCAACATGCTCCTGAAGCGGCTCCCGAAGCTCCGCGACGCCACCGTCGACCCCCGCGAGGCCTTCGCCGGGACCTTCCACATCGCCGAGGGCTACGAGGAGCTTGCGCGGGCGCACGCCGAGGCGGCCGCGGGCAGCCTCCCGACCGCGCCGCCCTCCGAGATCTACTGCCACTCGCTCACCGACCCCACGATCCTCGGCCCGGACCTGGTGGAGCGCGGCTACCAGACCCTCACGCTCTTCGGCCTGCACACCCCCGCCCGCCTTTTCACCGAGGCCAGCAACACAGCCGCCCGCGAGCGGCTCCTGGCGGCGACCCTCGCCCAGCTCGACGCCCACCTGGCCGAGCCCCTCGCCGACTGTCTCGCCACCGACGCGGACGGCCGCCCGTGCGTCGAGGCGAAGACCCCCCTGGACCTGGAGCGCGAGCTGCGCCTGCCGGGCGGCAACATCTTCCACGGCGACCTCTCCTTCCCGTACACGGCGAGCGGCCGTGACGGGGAGGAGGACGGCGGCGGAGGGGCCGACGACCGGTGGGGCACGGCCACCGCGCACGCGAACGTCCACCTGTGCGGCGCGGGCGCCCGCCGGGGCGGCGGCGTCAGCGGGATCGCCGGTCACAACGCGGCCATGGCCGTCCTGGAACGATGACCGACAAAGCGGTGATCAACACGGCGGACGGCTGGTGTACGGTCGGTCCCGGCCGGCGCGGCGGGTCCACCCCGCGCGCGTAAGGAAACGAGAGGTGCTCACCATGGCTGCCCGACGAGACGGCCGCCGCGCGGACGCACCGACCTTCACGGAACTGGCCCGCCGCCGCCAGCTCATCGAGTGCACCATCGACCTGATCTCCACCCAGGGGTATCCGGCGGCGTCCCTGTCCGCCATCGCCGAGCGGGCGGGCCTGTCCAAGGCCGCGGTCCTTTACCACTTCGCCGCCAAGGACAACCTCACCCAGGCGGCGCTCGCCCACGTCCTCGACGAGTTCACCGCGTACGTGAACGAGCGGGTGGCGGCCGCGCCGGACCCGAGGGCCGCGGTGATCGCCTACGTCCGCGCCATGGTCGGCTACCAGCGGGCGAACCGGCGGCACGTCCGCGTCATCACCGAGATGCTCCTCGACGACCAGGGCGGCACCCGGCTGAAGAACCCGGGCGGCCATGACACGGCGGGCCGCTGGCAAGCCCTCGCGGACCTCCTCGCGGCGGGGCAGGAGGCCGGGCAGTTCCGGCCGTTCGACCCCACCACGGTGTCCCTGGCCGTCGGCGGCGCCATCGACGGCGTCATCGGCCACTGGCTGGCCCACCCCGAGCTCGACCTGGACGCGGCCGCCGGGGAACTGGTGACGTTCACGCTGCACGCCGTCGACGCGCGCTGAGCGGCCCCCGCACGACGGGGCGTCAGACGGCCGTCGCAAGGGTGGCGAGGCCAGGCCCTTCGAGATCGTCCAGGGCCACCCGCCGTCCGGAGACGGCCAGGAGCAGCGCGAGCGCGGTGCCCCGCACGTCCGGGCCGCTCCCGAGCGACAGGTCCGTGTCCGTCGCCGTGAGCCGCACCCGCGCCGTGAGCTCCTTGGCGCCGCCGAAGGACGCCGGGGTACGGGCCTGCAGGCGGAGCGATCTGAGGACGGCTTCGGGCTGGTAGGCATGGCCGATCCCCAGGGGGCGACGGATGTCCTCCCCGTGGACGACCTCCTCGACGAGGCGGCTGTCGAGGGGCGCCGGAGGAGTCGACGTCCGCGACACCTCCCGCCGCAGCCGCTCCAGGGTCTCTCGCGGCGTGGCGCCGCGCTCGCGCCGCACGCCGCACGCGTTCTGCCGGTCGAAGTCGAACCGCGCCCGCACGAGCCCGACCACGAAACCGAGGCGCGTCGTGCGCCAGGTGTCCACGAGGTGGGCGACCACGTCGTGCACGGTCCATCCCTCGCACAGCGACGGCGCCTCCCACCGCCCGTCATCGAGGCGCGCGAGGTCATCCACCAGCGCCGCACGCTCCGCGTGCACCATCGACCAGATGTCGTCCTTCACGGCGATTCCTTTGTTCGACTGTCGACCACGGGTTTCCCTCAGGGGGGACTCGCGGTACGACGGGAACTCATCGCCTGGGCGAAGGACCGGCGCGCGGGCCCGACGGGGTGTCGGCCTGCGCCCGGCACGCGGGGGGAGCACGCTGGAGGCATGACAGCGGAGATAGTGGTGCACCGGGCGTCCGCGGCGGGAGGCCGCCGGGTGGACGTACACGGCGAGAACGTCGGCGTCGCGCACGGCCTGGAGGACGTGACGGAGTTTTTGCGCCGCGCGGGCCTGGACATCGACCCCGTCGAAGTCGCCGTGTCCCCCCTGATCGAGTGGCGGGGCGGCGGGCCGGAGACCTGGGGGCAGGGCGGCGGCTGACCTTCGGCGCCGACTACTCGCGGCCGCGCGCAGGGCCCGCCTGGACCGGGACGGGCGGCGGCCGGAGCCGGGAGACCCGGTGTCCGACCGGGGCCGGGGAGCGCGGGACGGCACGCCGGGTGGGATCCGGGGTGCCGACGTAGAGCCAGCCGATGACGCGCTCGTGCGGGGCGAGGGCAAGGAGCGCCCGGGGCCCGGCCGCGTCGACGTTCGCCCCGGTGCGCCACATGCTGCCGTACCCCCGGTCGTGCAGGAGGAGCATCAGCGAGGTGACCATCGCGCTGCTCGCGGCGAGCTGCTCCCAGTCCGGCACGCGGTGGTTGCGCCGGGGGACGAAGACCAGCGTCGCGAGGAGCGGGGCGCGCAGGGGTTTGCGCGCCTCGCGCCGGACGGCCTCCGCGTCGGTGGCGCCGGACGCGAAGGACGCGCCGAGCGCCGTCCGGCCTTCGCCGCGCACGAGGATCCACCGCCAGGGGCGAAGGCGGCCGTGATCGGGCGCGGTCGCCGCCCAGGCGAGGAGGTCGGTGAACTCCTCGTCGCTCGGGGCGGGTTCGAGCAGGCGGTGCTCACTGCGCCGGGTCCGAATGGCGGCTTCCAGCTCCATCAGCGGTCGTTCTCCTCAGCGGTCGGTGGTCGTCGTGGGTCCGCGTGCGCCAGTCCGTACCGTGTCCGTCAGGCGCAGCGCGGTGGCAGCCAGAACGACCGCACGCCCCGTACCGCCGCGAGCCGGTCGCGCGCCATGCTGATCGCGGCGGCGGCCGTGCTGATCTTCAAGTGGTGCGCCCGGGTGAAGATGTCGGTGAGCCGCTCGGGGATGAGCTCGGCGCGCTGGCGTACGCGGTCCATGTCGTGGCCCGCGGGGTGCAGTTCGTCGACCACCTGGATCAGGCCCAGGGCGTTGATCACGAAGTCCGGCGCGTACAGGACGCCGCGGGCCGCGAGCCGGTCCGCGATCCCGGGGGCGGCCAGTTGGTTGTTGGCCCCGCCCGCGACGACACGGCAGCGGAGCCGCTCCACGAGGCCCGCGTCGATGACGTTGCCGATCGCGTTCGGGCTGAGGACGTCCACGTCGAGCAGGTAGAGCTTCTCTCTGCTGACGACCTCCGCCCCGCACGCCTCGGCCACGCGCTCGGCCTTGTCCTGGTCGATGTCGGCGAGGGTGAGGCGCGCGCCCGCCTCCGCCAGGTGCGCCGCGAGCCGCGCGCCCACCTTGCCGACGCCGTCGATGGCGATCTCGCGGTCCCGCAGGCTGTCGCTGTTGTCGAGGTAGCGCAGGCAGGCGCGGATGCCGAGCCCCACGCCGTAGGCGGTCATGGCCCCCGACTCGCCGGAGCCGCCCTCCGCTACGTCGAGGCCGCGGATCCACTGGGACTCCTTGCGCATCACCCGCAGGTCGTCGGTGCTGATGCCCATGTCGCAGGCGGCGATGAACCGCCCGGACAGGCTCTCGACGGTCTGCCCGAACGCGCGGAGCAACGTCTCCGACTTCTCCACGCCCGCGCCGCCGAGGATGACGGCCTTGCCGCCGCCGATGTCGAGACCCGCGCAGGCCGCCTTGTACGTCATGGCGCGCGAGAGCCGCAGCGCGTCGCGCACCGCCTGGTCGTGATCGGCGTACGGAAGGAAGCGCACGCCGCCGAGCGCGGGGCCCAGCAGCGTCGAATGAATCGCGATGACGCACCGCAGGCCGCCAGGCCCGGAGCTGAACAGCACCTGCTCGTGGCCGTCCATCTCGTCGAACACACTCATTGACCCACCCCAGCATCCCGTCGGGTGCCGGCCGGACCGGCGGCCGCGCCGGAGGGCGCGAGCCGCCGGTCCGGCCGGCGGAGCATCAGCTGACCGGCCGCAGTCCGGACGAGAGCAGCGCGGCGTCCAGGACGTCCCACAGCGCGCACAGGGAGGTCAGGAAGTCCTCCACGCCCCGCTCGATCTGTTCGCTGTTCGAAGCGTCCATGACGGACGAGACCGCCGTGATCACATTCGCCTCGTGCTGCTGCTCGGCACCGGCGTCCCCCCAGTGCTCCGCCATGTAGTGCATCTCCGGCTCTTCGAGGTCGGTCTTGTAGTGGCCGGAGTCGATGAGCGCGCGCTTCTCGCCGGGGATCAGGGACTGGTTGGAGATGATCTCCAGGGCGAGCGCCGTGCCGAGGTTGCGGACCGTGGTCTGGGCGTCGGAGGCGAACCGGCGCCGGAACACGTCGATGGCGGCCGCCGCCTGCGCCGTCAGACCGGTCTCGGGGTCGTATCCGGGCAGCGTGGCGAGCAGGTCGTCCGAGGCGGACTTGAGCCAGGCCTCGACGCGTTCGGTGTCGTACACGTCGTCGAAGACCTGGGTGCCGGTGCGGTTGACGATGTGGCCCGCCATCGTGGCGAGTTCGGGGCCGTGTCCGGCCTCGCTGTCGACGATCTCCTCGATGAGGACGGCCTGCTGGTCCCAGCCGAGGGAGCGCAGCGCGGTGGGGAAGTCGCCGCCGGGGCGGGTGGAGGCGCAGAACGACTGCACCTGGTGGAAGAGCGCGCCCGTGACCTCGGCGGACGGGGGGCGGGCGGCCCAGTGGTCGTAGAAGGGGTGGGTGAAGACGCGGTGCGTCTTGATCCGGTCGATCAGGGTGTCGGTCGTCGTCATCGGTGCCTGCTCCGTGAGGTGGGTGGGGTCGCGGGGGAGCCGCGGGGAGGGGGCCGCCAGGGCGAGCGGGGTGGCGCCGCTCGGGGCCGGACGAACGGGAGGGCGGCGCCGCTCGGTTCAGGCGGACTGGAGCCGCGAGCGGTTCAGGCGAACTGGAGCTGTGAGGGGTCGACCTTGGGGACGGAGAACCCGATCTGCTCGATGTGCTGCGCGATCGCCGTCTTGTACAACTCGCGCAGTTCGCCGTTGTCGTGCTTGCGCAGGCCCCACCGGACCGCGAGCCGCCCGCGCCGGGAGTCGGGCCGCCCGAACATGTCGAGGGCCATCGGGTAGAACCGCTCAAGGGCCCGCTGGGCCCGGTCGCGGGAGTCGCCGCCATCGTCGTACGCCTGCTGCATCAGACGCTTGCCGTAGCCGAAGTGCCGGGCCTCCTCCTTGAGGATCGCGTCGGCCTCGACGCGCAGCGGCCCGTAGGTGCTCGTGGTCATCTCCTTGATCTGGAAGTGCCCTTCGAGCTCGCAGAGGAAGCTGAACGCGGCGCGCTCCTCCCAGACCGTGAACTGTGTCGTCATGCTTTCGGCCGGGAAGTAACGCCGTTCCGCCACGGCCTGGTTCACCATGTGCGAGGTGTCGATGCCGAGCGGGGTGAGCAGTTTGGCGAAGCGCCGGAAGTGGTCCACCTCTTCCATGCCGAACTTGAGGCATATGTAGCGCTCGTCGGCATTGGGGGCGAGGGGATAGAACGAGTCGACGTAGGTGTCGCCGGCGCTCAGCTCGCCTTCGCCGTTGGCGAGCATCTGATGGGTAAGCACCTCAAGGTATTCTTCGGGGAGTTCACGCACTTTCTCGAGGTCCACAATCTCGGAAAAGGTATCCGCCATACGAATCTCCTCCGGGTAGCCGGGAATCGGAGACTATCCGGTCGGCGCGCACCGTTGACAGGCCACGTTGGGGCCATACGGCAGGGAACCTTGGGGGTATCCCCGGTGGTTCTTCGGGGTTACGCCGAAGGCCGCGATCGGGCGCCCGGGATTCGCACGGGAAAATACTCTCGTGTCGATCGGGGCGCGGTCGGCCGCGTACCGCGCCTGAATGTCGCGCGGTGCGTGGGCGGACAGCGGCGGATGCCGCGGCGATGCGGGGGCGGAGGGGCCGCGGAGAAGGCGTTCCGGGCGGGAACGGCTGGGAACGGCTGGGAACGGTGCCGGGCGGCGGGCGACGGCCGGGTTCAGGCCGGGGGGCGCTCAGGCCCCGGTCCGCACCGGTGGCCTGATGTAGGTGAGCGTGTGGTGGGACACGAGCTTGCCCGCGGTGTCGGTGGTGTCGGCGGTGCCGTAGACGATGAGGCGGCCGGGCCGCATGATCGTGGACTCGCAGAACAGATCGGTGCGCGCCGGGCCGAGGAAACTCGTCGTCATCTGCTGGGTGACGGACGGATCGTCCTCGCCGAACAGCGACATGACCGCGATCCAGCAGGTCACGTCGGCGAGCGTCATCGCGCAGCCGCCCTGCAGGACACCACCGGGGCGGAAGAGCTCCGGACGCCGCGGCAGCGAGACCCGGGCGCGCCCCTTCTCGACGGACTCCACCCTGAACCCCCACCAGGGGCCGAAGGGACTGTTATCGAGGACGGCCTGAGCTGCGTCGACATCCATCACCGCAGAAACATAGCATCGTTCGGTATGTCACCACGCAGATCCAACGCGGAACGCACCGGGGCCACACGTGCCCAACTGATCAGTACGGCAAGGCGGTTGTTCGGCGAGCGGGGCTACGCCGCGACCACCATCGCGCGGATCGCGGAGGGCTCCGGGCTCACGACCGGCGCGCTGTACCACCACTGGGCGGGCAAGGAGGCACTCCTTGAGGACGTCGTGCACGACCTCCACCGCGAACTCGCCGTACGGATCAGAGGACTTGGCGTCGAGGACGACCCGGTCGCGCGGCTTCGGCGCTCGGGCCGGGAGTTCCTCGCGTTCTGCGCGGATCCCGCCGTCGCCCGAGTGCTGCTGCTCGACGCTCCGGCGGTGCTCGGCTACGAGCGGTGGCGCCGGATCGACGAGCGGTGGTGGCTGGCGCCGACGGTCCTGCTGGTGCGGCGGGCGCGCCTGACGGACGAGTCCGGCCTCGACGCCGACGCCGACGCCGAGGAGCCCGGGCAGGCCGAAGGGGTCGAGGAAGCGCGGCAGTTGGCGGTCGCGCTGCTCGGCGCGCTGACCTCCCTCGGGCACGAGGTCGCGATGCGGGGCGCCCCCGCGGTCGCCGGTGCGGGGCGGACCTATGACGTGCTGCTTACCTCGCTCCTGCGCTGACCGGGCGCGCTGGCGTCGCGTGTCTGTCGGTCCAGAGGGCGGTTGAGCGGGCGGTCCGGCGGGCGGTCCAGCGGGCCGAGGCGCGAGACTAGGAGTGCCGCTTCCACCCGGCTGGACGCCGACAGCTTGGTCATCGCGTGGTGGACGTGCTTCTTGACGGTGTTCTCGGCGATGTGCAGGGCGGAGCCGATCTGTTTGTTCGTCATGCCGTCGGCCAGGAGCCGCAGGACGTCGCCTTCCCGCGAGGTGAGGTTCGACATCGCTCCGGCGGCCGGAGGCAGCGGGCAGCCGTCGCCGATGTCGCAGATCCTGTCGCGCGGGAGGAGATAGGCGGCGCAGCCCCGGTCCACGAGGGCGATCAGGCCGGCGAATTCCTCTTGCAGGATCTCCAGGGCCATGAACCCGGCGACCTTGGCCCGGATCGCGTCCTGGACCGTGACGGCGGAGTCATGGCACCACAGGACGATGACCGAGGCGCGCGCGCCGATCATCTGGACGAGATCACGGAGGCTGTCACCCGTCAGCTTCCGCAGATTCAGCAGGACGATGTCGGGTTGCCCGTGGCCGACGGCGGTCAGGACGCCGGCCTCGTCCTGGGCCACGCCGGCCACGTTGAGTCCGGGAGCTTCCCTGATCATCGCCACGAGACCGGATCGGGTCACGACCTGGTCGTCGGCGATGAGCAGTTGTATCTGGGCCATATGCGGCGTCCTTTTCCCCCGTAGGGCCGTCCGCGGGCCGCTGTGGAGGCCCGCGTCAGACGTGACCACAAGATCGATTAGGTCAGGATATGGCGACCCGCGGCTGCGCCGCGAACGCTGTTGTGCAGCGGGAGAGCGGCGATGCGGGCCATGTATTCATGCCGTCGGTACGGCGAACCTCTGCGCGGAACTGACGCGTGAACGTGAACACGAACATGGAACTGACGGCGCGGCATTAATGATCGCGATGTGATCCGGGACGGCGGCGAAAGAGTGCGAGGCGCCCTGGCGAAGGATGGTGCGAACGAAGGGTGGAGCGCGGAGGGTCCGACTCGTGACTCTCGCCGATCTCGGGTTTGTCTTGATATCCCGTTACGAGGGCCGCCCTGGAGTTATGACCGACCGGGAGAATCGGCCGCGTGCAAGCATCTTCACCCGGTCCGGGGAACCACCCCCCGGCCTGGCATCGGGCTCATGGCGAGCGTACATGAAGGTCATCCCCGTGGGGAGATCTGAATTAAATATTCCGGATTAAACAATCGACGGTGGCGGCACTTATGTGAACCAGCCATTATTTCTGAAAGTCATCGGTCCCGTGAGGCTGGAAATGGCCTCTCGGGGCGCGGCGGGGAATGGGCTGAACACCGCCTGCCCGCCCACGGCCGCACGAGCGGGCGGGGCCGGTCTTGCGGTGCGCGGCCGCGGGGCCGACGATGCCTGAGGCGCGCCGACGATCTACGGACCGGCGCCCGGCGGGCACCCTTGGCGAAGGAGCGGGACATGACCAACTCCCCGGGGCCGTCGGCCCTTTCCGGGCTCGGCGGCATCCTCGGTGAGCTGACCGCGCTCTACGAGGACCTGCACGCCCACCCGGAACTCGCCTTCGAGGAGCACCGCACGGCGGCGGAGATCGCCCGGCGAGCGCGGGCGTACGGGTACGAGGTCACCACGGGCGTCGGCCGTACCGGAGTCGTGGCCGTCCTGGACCACGGCGAGGGACCCACCGTGCTGGTGCGCGCCGACTTCGACGCGCTGCCGGTCGCCGAGCGGACCGGCCTGCCGTACGCCTCGCGGCACGAGGGCGTCATGCACGCCTGCGGCCACGACCTGCACGTGACCTGCCTGCTGGGGGCGCTCAAGCTGCTCGCCGACGCCCGGGCCGACTGGCGTGGGCGGGTCGTGGCCGTCTTCCAGCCCGCCGAGGAGACCGGCGAGGGAGCCCAGGCGATGGTCGAGGACCAGCTGTTCGCGCGCTTCGGGACGCCCGACGTGGTCCTCGGCCAGCACGTGGCGCCGCTCGCGGCGGGGACGGTCGCCTGTCACGCGGGTCCCGCGTTCGCGGCCACCGACTCGCTGAAGGTGACGATGTACGGCAAGGGCGCCCACGGCTCCCGCCCGGAGACCTCCGTCGACCCGGTGGTGATGGCCGCCGCGACGGTGATGCGGCTGCAGACCGTCGTCTCGCGGGAGATCCCGGCCAGCCAGACGGCCGTGGTCACCGTGGGCGCGCTGCGCGCGGGAACCGTGGACAACGTCATCCCGGACGACGCCGAACTGCGTCTGAGCATCCGTACGTACGACGAGGACGTGCGCGCGCGGGTGCGCGCCGCCGTGGAGCGGATCGTGCGGGGCGAGGCGCTGGTGGCGGGGGCCGACCGGGAGCCGGAGTTCGAGGCGCTCGACGCGTTTCCCGTCCTGGAGAACGACGCGGCGGCGGTCGCGCGGACCATGGGTGCCATCGCGGCGGTGCTCGGCGAGGAGCAGGTCATCGACCCCGGCCCGGTCACCGGGAGCGAGGACTGCGGGATCCTGGCCACGGCCGCGGGGGCGCCCATCTGCTACTGGCTGTTCGGCGGGCACGACCCGGAGGCGTTCGCCGCCGCGCACGCCTCCGGAGCCGCGGACCGGGAGATCCCCTCCAACCACTCGCCCCGCTTCGCCCCGGAGCCCGGGCCCGCCGTCACCACCGGTGTGACAGCGATGACGGCGGCGGCCCTGGAGTGGCTGGGCCGGGGCGTGTGATCACCGCCGGGCGAACGCGGGGGCGTGCTCCGGCCGTACGCCCACGCCGCCCAGGTATCCGGTGACCGTCCGCAGCGGCGGCACCTTCTGGAGCAGCTTGAGCGGCAGCGGCAGGCGGTCGCCCCGCAGCGTCCCGGCGAGGGCCGGGCGCAGCAGCGTCTCGTGCTCGCCGCGCTGGGACGCGTGCGTCACCGCCGTGGGCAGCCAGCGCCGCCGCTGCACCCGCGCCAGGTCCCGGACGCCGACGTCGCCGCGGCGCAGCGGGGCCGCGAGGAGGCGGGCGGTGGCCACCGCGTCCTGCACCGCGAGGTTGACGCCGACGCCGCCGACCGGCGACATCATGTGCGCGGCGTCCCCGATGCACAGCAGCCCTTCGCGGTACCAGCGGCGCAGGCGGCCCATGGTGACCTCCAGGAGCAACACGTCGTCCCAGGAGCGGATCTCGCGCAGGGCCTCGCGGTCCCAGTCGAGGAGGTCGCCGAGCCGGTCGCGGAACCACGCGATGCCGTGGGCCCGCAGCCGGGCGTCCGCTCCCTTCTCGATGAGGTAGGAGGTCTGGAAGTAGTCGCCCCGGTCCATCGTGGCGGCCACCTGGCCGTCGCGGACGCTGACGAAGACGCGGCCGTCCTTGGCCGGGTCGCGCGGGGCGGGCACCCGCACCTGCCACACGTCGATGGGGACGTCGAAGTACTCGGGCGTGAGCCCGGCCTCGTGGCGCACCCGTGAGTCGCGGCCGTCACAGGCGACGGTGAGGTCCGCGGCCAGCTCGCCGGGCGCGCCGTGCTCGTCGACGTACCGCACGCCCGTGACCCGGCCGCCCGGGTCGGTGCGCAGCCCCGTGACCGCTGTGCGCATCCGCAGAGTGAAGGCGGGCTCCTCGGCGGCCGCGCCCGCGAGCAGGTCGAGGAAGTCCCACTGCGGGACCATCGCGAGGTACTTGTGGCGGCCGGGGATGTGCCGCAGGCTGCCCGCGACGACCGTCGTGCCGTCGATGCGCAGCCGCATGTCCTGGAGCTTTCGCGCGGGCAGCGCGGCGAACCGCTCCCCGAGGCCCAGTTGGTCGAGCAGGCGCAGCGTCGAGGGATGGACGGTGTCACCGCGGAAGTCCCGCAGGAAGTCCCCGTGCTTCTCCAGGACGGTCACCTCGACCCCGGCCCGGGCGAGCAGCAGCCCGAGCGTCATCCCGGCCGGTCCACCGCCCACCACACAGCACGTCGTGCGATCCATGCGAAGCCCCCTCTTGCGGTCGTGTCGCCGTCGTGTGCGAGCCAGTCGCACGTGCGCACTCTAACCGATCGGTCAGACATCTGACCGAGTGGTCAGCAATACGGTCCCGCGCCCGAGGGAAGAACGGTGGAGGGAAGGGCGTGCGGCGCGGTCGCCCTCTTCCCGGGGGCGGATCGAGGCGCGACGGGGGACAGAGTGAACGACTACCGACGCTCGGCCGTCGTGGCCACGGCGTTGTCGTCAGTGGTGGTCGCGACGGTCCTGAACATCGCGACCAGCGTCGTCGAACTGCCGGACGCGGCCGAGGTGTGGGCGGTCGCGGGCGCCGTGCTCGTCATCGCCGCGGTGATCGCGCTCGACACCCGCGGGGTCGCCGGTGAGGCGCGGCGGGCCCGCGCGGCGGAACGCGCGCGAGGGGGATCGTGCGGAGGCGGAGCGCGGGGAGTGGCGGGAGCGGTACGAGCGCGCCCTCATGCGCCCCGTGCGGGTGCCGAAGCTCAAGAAGCAGCCGGGGGTGCGGAACTTCTTCGGCTGGAAGGCGGGCGATTCGCCGCAGTACCGCGCGGTCGACGACGCGCTCGCCCTGATGGCGGGGGAGTTCAAGGCCGCGTGCGTCCAGTACGGCGTCGGGGAGGGGTTCTGGTCCTCGTACCGGGGCGTGGCCAAGGAGCTCGTGGCCGTGACGGGGGACGGTCGCTGGCACCTGGTGGCCGCGAACGTGCGCCACCTGGACACGGTGGGCGACGTCATCCACGTCCACGCGAGCCACCAGGGCGGGACGGCTCAGTACGCGGTCATCCCCACCCGGGCGACGGCCGACGCCTTCGTGGCTGGTGTGGCCGTCGTCGTGGCCCAGATGAGGCTGTTGCGCGAGCGCGGTCCGGGCCGCGTCCCCGTCCGCTGAATCTGACGTAGCATCAGAAAGTCTCTTCCTTCGGCCGCGCCGCTGCGGCATCCTGCGCCCATGCAGACGGAGTTGAGCAAGCGACTGGGAGCGGAGTACGCGGTGTTCGGCTTCACGCCGTTCCCCGCCGTGGCCGCCGCCATCAGCAGGGCCGGAGGGTTCGGCGTGCTCGGCGCGGTGCGCTACACGGCGCCCGGGGACCTCGCGCGCGACCTCGACTGGATGCAGGACCACGTGGACGGACGGCCCTACGGCCTGGACGTGGTGATGCCCGCGAAGAAGGTCGAAGGCGTCAGCGAGGCCGACGTCGAGGCCATGATCCCCGAAGGGCACCGGCAGTTCGTCAAGGACACCCTCGCCGCGTACAGCGTGCCCGAGCTCGCCGAGGGGGAGGCCTCCGGCTGGCGGATCACCGGCTGGATGGAGCAGGTCGCGCGCGGCCAGGTCGACGTCGCCCTCGACTACCCGATCAAGCTGCTCGCCAACGCGCTCGGCTCGCCGCCCGCCGACGTGATCGCGCGCGCCCACGAGCGGGGCGTGCTCGTCGCCGCCCTCGCGGGCAGCGCCCGGCACGCGCGCAAGCACGCCGAAGCGGGCATCGACGTCGTCGTCGCCCAGGGCTACGAGGCGGGCGGGCACACCGGCGAGATCGCCTCGATGGTGCTCACGCCCGAAGTCACCGAAGCCGTCGCCCCGTTGCCCGTGCTCGCCGCGGGCGGCATCGGCAGCGGCGAGCAGGTGGCGGCCGCGCTCGCGCTCGGCGCGCAGGGCGTGTGGCTCGGCTCGGTCTGGCTCACCACCACCGAGGCCGACCTGCACTCCCCGGCCCTCACCCGCAAGCTGCTCGCCGCGGGCTCCGGCGACACCGTCCGCTCCCGCGCCCTCACCGGCAAGCCCGCGCGTCAGCTGCGCACCGCGTGGACCGACGCCTGGGACGACCCGCGGGGGCCCGGCGCGCTGCCCATGCCGCTGCAGGGGCTGCTCGTCGCGGAGGCCGTGTCCCGCATCCAGAAGCACGAGGTGGAGCCGCTGCTCGGCACGCCCGTCGGGCAGATCGTCGGCCGCATGAACGCCACCCGTGACGTGAGGGCCGTGTTCGACGACCTGACCCGCGGCTTCGAGCGGGCCGTCACCCGGCTGAACCGCATCGCCGGACGGACCTGACCCGGCCCACCCCGCACCCGCACCCGGACCCTCTTCCTCTCCCCGCCACGCCCGACCGAAGGAGGCAGCCCCATGAGCAGCAGCACCCCGCCCAACGGCTTCTGGGCGCAGGCGAGCGCGGACCCCGACCGCACCGTCCTCACCGCGCCCGACGGCACCCGCTGGTCGGCGGGGCGGCTGCACACGGCGGCCAACCAGCTGGCGCACGGCCTGCGCGCGGCGGGCCTGGAGCGCGGGGACGCGTTCGCCGCCGTCCTGCCCAACGGCGCCGAGTTCCTCACCGCGTACCTCGCCGCCGCGCAGACGGGCCTCTACCTCGTGCCCGTCAACCACCACCTCGTAGGACCGGAGATCGCCTGGATCGTCGCCGACTCCGGGGCCAAGGTCCTCATCGCCCACGAGCGGTTCGCCGCCGCGGCCACGGCGGCGGCCGACGAGGCCGGGCTCCCGGCCGGGGGCCGCTACGCCGTCGGCGACGTCCCCGGCTTCAGGCCGTACGCCGAACTCCTCGCCGGGCACAGCGGGTCGCCGCCCGCGGGCCGGACGCTCGGCTGGGTCATGAACTACACCTCCGGCACCACCGGACGCCCGCGCGGCATCCGCCGCCCGCTGCCGGGCAAACCCCCCGAGGAGGCCCATCTGGGCGGCTTCCTCGGCATCTTCGGCATCAAGCCCTTCGACGCCAACGTCCACCTGGTGTGCTCGCCGCTCTACCACACCGCCGTCCTCCAGTTCGCCGGTGCGGCCCTGCACATCGGGCACCCGCTGGTCGTTATGGACAAGTGGACGCCCGAGGAGATGCTGCGCCTCATCGACGCCCACCGGTGCACGCACACGCACATGGTCCCGACGCAGTTCCACCGGCTCCTCGCCCTGCCGGACGAGACCAGGTCGGCGTATGACGTCTCGTCCATGCGGCACGCCATCCACGGGGCGGCGCCCTGCCCCGACCATGTGAAGCGGGCGATGATCGACTGGTGGGGGGAGTGCGTCGAGGAGTACTACGCGGCCAGCGAGGGCGGCGGCGCGTTCGCGACCGCGCGCGACTGGCTGAAGCGGCCCGGCACGGTCGGCAAGGCGTGGCCCATCAGCGAGATCGCCGTCTTCGGCGACGACGGCGAGCCGCTGCCCGCCGGTGAACTCGGCACCGTGTACATGAAGATGAGCACCGGCGGGTTCTCGTACCACAAGGACGAGTCGAAGACGCGCGAGAACCGCGTCGGTGACTTCTTCACCGTCGGGGACCTCGGCTATCTGGACGAGGACGGCTTCCTGTTCCTGCGCGACCGCAAGATCGACATGATCATCTCGGGCGGCGTGAACGTCTACCCCGCCGAGATCGAGTCCGTGCTCCTCGCCCACCCCGCCGTCGCCGACGCCGCCGCGTTCGGCATTCCGCACGACGACTGGGGCGAGGAGGTCAAGGCGGTCGTGGAACCCGCCGAAGGACACCCGGCGGACGACGCGCTCGCCGCGGACATCCTGCGCCACTGCGAGCGGCGCCTCGCGGGCTACAAACGGCCCAAGAGCGTGGACTTCATCCCCGAGATGCCCCGCGACCCCAACGGCAAGCTCTACAAGCGGCGGCTGCGGGACCCCTACTGGCAAGGGCGCCACCGGCCCGTCTGACCGCGTGACCGGGCCCGGATCCGGGCCCGGCCACGCGGCGCGGGTCAGCGTTCGCGCACCTTCACCACCTTCAGGCCCGGCGCCTTGAGGATGTCCTTCTCGCAGAACCGCGCCGTCACCCACCGCTCCCCGGAGAACAACCGGGTCTGGTCGCTGAAGTGCGGCGAGCGGGGGTTGGAGGACTGCGCGTAGGTCAGCAGCGTGCGGGCCTTGGGACAGGGCGACGCGGTCCAGCCGACGGCCTGGATGTGGCTGGAGCCGTGCACGACGTCCGTGTAACCGCCG
Source organism: Streptomyces sp. NPDC043996 (assembly GCF_056435225.1). Classification (NCBI taxonomy): domain Bacteria; kingdom Bacillati; phylum Actinomycetota; class Actinomycetes; order Kitasatosporales; family Streptomycetaceae; genus Streptomyces; species Streptomyces sp. NPDC043996. The sequence continues at coordinate 755,983 of NZ_JBWKEY010000004.1, read as the reverse complement.
CCCGCCGGGTCCCAACGCGCGTCGATCTTGTTCCAGACGCCGAGGGACTCCGTGCCGCCGTGCACCGGAAGCCGTTCGCCGCCCCGGACGACGAACTGGTGGTCACCGAGCCGCGCGGCCAGCGGGATGCCCGCGGACCGCAGTGCGGACACCGCGTCGGCGAGCGCGACGGCCAGGCCCGGCGCGTCGGTGTTGAGGCCGCGCGGCGTGCGCACCGGGTCGGACGCCGTGAACGGCACCTTCCACAGCTGCGCGTTCGGGACCTTCGCGGTCAGGGCGCGCCAGAACCGGTCGAAGAGCAGCGCGCCGCGCGCGTCCGTGTTCATGGTGCGGTCCCACGCCTTGATCACGCCGCAGGCCTCCCGCACGTCGACAGCCTTGCCGTCGCTGCCCGTCGCCGAGCCCCCGGGCAGCGCCGCGCAGGCGCGCGCGACGTCGTCGGCGGCGAGGCCGCCCGCGGGCGCCCGGTTGGCGAACTGCAGCCGCCGCAGGTCCTTCACGGTGAGATCGCCGCGCCGGGCCAGGGCGGAGACGTCCTCGATGGCGCCGCGCGTGCGCAGCGACCGCTGGGTGCCGACGGTGCCGAAGATCCGCTCGTAGCCGGTGAGCGGCCGGTCGGCGTGGGCCAGCCAGGCGCTGTCGTTGGAGTTCTGCGCGTACGGCGCGTCCGTGAGCGTCGGCATCCGCGCCGGACCGAACACGCCCGGCTGCAGGGCGTCGCCGTCCGTGCCGAGCGCGCAGTCCTGGCGCGCGCCGTCCAGGACCGCCACGCCCGCCGTCGGATACGTCAGCTTGCCCAGCGGCGTGGAGCAGCGCCCGGCGAGGTCGTCGGTGACGCGCGGCAGGACCTGCGCCTGGGTGAACAGGGAGCGGCCCGCGCGGTCCGCGGCGACGGTGTTGACCCACGGCAGCCCCTGGGTGTCGCGCAGCGCCCGCAGGATCCCGCCCACCGAACGGGCCTTGCCGAAGCGCAGGTCGGTGTCGGCGGCGCGCAGCTGCGCGGCGTTGGGGTCGTTCAGGGCGTAGGCGGTGCGCGTCGTCCAGGGCAGGGACAGCTGGGAGCCGAGCGAGGTGACGACGGGGCCGTACCGCGTCCACCACTGCGTACGGGTCACCGGCGTGCCGCCCTTCACCGGCACGGTCACCGTCCGCCGCGTCATCCGCTCGCTCACGCCGTCGACCAGGTACGCGGTCGGGTCGGCCGGGTCGAGTGTCAGCTCGTGCAGGTTGAACGGGACGCCCGTGGCGACGGTGTGGCTCCACGCCACCCGGCTGTTGAAGCCGATGTTGACGACGGGCGTGCCGAGCAGCGAGGCGCCCGAGACGTTCAGCTCGCCCGGGATGGTCTGCTGCGACTGCCAGAACCGGCTGCCGCCGTGCCAGGGGTAGTGCGGGTTGCCGAGCAGCAGGCCGCGGCCGTTCGCGGTGGCCTCGCCGCTGAACGCGACGGCGTTGGAGCCCCTGTCGGCGGACTCGGCCGCGAACATCCGGCGCGCGGCGTCGGCCGTCGCCCGCGGGTCGGGTGCCCGGCGGGCGTCACCGGCCGCGGGCGGGCGCGCCCCGGTGATGCCCTCGACGGCACGGCCCTGCCCGCCGAGCACCGACGCGGCGAAGTCGAGGCGGGCCGCGTCCAGGGCGGACACCGGGCGCACCCAGTCGGCCTTCGCGCAGGCCGGGTCCGTGACGCGGTTCTGCCGCAGCCAGGCGTTGTAGCCCGCCGCGTAGCCGCGCATCAGCTCCTTGACGGTGCGGCTCGGGCCGCGCGGCGCGGGCTCGGCGAGGAGCTTCTCGACGGTGCCCGCCTTCCGTACGCCCCGGAAGTACAGGTCGCTGGCGAGGTTCGTGGTCGCCCCCGACAGCGCGCCGCCCGGGTCGCCGTCAGGACCGAAGTGGCGCGAGCGCTCGCCGCGCACGGTGACGAAGCTCTGGGCGATGACGCACACCTGGTCGGCCGCCTGGGCCCAGCCGGTGCCGAAGCCGAGGTTCGCGTAGTCCTTGGCGAGGATGTGCGGGACGCCGTACTCGGTGTAGCGGAGGGTGGCGCTGAGGCCGCCGCCCGACGGGTGGGCGACGGCCTCCGGCGCGGCCGCGGCCGCGGGCGGCAGCAGGGCCGAGGCCGCGAGGAGGGCCGCGCCGCACGCCAACGTCACGAACGGTCTGGTACGTATGCGCATCGTGCCTCCCAACTGATGGGCCTCCCAACTGATGTGACAGCCAAACTGTTGGGACAGCCAGACTGATGGGACTGCCAACTGATGTGACAGCAGAGGTCGTTGGAGCGTACCAACCAGTTTGTCCGGTGTCCGGGGGTCGGCGGCGCGCCTCTTGACCGCCGTCCCCGGCCCCCAGCAGGATCACGCCATGACGGGTGTCCGGAACAGCACAGTCGACGGAGTCCTGCGGCGCAGCGCGCGCCGCACACCGCACCGCACCGCCCTGCGCTACGGCGACCGGGCCTGGACGTACGCCGCGCTCGACGACGCCGTCTCCCGCGCGGCCCGCGTCCTTCGCGACCACGGGCCCGACCGCGGCGACCGGGTCGCCGCCTACGCCCACAACTCCGACGCGTACCTCATCGGCTTCCTCGCCTGCGCCCGCGCGGGCCTGGTCCACGTGCCGGTCAACCAGAACCTCACCGGCGGGGACCTGACGTACATCGTCGAGCAGTCCGGCAGCGCCCTCGTCCTCGCGGACCCCGACCTCGCCCCCCGCCTCCCCGAGGGGACCCGCGTGCTGCCCCTGCGCGACGCGGCCGACTCGCTCCTGTCACGGCTCGCCGCGACGGCCCCGTACGACGGTCCCGAGCCGGACACCGAGGACCTCGCGCAACTCCTGTACACCTCGGGCACGACCGCGCTGCCCAAAGGCGCGATGATGACCCACCGCGCCCTGCTCCACGAGTACACCAGCGCCCTGCACGCCCTGGACCTGAAGGCGTCGGACAAGCCGCTGCACTCCCTGCCGCTCTACCACTCCGCGCAGACCCATGTGTTCCTGCTGCCCTATCTGGCGGTGGGCGCCGAGAACACGATCCTCGACGCGCCCGACGCCGGGCGGATCCTCGCCCTGGTGGAGGAGGGCCGCGCCGACAGCCTGTTCGCGCCGCCCACCGTGTGGATCGGCCTGTCACAGCATCCCGAGTTCGCCACGCGCGACCTCAGTGGTCTGCGCAAGGCCTACTACGGCGCCTCGATCATGCCGGTGCCGGTCCTGGAGCGGCTGCGGGAGCGGCTGCCGGGGCTCGCCTTCTACAACTGCTTCGGGCAGAGCGAGATCGGCCCGCTCGCCACGGTGCTCGGCCCCGACGAGCACGAGGGGCGCCTCGCGTCGTGCGGGCGGCCCGTCCTTTTCGTGGAGGCGAGGGTGGTCGACGCGGCGGGCAAGGACGTGCCCGACGGTGAGCGGGGCGAGGTCGTCTACCGCTCCCCGCAGCTGTGCGAGGGGTACTGGGGCAAGCCGGAGGAGACCGAAGAGGCCTTCCGCGGCGGCTGGTTCCACTCCGGCGACCTGGCGGTGCGCGACGAGGACGGCTACTTCACGGTCGTCGACCGGGTGAAGGACGTCATCAACTCCGGTGGCGTCCTGGTCGCCTCGCGCCAGGTGGAGGACGCGCTGTACACCCACGCCGGGGTCGCGGAGGCCGCGGTGATCGGGCTGCCCGACGCGCGCTGGATCGAGGCCGTCACCGCGGTCGTCGTGCCCGCCCGCGACGGCGTCACCGAGGCCGAACTCATCGCCCACGCGCGCGAGGAGCTGCCGTCCTTCAAGGCCCCCAAGCGCGTCCTGTTCGTGCCCGAGCTGCCCCGCAACGCCAGCGGCAAGATCCTCAAGCGGGAGCTGCGGGAGCGCTTCTCAGCCGGCTGAGGGCCCGGTACTGAGGGCCCGGCTCCGCGTGCGGAGCCGGGCCCTTGGGGGAACCGGGTTCGGCCCTTGGGGGAACCGGTTCCTACCGTCCCGTCGTGGCGTCCCGCAGATCCACGATCCGCTTGATCTTGCCCACCGAGCGCTCAAGGGTCTCCGGGTCGACGACCTCGACGGCCACCGAGACGCCGATGCTGTCCTTCACCGCGGACTCCACCTCGCGGGCCGCGGTGACCCTGCGGCCGGGCGGGGTCGCCGCCCGGGACTCGACGCGCACCGTGAGGGCGTCCATGCGGCCCTGCTTGGTCAGCCGCAGCTGGAAGTGCGGGGCGAGGCCGGGGGTGCGCAGCAGGATCTCCTCGATCTGGGTGGGGAAGAGGTTCACGCCGCGCAGGATCACCATGTCGTCGCAGCGGCCCGTGACCTTCTCCATGCGCCGGAAGACCCGGGCCGTGCCGGGAAGGAGCCGGGTCAGGTCCCGGGTGCGGTAGCGGATGACCGGCATGGCCTCCTTGGTGAGGGAGGTGAACACCAGCTCGCCGCGCTCGCCGTCGGGCAGCACCTCACCGGTGATCGGGTCCACCACCTCCGGGTAGAAGTGGTCCTCCCAGATGTGCAGCCCGTCCTTGGTCTCCACGCACTCCTGCGCGACGCCGGGGCCGATCACCTCGGAGAGGCCGTATATGTCGACGGCGTCGATCGCGAACCGCTCCTCGATCTCGCGCCGCATCTCCTCCGTCCACGGCTCCGCGCCGAAGATCCCCACCTGGAGCGAGGTGGAGCGCGGGTCGATGCCCTGCCGCTCGAACTCCTCCAGGAGCGTGAGCATGTAGGACGGCGTCACCATGATGATCTCGGGGCGGAAGTCCATGATCAGCTGCACCTGGCGCCCGGTCATGCCGCCGGACGCGGGGATCACCGTGCAGCCGAGCCGCTCGGCGCCGTAGTGCGCGCCGAGCCCGCCGGTGAAGAGCCCGTACCCGTACGCCACGTGCACCTTGTGGCCGGGCCGCCCGCCCGCCGCCCGGATGGAGCGGGCGACGACGTCCGCCCACATCGACAGGTCCTGCTCGGTGTAGCCGACGACGGTGGGCCGCCCGGTCGTGCCGCTCGACGCGTGCAGGCGCCGCAGTTCCGACTGCTCCACGGCGAACATCCCGAAGGGGTAGTTCGCCCGCAGGTCCGCCTTCGTGGTGAACGGGAAGCGGGCCAGGTCGGCGAGCGAATGGCAGTCGTCGGGGCCGAGCCCCGCCGCGTTGAACGCGGCACGGTAGAAGGGGACGTTCTCGTACGCGTGCAGCAACGTGTCCTGAAGGCGCTCGAGCTGCAGCGCTTCGAGCTCCTCACGACCGAGCCGCTCCGCGGCGTCCAGGAGTGCCGGTGTACGCGCCATGTGGGCGATACCCCCCGTCCGAGCTATCGGCCCGATCTTGTGTCCGGGTCAGTGATTCAAGGTTTCATGGCTTGCGGCAAGGGTCTCGTACGAGGCGTCATGGCCGCACCAGCGGGCGCCTCGGGCCAGGCGGGAAACTAGGGTTTGCGGGCGACCGCGCCGTACATGGCGATGTCCTCGTCCCTGATCATTCCACCGTCGGTGCCGTCCGGGCGCCACTTGTGGATCTGCGTGACCCCGGGTTCGACCAGGTCGAGTCCCTGGAAGAACCGCTCGGCCTCCCGCTCGCCGCGCAGCCGCATCGGCATGCCGCGCGCCGCGTACTCGCGGGCCACCCGGCCCACGTCTTCCGGCGCGAAGTCGGCGGTGCCCACCGACATGGCCAGATAGCTGCCCGACGGCAGCGGCTCCAGGAGGCGGCTTACGATCCCGGGGGCGTCGTGCTCGTCCAGGAGGAAGTGCACGATCGCGATGACCGTGAGGGCGACGGGCTCGTTGAGGTCCAGCGTTTCGCGCAGCTCGGGGGCGCCCAAGATGGTGTCCGGGTCGAGCATGTCCGCCTCGATGTACGAGGTCATGCCCTCGGTGGTGCTGGCGAGCAGTCCCTGGGAGAGGGTGAGCACGATGGGGTCGTTGTCGACGTAGACGACCCGGGAGGACGGGGCGACCGACTGGGCGATCTCGTGCAGGTTCGGCGAGGTCGGGATGCCGGTGCCGATGTCGAGGAACTGCCGTATGCCCGCCTCCCGCGCCAGGTAGCGGACCGCGCGGTTCATGAAGTCGCGGTTGGCCCGCATGTGGATGGGCATCGCGGGCCACTCCTGGACCATCGCGTCCCCGGCCTCCTTGTCGGCCGGGTAGTAGTCCTTGCCGCCGATGATGTAGTCGTAGATGCGCGCCGAGTGCGCGTGCTCGGTGTCGATCCGGTCGGCCGGCCATCCGTCGTCGTGCGACACGGCTGCTCCTGTCAGGTCGTGAACGTGCTGTCGTCCGGTGAGCCGCTTCCGGGAACGGCCGGGGCCGCGCGGGAACGGGGACCTCGGGCCCCGAAGGGCCGTGGTGCTCGTAGTACTGGTGGTGCCGATAGTGCCGATGGTGCTGGTGGTGCTAGCAGAGGAAGTCGGCCTCGCCCGCCTTCACACTGGCGAGGAAGCGGGCGATCTCACTGGGGGTGAGGATCAGTGCGGGGCTGTCGGGGTCGGTCGACTGACGCAGCGCCACCCGCCCGTCGCGCAGCTTCTTCGCCTCGACACAGGCGCCTCCCGCGTCGTCGCTCCACGGCTTGCGCCAGCCCTGGACGCCCAGGTCGCGGGCGGGCAGGCCGGTGCGGGGGGAATGGTGCACTCAGAGCTCCTTGCGAATCGCGCCGAGCAGGGCCTCGGTCTTCCTGACGGGCGCCGCCTGGGCGCCCAGCCGGTCCAGGGCCTCCCGGTACACCACCACGTCGTCGCCCTTGTCGAGGTAGACCGCCCCGACCAGGCCGTTGAGGTAGATGATGTCGGGCAGTTCGGGGGCCTTGAACCGGAAGATGTGGAACGCGCCCGCCCGCATGGCCGGGTGCGGGCCGTTCTTGAACGGCATGATCTGCAAGGTCACGTGCGGCAGTGCCGTGACCGCGATCAGATGGTCGATCTGCGCCCGCATCACGGCGGCGCCGCCCACCGGCCAGCGCAGGACGGTCTCGTCCATCACGACCCACAGGTGCGGGGGAGAGGGACGGGAGAGCAGCTCCTGGCGCTGCATGCGCAGGGCGACCCGGCGCTCGGTGGCCTCGGCCGGGGCGTGCGGGTTGCCCGCGCCGAGCAGGGCGCGGGCGTAGTCCTCGGTCTGCAAGAGACCGTGCACGAACTGCGCCTCGTAGGCGCGGATCTGGTGGGCGGCCTGCTCCAGGCTGAGGTACGCGGCGAACCAGTCCGGCATCACGTCGCGGTACGTGTGCCACCAGCCGCGCTTGTTGGCCTCGCGGGCCGACTCCAGGAAGGTGTCGATCTCGCGCTGCTCCCCGACGCCGTACGTGCGCAGCAGCTTCTCCACGTCGGACAGCCGCAGCCGCGCCACCTTGGCGGCCTCCAGGCGTCTGATCGTCGAGTGGCTGACGCCGATCGCCTCGCCCGCCTGCTCGTACGTGAGCCCGGCGCGCGTGCGCAGGCCCTCCAGCTGTCTGCCGAGGATCATGCGCAGGACCGAAGGGGCACCGCCCCAAGCGGATTCCGCCGACACGCCCCACCTCCCGACCCCGAACCGCACCCGTACCAGGACGGGCACGCGCCTGTGCCGCGATCGCAGTCTGTCACGATCATCGGCTGTTGTGAGCAGCATGCGCCTTACGAATTGAAATTTTCAACTCAGTGGTTGCAGTTCGCTCTTCACAGGTGTCACAGTGGGCCTGCTGTCACTGGACACCAAGTGACCATGGAATGTCCGGGAGTTGGCAGCCCGTCGCAGTGGATTCGGCCCGGTTGGGCCGCCGCTGTGATGTACACGCGGTGACGTCGGCTCGCGACCACCACCTCCGCGACCCGGCGACGGGCGGGGGCGGTCGTGCGCACGCGACGCCGCACACCGCGCGGTGCGTGACCGACGCCGCCGGTGAGGCGACGGCGAACGAAAGGCGACCCCCGTGGTTTCCCCCACCCACCCCACGCCTGCGCAGCACGCGCCCGGGCAGCCGTCCGGGCACCGGGCGACGGTGTTCCGGCTACCGGCGGTGGCCGCGTCGGTGCGGGCGGCCCGCGCGCACGTGCGCGACCGGATGGCCGCGTGGGACATCCCCGAGGACGTGGGCGACGACGTGGTCCTCATGGTCTCCGAACTCGTCACCAACGCGATCGCGCACACCTTCAGCGACCAGGTGCTGTGCCGGGTGTGCGTGGACGCGCGACGGCTCCGCGTCGAGGTCGAGGACCAGGCGCGCGGCGCCACGGTCCCCACCTGGTGCGCCCCGGACCCGGACCGGGAGGGTGGCCGCGGCCTCGCCCTGGTCGACGCCCTTGCTCACGACTGGGGGGTGACGGACGCCGGGGACGGGGCCGGTCAGGTCGTGTGGGCCGAGTTGTCGCCGGTGGTCCGGTAGTCCGGGCGGACGGCGCGTAGGCGCTACCGCTCGCCCCGCCCCAGCTCCGCCAGGCGCGTCAGGGCGGGCAACGCCCGGGCCAGGGCGTCGCGTTCCTCGGGCGTGAGCCGGGCGACCAGGGGCTCCAGGTGCCGGGTGCGGTCCTCGTGGCGCGAGCGGCCGATCCGGCGGCCCTCCTCCGTGATGTGGACGAGGACGGCGCGGCCGTCGCTCGGGTCGGGGCGCCGCTCCACGAGACCGTCGCGCTCCAGGCGCGTGACCAGCTGCGTGATCGCGGGCTGGGTGATCTGCTCGGTCTTCGTCAGCTCCGTCAGGCGCTTGGGGCTGCCCCCGAACGCGAGGGTGTCGAGCACCGACAGCGTGGTGAAGGGCAGCTTCTCCAGCGTGGGCAGCCGGATGTAGAAGCGGTTGAAGTTCTCCAGGGCCGCGGTGAAGGCGTCGACGTCGAGACCGGCGTCGGCGTCAAGACCGGCGTCGGCGTCGGCCCCGGATCGGGCCCGCTCAGGCGCCTCGTCGTGCTGTGCCTCGTCCCGCTGTGCCTCGTCCCGCCGTGTCTCGTCGCGCTGTGTCTCGTCCCGCCGTGTCTCGCTCACCGGAGAAATGTATCGCGTCACTTATATAAGCTGCTTATGATGTCTCCTGTGGGTGCCCCGCCCAGCCCCGCACGGCACGGGACGGGGCACGGCACGCCCCCGTCCGCGTGAGAGAGGGACCCCATGACCGTTCGCATAGGCATCAACGGCTTCGGGCGCATCGGCCGCAACGTGTTCCGCGCGGCGGCCGCCCGGGGCGAGGATCTGGAGATCGTCGCCGTCAACGACCTGGGCGACGCCGCGACCATGGCCCATCTGCTGGCCCACGACTCGGTCCTCGGCCGGTTCCCCGGCGAGGTCGCCGCCGAGACCACCGCCGAGGGCGCGGCGATCCGCGCCGGGGACGCCCGCTTCACCGTCCTCGCGGAGCGCGACCCCGCCGCGCTGCCCTGGGGCGCCCTGGGCGTGGACGTCGTCATCGAGTCCACCGGCGTCCTCACCGACGCGGCCAGGGCCCGCGCGCACGTCGACGGCGGCGCGAAGAAGGTCCTCATCGCCGCCCCGGCCACCGGCGAGGACGTCACGATCGTGCTCGGCGTCAACGACGACGCGTACGACCCCGAGCGCCACACCGTCATCTCCAACGCCTCGTGCACCACCAACTGCCTGGGCGTCCTCGCCAAGGTGCTGCACGACGCCGTCGGCATCGACTCCGGCATGATGACCACCGTCCACGCCTACACCCAGGACCAGAACCTCCAGGACGCCCCGCACCAGGACCCGCGCCGCGCCCGCGCCGCCGCCCTCAACGTGGTGCCCACCTCCAGCGGCGCCGCCAAGGCCATCGGCCTGGTCCTGCCCGAACTGCGCGGGCGGCTGGACGCGCTCGCGTTCCGCGTGCCCGTTCCCACCGGCTCGGTCACCGACCTGACGGTCACCACCCTGCGGCCCACCACGGTCGAGGAGGTCACGCGGGCGTACGCCGAGGCCGCCGCCGGGGCGTACCGGGGACTGCTGGCGTACAGCGAGGCCCCGCTCGTCAGCACGGACATCGTCGCCGACCCCGCCTCCTGCGTCTTCGACGCCCCGCTCACCCGTGTCCTCGGCTCCCAGGTCAAGGTCGTCGGCTGGTACGACAACGAATGGGGGTACGCCAACCGCCTCATCGACCTGGCGCTGCGCGTGGGAGCCACGCTCTAGCGGGGGGCTCGCCGCGAGCGCCCCACGCCGGAGGGCGCGCGTGCTCACAAGCGCCCCCTCGGACGACGCTTGCGATCGGATCCGGCGCCGCCGGGGCTGAACCGGATCGGGTCGGGCGAGTTTCGACGGAGTGCGCGCCATGGCCTCTAGCGTGAGGCGATCGGCACCGAGCAGCGGAGCGCGGGCATCCGGGGAAGGCAAGGCGGGCGTGGAGTGGTCGCAGCCGTCGCGGAACGTGCGGATCGCGGTCAGCGGCGGCGGTGCGCGCGTCACGATCCACGTCGCCGGTGAACTGGACATCGCGACCGCCCCCGTCCTCGCCCGCGCGCTGGAGCGCGCCGGGGCCCGGCCGGGGCGCGTCGGCCTCGACCTCAGCCGGGTGCTGTTCTGCGGGACGGCCGGGGTGCGGCTGCTGATGGACCACTGGCACGGCGGCACGCCCGCGGGCGGAGACGTGGTGGTGGAGCGCGCCCACAGCGCGGTGGTGCGCGCCCTGCGCGCCTGCGGGGAACCGGAGGCCCGGCTGCTCGCGCGCCCCGCGGCGCGGGCCCCGCTGTCCGACGCCGAACGCGCGCGACGGATCGACCTGCTGTCCGGCGTCCTGGACGCGGTCTTCCAGATCACCGCGGCGCCCCTCGGCAACGCCCAGCTCCACGACCCCGCCAGCGGGTTGCTGCGCATCGTCGCGCAACGCGGCTTCCACCACCCGTTCCTGACCTACTTCGAGTCCGTGGCCGACCGCGAGAGCGCCTGCGGTGTGGCGGCCGAGGACCGGGAACCGGTCTTCGTCGAGGAGGTCGTCAGCAGCCCGATCTTCCTGGGGACCCCCGCCCTTGACGTCCTGGCCGAAGCGGAGGCGGGCGCCGTGCTTTCCGTGCCGGTCACCTCCCTCGACGGCGCGCTCATCGGGGTGGTCTCCGTCCACGAGCACCAGGCCACGCGGTGGACCGCCGAGCGGCGCGCCGCGCTGGTACGGCTGTGCCGCGCCTCGTGCCTGCTGTGACACTGGCCCCATGGCTGACAACACCCTCTGGGTCGGGGTCCTGACCGCGGGCACCGCCGTGGTGGCGAGTTGGGTGACCAGCAGGGGCACGTCCCGGGCCGCGCGGATCCAGGCGGAGTCCGCGGCGGAGAGCCAGCAGGCCGACCGGCTGCGGGCGGCGAGGCGCGGCGCCTACGTCGACGTCATCGAACAGGCCCAGCGGATGGGGGACTTGTACTGGCAGGTCACCGACCTCCCAGGCGACCTCGCCGGGGAGGCGCGCGTTGACGCCCTGAAGGACCTGCGGCTGCGGCTGCGCGAGGCCTACGCCCTGCTGCGCCACCGCGTCTGGGTGGTGGACCTGGAAGGGCCGCCCGAAGTGGCCGAGGCCGCGAACCGGCTGCGGCGGACCACCACCGCCAACTACCGCTCCCTGGAAGCGATGATCCGGGGCGAGGAGGGCGCGGAGGAGCGCTTCGACGCCGGTTACGCTCCGTTCTGGCAGGCCGTCCTTGCCTTCGTGGCGATCGCGCGCGAGGCCCTCCACGCGACCACGGCCGCGCCCCCGCGCGCCTGACCCCGCCCCCGCACGCCGCCCAGCGCCGTGGCCCTCCGGTGACTCAGCGTGCCACGCACTCGGCGTACTCGACGCGACTCGGCGTATTCAGCGTGCCATGTAGCGGTCGAGTTCCCGGGTTCGCTCCTGGAGCCGGGCCACCCAGTCCTCGTGCTCCGGCCGCTCGGCCGCGGGGACCTGTACGTCGCACTGCGCGCTCTCGCCCTCACCGCCGGGCGCGGCCCAGCGCACGTCGACGCCCGCGCGCCCGGCCAGGGCGAGCACCGTGGTGAGGAAGCCGTCCGTCAGGGCGAGGACGACGGCGTGGTGCGTTCTGCGATGGTGGGCCACCAGGGCGTTGACGAAGGCCCCGAACACGGCGCGGTCGATCTGCGCCTCGTCGTTCTCCATCGGGCCGACGCCGGAGGGCACGCCCAGCTCCTCCTCGAAGACCGCCACTTGGCGCAGGAAGAGGCGCGCCGCCCCGTTCGAGGGGTTCCACAGCGTCTCGTCGCCCATGTCGAAGTACTGGCTCACCGGGGGCCTTTCGGGTCGGGTCGCGGGCAGCGCGGTCAACGGCCAAGATCGTACGATGGGCGGTGACCCAGGGTGATCGGAATCATGAACTTCCCACCCTCCACCCGTAGCGAGGGGAACACTGTGCGCCGAGTCTTTCGCGGAGGACGTCTGCTGGCCGTCGGCGGTGCCGCCGCCGTGCTGTTCCTGGGCGGAGGCGGTGCCGTCGCCGCTCCCGGGGCCGGGGCGGCGGCCACCGCGTCCGCCCACGCGGGCCCGTACGACCAACTGCGCACCGTAGTCGCGCTGTCCGCCCGGCGCCTGGCCACCGCCGATCTCGTCGCGGCCGCCAAGTACGGCACGGGCAGCCCCGTCGACGACCCCGCGCGGGAGCGGCAGGTCCTGGAGGCCGTGGCGCGGCAGGCCGCGGCGGTGGGCGGCGACCCCGAGGCGACCGTGCGCGTCTTCCGCGACCAGATCGAGGCCAACAAGCAGGTCCAGCGCGCCTTGCACCGCCGCTGGGACGCCGACCCGGCCTCCGTGCCCACCGAACGGCCCGACCTCGGCCAGGTGCGCGAGGAGATCAACCGCGTCAACGACGCCCTGGTCCGCGCCCTCGCCGCGGCGGGCCCCGCGCGCACCGCGCCGTACTGCGGCGGTCTGCTCACCGCGGCCGCCGCGCACGTGCGGCACGAGCGGGGCCTGGACGCCCCGCACGCCGCCGCGCTGCGCAGGGCGCTGCCGTCCGTCTGCGCGTGAGCGCGGCGCCGCGCGGAAGCGCCCCCTCGATGACCGGTGTTGATCAGGTGCGGTCGCAGTGTGTTCCGTAGCCGATCCCCATGGCGCGATGTCGCCCGTCGGGGAACGGGCGCGGTCCGACAACTCCCGTTCCCTGTAGGGAACATGCGACCCTGAAGACTCGACCGGCGCGAGGCGAGGGCGGGGGACTGGGCGTGGGCGAGGTCTGGATCGACGCGGGGAGCGCCGCGGGCGCCGGCGCACTGGCCGGATGGCTGCGGCGCGATCCGGCGGTGGCGCGGGCGGGCGTCGAGATCGAAGCGACGCACATCCCGACGCACATCCCTACGGGGACGCCCGGGCCGCCCGGCGCGATGGGCGGCCTGGAAACGGTCACCGCCGTCGTCGACAGCACGGTGGGCCTGCTGGGGCTGCTCGTGGCCGTGGCCGCCTGGCGGCGCGCGCCGGGCACGCCACCGCCGACGGTACGGGTCATCGAAAGCGACGGCACCGTACTGGAGGGAACACCCGAGGACATAGCGCGCCTCGTGCGGGTGCGCGGCGGACGGGAGCAGACCGGCACATGACCGTGCGCCTGTCCGCCCGGGAGTCCTCGCGGGCGGTGCTGATCGGGGTGGACGCCTACACCCCGGAGTCCGGGCTCGCCCCCCTGCCCGCGGTGCGGCGCAGCGCCCTGGCCCTGCGCGGCGCGCTGCGCGACGAGGCGGTCTGGGGCCTCGCGCCCGGAAGCTGCCGCGTGCTCGGCCCCGACGCGAGCGCCGACGACGTGATGCTGGCCATCGACGAGGCGGCCCACGAGGCCGAGGACACCCTGTTCGTCTACTACGCCGGACACGGACTGCTGCACCCGGACCGGCCGACCGAACTGCATCTGGCCCTGCGCGACTCCAACGAGCGGCAGATGTGGCGCGCGCTGCCGTACGCGCACGTCCGCGACGAAGTGCACGCCGCGTACCGCCGCCGCCACCTCAAGTGCGCGGTGGTCCTCGACTGCTGCTTCAGCGGCGCGGCCGTCGAGGGCGGCATGGGCAGGCCGGAGACGCTCCTGAAGCGCGCCGCCGACATCGACGGCGTCTGCGTGCTCACCTCCTGCGCGGCCACCGAACTCGCCTACTCCCCGCCCGAGGAGGAACTGACCGCCTTCACCGGAGCCCTGGTCTCCCTGGTGCGGACCGGACTGCCCGAGGCCGGGCCCGTACTGGACTTCGGCACCCTGCACGGGCGGCTGCACCACCTCCTCGGCAGCCGCGAGCACCCCCAGCACCCACAGCTCGGCGCCCACAACTCAGGCGAACGGATCGCCGTCTTCCACAACCCCGCCTACCGCCCGCGCGGGCGGCGCGAGCAGCCGCACGCCCCCGTCCCCGCGCGGCCGTCGACGGTGGAGCGCTTGTTCGGCCGTGACCGCGAGCTGCGGGAGCTGGCCGAAGAGGCCGCGGTCGGGCCCGGCGCCCTGGTCCTCTACGGGCCGCCCGGAGTGGGCAAGTCGGCGCTCGCCGCCGAACTGTGCGGGCGGCTCACCGGCGAACGCGCGGGCCAGCCGGCGGTCGGCCTCCCCGTCGTCCTCCTGGACGACGTCAGGGACGCGGCCCAGGTGGCCGCGGCCGTCGCGGACGCGCCCGGCGCGCTCGTCGTGGTGACGAGCCGCAGCTCGCTCACCGAGGCCGGAACCGGCGTCCGCCGGTACGCGCTCGCCCCGCTCGCGCCGGTGGCCGCGGTGGAGATGATGCGCCACCTCAGCGGCCTTACCGGACACGACGAGGAACTCGCCGAGATCGCCCGGATGCTGAGCTGCTTCCCGCTCGCGCTGCACCCCGTCGCCGCCCGGCTGAGGCGCACCCCGCCGGACCTGATGCTTGACGCCATGCGCGAGTCGGACCGGCCGCTGCGGCACCTGCGGTCCGACGACGACCGCGTCCGCACCGCCTTCACCGTGTCGTACGAGGCGCTCGACGAGCCGCAGCGGCGGATCCTGCACGCCTGCGTCAGCCATCCAGGACCGGACTTCGACCGGCACTCGGCGGCCGTCCTCAGCCGCACCCCGCCCGGCATCTGCGGCCTGATGCTGGAGGAGCTGGTCGACGCGGGCCTCCTCCAGCGCGGCGAAGGACGCTACGCCTTCCACGACCTCTACCGGAGCTACTCGCACACCACTCCCGAGGACGAGGCACTGCGCAGGACCTGGCTGTACCTGCACCTGAGGCGCTGGCTGCGGACCACCCGCGAGGGCGGCGCCGAGCGGGACTGGCGGTCCGTCACGCTCCCCGAGCTGCGCGCCGCCGCCCGCGCGGCCCGCGAGGACCACTGGCACCTGGCCACCGACCTGAGCTGCGAGGTGGCCGACGCCTTCCGCGAGGAGGGACGCCTGGACGAGGCGCGGGAGGAGGCCGAGGCCGCCTACCGGTACGCGACGGGCCAGACCGACGGCAGGGACATCGCACGCGCCCGTGGCTGTCTGGCCCTCGTCGGCGGCCTCGGACCCGACGCGCCCCGGGCCGCGGCGCGCGTCGGCGAGAGCACGCGCCAGGAGGCGGCCGCCGAGCTGCGCCGCGAGGCCGAGGCCGGGCGTCGCCGTGCGGAGGAACGCGATGACCCGGCCCCGCTCGGCAACCTGCTGATGGACCTGGCCGAGCGGGCCCTGGTCGCCGACCTCCTGGAGTACGCCCTGCGGTTCCAGGCCGAGGCGCACGACTGCTTCGAGGCGGCGGGCGACGCGAAGCTGCTGGCCGAGTGCCTCGTCGGGCAGTCGGCGCTGCACATGTTCGCCGGGCAGTACGCGGCCGCGGCGCCCCCGGCCCAGCGGGCCGCCGGGCTGCTCGCCGCCGAGGGGGACGGCGATGGCGCCGCGCACGCGCACGCGTCGGCGGCGGAGGCCCTGCGCAAGGCGGGGGACCTGCAGGGCGCCCGGCGCCACGCCTACCTGGCGCTCGGCCTGTTCAAGACGGCCGGGGACCCCGCGAGCCTCAGTTACGCCTACCGCCTCTCGGCGAAGATCGCCTGGGCGCGCCAGCGGCACGCGCTGGCGCACCGGCTCCTGGCGAAGGCGCACGAACTGCGGCGCGACGCGGCCGCCGAGGGGCCGTCCACGCAGGCGATCGCGCACCCCTTCCGCACCGACCGGGCAGCGGCCCCGAACGGCCTCGCCGCCAGCGGCCCGGACCCGGGGGCGCGGGGGGAGTCGCCTCAGCCCCCGGCCGCCACCGCCCGCGCCCAGCGGTAGTCGGCCTTGCCGCTCGGCGAGCGCTGGACGCGGTCCGTGAACACCACGGCGCGCGGGATCTTGTACCCGGCGAGGTGGGCGCGGCAGTGGTCCTGGACGGCGGCGAGGTCAAGGGGCGCGGCGCCGGGGCGGAGCTGGACGACGGCCGCGACGCGGTTGCCCCAGTGCTCGTCGGGCACCCCGGTGACCAGCGCGTCGTACACGTCGGGATGGGACTTCAGGGCCTGCTCGACCTCCTCGGGGTAGACCTTCTCGCCGCCCGTGTTGATGCACTGGGAGCCGCGGCCGAGCACGGTCACGATGCCGTCGGCGTCGACCGTCGCCATGTCGCCGAGCAGGACCCAGCGTTCGTCGCCGCGCTGGAAGAACGTCTCCGCGGTTTTCCGCGGGTCGTTGTAGTAGCCGAGCGGGACGTGCCCGCGCTGGGCGATGCGGCCCGGCTCGCCGACGCCGACCGGCTCGTGCGTCGCCGGGTCCACCACCTGGGTGCGCTCGTTGACGCTGATGCGCAGGCCCCGCTCGGGCCCCGAGTCGTCGGTGGCGGTGCCGTTGAAGCCGGACTCCGAGGAGCCGAAGTTGTTGAGCAGCATGACGTTCGGGGCGAGCGCGGTGAACTGGGCGCGGACGGTGTCCGACATGATCGCGCCCGAGGAGGAGACGCTGAACAGGCTGGAGAGGTCCGTGCCCGCGAGGGGGCCCGCGAGCGCGTCAATCAGGGGCCGCAGCATCGCGTCGCCCACCAGCGACACACTGGTGACCTTCTCCCGCTCGATGGTGCGCAGGACCTCCTCGGGGGCGAACCCGCGGTGGATGACCAGGCGCTGGCCGAAGTGGAAGCAGATGAACGCGGTGAGGGTGGACGTGCCGTGCATGAGGGGCGGGGTGGGGAAGAACGTGATGCCCTCGCCCCCGGCCGCCACCCGCTCGGCGACCTCTTCCGGCCGCTTCACCGGCTCGCCCGTCGGCGCCCCGCCGCCGAGCCCTGAGAAGAACAGGTCCTCCTGGCGCCACAGCACGCCCTTGGGCATGCCGGTCGTGCCGCCGGTGTAGATGATGAACAGGTCGTCCGCCGAGCGGGGCGCGAAGCCGCGCCCGGGCGATCCGGACGCCTCGGCCGCGGCGAAGGCGATGGCCTGAGGGCCGCCCGGCGCCGCGTCGCCGACCCGGATCAGATGCCGCAGCCGGTCCGCGCGGGGCCGCGCGGCGGCCACCCGCTCGCCGAACTCCGCGTCGAAGACGAGCGCGGCGAGGTCCGCGTCGCGGTAGAGGTAGGCCAGCTCCTCCTCGACGTAGCGGTAGTTGACGTTCACCGGGACCACGCGGGCCTTCAGACAGGCGAGGACCGTCTGGAGGTACTCCACGCCGTTGTACAGGTGCAGCCCCAGGTGCTCGCCAGGATCGATGCCGCTGTCGAGCAGGTGGTGGGCGAGGCGGTTGGCCGCCGCGTCGAGCTCGGCGTACGTCAGACGGCGCTCCGCTCCCGTGCCGGGGTGGTCCACGTACACGAGCGCCTCGCGGTCCGGCACCGCGTCGACGACTGACTCGAACAGGTCGGCAAGGTTGTACTCCACCGCTCCTCCTGACCCCGGCGCCGCGTCGTGTGCCGGTCATCAGAGCAGAGGCGCCCCGAGGGCGGAAGGGCCCGCGCAGAAGAAATCTGACTGACTGTCAGAAGACTCTTGAACTGCCACCTCCGCTCCTGCAACCTGTTCCAGGTCTAAGGACGGGAGGACGGCCATGGCTGGCACGGAACATCTCTCCGTACGGCGCGAGGGCGCCACACTGGTGCTCACACTGAACCGGCCCGAGGCGAGGAACGCGCTCTCGCTCGCCATGCTCGTGGGCCTGTACGACGGGTGGGTGAGCGCCGACGAGGACGACGCCGTGCGCTCCGTCGTCCTCACCGGCGCGGGCGGCGCGTTCTGCGCGGGCATGGACCTCAAGACGCTCGCGAACCAGGGCGAGGGCGCCGCGGACGACCCGTACCGCGCACGCCTGAAGGCCGATCCCGATCTGCACTGGAAGGCGATGCTGCGCCACCACCGGCCGCGCAAGCCCGTGCTCGCCGCCGTCGAGGGCGCCTGCGTCGCGGGCGGCACCGAGATCCTCCAGGGCACCGACATCCGCGTCGCGGGCGCGTCCGCGACCTTCGGGCTCTTCGAGGTCCGGCGCGGCCTGTTCCCCATCGGCGGCTCCACGGTCCGCCTCCAGCGGCAGATCCCCCGCACCCACGCCCTGGAGATGCTGCTCACCGGCCGCGCCTACACCGCGAGGGAGGCCGCCGACGTGGGCCTCGTCGGCCATGTCGTGCCCGACGGCACCGCCCTGGACAAGGCGCTCGCCATCGCCGAGCGGATCAACGCCTGCGGTCCGCTCGCCGTCGAGGCCGTCAAGGCCTCGGTGTACGAGACCGCCGACCTGGGCGAGGCCGAGGGCCTCGCCGCCGAACTCAAGCGCGGCTGGCCCGTGTTCGACACCGCCGACGCCAGGGAAGGCGTCCGTGCCTTCGCGGAGAAGCGCCCGCCCGTCTACCGCCGCGCCTGACGCGAGGAGGAAGCCGCATGAGCGACGTGCTCAGCGCCCCCATGGTCGTGGAGTTCCCCTTTACCCGCTCCCTCGGCCCCGTCCAGTCCGCCTTCCTGACCGGCCTGCGCGCACGCACCGTGCTCGGCGTGCGCACGGCGGCGGGCCGGGTGCTCGTGCCGCCCGTCGAGTACGACCCCGAGACCGCCGAGGAGATCCACGACCTGGTGGAGGTCGCCCCCACGGGCACCGTCACCACCTGGGCCTGGAACCCCGAGCCCCGGCGCGGCCAGCCGCTGCCGACCCCCTTCGCGTGGGTCCTGGTCCGCCTCGACGGCGCCGACACCGCGCTGCTCCACGCCCTGGACGCACCGGGCCCCGACGCCGTGCGCACCGGCCTGCGCGTCCGCGTCCGCTGGGCTGAGAGCCGCTCCGGAGCCATCACGGACATCGCCTGCTTCGAACCGGCCGACTCCCGCGCCCCCGCGCTCCCCGCGCGGCCGCACAGTGGCGTGTTCGCGGGCGAGCCGGTGACCGGTGTCGTCGCGCCCGCCCGCCTCGACTACACGTACACGCCGGGCCGCGCCCAGAGCGCCCACCTCGCCGCGCTCGCCGAGCGCAGGACCGTCGGCGAGCGCTGCCCGGCCTGCGCGAAGGTGTACGTGCCGCCGCGCGGCGCCTGCCCCACTTGCGGCGTCGCCACCACCGAACGCGTCGAGGTCGGCCCGCGCGGCACCGTCACCACCTTCTGCGTGGTGAACATCAAGGCGAAGAACGCCCTCAACGACGGCATCGAAGTGCCGTACGTCTACGCGCACATCGCCCTCGACGGCGCCGACCTCGCCCTGCACGGACGCATCGGCGGCATCCCCTACGACGAGGTCCGCATGGGCCTGCGCGTCGAACCGGTGTGGCGCGAGGGCGCCCGGCACCCCGACCACTACCGGCCGACCGGAGAGCCCGACGCCGACTACGACACGTACAAGGAGCTGCTGTGACCGGGGAGACAGGGGAGAGCGGGGCACCGGCGGACGTGGCGGTCGTGGCCTGCGCGCAGTCCGACCACCGGCGGCGCACCGACGAGGTGTCCGAGGTGGAGCTGCTCATGCCCGTCCTGCACCAGGTCCTTGAGCGCACCGGTCTGACCACCGCCGACATCGGCTTCACCTGCTCCGGCTCCAGCGACTACCTCGCGGGCCGGGCCTTCTCCTTCACCATGGCCCTGGACGGCGTCGGGGCCTGGCCGCCGATCTCCGAGTCCCACGTCGAGATGGACGGCGCCTGGGCGCTGTACGAGGCCTGGGTGAAGATCCTGACGGGCGAGGCGGACACGGCGCTCGTCTACGCCTACGGCAAGTCCTCGCCCGGGTCCGTGCGCGATGTGCTCACGCGCCAGCTCGACCCGTACTACGTGGCGCCGCTGTGGCCGGATTCCGTCGCGCTCGCCGCCCTCCAGGCGCGGGCGCTCATCGACGCGGGCGACACGGACGAGGCCGCGCTCGCGGGCATCGCGGCCCGGGAGCGCGAAGCGGCCCGCGACAACCCCCACGCCCAGCTGCGGGGGGCACGGCCGCACGGCGACTACGTGGTGCGGCCGCTGCGGACCGGCGACTGCCCGCCCATCGGTGACGGGGCGGTGGCCGTGGTCCTCGCGGCCGGGCACCGGGCACGGGAGCTGTGCGCGCGGCCCGCCTGGATCCGCGGCATGGACCACCGGATCGAGGCCCACGCGCTCGGCGTGCGCGACCTCACCGACTCGCCGTCGACCCGGCTCGCCGCCGAGCGCGCCGGAGCCTTCGAGCGGCCCGTCGACACCGCCGAGCTGCACGCGCCCTTCACCGCGCAGGAGGTCGTCCTGCGCAAGGCGCTCCGGCTCGACGACCGGGTGCGCGTGAACCCCTCCGGCGGCGCGCTCGCCGCCAATCCGGTGATGGCCGCCGGGCTCGTCCGCGTCGCCGAGGCCGCCGCCCGCGTCCACCGCGGGGAATCCGACCGCGCGCTCGCCCACGCCACCTCCGGGCCCTGCCTCCAGCAGAACCTCGTCGCCGTCCTGGAAGGGGAGCCCCGTGCCTAAGGAACCCGTCGCGGTCGTCGGCATCGGCCAGACCGCGCACGTCGCCGCCCGCCGCGACGTCTCCCTGGCCGGGCTTGTCCGCGAGGCCGCCCGGCGCGCCCTCGACGACGCCGGGCTGACGTGGGCGGACGTCGACGCCGTCGTCATCGGCAAGGCCCCCGACTTCTTCGAGGGCGTCATGATGCCGGAGCTGTATCTGGCCGACGCGCTCGGCGCGGTGGGCAAGCCGATGCTGCGCGTGCACACCGCGGGCTCCGTCGGCGGCTCCACCGCGCTCGTGGCCGCGAACCTGGTGGCGAGCCGCGTCCAGCGCACCGTACTGACCCTCGCCTTCGAGAAGCAGTCGGAGTCCAACGCCATGTGGGGGCTCTCCCTGCCGATCCCCTTCCAGCAGCCGCTGCTCGCGGGCGCGGGCGGCTTCTTCGCCCCGCACGTGCGCGCGTACATGCGGCGCAGCGGCGCCCCCGACACCATCGGCTCGCTGGTCGCGTACAAGGACCGGCGCAACGCCCTGAAGAACCCCTACGCGCATCTGCACGAGCACGACATCACGCTGGCGAAGGTCCAGGCGTCGCCGATGCTGTGGGACCCGATCCGCTACTCCGAGACCTGTCCGTCCTCCGACGGCGCCTGCGCCATGGTCCTCACCGACCGCGCGGGCGCGGCCCGCGCGCCGAGGCCGCCCGCCTGGGTGCACGGCGGCGCGATGCGCAGCGAGCCCACCCTGTTCGCGGGCAAGGACTTCGTGTCGCCGCGCGCGGGCAAGGACTGCGCCGCCGACGTCTACCGCCAGGCGGGCATCACCGAGCCGCGCCGCCAGATCGACGCGGTGGAGATGTACGTGCCGTTCTCCTGGTACGAGCCCATGTGGCTGGAGAACCTCGGCTTCGCCGAGGAGGGAGAGGGCTGGAAGCTCACCGAGTCCGGCGTGACGGAACTGGACGGTGACCTACCGGTGAACATGTCGGGCGGCGTCCTGTCGACGAATCCCATCGGCGCTTCCGGGATGATCCGCTTCGCCGAGGCCGCGCTCCAGGTGCGCGGACAGGCGGGCGAGCACCAAGTGGACGGCGCGAGCAGGGCTCTTGGGCACGCCTACGGCGGCGGCTCGCAGTTCTTCTCGATGTGGCTCGTCGGGACCGAACCGCCCAGCACATGACGAACCCCCTGGCGCGGACGTGCCGTCGTCGTCGTACGGCGGCCTGTGCGGCGCCCGGGGTGAAAGCTAGGCTGGCGACGGACGACGCACTGGGAGGAGCACGGACGTGGCCGACAGCACCATCACTCAGCATCCGCTAGCGGGCTGGGGCAAGCCGGACCTCGATCTCAGCGCCGCCGAATGGCGGTCGAGCAGCGAGGGCCGCGGAGACGTGCAGATCGCCTTCGTCGAGGGCTTCATCGCGATGCGCAACGGCGATCGCCCCGAGAGCCCTTCCCTGATCTTCACGCCCGCCGAGTGGGGCGCCTTCGTGCACGGAGCCCGCGAGGGACGCTTCGACCTGACCTGACCCGCGCTTCGTACGCGTCAGGGGGCCACCCGCTAGGTGACGTTGACCGCCGTCCACGCCGCGGCGACCGCGCGGTGCTCGGGGCTGCCCGTGCCGTAGAGGTCGGCGGCCGCCGCGAGCGTCGAGACGCGGGCGCGCTGGTAGGTCGTGGAGGCGGTCATGTAGACGGTGAGCGCCCGGTACCAGATGCGGCCCGCCGCGGTCCTGCCGACTCCGGTGACGGGACGGCCGTCGAAGGTGGGGCTGTCGTAGGAGACGCCCCCGATGACCTTGGGGCCGCTGCCCTCGGCGAGCAGGTAGAAGAAGTGGTTGGCGGGCCCGGCGGCGTAGGCCGGGGGCAGCTGGCCGATGCCCGCGTACCAGTAGTCCTTGGACTGGCCGTCCCTGGACGGGCGGTCCATGTAGCGCTGGGCCGACTGGCCGGTGGCGTCGGTGCGTTCGCCGAAGAGGTAGTCGCCGGGGTCGGCCGTGTTGGCCGCGTCGAACTCCGCGGAGGCGGCGAAGACATCGCTCGTCGCCTCGTTGAGCGCGCCCGGCTCGCCGGAGAAGGTCAGACCCGCGGTGGCCGCGGTCACGCCGTGGGCCAGCTCGTGGGCGCCGACCTCGATGCGGGTGAGCGGCAGGGCGGGCGGGGTCGTGCCGTCGCCGTAGATCACGCAGGACGTGGTGGTCTCGAAGAAGGCGTTGACGTAGTTGCGGCCGTAGTGGACGCGGCTGCACCCGCCCTTGCCGTCGCCGCGCACGCCCTTGCGGCCGTGCGTGCGCGCGAAGTAGTCCCAGAACACCGCGTGGATGTAGTGCGCGGCCACGGCGTCCGACTGCCGCCCGCCCTCGCACCAGTCGTTGTCGTCGTCGGAGGCGAGGACGCCGCCCCCGGTGCCGTTGTTCATGTCGTACGTCTTGTGGTTGCCGCGCACGGGGTCGTTGAGCTCGTAGCGGAGCGTCGTCGGGTTGTACGTGGTGTCGAGCGGAACCCGTCCCACGGTCGTGCCGCAGCCGGTCCCGGCCGCCGCGCGGCCGGCGGGTCCGGGGCGGGCGTCGGCGACACCGGCGCCCGTGACGGAGGCCAGGACGACGGCCGCGGTGAGCAGGGCCGTGGATCGGCCGCGTCTGGTGAGGGAGGGGAGCGGGGCCATGTCGGCTCCTTCCGGCGTCGGCTGCGCGAGGAGGTGGGGGAGGAGGTGGGGGAGCAGGGGGGGGAGGTGTGCCGGGACGAGCCTGGCAGGCCCC
Organism: Streptomyces sp. NPDC043996; assembly: GCF_056435225.1. NCBI lineage: Bacteria > Bacillati > Actinomycetota > Actinomycetes > Kitasatosporales > Streptomycetaceae > Streptomyces > Streptomyces sp. NPDC043996. The sequence continues at coordinate 732,555 of NZ_JBWKEY010000004.1, read as the reverse complement.
GCACCTGGTTGTCAGGACCGCGACAAGCCATCGACGTGAGCCTTCGAGATGAGCCGACGCGACAGGCCGTGGCGTCCGGCGCGCCCCGCCCCCCCCCGCACGGCTCAGGCGGCCGCGAGGCCGTCGTCCCCCTCGACGAAGGTGCGGACCACCTCGATGCCGCCGATGCGCCCCGGGTCAACGCGTCGCGGGTCGTCGCCGAGCACCACCAGATCGGCGCGTTTGCCGGGAGTGACGCTGCCCGCGCTGTCCTCCCAGCGGCAGGCGAATGCCGCGTCCACGGTGTACGCGCGCAGCGCCTCCTCGACGCTCAGGGCCTCCTTCGGGCCGATGATCTGGCCGGACGCGGAGGCCCGTTCGACCATGAACTGGATGGCGCGCAGCGGCGCCCCGTCGGCGACGGGGCGGTCCGAGCTGCCCGCGACGCGCACTCCGTGGTCGAGGAAGCCCCGGCCCCGGTACATCCACGGCGCCCGCTCGGGGCCCATGATCGTGGCGTAGTCGTCGCCGAAGTACCGCAGGAAACTGGGCTGTACGACGGCGATCGCGCCGAGCGCCGCGAACCGGTCGAGCTGGTCGGGGCGGACGAGACCGGCGTGCTCGACGCGGTGCCGGGCGTCGGCGCGCGGCCGCGCGCGCCGCGCCGCGTCGAGCGCGTCCAGGGCGACGTCGACCGCGCGGTCGCCGATCGCGTGCACGGCCAACTGCCAGCCCGCCAGATGGCCTTCGACGATGGTCCGCTTGAGCTGGTCGGCGTCGGCCTGGAGCTGGCCGCGGCCTTCGCCGCCGACGTAGGGCGCGGTGAGCGCGGCCGTGCGGGCCATCATGCCGCCGTCCGTGAACACCTTGAGGGCGCCCAGGGAGAGGCGTCCTTCGCCGAAGCCCGTGCGCAGGCCGAGGCCGAAGGTCCGCGTGGTGGTGTCCTGCGGGGCCGCCTCGACCGGGCGCAGGGCGTCCGCCGCCACCATGAGCTGGACGCGCAGGGGCAGCCGCCCCGTCTCGTGGGCGAGTTGGAAGGCGGCGCCCTCCACGGGGCTGTGCGCGAACAGCTCGCTGCCGATGCCCGCCTCCGCGCACGCCGTGATGCCCTCGGCCCTGCAGACGCGGCCGGAGTGCGCCACGGCGTCGGCCAGTTCGGCGAGCGAGTGCGGCGGGCGCAGCGCGAGGGCCGCGCCCATGGCGTCCTCCGCGAGGAAGCCGTCGGCGCTCGCGACGTCGGCGGGCAGGCGCTTGAGGATGGCCGTGTTCACCAGGCAGGCGTGGCCGGACACATGGCCGAGGTAGACCTGGCGGCCCGCGCTGACCGCGTCGAGCTCCCTGGCGGTCAACGGCCGGTCCAGCGTGCGCTGGTCGTAGCCGCCGAGGGTCACCCAGGCGCCGACGTCTCTCGCCGCGACGGCGTCGGCCACGGCGGCGAGGATGTCGTCGACCCGGTTGCTGGGCGCGACCGTTGGGGCCTGCGCCTTGAGTCCCGCCCACAGGAGGTGGACGTGGCTGTCGATGAACCCGGGGAGCACGGTGGCGCCGTCCAGGTCCACGACGCGGCGTGCCGGAAGGCCCGCGATGTCGGAGTCGAGGCCGACGATACGGCCGTGCCAGATGCCGAGTTCACGGGCGAGGGGGCGGTCGGGGTCCATCGTCACGACGGTGGCGTTGGTGATCCTGGCACAGAGCACGAACAGATCCCTTCGGGGGCGTGAGTCTTGATCCCATGCAAGCTATTGTTAGGTGAGGCTAGCCTAAGTCGTCATGGTAGGTGGGTGGGTGGACGAGAGACGGGTGGAACAGCGGCGCACGGCGTGTGCGCACCGACTTGAGGCCTGGGCCGATGGTGTGGTCGCGGACCTCGACGCGCAAGAAGACCTCGAACGTTCCTTATTCAGCGCCCTGCGCGCCGACCCCAGCCTGCGCGCGGAGAGCGCCGTGCGCCGGGCCGACGCGCTGCGCGCCGCCGCGCTCGGGCTCGGCCCGGCCGGGTGTGCCGTGGCGGCGGGCGTGTCCCAGCGGATGCTGCGCAACTGGCAGGACCAGGACCCCTCGTTCGCGGCGGCCATGGCGGCGGCCGCGGGCCTCGCGGAGCGCGAGCGGGAGCGGGCCCGCGCGGCGTCCGTGCCGGCCGGGCTGAGCCCCGCGGCGCTGCGCGTCGTCCTCAAGGCCGTGCGGGACGGCGCCGTGCAGTCGTCCGCGGCGGAGCTGGGCGGCTGGTCCGAGCAGGCCTTCCTGCGGCTGCGGCGCAAGAGCCCGGAGGTCGCGGCCCTCCTCGCCGCCGCGCGCCGGGCCCGGGCCAAGAAGGCGGACCGGCGCGGGCGTCCCCCCTTCGAGCGGGGGTACCGGCTGGTGCGCCTCGACGACGGGGAGACGGGCGGCGCGAACGCGAAGGGGTCGGCCGGGACGTAACGGGGCTGATGCCATGGGGGCGCGTCCCAGGGCGCGTTCAGGACCCGCACGCCGGTGGGTGCGTGGCCGGAAACGTACTTAGTGTGGCCTTACTTCTCCGCATAGCTGCCGCCCGGCTTCACTTTCCGCACCGCCGCCGCCCAGCTTCACTCTTCCGTATCGCCGCCGCCCGGCCTCGGCCGCGCGGTGAACGCCGAAGGGGCCGGGCCCGCGAGTGGTCTCGCGAACCCGGCCCCTTCCGCTTCCGCCAGGGCGCCGGTACCGGCCGCGGGCCGGATCAGACGGCGGCGCGCTCCGCGGCCTCGGCCCCCTTCGCGTCCTCGGCCGACTCGGCCACCTTCGTGCCCCGGGGCGCCACGGGCGCGTGCGCCGCCTTGAGCCCGACCAGGGCGACCACCACGACCAGGGCGAACGCCGCCCCGGCGATGGCGAAGCTGAGCGTGAACTGGCTCTCCTGCGGCAGCGCGGGCATCCCGGCGGGCAGCTCGATGGTCTTCGACGCCAGCAGGCTGGTGATCATCGCGCTCGCGACGGCGCTGCCGACCGAGCGGGAGATGGAGTTGATGCCGTTGGCGATGCCGGTCTGGTGCGCCGGGACGCTCGCGACGATGAGCGCCGGCATGGACGCGTAGCCGAAGCTGATCGCGAGGCCGACCACCATGCCCGCGCCGATCACCGACGCGCTGGTGCCGTGGGCGCCGGTCAGCCAGGCGAAGCCGACGACGCCGAAGACGGCCCCGGCGGCGAGCGTGAGGCGGGCCCCGATCCGGCGCACCAGCAGGCCGCCGAACTGCGCGCCGACGAGCGAGACGAGCGTGGTCGGCAGCAGGTACACGACGGACGCGCCGAGCACCGAGGCGCCGAAGCCGTAACCGGCCACGTCCTCGGGCATCTGCACCAGGTACGAGACGCCGATGAACTGGGCGAACATCGCGAATCCGAGCAGCAGGCCCGCCAGGTTGGTGAACAGGACCGGGCGGTGCGTGAACATCTTCATGTCCACCATCGGCTCCCGTACCCGCTGCTCCGTGACGACCCACACGACCGCCATGACGACGGCGCCCGCGAAGGCGCCGAGCGTGCGGCCCGACGTCCAGCCCCACTCATGGCCCTGCGAGATCGGCAGGAGCAGGAGCACGAGCAGCAGCGCCAGCGTGAGCGCGCCCAGCCAGTCGGTGCGGCCGCCCGTCTTCGTACGGGAGGAGGGCACCACGAAAAGGACCCCGGCCAGCGCCACCGTGGCGAGGACGACGGCGAGCCAGAAGACCCGGTGGTAGTCCGGGTCCGACCCCTGGGTGAGGAGGCCCGCGCCGACCAGGGCGAGGCCGCTGCCGAACGCGAGCGTGCCGCTGACCAGGGCCATCGCGCCGTGGAGCTTCTCCGGGCGGATCTCCTCGCGCAGCACGGACAGGGCGAGCGGGAAGATCGCGGTGGCCGCGCCCTGCATCACGCGACCGACGATCAGCCAGGTCAGCGAGGTGGTGGTGGCGGCGAGCACCGAGCCCGCGATCATCACGAGGAGGACCCCGACGAGGGTCTGCTTCTTGCCGTGCATATCGCCGAAGCGGCCGAGGAGCGGAGTGAAGACGGCGGCCGAGAGCAGTGTCGCCGTGGTCACCCAGCTGACATTGGCCGTGGTGGCGTTCAGATCGTTCTGGATGATCCCCAGGATCGGGACGACCAGCGTCTGCATCATCGAGACGACCATGGCGGCGAGCCCGAGGACCAGGACGACCGCGGTCTGCCCGGAGGGCCGCGCCGCGGCCGGGTGCTGTGCGTGGGACACGGAGAGTCTTCTTTCCGAGCCGCGTGGCGGTGCGCCGCGTGGCTACTTGACAACATAGATACTTGAGAACATCAAACAATTGGTTACTGTAGGCATCAATAGTTGAGATGGTCAAGCTTGTGGACGTAAGGTGGCGCACATGGCAGAAACACCGCGTTCCGACACGGGGCGGCTCATGGAACTGCTCTCGGTGGCCCTCGGCGCCTACTACGGCGACTTCACGGCGGCGGCCGCCCGTGAGAACCTCACCGCGAGCCAGGGCAAGACCCTGAGCGTGCTGCGCCGCGGCCCCGCCGCGATGCGGGTGCTCGCCGGGACGCTGTCGTGTGACGCGTCGAACATGACGGGGATCATCGACCGTCTGGAGAAGCGCGACCTTGTGCGCCGCGAGCCGAGCCCCGGCGACCGGCGCGTGAAGAACGTGGTCCTCACCGCCGAGGGCGAGCGCGTCATCGACGCCATCCGCGGGCACATGCACACCACGCTGGACGGCCTGAACGCGCTGAGCGCGCAGGACCGGGACACGCTGTACGACCTGCTGCACCGCACCTTCGTCGCCGGGCCCGGCGAGGTCTGACCTGGCGGCGGGTCAGCCCTCGCCGGGCTCCTCGCCGCGCTCGTCGACGGCTCAGTCCTTGACGAGGACGGCCCGGGTGTACAGCAGCGTGAAGCCCCGGCGCTGGGTGTTCTGCTGGGACTTGGACGCGGGCTGCGTGGTGACGACCGCGAGCTCGCAGCCGCGCGCCGATGCCTCCGCGAGCCGGGCGGTGAGCAGCGCGCTCTGCACGCCGCGCCTGCGGTACGCGGGCAGGGTGGCGGCCCCGGTGAGCTGGGCGATGCCGTGGGCGACGCGCATGCTGGCGGCGCCCGCGACCTGCCCGTCCACCAGCGCGACGTACCGCCGCATCCCGGCGGCCGCCGTCAGATCGCGCACCGCCCGCTCCAGCACGTCGCGGGGGAACTCCTCGTGCGAGGGGACGCCTTGGGTGTCGGGGTGCGCGAAGCCGCCCACCACGGTGTCCAGCCACCGGTCGAACTCGCTGTCGACGCTGACGCGCACCTCGATGCCGGGCGGCGCGACCTGCTCGGGCAGCTCCCGCAGCGCCCGGCCGAGCACGTTCTCGAAGCCCACGAGGCGGTAGCCGCGCGCGGTGAGCGCCTCGCCCACCGCGGGGTCGCCGAGGTGGGCGAGCTCGACCTGCACCGGAACGCCCCGCGCGGCGAAGGCGCGCTCGACGGCATCGAGGGCGTCGTCCGCCGGAACGCCGTGGAAGCCGAGGCCCGCGACCTTGTTGAGCGGTGAGCCCGCCTCCGTGCAGCACGCGACCCCACCGGCGAGCGGCATGACGAAGCCGTCGGCGCCGTCCTCGCGCCCCAGGGCGGCCTCGCTGCCCGAGGCGACGAGGTCGGCCTCGGCCCGCTCGATCCGCTCGCCGAGCTCGATGTCGCAGAACAGGGGCTCCCCGGGGCTCGTCATGATCCGACCCTAAGGGCTCGGCGCCGCACCGGTCGGCGTATTTTTGCCGTGCCCCGGACGCGGGCCGATTCGCGGTCCCCCAGGGGCCGTTGCGGCCGGGCGGCCGGGGCGGCCGACGGGCGAATCCAGCTCAGACATTGCAAGGTAAGGCTAACCTTATCTAACATGTGCCTGCTTAGGGAGGCGATGAAGCGGGTGAACGCAGTGCACAGCGGGCTGGAATCGAACAGCGGGTCGGAAATGAACGAGGGGCAGGGCGGGGCGGAAGTGATCTACGACGTCCTGGGGATAGGTTTCGGGCCATCGAACCTGGCTCTGGCGATCGCGATCCACGAACACAACGCCGGTGCCGCGGAGGGCGACCGGATACGGGCGGGGTTCCTGGAGCGGCAGCAGGGCTTCGGCTGGCACCGGGGCATGCTCATAGACGACGCCACGATGCAGGTGTCCTTCCTCAAGGACCTGGTCACGATGCGTGACCCGAAGAGCTCCTTCAGCTTCCTGTGCTACCTCCAGGAGCGCGACAGGCTGGTCGACTTCCTCAACCAGAAGACCCTCTTCCCGCTGCGGGTCGAGTTCCACGACTACCTGGAGTGGGCCGCGGCGGGCGTCGCCGACCTCGTCTCGTACTCCTGTGAAGTCGTCGCCGTGCGCCCGGTGACCGAGGACGGGGAGGTCACCTGCTTCGACGTCGAAAGCAGGGACCCCAAGGACCCCGAGCGCACCGTGGTGCGCCGGGCGCGCAGCATCTGCGTGGCCACAGGGCTTGAGCCGCGGCTGCCCGCGGGTACCGTCGGCTCCGAACGCGTCTTCCACAACAGCGAGTTGATCCCGCGGGTCGCCGCCGTCAAGGAGGCGGGGACCCCGGTGCGGCGCGCCGTCGTGCTCGGCGCCGGGCAGAGCGCAGCCGAGTGCGTGGACTACCTCCACCGCCACTTCCCCGAAGCTGAGATCTGCTCGGTCTTCGCCAAGTACGGCTACACGCCCGCCGACGACAGCCCCTTCGCCAACCGCATCTTCGACCCCGAGGCCGTGGACCTGTTCTACGGCGCGCCCCGCGAGGTCAAGCGGTCCCTGTTCGACTACCACCGCAGCACCAACTACTCCGTCGTGGACATCGACCTCATCGAGTCGCTGTCGAAGACCATGTACCAGGAGAAGGTGCAGGGCAGGCAGCGGCTGCGGATGCTGAACGTCTCCCGCATGCGTGACATCGAGGCCCACGACGACCGCCTGGACATCGGCGTGGAGTTCCTGCCGACCGGCGAGCGCGAATCCCTCGCCGCCGACCTGCTCGTGTGCGCGACCGGCTACCAGCCGCGCGGCATCGGCGAGCGCCTCGGCGAGGTCGGCAAGCTGTGCCGCCGCGACGACGAGGACGAACTGGTCGTGGGCCGCGACCACCGCGTGGCCACCAACGCGGGCGTCAGCGCCGCCGTGTACCTCCAGGGCGGCACCGAGCACACCCACGGCCTGACCTCGACGCTGCTGTCCAACACGGCCGTCCGCGCGGGGGAGATCCGGGACTCACTCCTCGCCCGCCGCTAGGGCGAGCCGCGCCGACAGCGGCGTGTAGCCGCCGTCGTGATGCACCAGCGGCCGGCCGTCCGGGGCGTGCCACGCCCCGGACACCCGGCCGATGACCAGGGCGTGGTCGCCGACACGTACGTGCTCCACGGGCGCGAGCACCAGCCACGCCAGGACCCCGTCGAGCACCGGCAGGCCGTGGACCCCGCGGTGCCAGTGCGTGGCCGGGCCGAACCGGTCCTGTCCTGGCCCGCCGAAGACGCGGGCCACGGACTCCTGCCCGGCGGCGAGCAGATGCACCATCACGTGCCCGGCGTCCTCGACCACCGGCCAGGACGCCGAGCGCAGCCCCACCGTGAACGACATCAGCGGCGGGTCGAGCGACAGGGACGCCACCGAGGTGGCGCAGAACCCGACCGGGCGGCGCCCGGTGCCCGCGGTGATGACGGCGACGCCCTTGGCGTGGTGCCGCAGCGTCCGCCGCACCAGGGCCGGGTCGGCGCCCCGGCCGGGCGGCGCCTGGCCCGGGGCCGCCCGCCGGACGGTTCCCGGCTCCCTCACGCCGCCCCCTCCCGCGCCCGGGCCGCCGCCAGGTCCTTGGCGCGCAACTCGATCTCCTGGGCGTGCGGCGACGCCGAGCCAGGGCCGAACGCCTCCAAGTGGGCCCGCCAGTCGGCGAGCGCGCCCTCGGGGTCGGCCAGGGCGTGCCGGCTGACGCCCCGCCGGTACAGCAGGTCCGGCTCGTCGGCCCCGAGCGCGGCCACCGCGACGTCCAGATCGGCCAGGGCGCGCCGGTGCTCGCCGAGGTCCTGCAGGGCGAGCGCGCGGTTGGCGCGCAAGGTGGCGTCGTCCTCGATGCGCAGCGCCGCGTCCAGGTCGGAGACCGCCTGCTGCGGGCGGCCCGCGGCATAGGCGAGGACCGCCCGGTTGGCCCAGGCCGCCAGGTACCCGGGCTCCTGGCGCAGGGCGGCGGAGTAGCTCTCGTACGCCGCCTCCGCGTCCCCGGTCGCCTCCAGGAGCGCGCCCTGCGCGGCGAGCAGCGGGGCGTGACGGGGGTCGATCGCGAGGCCGTGCTCGATGTCGCGGCGGGCACCGGCCGCGTCGCCGCGCGCCAGGAGCAGGTCGGCGCGGTGGGTCAGGGAGTCCACGTGGCCCGGCTCAAGCTCCAGGGCGTAGTCGAGGTCCCGCAGCGCGCCGTCGTCGTCTCCCAGTTCGCGCAGCAGGTCGGCGCGGTTGAAGTGGGCCTCGTAGAACGGCGGGGTGAGGCGGATCGCGCTCGCGTAGTCCGCGAGGGCCTCGTCGGCGCGGCCGAGGGCGCGGTACTGCGCGGCGCGTTCGAAGTAGTAGTCGCCGTAGTCCGGGTCGCGGCGGATCACGTCGTCGTAGTCGGCGACCGAGGCGAGGTGGTCCTCGCGGGCGCCGTGGACCTGCGCCCGGTTGTACAGCAGCACCGAGCGGTGCAGGAGCTGCTCGTCGGGCGCGAAGTCGGCGTCGGTGAGGGCGATCGCCTCCTCGACCAGCGCAAGCGACCCCTCGGCGTCGCCCCGGTGCAGTTCGACCAGGGCGCGGGCGTTGCGCATGAACGCCCGCGCGAGCACCCGCCGCTTGGGGTCGGGGTGGCTGTCGGCGAACGCGATGGCGGTGTTGACCCAGGCGAGCGCCGCGTCCTCGTCGTGGTCCTCCTTGGGCAGGAACCGGGTGTAGAGCATGGCCGTCAGATAGGCCGTGCCCATGTGCACGTCGGGGTCGGCGCAGGCGCGGCGCATCTCCTCCAGGAGCGGGAACGCGTCGTGGCCCCGGCCCAGGTAGCACAGGCACGCGGCGGCCTTGTGGGTGAAGGTGCGGTAGGCCTTGGTCCAGCCGTGCTCCGCGGCGAGCCGCCTGCCCCGCGTGGCGTGGTCCACGACGGCCTCGTAGTAGCCCGCGTCGAAGCACCGGTTGACGGCTTCGCTGAGGGCCGCGACGCCCGCGCCCGCGGGGTCGGTGCCGTGCTCCAGGTGGTAGGGGATCGCGCCGCAGCACGGCGGCGAGTCCTGGGCGGCGAGGACCTTGGCGCGGGCGGTGTGGCGGCGGGCCCGCTCGTACGGCGGAAGGGCGAGGTAGGCGTGCCGCACCGCCGGGTCGTGGCTGGTGCCGTCGGAGTCGATGAACAGCTGCGCCAGGTCCGTGCCCTCGGGGTGGACCGGGCGCGGCCGCGGCGGGCCCACGGCGCGGGTGGTGTACGTGGTGAGGGCGCCGGTGAGCGCGTCCTCGTGGGTGCCCGCGCTCTCGGCGACGACGGTGAGCTGCGCCGGGTCGCAGCGGCGCAGCAGGATGGCCACGAACTCGCGGTCGGTGGGGTCGGCGTCGTCCAGGTCGTGGAAGGCGATGACGGCGCCTTCGGGGTGGGTGAGGCGGGCCCAGTCCCGGGTGAGTTCGGCGACGCCGTGGGCGATGCGCAGGGCGCGCGGCGCCGGGTAGAAGCGGGTGCGCTCCTTGGCGTCGGCCAGGTTGGTGAGCGTCTGCGGGGCGCGGGGCACGACCGGGGTGAGGTCGGGGGCGACGGCGGTGACCTCGGCGGCGTGGGCGGCCACCGTGCCCGGCTCGCGGGCGAGCAGTTCGGGCACGATGCGGCGCAGCAGGACGGCGGCTCCGGTGAACGGCCCGCGCCGTCGGCGGTGGCAGCCCACCTCCAGGTGCGGGCGCGGGTGTTCGGGCAGGCCGCTCGTCTTGGCCGGTCCTTCGGTGAGCAGGATCCAGCGGTGGTGGGGCGGTAGCGCGGTCATGCGGAGGCTCCTTGGTGTGGGCGGGTGCGGGCGGTGGCGGCGCGGTTCTTGGCGCGGCGGTCCCGCACGGTGACGTACAGCAGCAGGCTGAGTTCGAACGCCGTCAGGGCGACGAAGAAGGCGGCGTCGAGGAGGCCGGTGGCCGGTGTGTCCGGGTCCGAGAACCGGTCGATGGCCGTGGACCAGAAGGTCACGGCGGTGGGGATCGCGGCCCAGGCGAGGCTGGCGAGCGAGAAGCCGTAGCCGGACACCAGGATCGGCGCGTACCGGCGGGCCATCGCGAGGTCGTGGGCGGACCACTCGGTGGTGGCCCGCGGTGGCTTCCTGCGCAGCAGGCGCCGGGTGCGGGCGCGCAGGTGGAAGCGGGTGGCGTTCTGGAGGTCGGTGCAGCGCAACGCGTTGGTGACGACGTAGTACAGGTCGGTCTCCAGATAGAACATGAACTGCCACACCAGGCGCAGCACGCAGGTGAAGGCGACCGCGAGGCACAGCGCGGGGATCCAGCCGGGCACGCCGGTGCGGCCGAGCGCCACGGACGTCAGCGTCAGCAGCGACACCAGGACGACATCGGCGACCATGCCCGCGAGGAACGGCAGGTAGCGCCGCCGCCGCTCCACGCTGAGGAGGGTGTCCATGCGGGTCTCGGCGACGAGGTAGTACAGGCGGCGGCCGATGCCGAGCGTCGACGGCAGGCCGAGCCTGCGGCCCGCGAGGGCGTGGAAGCCCTCGTGCGCCAGGATGCAGGGGATGGCCGCCGCGAACAGCGCGAGCGGGATGAGGGAGATGTGCCGGGTGAACATCAGCTGGTGGTACGAGGGCCGCAGCGCCGGGTCGCTGACCATGGCGGCGAGCGTCGCCGCGACGAGCAGGCCGTAGCAGACCCAGGCGGGCCGTGAGAACGTCCACTGCCCGAGCCGCTGCCAGCGCAGCCGCGGGGTCGCCTCGTCGGTGTCGGGTGTCTCGCCGTCGGCGCGCAGGAAGCCGAGGTCGGTGAGGGCCGCGAGGAAGTCCGCCATGTCGAGGCTCTCGCCGCAGGTGCGTTCGTACCACGCGGCCACCTCGGCGACGGTCTTCCCGGTGCCGAGCATCCGCAGCGCCTCGGCGCCTTCCTCGGGGAACACCGCGTACGAGCCGGTGTCGGGGCGGCCGACCATGACGCCGTCGGCGTCGGCCACCATCGTGAGGCGGTGCAGTCGGACGGTGGGCCCGCCCGGAACGGTCACGCTCATGCGGCGTGCCTTTCTGCCGTGCGGCAGCCCTGCGGCTGCCCCGGGGACGTCTGGGCTCGCGGGAAGGTGCGGAGCCGGGCCCTTTGAGGACCCGGCTCCGCGGTGCGTCACTGCTCGGCGCACACGTAGTAGCAGGCGGTCGTCAGGCGGATCGGACCAGCCTTGCGGATCGGCATCTTCGTCATGGTGTCCTCCTCTCGGTGGCTGGGATGGAGGGTGGGTGACGCGACCTGGTCGGCCGGAGGCCGGGCGGGGCCCGATGGCTCATCCGGTGAGCCGTGGAGCTGGTGGCGGAGGGGTCTCCGCCACCCGGAGAGGAATGACACCCGAGTCCGGTGTCGCCAGGTCACTCGTGGGAACGCGCCCTTGCGAAGCCGGCTCCGGATGGAAAAGTCCAAGGCCTGATCCAGACGGCATTCGCCATGGCTGTTCCTTTCTGAGGGCGGCCTGCACCGAGCCGTGAAAAGGCATGAAAGGCCACCGGGGTAAATGTGCGAGGACCGGCGTGAATTGCCGCGTACGGCATATCTGAGAAGGACGGCTCAACCTTGATCCCAGGAGGGGCGCCGGGGATAATTCGACGGCCCGGCGACCCCGCTCCACTGGTCCATGGACAGCTTGTAGTGGCGTCGCCTTTGATGTCAACCCGGGAATGGAGGCATCCGCATTTCCCTCTTGCGGGGCCGTTTTCGGGGTGGGCAAAAAGCGGGGGAGTGTCTCTCGCTTACTTGCATAGATGCAGCTCAGTAACGCGGAACCGGTCCGAAAGTACGGTGATTCCAAGGGTCTTTGAATGGCCCTGTACTTTTGGACAGTTAACGCCTTGTGCGGGAAAGTCAAAGGTAATACGGAATGGCGTCCGGGCATGCGGAATCGCGGTTCCGGCAAGGCCGGCGCGCCCGGAACCGCGCATCCACACCAGTAGTACGGAGCCGGGGGCCCCACGGTTCAGTGCGCGGCGGCCCGAACTTGGCACGAGGCGGCGCGAGGCGGTGTGCGGCGGCGCGAGGCGGCGGGCTCAGCGCAGCACGACACAGCCGCGGGCGCGCAGCGCCGTGAGCGCCGCCTCGCCCGCGCGGAGGTCGTTCCAGCGCAGGTCCAGCTTCTCCAGGGACGGTGACTCCACGATCCAGTCCGGCACGTCCCGCAGCCGGTTCGCGCGCAGATCGAGGCGGCGCAGCAGCGGAAGTCCGCGTACCGCCTCCGGGATCGTCTCGAAGGCGTTCTCGCGCAACTCCAGTTCGCGCAGGGCGCCCAGTTCGCGCATGGACGGGGGCAGGCCGGTGAGCGCGTTGCCACGCAGCCACAGTTCCCGCAGCGCGCTCAGCGCGCCGAGCGCGGCGGGCAGTTCGGTGAGCTGGTTGTGCTGGGCCCGCAGTTCGACGAGACCTGTCATCTGCCCGAGCGTGTCCGGAAAGGCGGTCAGCCGGTTCTCACCGACATTCAGATACCTGAGACGGGTGAGGCGCCCCAATTCCCGTGGGAGGGAGGAGAGATGGTTGTCGTGCAGATAGAGGAATTCGCTCAGGGACGTGAGGTCGCCGAGCTCCGCGGGAACGGCGGTGAGCTGGTTGTGCCCGAGGTCCAGCGTGCGCAGCGCCCGCAGCATGCCGATGCGGGCGGGCAGCCGCGTGAGGGCGTTGTCGGGCAGCAGCAGGATCTGGAGGCGGGGGTGCTCCCACACCTCGTCCGGTACGTCGCCGAGCCCGGCCTTCCAGTAGTTCAGGACCTCCGTGCCGCTCACTCGCGCCCCCTCTCATAGCTGCGGCTAATGGCTGCGGCGCAACCTATCATTAGCCCATGACCGCACCGTCCAGGCCGTCCAAGGCGCCCGCGTCACCCGCGTCGCCTGATCTGTCGCATCTCGATCCCTCGCACCCCGACCCGACCCGGCTCGCCCTCGGCCTGGCCGCCACCCTCCGGCACGACGGCCACGGCGGCGTCGCCGACGACCTCGACGGCCCCGACGGGCTCACCGCCTGGGTGCGCGAGCACGCGGCGCTGCTGCCCGACGGCATCGCCGCCCGGCGCTTTCGCGCGGACGGCCTGGCGCTCGACCGGGTGCGGTCGGTGCGCGCCGCCGTCCGCGCGCTCTTCGCCCAGGCCGTGCGCCCCGGCGAGCCGAGCCGCGCCGACGCCCACGGCCTCCCGCCGCTCACCGAGGCCGTCACCCGCCTGAACGAGGCGGCGGCCCTGGTCCCCTTCGTGCCCGTCCTCACCTGGCGGCGCGGCGCCGGTCCCGTCGTACGGGACGAGCCGGTGCGGAGCGCGCGGGACGCCCCCGCCGCGTGGCGCGCGGACCTCCTCGACGCGGCCCTCGCCCGCGCCGCCCTCGCCTTCCTCGCGGGGCCCGACCGGCAGCGGCTGCGCGCCTGCCACGCGCCGCGCTGCGTGCGGTACTTCCTCAAGGAGCACCCGCGGCAGGAGTGGTGCAAGCCGTCCTGCGGCAACCGCGCCCGCGTGGCCCGCCACCACGAACGCGGCCGCGGCGCCTGAGAGGGCCCGCGCGGGCCGTGCGCACCGGCCCGCCGACCGCCATGACCACCGGTTTCACGGCCGCCGCCCCGACGCCGGAAACGTCACTCGGGGCACGTACCATGGCCGCATGTCCTTCCTCCGCCGCCGCAGCTCCGCCACTCCCGCGGGCCCGGACTTCGATGTCCTGGCCATGGATCCCGGGGACTGGCCCGGCAACCTGGGCGCCGGTCTGCTGCCCGCCCCCGACGGCAGCTGCCAGGGCGTCTTCCTGCGCTACGACCTGTTCGGCGGCCGCGGCCCCGCGATGATCATCGGCAATCTCCCGGAGGGCTCCCCGGCCCGCGAGCTCAGCGAGGGCGAGGTGCCCTTCGAGGTCGCCCAGCTGCTGCTCGCGCTGGAGAACGACGAGGAGGTCACCGTCGTCTCCAGCGAGGACGTGCCGGTGATGCAGGGGGACAACCTGCTGATCGTGCGCCGTCTGCGGCTCTCCGAAAGCCGCGTCTCCTGCGTGCAGTTCGACCGCAGCGACAACGTCCTGGTGACCATCGCCGCCTGGGACCGCCCCATCACCGACGATCTGTACGCGCTCCTCAAGCCGCTGCCCGCCGAGCTGTTCCAGCAGGGCTGAGACAGCCGACACAGACGGGCGCCGGGCCCGGACCTGCCCCCACGCAGGTCCGGGCCCGACGGCTTTCCGGGCGCGCCCGGGGCCCTCGCACCGGACGCCCGTCGCGGCTAAGAGCCCGACGGCACCACCTTCACGTCGGCGGCCCGCACGAACGCCACCCGGTGGCCGAACTGGATCTCGTAGTACGTGTCCTTGCCGCGCACCACGCGGTGCGGCTTCAGGTCGAAGGTCGGCGCGTAGAAGTACTCACCGGGCACCTTGTCGCCGATCGCGTACTTCTGGCCCGCGAGCAGCTTGTACGGCAGCGGCGATACGGCCTGCACCGGGACCTCCGGCGGATAGGCCTCCTTCTCCGGGTAGGCGCGGCCGTACACCGGGACCTCGCTCACGCCGTCCTTCGGCGTCACCGTGAGCCCGCGCGCGTCGACGGCCGTCGGCTGCTTCCGCGGGTTCTTGAACCACGCCTTCTGGCCCAGGTACCACACGGCCGTCCAGTCGCCCTGGCGGTCGGCGACCGCGTACCGCTGGCCGGTGGACAGGCGCGAACCCATGTCGTTGACGTCGATCGTGGACGGCTCGCCGCCCGGGCGCAGGCCGATGTCCTTGACGAGCGGCGCGTCCTCGCGCGGCTCGGTGTACACGCGCACCGCGCTGGAGCCGTGCGGCACGCACTTCTCGCCCGGCTTGACGCAGCCGGTGAACTCCGGCTGGTTCTCGCTGAACCGGGGCGCCACCGTCACCAGGCCGCCCTGGGGGCCCGCCGTGCGGTGGAACGGCTTGCCGAGGAGCTGGAAGTAGTGCTCCCAGTCCCAGTACGGGCCCGGGTCGGTGTGCATGCCGCGGATGGTGGCCGAGGTCGTGCCCGGCACGGTGTCGTGGCCGAGGATGTGCTGGCGGTCCAGCGGGATGTCGTACCGCTTGGCGAGGTACTTCACCAGGCGGGCCGACGAGCGGTACATCGCCTCCGTGTACCAGGTGTCGGGCGCCGTCAGGAAGCCCTCGTGCTCCAGGCCGATGGACTTGGCGTTCACATACCAGTTGCCCGCGTGCCAGCCGACGTCCTTGGTGCGCACGTGCTGGGCGACGTGCCCGTCGGACGAGCGCAGCGTGTAGTGCCAGGACACGTACGTCGGGTCCTGGACGAGCTTGAGGACGCCCTCCCAGCGGCCCTCGGTGTCGTGCACGACGATGTACTTGACGCCCTGTGACGTCGGCCGGTCCGCCTTGTCGTGGTTGCCGTAGTCGTTGTCGCCGAACTCCTCGTACGGCGCCGGGATCCACTCGCACGCCAGCGACTTGGGGCAGTCCGTCGCCGCGTCCGGGGCCTTGCGCAGGCCCATGCGCTTCACCTGCGCGGCGTCAGGACGCAGCCCGGGGCGGGCGGCCAGTTCCACGCGCTGGCCCGCGTCGGTGGTGCGCCGCTCGCCGGCGCGGATGACCGCGAACACCTCGTTGGCGTAGGTGGCCGCGCCCGCCTCGTCGTCGGCGCCGGAGAACGCCGCGATCGCGCCGTACCAGTCGGCGGGGTCGTCGCTGAGCGGCTTGCCGAGGCGCTCCTGGGCCGCGGCGAGCAGCGCCGCGCCGCCCCGGACGTTCGCCGCGGCGCTGCGGCGGAGCTCGGCCGCGGGGATGCCGCTGAGCCGTGCGGCGCGCTTGAGCGTCTTGAGGCGGGCCGGGAGCCGGGAGTCCGCGGGCACCGCGCGGGGCCTGAGCCGCTCGCGGGACGCGTCGCCGCGCGGGTCCTCGTCGCCCTCGCTGTGGTGCGGGGCCCCGGCGAGGGCGGTGCGGGCGTCGGTGAGGTGCATCGGGCCGTAGCCGCCGGTCACGCTGGGCGCGCCGCCGTGCGCGTCCCAGCGGGACTGGAGGTAGGAGACGCCGAGCAGTACGCCTTGCGGCACGTCGTACTCGGCGGCGGCCGAGGCGAACGCGCGCTGCAGGGCGCCGGGTCCCGCGGGCTCGGCCGCGGACGGCGACGGGGCCGCGCCGATGAGCGGCACGAGCAGCGCGGCCGACGCGAGGGCGCCCGCCGTCCTCACGGTGCGTCTGCGCGCTGCGGATCGGGGGACATGGGCTTCGGGGGCGTGGGCGGATCCTCGCAAGACAGCCTCCTGGGACCTCTGGGCCGGTGAAGCGTGGCGGGGCGTGCGGGGCCGGGCGTGGGTCAGTGGTACCCGCTCCCCGACGATCCGTCAATCATGCCCAGAGGAAGGGATTTCCCATGTCAACCGCCCTCCCGCGGGTTTTCGCCACGGGCGGCGTGATCGCCTGCGGCGCGTCAGTGGAATGGACCAATGAGGCGTCGCGGCCGCTGGCGGGCCGGGCGGCCCCCCAGCGGCCAGGCCGCCTAGGCCGCCGCGGCCGCGGCCTTGACCACGGCCTCGATGAGCCGGTGGTTCTCCGGCCCGGCGCCGTAGCCCGAGGGGAACCCGAAGCGGCGGCGCGTGTAGGCGTACGCCACGCCGCTCGCGGGGTCGGCCAGGGCGAGGGAGCCCGTCGCGCCGCTGTGGCCGAAGGCGTCCTCACTGAGGACGGAGTAGCGGCCGCTGAGCTCCTCGAAGCCCAGGCCGAACGCGTCGTCGTTGCCGGTGACCAGGTCCGTGCCGCGGTACTGGACGCGGGCGAACTCGGCGATGGTGTCCGGCTTCAGGAGCGGCGCGCGGCCGTCCACCTCGCTGATCGCCGCCGCGTACATCGCGGCCACGCCGCGCGCGGTGCCGACGCCGCCCGCGGAGGCGGGGCCGAGCGTCCGGGTGAGGCTCCTGTTGCCGAAGTCCACCAGGTCGGTCCGCGGCTTCGCGTTCAGGTTGAAGGCGATGCCCCGGACGCTGTCGGGCTCGGGCGCGTTCGCCAGGAGCAGGTCGGCCTCCTCGTCGGTGGGATGCAGCGGCAGGACCTCGGCGAAGCGGTCGTGCTCCGCCTCGGGCACGCCGATGCGGAAGTCGAGGTCGTAGGGCGCGCGGAGGCGCTCCTCGTACAGCTCCCGCAGCGAGCGGCCGGTCGCCCGGCGGACCACCTCGCCGGTGAGGGCGCCGATCACGAGGCCGTGGTAGCCGTAGGCCGTGCCCGGCTCCCAGAACGGGCGCTGCCCGGCGAGGCGCGCGGCAAGCAGCCGGTCGTCCGCCAGCTCGTCGCGGCTGAAGCCGCCGTCGACGCCGACGAGCCCGGACCGGTGCGCGAGCAGCTCCCGCAGCGTGAGCCGGTCCTTGCCGTGCGCGCCGAACTCCGGCCAGTACGAGGCCACTGTGCGGTCCAGGTCGAGGACGCCCTCCTGCACGAGCAGCGCGACCACCAGGTGCGCGGCACCCTTGGTGATGGAGTACAGGCAGGTCCGCGTGGTGGCCTCGGTGCCCGGCCCGCCCCACAGGTCGACGACCCTGCGGCCGTGCACATGGGCCACCAACTGGGCCTCGGGCGCGTCCCGCTCCCCGGCCAGGAAGGCGGCGAACTCCTCCCGTACGCCCTCGTAGCCCTCCGCCACAGTTCCTCGCACCAGTTCCTCGCCACGCGTCATGTGCGGGCCCCTCCCTTGCCGGTCATGAATGGTTCGGGACGCTACAACAGCGGGTCTGTGCGTCTTATGCCGCCGTAAGGCCGCTGGTCAGGTGGTGTGAGGGGAGTCACCAGCGGTGGGCGGCGAAGTCGACGGGGCGGGGCCGCAAGTGCCGGGCGCGGTCCGCGAGGGCGCGCAGGCGCCGCGCCATCTCGTCGGCGGGCAGCCGCCGCCGGTCGCCGTGGCCCGGCAGCATCCACTCGCAGCGCAGCCGGTCGACGGTCCTGGCAAGGGACGCGGCCAGCTCCTCGATGGAGTACCAGGTGACGTGCTCCGCCACCTCCAGATCGCCGGTCGTGCGGGACCAGTACACGCTGTCTCCGCTGAAGCAGTACCGGTCGTCCGCGAGGTAGAGCACGCTGCCCCGGGTGTGTCCGGGCAGCGGGTGGACGGTGACCCCCTCGCCGACCTCCACCGGGTCCAGGCCCCGGATGACCCGGTCCGCGTCGGGCGCCGCGTCGAGGTCGCCCTCGTGGATCCACAGCCGGGCGCCGAAGTGGTCGGCGTAGCGGCGGCCGTGCGCCGCGTGGTCGCGGTGGGTCAGCAGGACGTCGGTGACCGGGCCCGACGCCGTGCAGCGCGCGGCGAGGTCGCGGCTCCAGCGCGGGGTGTCGACCATCATCGCCGTGCCGGACGGGCGCAGCAGCAGATACGAGTTGGCCCCGGCGGTGTGCGGGGAGTTGTGCCCGCAGAGCAGCACGCGGTCGTCCAGGGGGAGCGGGAAGGGGTCCCACTCCCGGTCGAGGCGCCCCGACGCGGGGCGGACCGAGCGGGTGGGGCAGGCGAAGGCGGCGGCGTGCACGAGCCGCAGTTCCGCCGCGTCGCGCGGCGGGCGCACCACCTCCGAGCGCCCGTCGGCCTCGGTGATCAGACCGGGCGCCAGCTGCCGGGCGACGTCGCAGTTGGTGCAGCGGTCGTCCACGTACCAGCCGTCGTCGCCGTCGTGTCGGTCCTCGTGCCTGTGGTCCATGGCGGGGCTCCTTCCCGGCCCCTCGGCGGGGCCGCCGATTCAGGGATATCCCGTGGGCCGCCGGAACCGGTAGGCCTTGCCGACCTTGTGCTTCGGGGCGCGAGGCCATCTCGCTGACCGTGGCCGAGGTGGAGCAAATGCAGCATTTCCGGCTCGGTTCAGAAGCCGCTCCCCGCCACCACCCGGTCCACCTGACGCGGTGACAGCGCGTGCTCCACCGCGAGGATGCCCGCGCCGACCGCCGCCGCGTTCTCGCCGGTGTGGCTCGGCTCGATGCGCAGCACGTGCGTGGCCAGGGGGTGCGAGCGGCGGTAGACCGCCTCGCGCACGCCCGCGAGGAGCTGGTCGTGGACCGCGGCCAGGGCCCCGCCGACGACCACCGCGTCCGGGTTGAAGAAGTTCACGAGGCCCGCGAGGACCTCGCCGACCGCGCGGCCCGCCTCGCGGACCATGCGGACGGCGTCGTGGTGGCCGGATTTCACCAGGCGTACGACATCGCTCCCGGACGCGGCCGCCAGGCCGAGCGCCGACAGCCTGCGCGCGAGCGCCGCCCCGCCCGCGACCGCCTCCAGACAGCCGGAGTTGCCGCACCGGCACGGTTCCTCCAGGCCGGCGACGCGGATATGGCCGATGTCGCCCGCGGTGCCCTGCGCGCCCCTGTGCAGTCTGCCGTCCGCGACGATGCCGCACCCGATGCCCGTACCGACCTTGATGTACAGCAGATAGCGGGTGTCCGGAAACGCGCGCCGCTGCTCGGCCAGCGCCATCACGTTCACGTCGTTGTCGACCAGTGCCCGCACGCCGAAGCGGTCGGCGAAGAACTCCGGGATCGGATACTGGTGCCAGCCCGGCATGATCGGCGGATCCACCGGGCGGCCGGTGGAGAACTCGACCGGGCCCGGCACGCCCACGCCGATGGAGCGCAGCGCGGCCGCCTCGCGGTCGGTCTCTGCGAGGAGCGCGCGCAGGGTGCGCTCGACATGGCCGAGGACCGACCCCGGGCCGTCCGCGATGGAAAGGCGGTCCTCGCGCAGCGCCAGCGTCTCCCCGCCGATGTCCATGAGCGCGACCCGGCAGTGCGAGGCGCCCAGATCGACCCCCGCGACGGCGTGTTCGCGGGTCCGCAGGCGCAGCCTGCGCGGCGGCCGCCCGCCGGTGGAACCGCCGTCCGCGTCCTCGGCGACGAAGCCGTGCGCGATCAGCGCGTCCACCCGCTGGGACACCGTCGAGCGCGCGAGCCCCGTCATCCGGGCGATGTCCGCGCGCGTGGCCGCCGCCCCGGTGCGCAGCAGGGCGAGCACCTCACCCGGCGAGGAGACGGCGGTGGACGGGGGCTGCTCCGGCGCTCCAGACATGGCAGTCACCCTAAGGGCGAGTTCCGCTGCTCACAAGGCACATGATGTTTGATCGTCGACCTAAGTGACCGTCAAATGCCGGGAAAACAAACGTGCTTGGGCCCTTGACAGGTCAAAGGGGTCTCATCACATTGCTCTGCAGGCCGCTGCCGAAGGAGCTGAGGGTGCACAAGAGGCATGCGCAGCAGACACCGCCGCTTCTGGTGATGCGGGACGTGTCCAAGAGCTTCCTGGGCGTCCGTGTGCTGCACGGCGTCTCGCTCGACCTCGCCGCGGGCGAGGTGCACGCCCTGGTCGGGGAGAACGGCGCGGGCAAGTCGACGCTGATGAAGGTGCTCGCCGGGGAACACGTCCCGGACGAGGGCACCCTCACGCTCGACGGCACCCGGCACTCCTTCAGCCACCCCGCCGAGGCCCAGGCCGCCGGAATCGGCATCATCCACCAGGAGTTCGCCCTCCTCGCGCACCGCACCGTCGCCGAGAACGTCTTCCTGGGCCGTGAGCCCACCCGGCGCGGCCTCGTCGACCGGCGCGCGATGGAGGACCGCACCGCGCGCCTCCTCACCGACCTCGGCGCGGCCGGGATCAGCCCGCGCGCCCACGTCCGCGACCTGTCCATCGCCCGCCAGCAGACCGTCGAGATCGTCAAGGCGCTCGCCTCGGACGTCCGTGTCCTGGTCATGGACGAGCCGACCGCGCCCCTCGCCGAGCACGAAGCCGGCCTCCTTCACGCCCTCGTCCGCCGCCTCGCCGCCCGCGGCCTCGGCATCTTGTACGTCTCGCACCGCCTGCGCGAGGTCCTCGACCTCTCGCGGCGCGTCACCGTCCTGAAGGACGGGCGGCACGTGACGACCCTGCGCACCGCGGACACCGACGCCGACACCGTCGTACGCGCCATGGTGGGCCGGGACCTGAGCGCCTACTACCCGCCGCGCGCCCGCCCCCGCGACATCGGCGACGCGGTGCTCACCGTGCGCGGCGGCTCCAACGCGCGGCTGCGCGGCATCGACCTGACGCTGCGCGCGGGCGAGATCACCGGCGTCGCGGGCCTTCAGGGCTCGGGGCGCACCTCGCTCGCGCGGGCCCTTTTCGGCGCGGACCCCTTCACCGCGGGCACGATGACCGTGGCGGGCCGAGCGCTGCGCCCCACGAGCCCGCGCCGGGCCATCCGCGCGGGCATCGCCCTGGTCACCGAGGACCGCAAGGCCGAAGGCCTCGCCCTGCGCCAGTCCGTGCGGGACAACGCGCTCCTGGTGACCCGGGCGGCACGCACCCGCGCCCGCCCGCCCACCGCGCGCGAGACGACCGCGCTCCTGGAGAAGGTCCGGCTCCAGGCGCGGGGCGAGGACAGCGAGGTGCGCTACCTCTCCGGCGGCAACCAGCAGAAGGTCGTCATCGCCAAATGGCTCGCCGCCCGCCCCCGCGTCCTGCTCTTCGACGAGCCGACGCGCGGCGTCGACGTCGGCGCCAAGGCCGCGATCCACACCCTGGTGCGCGACCTCGCCCGCGAGGGCCTCGCCGTCCTCATCGTGTCGTCCGAACTGCCGGAGCTCATCGGCATGAGCGACCGCGTCCTCGTCATGGCCGAGGGCCGCGTCGTGGGCGAGCTCCCGGCCGGGCCCGCGGAGGAGGACGTCATGCGGCTCGCGACGAGCCAGCCGCGCCTCCTCGACGAGACGACGCCCCCGGCCCCCGGCCACGCCCAGGAAGGAGCGCCATGACCGGCACCGCCGTCGCCCCCGCGGCGCCCCCGGGGACCCGCGCCCCGCGCCGCCGCTCCCGGCTCGCCGACCCCGTCGTCGGCGTCTGGCTCGCGGCCGCGGCCGTCACCGCCCTCGGCTGGACCGCCGTCGCGGCCCGCGGCGGCGACTTCCTCACCCTCACCAACGTCGTCGGCATCCTCCAGAACTGCGTGGCGCTCGGCCTGGTCGCCGTCGGCCAGACGATCGTCGTCCTCACCGGCTCCCTCGACCTGTCGGTGGCGTACCTCATCAGCCTCGGCACGCTCGTCGCCGCCACGACGATGCGGGACGGCGGCGTCGTCACCGCCGTGCTCGCCGTCCTCGCGCTGTCCGCCGCCGTCGGGCTCGCCAACGGGCTCATCGTCACCGGCCTCAAGGTCAACGCGTTCATCGCGACCCTCGGCACCGCGTTCGTCCTGCGCGGCTGGATCGAGGACCACTACACCGGCCCCGCCGGGGCGGTGCCCGCCTCCTTCCAGCGCCTCGGCTACGACCGCGTCGGCCCCGTGCCCGTGTCGCTGTTCCTCCTCCTGGCCGTCGCCGCCGTCCTCTGGGTGATCACCCGGCACACCCGGCTCGGCCACCACCTGTACGCCACCGGCGGCGACGAGCACGCCGCCCGCCTGTCCGGCGTGCGCACCCGCCGCACCGTCGTCGCCGCCCACGTCCTGTGCTCGCTGTGCGTGGGCGCCGCCGCGCTGTTCCTCGCCGCGCGCCTCGGCGCGGGAGCGCCGTGGGCGGGCACCGAGGCACGCTACGACCTGGAGTCCATCGCCGCCGTCGTGCTCGGCGGCACTCTCCTGGCGGGCGGGCGCGGATCGGTGGTGGGCACGCTCGGCGGCGTCCTCGTCCTGGCCGTCCTGGACTCGGTGTTCAACCAGCTCGGCGTCGACCCGTTCGTCAAGAACGTGGTGCGCGGCGTCGTGATCATCGCCGCCGTCGCCCTGTACGCCCGGCGCGGCACGAGGAGGGCCGCATGAGCGCCGACATGCCGCCCGTGGAGCGGACGACCGCGCCGCCGCGGCGCCTCGCACGCGCCCTCGGCGCCCGTGTCTCGCCTGGCGCGCCCGTCTATGTGCTGCTCGCCGCCCTTCTCCTCGCGCTCGCCGTGACCGACCCGGGCTTCTACGAACCCGACCGCTTCCTGGCCTTCGTCAAGCGGGCGGCGCCCCTGGTGATCCTCGCCGCGGGGCAGTACCTGGTCGTCGTGTGCGGGGAGTTCGACCTGTCCGTCGGCGCGATCGTCACCGCCGGGGTCGTCGCGGCCGCCGAGGTGTACGGCTCGTACCCGCACGCCCCCTGGCTTCTGATGACGGCGGGCCTGCTCGCCGCGGGAGCCGTCGCGGGCCTGGTGAACGGTCTGGTCACCACCGGCCTGCGGGTGCCGTCGTTCATCACCACGCTCGGCATGACGCTGATCCTCGAAGGCGCCGTCTTCTACTGGACCGGCGGCTCCCCGCACGGCCAACTGCCGCAGGACTTCCGGCGCCTCGGCCGGGGCACCGCCCTCGGCTGGCTGCCGTGGGCGGTCCTCGCCTGTCTGGCCGCGGCCGTCCTCGTGGTGCTCCTGATGCGCTCCGACTTCGGCCGGACGCTGATCGCCACGGGCGACAACGAGCGCGCCGCGCACCTGGCGGGCGTCCATGTGCACCGCGTCCGCGTCCTCGCGTTCGTCCTGTCCGGGGTCGCCGCCGCGCTCGCCGCCGTCCTCGTCGCCGGGTTCTCCGGAGTGTCCGCGCAGGCGGGCCGGGGCTATGAGTTCGAGGCGATCACCGCCGTCGTGCTCGGCGGCGTGGTCCTCGGCGGCGGCCGCGGCAGCGTGCTCGCCGCGATGGCGGGCGCCTTCTCGCTCCAGGCGCTGTTCACGCTGCTCAACCTCCGGGGCGTCTCCGGAGCCCTGGAGTCCACCGTCCAGGGCGTCATCGTCATCGCCGCCGTCGGCCTGGGCGCCGCCGACTTCTCCCGTGTACGCCGCCGCCGTACCCACTCACCCGGAGGGACCCCCTCATGACCCGCAGCCGCCGCCCGCAGCTCGCCGCCCTGGCCGCCGCCCTCGCGGGGATCCTGCTCGCCTCGTGCTCCAGCGACGCCCCGCCCGAGGACGGGGCCTCCCGGAGCGCGCGGCAGCAAGGCGACAGCGGTGACAAGCCCTCCGCGTTCTTCGACCGCGCCGAGTACGCCCGGCAGCTCAGGCTCGGCGAGGCCACCCCGCGCGGGCCCGCGGGAAAGCCGTGGGAGCAGATGCTCGAACCGGCGATGACCGACACCGCCCGGCACCGCAAGACGGACTCCGGCGACGTCGGCCTGTGCTTCTCCAACGCCGGGGTGTTCAACCCGTGGCGGCAGGTCGGCCTGAGGACCATGAAGGCCGAGGCCGCGCTGCACGAGGAGATCGGCGACTTCAAGGTCCTCGACGCGCAGGGCAAGGACGACAAGCAGATCTCCGACATCCAGGAACTCGCGGGCGACAAGGACTGCGACGCGCTCATCGTCTCGCCCAACACCACCGCCACCCTCACCCCCGCCGTGAGGAAGGCCTGCGGCAAACTGCCCGTCATCGTCTTCGACCGGGGCGTCGACACCGACTGCGCCGTCACGTTCGTGAACCCGATCGGCGGCTACGGCTACGGCGCGGTCGCCGCCGACTTCCTCGTCGAGGAGGTCGCGCCCCGGGGCAAGGTCCTCGCCCTGCGCATCTCGCCCGGCGTGGACGTCCTGGAGACACGCTGGTCCGGGGCGAAGCTCGCCTTCGACAAGAGCGAACTCGACGTCGTCGACGTGAAGTTCACCGACGGCGACCCCGCGAAGACCAAGTCGATCGTGTCCGACGCGATCGCCCGCCACGGCGGCGTCGACGGCGTGTGGATGGACTCCGGCGCCACCGCCGTGGCCGCCGTGGAGGCCTTCGAGGACGCGGGCGCCGACGTGCCCCCGATCACCGGCGAGGACCAGCAGGACTTCCTCCAGGTGTGGAAGGACAAGAAGCTCACCGCGATCGCGCCCACCTACCCCACCTTCCAGTGGCGCACCCCCGTCATCGCCGCCCTGCGCGTCCTGAAGGGCGAACCGGTGCCCAAGGAGTGGAAGCTGCCCCAGCCCACCGTCACCGAGGACACCCTCGACACCTATCTGAAGGACGGCATGCCGCCCCTGCACTACGCCATGTGCGGCTGCCAGAAGATGCCCGGCTACCCCGAGAAGTGGGGAGGCCGGAAGTGACCGGCACCGGCTGGCCGCTCGGCGCGAACCCCTGGATCTGGCACTCGCCCGTCACCGCCACCGCCCTGGCGGAGGTCCTGCCGCGCCTGGCCGCCTGGGGCTACGACGGCGTCGAACTCCCGCTGGAGCAGCCCGGCGACTGGGAGCCCGCGGCCACCGCGAGGCTCCTTGACGGCACCGGCCTCGCCCCCGCGGCCGTCATCGCCGTCATGCCGCCCGGACGCGACCTCGTGTGCGCCGACCCGGCCACCGTGCGCGCCACCCAGGACTATCTGCGCCAGTGCGTGGACGCCGCCCACGCGCTCGGCGCCCCGGTCGTGGCGGGCCCGCTCTACGCCGCCGTCGGCCGCACCTGGCCGATGGACGCCCGCGCGCGCACCGACGCCTACGCGCGGTGGCGCGAGCACCTCGCGCCGCTCGTCGACCACGCCGCGCGAGCCGCCGTCCGCCTCGCGGTCGAACCGCTCAACCGCTACGAGACCAGCCTCCTGAACACCGTCGCGCAGACCCTGGAGGCCCTGACCGGACTGCCCGAGGACCGCGTCGGCATCGCCCTGGACACCTACCACCAGAACATCGAGGAACGCTCCCTGCCCGCGGCCGTCGCCGCCGCCGGGCACCGGCTCTTCCACGTGCAGGTGTGCGCCAACGACCGGGGCGCGCCCGGCGCGGACCACCTCGACTGGGCGGGCTTCCTCGGCGCGCTGCGCGCGAGCGGCTACCGAGGCGCCCTGTGCGTCGAGTCGTTCACGGCGCACCACGCCTCCCTCGCCGTCGCCGCCTCCGTCTGGCGCCCGTTCGCGGACAGCCAGGACGCCCTCGCCGTCGACGGCCTCGCCTTCCTGCGCCGCGCGCTCGCCGACCTCTGACCTCCCGACGGCATCCGGCACCCGCACGTTTTCCCGTCCACCCGCCCTCACAGAGAGGACCCTCCATGGGATGGCATGCACATGACTTAACTGGTGCGCGCGCCCGCGGCGTACGAAGAGCCGTCACCGCCGCGCTCACCGCGCTGCTGCTCGCCGTCGGCTTCCTGCCCGCCACCGCGGCGGCCGCAGGCGCGGAGAAGAAGGCGCCCGCCTTCAGGGCCCTGCTGTTCACCAAGGCCGTGGGCTACGTCCACGACTCCATCCCCGCGGGCGTCCAGATGGTCAAGGAGCAGGCCGCCGCACAGGGCTTCGACGTCGTCCAGACCGACGACGCGGCCGTCTTCGACGACGCGAAGCTCAAGGACTTCGACGTCATCGTGATGCTCCAGAACTCCGGCATGGTCTGGGACACCGACGCCCAGCGCGCGGCCCTCCAGAAGTACCTGCGCGGCGGCAAGGGCATCGTCGCCGTCCACAACACCCTCGACATGGGCATCGAGGACTCCTTCCCCTGGTGGGACGACACCGTCAACGGCGGCGCCCACATGCCCGCCCACTCACCCGGCGTCCTCAAGGGGACCGCGAAGGTCGCCGACCACACGCACCCCTCCACCCAGGGCCTCCCGCGGCGCTGGGAACGCCCCGAGGAGTGGTACAACTTCGACAAGAACCCCCGCGGCGACGTGCACGTCCTGGTCTCCGCCGACGAGACCACGTACGACCCGGGCGGCGCCGCGATGGGCGCCGACCACCCCATCTCCTGGTGCCGCAACGCCGAGGGCGGCAAGGTGTGGGCCACCGCCATGGGCCACGACAAGGCCTCCTACAGCGAACCCGCCTTCCGCGACCACGTCCTCGGCGGCATCCAGTGGGCGGCCGGGAACAAGCCCGGCGACTGCGGCGGAACGGTCTGGTCCGGCTACGAGAAGGTCACCCTCGACGACAACACCGCCGACCCGATGGAGCTCGACGTCGCCCGCGACGGCAAGGTCTACTACGCGCAGCGGGGCGGCGAGGTGAAGGTCTTCGACCCGGCCACCCACGCCACCACCACGGCGGGCAAGGTCGACACCTACACCGGCGGCGAGGACGGCCTGATCGGCCTGGAACTCGACCCCGACTTCGCCCGCAACCGCTGGCTCTACCTCTACTACGCCCCGGCCACCGCCCAGGACGACGTGAACCGCCTCGCGCGCTTCACCGTCACCAAGGCGGGCACCCTCGACCTCGCCAGCGAGAAGAAGATCCTCGACGTCCCCGGCTACCGCGACCGCAGCTTCCCCGAGCCCGGACACACCGGCGGCGCCGTCGAGTTCGGCCCCGACCGCACCCTCTACCTCGGCGTCGGCGACGACGTGCCCCCGAACCTCGACCCCCACTGGCAGGGCTACGCGCCCCTCGACTGGCGCCCCGGCAAGGAGCGCCTGGACGCCGCCCGCACCGCGGGCAACACCAACGACCTGCGCGGCAAGATCCTGCGCGTCAAGCCCACCGCCAAGGGCGGCTACACCATCCCCCGGGGCAACCTCTTCAAGCCCGGCACGCCCAAGACCCGCCCCGAGATCTACGCCATGGGCTTCCGCAACCCGTTCCGCTTCACCGTCGACCCCAGGACCGGAGACGTCCACGTCTCCGACTACGGCCCCGACCGCGGCGGCCCGGCCACGGACCGCGGCCCCGAGGGCCTGGTCGAGTACAACGTCATCAAGAAGCCCGGGAACTTCGGCTGGCCGTTCTGCCACGGGAACAACCAGGCGTACGCCCCCTACGACCCCGACACCCAGCGGGTGGGGCAGAAGTTCGACTGCGCGAAGCCGGTGAACCCCTCACCGAACAACACCGGCCTGAAGGACCTGCCCCCGCTGACGCTGCCCGAGGTCTGGTACGGCTACGGCGCGTCGAAGGAGTTCCCGGAGATGGGCGCGGGCGGCTCGGCGCCGATGAGCGGGCCCGTCTACCGCTACGACGCGAAGAACCCGTCCACGACCAAGTTCCCGCGGTACTTCGACGGCGCGCACTTCTTCTACGAATGGGCGCGCGACTCCGTCAAGGAGATCCGCTTCGACGACTCGGGCAAGCTCCTGAAGATCAACGACTTCCTGAAGTCCGCGAAGTTCACCAAGCCCATGGACATGACCTTCGGCCCCGACGGCGCGCTCTACGTCCTGGAGTGGGGCAGCGAGTTCGGCGGCGGCAACAACGACTCGGGCCTCTACCGCGTCGACTACGCCCAGGGCCAGCGCATCCCCGTCGCCAAGGCCAAAGCCTCCGCGACGAACGGCCCCGTGCCCCTGAAGACCGACTTCTCCAGCGCGGGCAGCAAGGACCCCGACGGCGACCCGATCACCTTCGCCTGGGACTTCGACGGCGACGGCACCTACGACTCCACCGACCCCGACCCCTCCCACACGTACACCACCAAGGGCGACTTCAACGCCCAGCTGAAGGTCACGGACTCCACCGGCAGGTCCGGCTACGCCAACATCCCCGTCACCGCGGGCAACACCGCGCCGAAGGTCACCGTCGAGACCCCCGTCGACGGCAAGCTCATCACCTTCGGCGACAAGATCCCGTACAAGGTGAAGGTCACCGATCCCGAAGACGGCGCGACCGGGGCGATCGACTGCTCCCGGGTCTTCGTGAACCCCGCGCTCGGCCACGACGACCACGAGCATCCGACCACCGACATCCCCGGCTGCGAAGGCACCGTCGACACGAGTGACCTCGGCGGCCATCCGGAGGGCGCCGACCTCACCTACGTCCTGAACGCCAAGTACACCGACAAGGGCGCCCCCGGCACCAAGGCGCTGACCGGCTACGGCCGCTCGGTCCTGCAGCCCCGGCACAAGCAGGCCGAGTACCACGACGCCCAGTCCGGCACCCGGATCGTCTCCCAGGCGGGCGCGGAGAACGGCAAGCGCGTCGGCGACATCAGCGACGGCGACTGGATCGCCTTCACACCGATGAGCGCCGAGGGCGTCGCCAAGGTCAGCTACCGGATGTCCTCGCCGTACGGCGTCGGCTCCATCGAGCTGCGCGCGGGCGCGCCCGACGGGGCGCTCCTCGCCACGACTCCTGTGCTCAACACCGGCGGCTGGGATACGTACCAGAAGACGCCCGCGGTCGACGTCGCGTCCCCGCCCGGCACCCAGGCGCTGTACCTCGTCTTCAAGGCGCCGCGGAACAACGCCTTCGACGTGGACGCCGTGGAGTTCTCCTCCGGCTGACCCCGCCCGGCCCGGCACGGGAAGGACCCGCGGCGCGCTCCGACTCCTCGCGCGCCGCGGGTCCTCCTTCCCTCACCTTCCCCTCACCCCTCCCTCACCGCGTACCGACCGCCGCCCGCACGGCCCGGCGGGCCATCTGGCAGTCGTCGTGGAGCCGGCGCAGCAGGAGCCGCTGTTCCTCGCCGGACGGGGCGGTGACCGGGTGGCCCGGTGCCGACGGGGGCGCCTCGTGCAGGCTGCGCTGCACGGCCGTCTCGCACAGCCTGATCTCGCGGGTGAGCACCAGCATCAGGTTGACCAGGAACGCGTCGCGCGCCGCCGGGCCCGCCTGCTGGGCGAGCTGGCTGATGTCGCGCCGCGCCACCGGGGCGTCACCGAGCACCGCCCACAGCGTCGCCAGGTCGTACCCGGGCAGATACCAGCCCGCCTGTTCCCAGTCGACCAGGACGGGGCCCGCCGGGGACAGCAGGATGTTCGACAGCAGGGCGTCGCCGTGACAGAACTGCCACGTCAGCTGCGGCGCCGACGGATGGGCGTGGGCGATGCCGTGGAGCAGCTTCTGCAGATCGCCCATGTCCCGGTCCGTGAGCAGCCCCAGCTCGTGGAACCGGGAGATCCGCCGCCCGTAGTCCAGCGGCCTGCCGAACATCTCCTGCGGTGGCCGCCACTGGTTGAGGCGGCACACCGCGCTCATCGCCGCCCGCACGTCGGCCCGGGGCGGGGCCTCCGCGGGGTGACGGAGCAGCGCCGCGACCCGGCCCGGCATCCGCTCGATCACCAGCGTGCAGTCGTCCGGGTCGGCCGCGATGAGGCGTGGCGCGCGGACCGGCGGACGATGCCGGACGAACGAGCGGTAGGCAGCTATTTCGTGCCTGATGCGTTCGGCCCACAGGGGCGAGTGGTCCAGGAGGCACTTGGCGACGGCGGTGCTGCGTCCGGTCGTGCCGACGAGCAGGACCGTGCGTCCGCTGCGGCGCAGGACCTGCACGGGGTGGAACTCCGGGCAGATGCGGTGCACCGACGCGATCGCGGTGCGCAGCTGCGCGCCCTGGGGCCCTGACAGGTCGAGTCTGCCGCTGAGCGGACCGCCAGCGGTGGTCGCGCCGCGCCGCGGCCGACCGGTTCCGAGCGGTGCCGCCGCCGTACGGGCCGGGGCCAGGTAGGGGCCGCCTGCCCCCAGGGGGACCTCCGGCGCGCGGGCGGCGCTCCGGGCGGCGGGGTGGGGGCGCAGCGGCCGGGGCGGGGCGGACACGGAGGACGATGCTGCGTACATGGGCGATACAGATCCCTTCGTGTGCCTGCGAGTTGCGGCGCCCTCCCGTCCCGGTCTCCGTGGGTGCACCCTGGGGAATGCCTCGTGGGGACCGGGTCGGGGTGGCGCACTCCTACCTGACACCCGCAGCCCCATGGCACACCATGTGGCGCACCCTGGCGAACCCTGGCGAATAGTCGCTCAGCAACTGACAGAGGGCTACTGTCAATTCAGCCGAGAACCTGGGGGCTTGACGTGAACGGACAACCCAATACCCGCCTGTCGGACCTGTTCGGCCTGGCCGGCTGGTCCAAGGGGGAACTCGCCAGACTGGTGAATCGGCAGGCGGCCGCGATGGGCCATCCGCAGCTGGCCACCGACACCTCGCGGGTGCGGCGCTGGATCGACATGGGGGAGATTCCCCGTGATCCCGTGCCGAGGGTTCTGGCGGTCCTGTTCACCGAGCGTCTCGGCCGTGTCGTGACCATCGAGGACCTCGGTCTGGTCCGGCACGGGCGCGTAGGCAAACAGCGCGGCGACGGGAGCGTGGAGCACCCGGACGGCGTGCCGTGGGCGCCCGAGCGAACCGCCGCGGTCCTCACCGAATTCACGGGAATGGACCTCATGCTCAACCGACGCGGCTTGGTGGGCGCGGGTGCCGCGCTCGCCGCCGGCTCCGCACTCACCAGCGCCATGCACGACTGGCTGCACACCGATCCGACCCTGAAGGCCGACGCCCCCCGTCTCGACGATCCCCTGCAGGCCGATCCCGCCGGGTTCGACCGCTATGAAGCCGCCCCGATCGGGTCCCAGGAGATCGAGGAACTGGAGCGCTCGGTCGAGGTGTTCCGCGCCTGGGACGCCTCCCGCGGCGGCGGACTCCAGCGCAAGGCCGTAGTGGGCCAGCTGAACGAGGTGGGCGGCATGCTCGCCTACCGACATCCCGACCACCTCCAGCGGCGCCTGTGGGGCGTCGCCGCCAACCTCGCGGTCCTGGCCGGCTGGATGTCGCACGACGTCGGCCTGGAACCCACCGCTCAGAAATACTTCGTGATCGCCGCGCACGCGGCCCGAGAGGGCGGGGACCGGCCGCGCGCCGGAGAGGCGCTGTCCCGCGCCGCCCGCCAGATGGTGCACCTCGGCAAGCCCGACGACGCCCTGGACCTGATGAAGCTCGCCAAGTCCGGCTCGGGCGACCAGACGCTGCCGCGCACCGAGGCGATGCTCCACACCATCGAGGCCTGGGCGCAGGCGTCGATGGGCAAGGGGCAGGCGATGCGGCGCACGCTCGGCCGGGCCGAGGACCTCTTCGTCTCCGACCGGGGTGACGTGCCGCCGCCGAGCTGGATGCAGATGTTCGACGAGGCGGACATGCACGGCATGCAGGCGCTCGCCTACCGCACGCTGGCCGACCACGAGCCGTCCGCCGCGCACATGGCGCAGCGGCACGCCAAGGAGGCCATCGCGCTGCGCACCAAGGGCCATGACCGCTCCACGATCTTCGACTACCTCTCGCTGGCCTCGGCGTGCTTCATCGCCGACGACCCCGAGCAGGCCGACCGGTACGCACGGCTCGCGCTCGTGTCGATGGGCTCGAACTCCTCACACCGCACCTGGGACCGGCTGCGGGAGATGTACCGGCTGACCGCGCAGTACGCGGGCTATCCGACGATCGAGGACCTCCGCGAGGAGATCAGGCACGCCCTGCCGAAGGCCGTGGGCAGGCCCGGGGGAGGCAAATGGGTGCGGGCATAGGGCATAGAGGCATACGACGAGACAGGCCGAGCCAGGCCGAGACAGCGAGACAGGGGGAGCGCGCGGGACGAGCGGGACGCCGTCGCGCGGGAGCCGGGGGTCGCGTGCGCGGGTCCGCCGCGCCACGGCCGACGGGGCCGATGGCCGGGCGGGCTCAGGCTCCGACCCTGGCCACCAGCAGACACGCGTCGTCCTCGCGCGGGGCCACGCCGAACTCCTCCACGGCGACCCGGACACAGTCCTGAGCCGTCTTCGCCTCGGCGAAGCGCGGCGCCAGGGCGAGCAGCCTGCTGGTCGCGGCATCTCGGGAGCGCCGCGGCACCAGGCCGTCCGTGTGCAGCAGGAGCAGGTCACCGGAGCGCAGCTGCTCCTCGGCCTGCTCGTAGGAGGCGCCGGACGTCGCGCCGAGCAGGACGCCGTCGGGGGGTGTCAGGGCCTGCCCCGTCCCGTCGCGGTACAGCAGCGGGGCGGGGTGTCCGGCCTGGGACCAGGTCAGCACGTGCCGTGCGGGGTCGTACAGACAGCACACGGCGCTGCCGAGCGCGGGCTGCACGGAGGCGTCCAGTAACTGGTTCAGCCAGCCCATGATGCGGCCGGGCCGGGTGCCGGTGACGGCCATGCCGCGCAGCGCGCCGAGGAGCATCGCCATGCCGGAGGTGACCGTGACGCCGTGTCCGGTGAGGTCGCCGACGCTGAGCAGGGTCTGGCCGTCGGGCAGTTCAAGGGCGTCGTACCAGTCGCCGCCGATGAGGGCGCTCGATGACGAGGGGAGGTAGTGGGCGGCGACGTCCAGGCTCGCCGGGCCGCCGTGCGGGAGGCGCAGGGAGCCGCGCCAGGGCGGCAGGACGGCTTCCTGGAGCTCGACGGCGAGCCGGTGCTCGGTCTGCGCGGCATGCCGCTGGTGCTGGAGCGTGTCGCGGGTCTCGAGCACGGCGCGCTGGCTGCGGCGCAGCTCGCTGACGTCCCGCAGCACCGCCCACATGGAGGCGGTGGTGCCGTCGGCGGCTAGGACCGGCTCGCCCATCATGTGGACCTGGCGGACGCCGCCGTCGGCGCGGACGACCCGGAACTCGCCGTCGATCGGTTTGCCGTCGACCAGGCAGTCCGTGACCATCGCGGTGAGCAGCGGCTGGTCGTCGGGGTGCACGAGGGAGGGCAGTTCGTCGAGGGAGAGCGCGGGGGACTGGGGGTCGCGGCCGAGGATCTGATAGAGCTCGCCCGACCAGTTGGCCTCGTCGGTGAGGAGGTTCCACTCGGCGCTGCCGACGCGGCTGAGGAGGGATCCGGGCGCCGGATCCGGCCGCGCCGCGCCGCCCTGCGGGCGGTGCTGGCGCGGCGGTCCGTCCCGCAGCTGGGCCAAGTGGCCGTGCAGGTCGTTGAGTTGGTGCACCGCGAGGTCGCACAGGGCGCGCTGCCAGCGGCCCGCGGGGTCGCCGTGGTCGGCCGTGGCCTCGCGACGCACGGCGTCGACCTCGCCGCGGAGCCGCCGCGTCTGTGTGATCAGCGCGTCGACCGCGCCGCGCTCCGGCGGCTGAGCGGGGCGGTCCGCGAAGACATGGGACGGCATGGGGTGCTCCGTAGGCGATGCGGTGCGGCCGGGCTCGCGTGGCCGCGAGTGGGGGTGCGGCGGGGCTTCCTGGCGGGCTTCCGAACTGACTTAAGTAACAACTCTTCGACCGGTACCGACTCTGGCACAGCGGACACAGGCGCGTAAGGGATTTGGCAACACACGATGTGGTGGTGCTTTTGGCATATGCCATTGTCCTTCGGTGGAAGGGCCGCGGAAGGACGGTCGCCGCGGCTCTGAACGGGGCTGCTCCGGGGCGGTTTCCGAGGGCTCGCGCCACGACGGCGCGCGCTGTCACGTGCCCCGGGAAACCGGTGCCGCATCGCCACACATGGGGCATTCCGGTGAAGGGTGCGGTCACCGGACACCGCGCTCAGTAGGCTGAGTGCCCGCCCTCGCCGGATGGGTCCCAACTCCCGTGCGGGGTACGGGTATTGGCGGGGCAAGGGCATGGGGGGGACGCATGGACATCGCCCGCGACGTGGTCCGCGTACTGCTCACCGGCGAACCGGCGCCAGGGCGCGGGCACCCCCTCCTTGACGCCGCCGGGGCGCTCGCGGCCGGAGAGCCACGACGGGCCCTGCGCCGCCTCGGAGCCGTGCGCGAGCAGGGCGACGCCCGCGCCCTCGCGGCCGCGCTGCGCGTGACGGCGCAGACCCTCGACCTCAACTGGTACCCGGGCGGCGCGGGCGCCGACCTCGCCGAGGGCGACGCGGAACGGCTGACGGCACGGGTGCCGCGCGCGCTCGGTCCGGACGCGTCCCTCGCCGTGTTCGTGGCCGCGCGCTTCCTGCCCCGGGCGCACGCGGCCCGCAGCGTCGCGGAGAACGCCCGTACCAGCGGGGACGGATGGGCCTCCGCGCAGGTCCTTCGCGACCTGGAGCGGGCCGTCGCCGAGGCGCGCGGCGCCGACGCGGGCCTGACGCGCTGGGTGCGGGCGCACCTGCACCTGGAGGTCGCCGACGTGGCGCTGCGCGCGGGCCGCGGGGCGGACGCCCTCGCCGCCCTCGACCGGTGCCGCCGCGACGCCCACGGCGACCCGTGGGTGCTCGCCCGGACCCATCTGCTGCGCGGTGACGCGGCCCTGACCCCCGGCGCCCGCCCCGAACTCCTCGGCCTGCGGCTCGGCCCGGCAGGACCGAGCGGCCCGAGCCACCCCACGGCAGCGGCCGGGCCCGGAGCGACGCCCGGACCGCCGCCACCGCCGCCGGACCTCGCCGCCGCCCGCACCCAGTACCAGGCCGCCGACGCGCTGTACGCCCGCCTCTCCGCCCCGCGCGCCCGCGCGCACGTCGCCCTGCGCCTGGCCCAC
This sequence comes from Streptomyces sp. NPDC043996, assembly GCF_056435225.1. Classification (NCBI taxonomy): domain Bacteria; kingdom Bacillati; phylum Actinomycetota; class Actinomycetes; order Kitasatosporales; family Streptomycetaceae; genus Streptomyces; species Streptomyces sp. NPDC043996. The sequence continues at coordinate 697,450 of NZ_JBWKEY010000004.1, read as the reverse complement.
CTGGCCCGCGCGGAAGAGGACGACGCGGCCCGCGCCCGCCACACCGACCGGGCGATCTCCCTGGCCGCGCAGGCGGGAGCGGGCGCGCTGACCGTCCTCGCCACCGCGCACCGGCTGCTCGACGGGCTCGCCGACGGCACCGACGCCGACCGCCGCGACCTCGCCGCGATGACGCGGTGGTGCCACGACGACGGCAGCACCAGCTACCTCAGGGGCCTCGTCCGCCTCTTCCTGGCCCGCGCCGACGCCTGGCAGCGCGACGGCCTCACGCTGCCCGCGCTGCGCGCCCTGCGCGCCGCCCGCTTCCTCACCGCGCGGATCACCGCACCCCGCGAGAGCGACCTCACCGACCGCGCGTACGTCGACCTCGTCGACCGGGTCAACTTCCGGCAGGCGTCGGCCGTGCTGCTCGCCGCCGACACCGCACGGGCCGTCGCCGCCCTGGCCGCCCCCGACGCCGACGAGCGCGACTGGCTGCGCGCCGCCGAACTGGCCCTGGCCCTCGACCGGTCGGTGGACGCGCTCGCCGACCCGGACCTGAAGGCCGTCGTGGAGGCACGGCTGCGCGAGGTGGCCGCCGCCGAGCGCTTGGCCTACGCCTGGCCGCCCGCCCACCAATCCGTCGCGTTCGTACGGGAGAGCCTGCGGCGCGCCCCGGTCCAGATCCTGCGCCTGCGGGGGCGCCAGGCGCTGGAGGCGGGCTTCAGGGACGAGGCGCACTCCCTGCTCCAGCGCGCCCTGGACCACGCCGGGGACGACGCGCTGCTGCGGATCACGCTCCTGTACGACCTCGGGCGCCGCCAGGAGGCTCACGCCGTCGCGGCACGCGTCTACCGGCGCGGCGGACTGCACCCCGACCACGCGGTCAGCCTCTTCCTGCGCCTGGGCGACCCGCACACCGCGCGCCAGGCCCTGCGTGTCCTCGACCAGGCGTCCTGGCCCGCAAGCCCCGACCGCCCCTGGGAGGACCAGGCGCGGCGCGCCGAACTCGCCGCCGCCCTCGGCGACCACACCACCGCGGCCCGGCTCGGCGAGAGCGCCGTGGACCGCTTCGAACACTGGTCGCGGCTGCTGGTCCGCGACGTGCTGCGGACCTCGATGACCGACGACGTGACGGTGGCGGCGATGTACCACATCGCCGTGCGCGCCCGCCTGGGCCGCGCCGACGACGCCCTGAAGACCCCCGGCGGCCCGGCGGACGCCGACGCCGAACGCGCCCTGGCCTTCGACCTGGCCGACCGCTGCCGGGGCATCGCCGTCGACGTCCTGCGCGCCCTCGACGACCTGCCGCCCGGGCCGCCGCTCGACGCGGCCCGGCGCTGGCTGCGGGCCGGAGCGGCGTGGGCCGCCGCCTACGAGGGGCTCGCGGACAGCGTGACCGGCGACGCGGCGCGCACCCCGTCAGCGGCGCGGCTGCGCGCCACCGTGCTCGCCGCCGAGGACGAACTCGACACCGCCGAGGCCGGTGTGGCCCAGTCCGCGCCGCACCTGCTGCGCGGCCACGACGACGGCGAGCGGCCGCGCGGCGCCCGCCTGGAGGCCGTCCGCGCCGCGCTCCCCGACGACGCGCTCCTTCTGATGTACGAGACGTTCGACGACGACCTGGTGACCTGGGCGGTCGACGGCGACGGCGCACGCCACACCCTGCGCGCCGTGCGCCACCGCGACCTGGCCTGCGCGGTACGCCGGTTCCACACCGTGTGCGCGGGCGGCCGCCACGACGACGACGCGGCGCGGGCCCTCGCGCGGCTGCTGCTCGGCCCCGTGGAGGACGCCGTCCGCGCCCACCGGCGCCTGTACGTGGTGCCGCACCGGTTCCTCGCGCTCGTCCCCTTCGCGGTCCTTCCCGTCGGCGACGTGCCCCTCGGCGAGCGGTGCGTCCTCTCCCAGCTCCCCTCGGCGTCCCTGATCACCCGGCCCGGCGGCGCCCGCCCGCCGCGCCTCGACGCGCCCGCGCTGCTCGTCGGCGACCCCGCCTACGCGCCGGGCCGGGGCCTGGAGCCGCTGCCGGGCACGGCGACGGAGGCGCGGGCCGTCGGGCGGCTGCTCGGCGCCGCGCCGCTCCTCGGCCCGGACGCCACCGCGAGCGCGGTGGCCGCCGCGGCCCCCGGCAGCGCCGTGCTCCACCTCGCCACCCACGGCGTGCTCCACGAGCGCGGCCCGCACCGCAGCTATGTGGCCCTCGCCGGAGAGGACCGCCTCGCCGTCGGCGACGTCACCGGCCTCGACCTGAACGCCGACCTTGTCGTCCTGTCGGCCTGCCACACCGGGCGTGGCACGGCGACCGCGGGGGGAGACGTCATCGGCCTCGTCCGCGCCGCCGTCGCGGCGGGCGCGCGGCACACCGTCGTCTCGCTGTGGCCGGTCGACGACGCCTGCGGCGCCGTCCTCATGACGTACTTCTACCAAGCGCTGCTCGCCCCGCCCGGCACCCCCGTCGCCGAGGCGCTCGCCACGGCCCAGCGCCGGGTGCGGGCCCTGGACGCGAAGGGGCGCGCGGAGGAGTACGAGCGCCTGCGGGAGGAGACCGGAAGCGGTGTCGCGGCCCGGGGCGCACGGGACGGGAGGGTCCCCGCCGACCTCATGGACCACGGCGACCACCTCCCGTACCACTGGGCGCCGTTCGTCCACGTCGGCGGCTGAGACGGCACCCGAGAGGAGGGTGACCAGGGTCGGACGCCGTGCCATCCTGGCCGGTACGGCGCGCGTCACCGGGGGGCTGCGATGCGTAAACGGGCACTGCTCATCGGCTGCCGCACCGGGGAGCTGCGCGGAGTGGACGCCGATGTCGCGCTGATGGCCGACGCCCTCGACGCCTTCGGCTTCGAGCCGACCCCGCTCCTGGAGGAGCACGCCACCCGGCGCGGCGTCATCGCCGCCTACCGCGCCCTCATCGACACCACCGAGGCCGGGGACGCGGCCGTCGTCTACTACTCGGGCCACGGCGGCCAGGCGTGCGACCCGCGCCCGGGCAGCGGCACCGGGCGGCCCGATCGCATCCAGTACCTGTGCCCCACCGACATCGACGAGCCCGGCCCGGGCGGCGGATTCCAGGGCCTGCTGGCCGACGAGCTCAGCGTGCTCCAGAGCCAGCTCAGCGCGCGCACGGCCAACGTCACGACCATCATCGACAGCTGCCACGCGGCCCGCATGGCCCGAGGCCCCCACCAGCGGCCCAAGGCCCGCGCGGACGGCGACCGCTGGCCGACGGTGTACGCGGCGTGGCGCGAGGCGGTACGAGCCGCTCCGACCGGCGCGGTCCGCGCGCCCGCCGAGTCCCACCCGGACGTCGTCCGCGTCGTGGCCTGCGCGCCCGACGCCAGCGCCTACGAACTCGAACTGCCCGGCCTGAAGGGCGCCCACGGACTGCTCACCGCGACGCTGGCGCGCCTGCTGCGCGCGCCGGGAGCCGCACGGCTGACCTGGCGCGGCCTGATGGGACTGCTGCGGCCCGCGGTCCTGGACGTCGTCGCGCTCCAGCGGCCCGAAGTCGAAGGGCCCGCCGACCGGCTCCTGTTCGACACCGCCGAGCGGCGGGGGACGGGCGTCCTTCCGGTGCGCGTCGAGCGGGGCGTGGCCCTCCTCGACGGCGCCGCCCTGTTCGGCGTCGCCATCGGCGACACCTACGCCCTCGTGCCCCCGGACGGCGAGCGCGACGCCCCGCTCACCACCGCCGTCGTCGAGGGCGTCGGCGCGGGCACCGCCCGGCTGCGCCCGCACGACCCGCCCCCGTCCGGCCTGCCGCCGGGCACCGAGGCACATCCGCTGCGCGTGGGCCTCGGCCGCCGCCCCGTCGCCGTGCGGCCCGGCGGCCACCGGGACCACGCGCGCGTGGCCGGGCGCCTCGGCGCCCGCGCGCACCTGCGGATCGCCGAGGACGACGAACCGGCCCTCGCCACCGTCACCCTCACCGCCGACGGACTGCTCCTGACCGACGCCGACGGCGAACCGCTGCGCGACGCCTCGACCCCGCTCACCGACACCGCGCTCGACGCGCTCGCCGCCGACCTCCAACTCCTGGCGCGCGCCGCCCACCTGCGGGCGCTGACGTCCGGCACCGGCGCGGAGGCCCTGCCCGACGACGTGGCCCTCAGCTACGCGCGCCTGCGCCACGACGGCACCGAAGAGCCGCTGGAGCACGGCGGCGCGCACCTCTTCAGCGGGGACCAGGTCGTCGTGCGCGTCCACAGCCACGCCCCCGAGCGGCGCTACGTCTCCGTGTTCGACATCGGCCTGCGCGGCGCCGTCACCCAGCTCACCACCGCCGAACCCGCGGGCATCGCCCTTGCCCCCGGCGGCCGCTACGAGCTGTTCCGCCTGCCGGGCAGCCACCAACTCGCCGGAATCGAGCTGTACTGGCCCGAAGGACTGCCCCCGGGCATGCCCAGGCCGGAGTCGTTCGTCACCGTGGTCACCGACCGCCCCCAGGACCTGACCCGGCTCACCCAGCGCGGCATCACCCGGCGCGTCCGGGACGGCTCCGTGCTCCAGGAGCTCATCGACGACGTCGTCACCGGCGTCCGCGACGCCCGCCTGCCCGAGGGGGTGCGGCCCCGCGTGCGCTACCGCGTCGCACGCTACGACCTCTCGCTGCACCCCGGCCCTCGGGCCACCTGACGCCTTACGGAGGTAGCCATGGCCTACCAGCAGCGCATCGACCGGCGGCGGCCCGGCTGCTTCCTCTTCCTGGTCGACCAGTCCGGCACCATGGCCCTCTCCATCGGCGGCAGCGCCATGGTGCACAAGGGCCAGGCCCTCAGCGACACCGTCAACGACGTGCTGTACGCCGTGCTCATCGAGTGCACCAAGGACGTGCGCGAGGAGGAGCCCCGGCACTACTTCGACGTCGGCGTCATCGGCTACGGCGGACACGGCACGGTCGCCCCCGTCGTCGGCGCCCTGGGCCGCGACCCGCTCGTGCCCAGCGCCCAACTGCCGCGCTACGCGCGCGTGGAGACCCGCGAAAAGCTCCTGCCCGACGGCCAGGGCCGCTACCGCCCGGTGAGCCGCCGCACCATGGTGTGGCTCGACCCGGTGTGGCAGGGCTCGACCCCGATGTGCGCGGCCCTGGCGTACGCGCACAAGGTCCTCAAAGGCTGGGTGGGGCGGCACCGCGACTCCTTCCCGCCCATCGTGCTGCACGTGACCGATGGCATGGCCACCGACGGCGACCCGCGCAAGGCCGCCGCCCGGCTGCGCCGCCTTGGCACCCGCGACGGTCGGCTGCTCCTGTTCAACCTGCACCTCTCGGAGCGCGACGAGCACGTCGTGTACTTCCCCTCCGCCCCGGTCGGCGGCGCCGACCCGGCGGCCGCGCTGCTGTACGAGATGTCCAGCGAACTGCCCGCCGCCCTCGTGGAGGAGGCCGGGTACGCCGACCGGATCGCCCCCGGCGCCCGGGGGTTCGTCTACAACGCGGACGTGCCCGACCTCGTCGACTTCATGCGGATCGGCACCGCCACCACTGGCCGGGTGCGGGCCGGGTGACCGCCGCCCCGCCGCCGCCCGCCCTGGACGGCGCGGTCCTGTCCGTGGCCAAGTCGCCGTCCGAGCCGAGCGAGGACGCCGCCGCCCTGGACCTGGCCCGAGGACGCGTCGCCGTCTCGGACGGGGCGACGCGCGCCTTCGCGTCCGGCACCTGGGCCCGCTGCCTCGTGCGCCGGTTCGTGACCCGGCCGCCCGACGACCTCGACGCCCGCGCGCTCGGCCGCTGGACCGCCGAGGCCGCCGCCGACTGGTCCCACGGCGTGCGGCTGCCGCCCGACGCGCCGCCGTACCTGTACGACGCCGTCGAACGGGGCAGCCATGCCACCCTCCTCGGACTCGTGGCGGAGCCCGGCCACGACGGCGCGGGCGGCGTGCGCTGGCGGGCCGTGGCCGTCGGCGACACCTGCCTGATGACGGTGGCGGGCGACGCGCTGCGCGGCTCCTTCCCCCTGGACCGCCCCGACCAGTTCACGTCCGCCCCGGCCCTGCTGCCCACGGCGCCCGGCGCGCTGCCGCACGCGGTGGCCGCGGCCAGGTTCGCGTCCGGCGTGTGCGGCGCGGGCGACGTTCTGCTGGTGATGACGGACGCCGTCGCCCGCTGGTCCCTGGAGCGGGCGGCCCGCGGCCCCCAGGTGTGGCGCTTCCTGTGCGGGGCCGCACCGGAGGAGTTCGCGTCCGAGGTGCGGGCGCTGTGGCGGCGCGGGGAGCTGGAGGAGGACGACATCACGCTGGTGCGCTGCCGGGTGGGCGGCGCGGCACCGGACGCCCTGGCCCGGTGAGCGCGGGCGCCGTCACCGCCGCAGCGCGGCGACCAGCTCCTCCGGGGCACCCGCCTGGCCGGGGGCGCGCCCGCAGTCGGCGGCCAGACGGCTCGCCATCGCCGCGACCCGGGGGTCGGGCGACTTGCCGAGGCGGTCCCACAGCGGGGTGCGGCCCGGCCGGGTGAAGTCGGCCGCCCGGAAGATCAGATTCTCCTGGGTGTGCAGCGTCCACAGCCCCGGGTCCGCCGCCACGGCCAGGGCCGACAGGAAGATCACGGAGGCGGGGAAGGCGTCGAGCCGCACGCCCCGCAGCTCGCCGTCCTCCTTGGGGTGGCGGTAGTCGGGGTGCCCGGCGTCGGCGCGCGGCCACCGCCGCTCGCCGGGCACCCAGACCCCGTCCAAGTCGACGAGCTGGAGCCGCAGTTCGTCGTCCACCAGTACGTTGCCGTGCTGGAGGTCGCCGTGCCCGACCCCGGCGCGCGCCAGCTGCACCAGGGCGACGCGCCAGTTGGCGGCGAGGTGCCGCAGCGCCCGGGGCTCGTCCAGGCGCCGGGACACCGCGACGTCCAGGGTGTCGCCGGGCACCCAGGGCATCAGGACCACCGGCCACCACGCGCCGCCGACGCGGATGCCCCGCTCCCGCCAGCTCGCCGGGGTCAGGGCCGGGCACGGGTGGGCGCGCAGATGGCGGCCGAGGGCGTCATAGCGCTCGGCGCCCGCGGCGGGCGGGCGCGTCATGCAGCGCACGGCGCACGGGCCGCCCGCCCCAAGGAGCCGGAAGACCACCGCGTTCCGTCCGGAGCTGGTGCGGGGCATGCCGAGGCGGTTGAGGTCGAGCACCGCCCGGGCGAGCCCGGCGTCCGCGAAGGCCGTCGCCGGGTCCTGCACGGCGTCGGCGTACTCGGTCTTCGTCGGCCAGCGCGCCGTACGGCCCGGTGCCTCGGTCACACCGCACCTCCGCCGAACCCGCCGAACCCGCCGAAGGGCCGCCTCATGCCCGGTACACCACCCTGCCGGGCAGCTCCCTGCCGTCGACGCGGGCCCACAGGCGAAGGCCCGCGAGCACCTGGCCCTGGCGCCCGCCCGCGTCGAGCGGGATGTCGTTGCCGCCGGTGCGCCGACGGGCCTCGCGGTAGGTCGGGGCGAGCACCTCCACGGCGACGTCGGCGCCGCCGTCCCGCACCCGGCGCCGCAGTTCCAGGACGACCCGCTGGGACGCCTCGGCGACGCGCGCCCACCAGCTGCCGGGCGCGGCCGGGGGCAGGTGCAGGACGGAGCACAGCGCCTCGTCCACGGCGAGCGCCGCCCGCAGTTCCTCCGGGGAGCCCGGCTCCTGGCGGGCCAGGTGCCCGATGCGCTGGGCGAGTTCCTGACGGTAGGCGGCGCGGTGCTCGGCGTCGCGCAGCGGCACCACGCCCCGGTGCGCGACGGTCTCCAGGCAGTGGTGCAACTGGTCGTCCAGGTCGGCCAGGCGGGCGACCCACCCGGCGAGGACGACGCACACCGCCAGCGGCGCCCGCCCCTCGCCCGCGGCCGGGGGCACCTCCGCGTCGCCGCCCGCAGCCCGCACCGCCCAGTCGGCCCGGGACCCGGTGGCGGTCAGGCGCACCCCGGGCACGCCAAGGCGCGGCAGCGGCGGCAGCAGCACCTCGCCGTCACCGAGCGCGCGCCACTCCTCCCACCGCTCGTCGGCGGGCGAGTCCGCCGCCACCGCTAACCGGCAGGCGAGGGACCGCCACCGCGCCGCCCGGCCCGTGGGCAGCCGCAGCAGCGTCAGATGGAACCAGCGCCACACCGCCGCCGTGTCCGCCCCGTCGGGAACGGGCAGCGGCCCCAGGTGCTCCGTGTCGCTCAGGCTCCGCGCCAACTCCCCGGCCAGCGCGGCCAGCTGCGGGTCGGCCAGCGGCCGGGCGGCCGGGGGCGGCCCGCTGTAGGCGGAGCCCTGAGCGGCGGCCGCACCCGCGCCGGGCGGCACCGGGGTGCCCATCGGCGGCGTACCGGCGTCGGCGACCGGCATGGCCGGTCGCGCGAACGCGGCGTCCGGCTGCGGGAAGGGACCATCGGCCTGCGTGAACGCCGCGTCCGGCCGCGGGAACGGGGCGTCGGCCTGGGCGAGCGGTGCGTCCGGTCGCGGGAACGCCGCCTCCGGCCGGGCGGAGGGAGCGTCCGGTGGCGCGAAGGTCGCGTCCGGTGGCGGGAACGGCGGCGTCTTCGCGTCGTCCGGCAGCAGCGCCGCCGTGATCTCCGCGAGCGCGGCCCGGCACTCGGCGGCCCCCGAGTCGTCGGGCAGCGCCTCCAGGCCCGCGCTCAGCGCCGCGTGCAGGCCCGCGAGCTGGGCGCGGGCCAGCACGCCGAGCGGGGTGCCGGGCAGTCGGCCGAGCCTGCGCAGCGCGTCCACGGCGGTCAGTGCCCGCCGTTGAACGGGTCGCGCTCGGCGACGTACGACGTGCTGGTGCCGTTCATCTCCACCCGGAACACCGAACCGGGCGCGCGCCACATGCCCGCGATCGAGCCGGCCGTCCAGTAGGGGACGGGCGCCCGGTGCACCCGCAGCCGTCCGCCTTCGTCGAGCGTCGCCACGTACACGACTCCCTTGTGCTGCTCGCCCGGCTCCTCGTCGGGGGCCGCCCGCACGCCGCCCGACTCGGGCACGGGCACCACGCCGAGCAGTTCCCACTTGCGCTCGGGCTCGCCGGGGTAGCGCAGATAGAACGACCACCCGTCGGGCGGCGGGCTGCCGATCGGCTCGCTCGTCATGCCCCGCACCGGCCGCGTGTCCGTGGCCCCGCGCACCCGGAAGACCTCGTCGAACCGCGGCGCCCCGCCGCCCTCGCCGCCCTCGTCTTCGGAGCGCAGCCGCGGGTCGCGGGGCAGGCTGAAGACCACCACGCCCGCGTCCGGGCGGTCCCCGGCGACGCGGTTGTCGGCGACGACCTCCACCGGAACCCAGGCCCCTTCGGGGCCGGTGCCGAAGTCGATCCGGATCGGGGCTGCGGCGTCCACCTCGTACTGCGGGGCGCCGCGCGACAGGTGCACCGTCAGATCGAGGTCGGCGTTCACCTCCAGCTGGAACCGCGCGTCACGCGTCCACTCCGCCATGTTCAGCGTGAAGTCCGGCTCCTTCAGGCGGACCCAGGCGTCCGGGTCGAAGGCGCCCCACTCCTCCCAGCCGGTCCCGAGGTTGCGGTGGACGCGCAGGCTCGCGGGCAGGCTCTGCCACTTGCTGCGCACGGCCCAGCCGCCGCCGGGGCCGATGGGGCTGAGCTGCGCGCCGACCTGCAGCAGGGCGTGCGTGGGGTCGTTCGCCGCGAGCTGGTAGGTGGGGCCGAAGTCGCACGGCAGGTAGTAGCTGAGGTTGTCCACCTCGATGCGCAGCACATAGCGGCCGCGGCCGAGGACGCCCTGCGCGTTGCGCACGGAGTGCGCGAAACGGCGGACGTGGTGGCCCCAGCAGGCGCCGATGGACGTCGCCAGCTTCCCGTACTCCTCCTCCACGGCCACCCCCGCCGGGTTCCACCGCACCTCGCTCTCCTGCCACAGCCGCCGCTCGAGCACCTGACGCACCAGCGGCATGCGGCTGCTCTTGCCGGTGAGGAAGATCCGGTCGAGCTCGGTGCCCGTCACGATGTTCTTCGTGAGGGCGACCACGAGGTCCATGATGTCCTCCAGGTCCGGGGCGAGCAGCGCCGCGAAGGTCTCGGCGTCGAGCAGCGGCGCCCACGCGCCGCCCCCGGCCTCCGCCGCACCCGCCGCGCCGAGCCGCCCCAGCAGCGCGTCCAGCACCTCCGGCAGCGGATGGTGCACCGGCTCACCGGCGCCGAGCTGGATCTTCGCCTCCTCCGCGAGCCGCCACAGCAGCCAGAACGTCTGCTCCGCGTCCTCACGGGCCGCCGAGACCACGCTGTCGTCGCTCCAGCGCGTCGGCACCACCCGGTCCACCAGGTCGGCGGGGTACCCCTGCGGGTCGTCGTGGCCGCGGTCGACCAGCGTGCGCGGCACATAGCGGCCGTCGACGGCGTACGGCTTCTTGAGCGAGCCCACGACGTGCTCGTACCGCTCGGGGTCATGGGTGATCAGATGGTCGGCGAGCGCGCCCTTGTACCAGCGGAACAGCCGCAGCGTCATCAGGTCCCCGCCCAGCTGGAGATGGCCGGTGGAGCCGAGCAGCGTGGGCGTGAGCACGTACAGACGCCCGGTGAACCGGGGGTCCTGGCCCGGCGGCGGGTCGGGCGTCGCGTCCTTCAGGTGCAGATTGATCAGGGCCACGTCGAAGGTGCCGCCGCCGATGTCGGCGACCAGGACGTTCTGCTGCCAGGCCCGGTCCGTGCCCGGCAGCGGGCGGCAGCGCGCCCGGAACGCCTCGACACCGGCCACGAAGTCGCCGCCGAAGTCCCGCATGATGAAGAACAGGGCGGCCGCCACCGCCTCGTCGAACTGCGTGTCCACCAGCGTGACCCCGAGCCCGCCGCCCGCGCCCTCGGGGCCGCCGCCGACCAGCTCCCGCAGCCTGCGGCGCACCGCGGGCGGCGCCACTGTCGGGTACGTCATGACGACGTGGTCGATCTTGCCCTGGTGGTACTCCTTGGGGTTGGCGGCGATGTATTCGTCGGTCTGGTCGAGGAGGTAGCGCAGGCCCTCGCGGATCAGGTCGTCCGCCGTGACGGCCTCCAGGCCCGGGACCGGACGGTCGCGGCCCAGGTACTGCTTCACTCCCCGGTACGAGCGCCCGCCGCCCGCGGGCAGACCGCCCACCGCGATCCGCTCCTCGCCCATCCGCACCCGCAGCTCCGGCAGCGTCTGCACCACTTCGATCCGGCTGGGCAGCTCCTTGCCGCCCGCGTGGTCGAGGTCGGCGGGGAACAGCCGCAGCACGTCCAGGGGCAGCTCGTCGAACGCCCGGTGGTAGCAGCGGTGCAGCAGCGGCGCCGCCGCCCGCCGCAGCCGCTCGTCGCGGGACGCCACCCGCAGCTCAAGCGCCGTGTACAGCGCGTGCACCCAGCCCTCGCCGCCGTACCCGCCGCGCAGGGCCTCGGCGAGGGCGCGGCCCCCGGCGGCGGGGTCGGGGTGCGCGGTGGTGGAGTCGTCGAGGTACTGCCGGGCGACGTCCGCGAGCAGCTCGCGCCACTGGGCCCGCTCCGCGCCGCAGGCGTCGGGGTCGGACAGGACGTCGGCCAGCTCCTCACGCAGCCGCGCCTCCTGGTGCCGCGACATGGCCCGCACGTCCAGCTGGCGCATGTCGTGGATGGTCACCGTGGAGTTCGTGGTGCCGAAGTCGACCGCGGCGAACCCGAAGTGGCGTACGGCGTCCTGGGGCACCCGGCGCCCGACCGGCTCGCCGGAGACGGTGACGGTGTCGGTGTCCGCGGGCGGGGGAGCGGCCTGCCGGGCGGGCTCCGGCTGTGGCTGCGGAGGTGGCTCCGGCACGGCGGGAGCGCCGGCCGGAGGCTTCGACCACTGCCCGGGGTCGTACCACTGGCCCGCACCCGTGTCCGCCGCCTCGGTGGCGCGCCGCGCCGACGCCATGTCCAGGCGGAGCGTGGTGACGATGTCGGTCGTGGCGTGGATGGTGCCCACCGGGCGCCCGGTGACCGGGTTCAGCTCGTGGTGCGTGAGCCGCACGGTCAACGGCAGGGCGTGCGCGCGCGTGTCCGCGGACAGCGCGACGGGGCCCGCGCTCGGCACGGTCACCGGAGCGGTCACGACCTGCCCCTCCAAGGACCGCAGGGCCGACTGGAGCACGCCGTGGTCCGGGCCGGAAAGGCCGGGGATCCGGTAGAGGATCTCGGCCTTGAGGACGAGGACGCCGCTCCCGGTGGGCCGCAGCTCCACATCGGGCGGATACAGCCGCGTCGCGGGGCCGAGCAGCGTGAACCCCTCACCGAGGGCGTCGGCCACGCACGAAGGACCCGAGCTGACGAAACGCGCGTGCAGTCCCATGGGTGTCTCCGTGGCTCAGGGCCGGTCAGCGGCGGCGGGCTTCGGGGTCAGGCTCTTGGGGCCCGCGGCCCGGGCGGCCCCGGGCCGCGCGGCCCGCTTCGGCGCGGGCATCGCCTCCAGGCGGGCCGCGAGGTCCAGGGGAGCGTCGCCCCGGGCCGCCGCGTCGCCGCGCAGCCCCGACAGGAGCAGCTCGGGCGTGTCGGTCGCGTTCACATACCGCTCGCCCTCGGCGAGGGCCTCGCCCGCCTGCTTGGCGAACTCGGCCTGATGGGCGGCGAAGTGCGCGTGCACCAGGTCGACGAGCGCGGCGACCAGCTCGCGCCGCATCCGCACCACGTGCGCGACGTGCCGCTCCAGCGGGTCACGGTCCTCGGGCTGCTCCAGATGCCAGGGGAAGCACCGGTCGAGGCGGAGCGGGAACCCGGCGTCCACGGCCGCGTCCCGCGGCTTCGGCGCCGCCGTCTGCCGCAGCTTCGCGCGGTAGCGCTCCGGGTTGGTGGTGACGATCAGCGCGCCGAACCGCGCCTTGCGGGCCGCGGGCAGCGGAGCGCGCCGCTGCTCCTCGCCGGTGATCTCCACCCAGCTGCCGCGCAGGTCCTCCAGGACGTCGGCGTGGTGGTCGAGGCGCTCCTCGTACGCGGCCCGGATCCGGTCGTGGACCAGGGACAGGAGCACGCCGTGCGTCTCGCGGAACGCGGCGAGCAGCTCGCCGGGGCCGCCGGGGACGCCCGGCGCCGGGTCGTCCTGCTCCGTGCCGGACTCCTCGGTGAACAGGCCGAGCAGCGCCAGCTCGTCCTGCACGTCCTGGGCGAAGTCGGTGGCGGCCGCCGACGCGTGCGGCGCCACGACCAGGTGCCGGTCCCGGTCGACGGCGGCGAACAGCTCCTTCCAGCAGGGCCAGGCGGCGACCGCGGCGGCCGCCTCCTCGGCCAGGTACCGGCGCAGTTCGTCGTCGCCGCGCGGGCCGTCCGCGCCCCGGCGCAGCACAAGGACCTCGCGCAGCTCCGCCAGCGCCTGCCGCGTCGCGTGGAGGGTCCGCTGGATCTCCTGGTACGCGGGCGGGTACACGAGCTCCGGGTGGGCCGACCGCTCGGCCGCGATGAGCGCGCTCCTGGCCCGGTCCACGGCGGTGGCCCTGCGGCGCACCGCGCCGCTCCTGAGCGCACCGCCGTGGGCCCGCGCGTGCCCGGTGAGTTCACCGCGCAGCAGCCTGAGCCCGCCGTCCCTGGCGAACTCCCGCAGCGCCCGGATCAGCGGACTGCCCGGCGCGTCGGCCTCGAGCCGGTCGGCCACCGGAGCCCACAGCGCCGCCACGGGAGCAGGGCCGCCGACCGCGTCGCGCGCCCGCCAGTGCGGCCCCGCGCTGTCGAGCGCCCCGGAGGCGCGCAGCGCGGCGAGACCCACCAGGGGCGAGACCAGGACGAGTTGCTTGTGCTGGCCCGCGGGCAGCAGCGACTGCGCGGCCTCCACGACCTTGTCGAGGACCGCCGTGTCCGGATGCCCGAGCAGGCGCCGCTCCGTGAGCCGCTCCGACGGGTCCAGGAGCGCGGTCCGCAGCCCCGCCGGGTCGTCGACCGGCAGCTGGTCGAAGCGGCCGCCCGCGACCAGGATGCTCTCCCGCAGCTCCTCGTCCGACCTGCGCTCGCGCCCGTCCGCGGTGGGCTCGCGCAGCATGTCGAAGAAGTCCTGCTCACTGGCCACGGGCCCGCGCTGGGCGTTCATCAGGACCAGGACCGTGTGGATGTCGCGCAGCTCACGACGGCTCAGGAACCGGTCCCGCTCCCCGGACTTGGGGCTGTTGAGGCCGGGGAAGTCCATCAGGGTCAGCGCGCCCACGTCCGCCAGGTCCCAGACCCGGCGCGGCACCCGCACCCGCAGCTCGATCCTCCTGATCAGCGGCACGCACGTGGCGAGCACGTCGTCGGGGATGCCGCCGGCCGACTCCACCGCGCCGCGCCGGTCCCAGGCGGAGCCGCCGCCCGGCTCCTGGGGCACGCCCGGCAGCGACATGGCCCGCTTGGCCTGCGCGTCCGACAGGTCGTAGCGCCGCCCGAGCAGCGGCGCGCCCGCGTCGTACGCCGCGTGCAGGTCCAGGGTCTCGGCGGCCACCGCGCTCAGCTTGGCGCCCTGCGCGGCGCGGCCGTACCGGCGGCACCAGTCGGCCAGGGGCTCCCAGTCCCCGGTGCCGGGGCGGGCCGCGCGCAGCGCGCCGAACTCCCGCTCGCCCATCCCCTCCAGGGCCGCCAACTCCTTGAGCCTGCCGTGCAGATGCGTCATGAGCTCGGCCGTCTCGGGCCGGGTGCAGTACACGACCGCGCGCTCTTGCAGCGCGGGCGCGGCCTCGCCGTCGGCGGCCTGCTCGATGCGGATGGCCGTCACGTTCCCCGTCGTCGGCACGTGGCTCACCGACAGCAGCCCCGGCATCCCGAGGAGCGCCTCGATCAGCAGCGACTTGCCCGCGCTGAACTCGCCCACCACTCCGACCGTCAGCGGATCGCGGGCCTCGCCGAGCAGCTGGGCGACGGCCGACCTGAACTCCGTGCGCTGAGAGGTGAGTTCACCTCCGTCCGTGCCGTTCGTGTCGAGTGCGGGAGCCCGGTCAAGCGCTTCGAGCATGCCGATCGCCCACTGGGCGTACGTGTCCGTGCTGACGTCCATGACCGCGGCCCTCCCCCCTGCGCCGCCCCTCCCCGGCGAGCGGCCGTCGGCTCCTGGGGAGCCGCGGCGGACCCGCGCGGCCGACGCTGGAAGAAATGTCCCGCGAATCGTCCGCTGAGGGCAACAGTCCGTGGCGATGTCCCTGAATTTCCGTCCTAGTCGTACTCAGCCGGACACACACCTGGCACCCTCGGGTCATGGCCACGCCGCGCCAGGGACATCAGGGGGACCCCTACGCGCCGGACCCGGGCGAGTTTCAGATTCCCTACTCGTGGGTTCCCGAACCGGCCGCGTCCGCGCGGCGGGGAAAGGGCCCGCCGGGCTCCGGGGACACCACCGCGCGCCGCCGCCGTCGCCGTCGCCGCCGGGCGCGACGAGGCGCCCTCGCCGTCGTGGTGGCCCTCGCTCTCGGCACCGCGGCGGCCGCCGCGATCAGCAGGGACGCGCTCTCGGACGACTGGCTGCCCGCATGGGGCGTCGGCCCGTTCCCCGACCGCTCCCGCCCGTCGGATACGGACACGGACACGGCCCTGGGGGCTGATACGGCTTCGCGTTCCCCCACGGAGCCGGAATCGGGTACGGCCGGGGAACCCGGCACCGAGACGGCCACGGACACGGAGACCGGCGGCGACACGGACCTCCCTGAGACGGACCCGCCGGCCGGCCTCCCGTCGGGCACACCGGTCACCTGGGACGCGCTGCGCGTCGGCGACTGCGTGGCCGGGCGCGAGGCCCGGCCCACGGCACTGCGCGTCGACTGCGACGAGGCCCACCACTTCGAGTTCTTCGCCGTCGCGCCGCGCTACCCGGCCGCCTCCTACCCGGGAACCGCCGTACTCCAGTCGTACGCCCAACGGCGGTGCGCCGAGCGGTTCGCGGAGTTCGCCGAGTCCTACCTGGGGACGGACGACCTGACGTGGACGGCGGGCACCGTCACTCTGGCGTCCTGGCGCGCGGGCCGCCCCGTCGCCTGCTATGTGCTGGACCGCGCACGGGACGTGCTGTACGGCTCGGCACTGACGGACGCGCCGGGCTTCGGTACGGGCTTCTGACCCCGGCCGTCATGGCGGCCGGGGTCAGGGTGCCGGTGTCAGGGGCCCTCGGGGTCTGGGCCCGCGGGGGTCAGGAGCTCGTGAGGACGACGAGGCGCTGGGTGGCGCGCGTCATCGCGACGTAGCGGTCGACGGCCCCCGCGACGCCCTCGCCGAAGCCCTGCGGGTCGACGAGGACGACCAGGTCGAACTCCAGGCCCTTGGACAGCTCCGGGGTCAGCGAGCGGACGCGGGACTCATCCCCGAACGCCTCCTGGTACGTGTCGTGGAACGTCTCCTGGAACGCGGCGTCGCCGATGACGCAGGGCACCCCGTCGGCGTGCTCGGCGAGCCAGCCGTCGAGCACGGAGCCAAGATCGTCGGCGGATCCGTGGACGACGGGGATGCCGCTGGCGCGGATCGAGGTCGGCACGTTGGCGTCGGGCAGCACCGCCCGGATGACGGGCTCGGCCTCCGCCATGACCTCCTCCGGCGTGCGGTAGTTGACGCTGAGCGACGCCATGGTGATCCGGTCGAGCCCGATCCGCTCCAGGCGCTCCCGCCACGACTCGGTGAAGCCGTGCCGGGCCTGGGCCCGGTCCCCGACGATGGTGAAGCTCCGGGACGGGCACCGCAGCAGGAGCATCTGCCACTCGGCGTCGGTCAGCTCCTGGGCCTCGTCCACGACGATGTGCGCGAACGGCCCGGCGAGCAGGTCCGGGGCGACGGTGGGCAGTTCGGACTCGTCGACGAGGCTGACCCGCGCGTCCTCGCCGCGCAACATCGTCACCAGGCCCTCGCCGTCGTCCCCGTCGGCGCCGGAGTTGGCCACGGCCTCGATCAGATTGTCGACGACCCGGGCCTTGCGCTCGCGCTGGGCGGCGAGCACGGCGTCGTTCCTGCGCTTCAGCCGGGCCGCCGCCGGGTCGCCGAGCCGCTGCCGGGCCGCGTCCAGGAGCGGCAGGTCGGACACCGTCCAGGCCTGCGCGTCCGCCCGCTGGAGCAGCCGCACCTCGTCCCGGTCCAGCCAGGGGGCGCACATCCGCAGATAGGCGGGGACCGACCACAGGTCGCCGACGAGGTCGGTCGGCTCGAGCAGCGGCCAGGCGTTGTTGAAGGCCGTGGCCAGCGCCCTGTCCCGCGCCAGCGACTTGCGCAGCTGCTCGGGCGGGGCGTCGCCCTCGTGCTTGTCGGTGAGGATCGTCAGGAGTTCCTGCCAGACCTGCTCGCGCGCGTCGTTGTGCGGGGTGCCCGGGTCCGCCGCGTCGAACGCCGCGGCCCAGTCGCCGGGGCTGAGCGGGATGTCGGACCAGTGGGTGGTGACCGTCATGCCCTCGGCGGGCGGCTCCTCGTAGAACCTGACGGCCTTCTCGATCGCCCCCACCATGTCCGCGGACGACTTCAGCCGGGCCACCTCCGGGTCGGTCTCGGCCGGGGCCGCGGCCCCCTCGGCGACGAGGTCCCGCAGGGTGCACGTCTGTACGCCCTCCTCGCCGAGGCTGGGCAGGACGTCGGCGACGTAGTTGAGGTAGGGCCGGTGCGGACCGACGAAGAGCACGCCGCCGCGACGGTGGCCGAGGCGGGGGTCGGAGTACAGGAGATAGGCCGAGCGGTGCAGGGCGACGACGGTCTTGCCCGTGCCCGGGCCGCCGTCGACGACGAGCGCGCCACGCGATCCCGCGCGGATGATGGCGTCCTGGTCGGCCTGGATGGTGCCGAGCACGTCCCGCATCCGTGCCGACCGGTTGCCGCCCAGACTGGCGACGAACGCGGACTGGTCGTCGAGGGCGGCGTGCCCGGCGAACGCGTCCGAGGTGAACACCTCGTCCCAGTAGTCGCCGATCCGGCCGCCGGTCCAGCGGTACCTGCGGCGGCTCGCGAGCCCCATCGGGTTGGCGTGGGTGGCCCCGAAGAACGGTTCGGCGGCGGGGGAGCGCCAGTCGACGAGCAGCCGGCGCCCCGTGCTGTCCGTCAGGCCGAGCCGTCCGACGTACACGGGCTCGGGGTCGTCCGCGCTGACCATGCGGCCGAGGCACAGGTCCACGCCGAAGCGGCGCAGCGCGCGCAGCCGGGCGGTCAGGCGGTGGATCTCCGCGTCGCGGTCCATGGCCTGGCGGCCCGAGCCGCCGGGCGCCCTGCGCTCGGCGTCGAGGCGGTCGGACACTTCGGTGATCGTCTGCTCAAGGCTCTGCGCGAGGGCCGCGAAGTGCTGCTCGTCGGCGGCGATCAGCGTCGGGTCCGCCTTGGGGGAGAGACGGTCGGGGAGGTCGAAGACGCTGGTGGTGAGCGAGTGCAAGAGGGGCTCCGATCGGGGGTCGCTCGCGGCCGTGGCGCGCGGCGGGGCGTTCGCACCGGCCGGGCGCACCGGGCGGCCAGGACGGAAACGATCCGTCTGCTGGGGCCGGTGGCCGTGGTCGGTCCACAACGCCGGGGTGTGCGGGTTCTCGTGGTTCCGGGCTCTGGCTGGAGGATCCGGGGGTTTGCCCCGAGGAGGGGTTCAGTACGGCGGGCTCGGCCCGGTGGATTCAGTTCGAGTGGTCTGGAACGGACGTTCTAGTGCGGACGGTTTGGTACGGGGGTTCAGGCCCGGTAGTTCAGGTCCGGTGGTTCATGGAGAGGCCGGAGGGCTTGCGGGGGCCGCCGAGGGGCGCGCCGCGGGCGCCGCCGCGTCGAGCAGCAGTCGCGCGGCCACCGTCGCCCCGTCGGTGCGGATGGTGCGGGCCACGGCGGTCGCTCGGGCGCGGGTCGCGGGGGCCAGGGCCGTCCCGAGCGCGGCCGACAGGGTCGGGAACGTCGGCGTCGGCCCTTCGTGCGCCGCGCCGACGCCGAGGTCGGCCACCCGGCCCGCCCAGTACGGCTGGTCCCCGGCCTGGGGCACCACCACCTGAGGGGCCCCGGCCCGGGCGGCCGCCGTCGTGGTGCCCGCGCCGCCGTGGTGCACGACGGCCGCCACCCGGCGGAACAGGGCCTGCTGGTTGACCTCTCCGACGACGAAGCAGTCGTCCAGGCCGTCGGCGTGCGCCAGGTCGGCCCAGCCCCGGGCCAGGACCACCCGGCGGCCGTGGGCACGCACCGTCTCGACGGCCACGTGCGCGAGGTCCGGCGCCGCGTGCAGCGGCATGCTGCCGAAGCCCACGTACACCGGCGGCTCCCCGGCGTCCAGGAACGCGACCAGATCCTCCGGCAGCGGACGCTCGTCGGGCGTGATCCAGGCCCCGGTCTGTACGACGTCGAGGCCCGGCGTCCGCCGCCACGGGTCAAGGACCGGGTCCGACGCCAGCCAGGGCCGGTCGCCGACCACGAAGGCGCGGACGTCGTCCACCGGAGGCAGCCCGTGCGCCACCCGGCTGGTGTTGAGGGCCGTGCCGAACAACGCGTTGAGGTGCTCGGCGTCCAGGTCCCACAGCCCCTGGTTGTCGGTGCCGTCCGGGGGCAGGGGCCTGCCCGGATACGCCAGCGGCGGGTGGTGCGGCGACGGCAGGTCGAGCTGCTGGAAGGTCACGGACACCGACGGGATGCCCAGCTTCTCCGCCACGGACAGCGCACCGGCGGCAGCGGGGAGCATGCCGGTCGCCAGCACCACGTCGCACCCCTCGGCCGCCTCGGTCACCGTGTCGAACTGCGCGGCGATCAGCTCGGCCGCGTACCGCGGCACGGAGGACGGCGGCGGCGCCGCCTTCGTCAGCTCGCGCGCCGACGGGCCGACAGCCACCAGCGGCACACCGACTCCGGTCAGCCGTCGCGTGAAGGTCTCGTCCGGCGGCGCGCACACCCGTACCTCCGCGTCGAACGCCCGCAACCGCGTCGCGAGGCCCACGAGCGGTTCGACATCCCCGCGCGACCCATACGTCGACAACAACACACGCACTCAGCGGCTCCCGTTTCCCCAGGTCATGGCTTAGACCGGAGATTCTGCGCCATGACCGGGGCCTTGTGGCAAGCCCCCCAGTGCGCTATAAGTTGAGAGTGGCAAGGAGAGTGAACACTCCTTGCCTTCGTCGTTTCCGGCCACAGAAGCCGTTTCCCGGGACGCCCGCCCCCGGCGGCTCCCGCCGCGCCCCGGAAAACCGCTCCCCACACGGTGAAGGCCTGCCCTACCGTGCTCATGGCTTCCCACGAAACACCTGCCCAGGAACACCTGCCCCAGGAAACACCTGACCGGGAAGCCCTCCGAGCGAAAGGGACGACAAGCGTGGCGAACAGCGCTCTCCTCGTGATGGATGTCCAGCAGGACATCGTGGACCTCGCCGACGACGGCTCCGGCTATCTGCCACGCCTGCGCAAGGCGATCAGCGGCGCCAGAGCGGCCGGGATACCCGTGATCTACGTGGTCATCGGCCTGCGCCCGGGCCACCCGGACGTCAGCCCGCGCAACCGGGCGGTCGACGCCGCCGTACGGGCCGGTCTGCACATCGAGGGCGCCCCCAGCAGCGCCGTCCACCCCGACATCGCCCCGCAGCCGGACGACATCGTGATCACCAAGCGGCGCGGCAGCGCGTTCTCGGGCAGCGACCTGGACCTGGTGCTCAGGGCGCGCGGCATCGACAGCCTCGTCCTCACCGGCATCGCCACCAGCGGCGTCGTCCTGCACACCGTGTGCCACACCAACGACCACGAGCTGCGCAGCACCGTCCTCGCGGACGGCTGCCTCGACCTGGACCCCGAGGTACACCGCTTCCTCACCGAGCAGCTCTTCCCCCAGTGGGTGGACGTCGTCTCCATCGACGACTGGCTCAAGGACCTCAGGGCCTGACCTGGCGGCTGCCCGCCTCCCGTCACGCCCGCAGATAGCGGATGACCGCGAGCACCCGGCGGTTGTGGTCGTGGGAGGCGGGCAGCCCCAGCTTGTCGAACACCGCCGCCACATGCTTCTCCACCGTGCCCGCGGAGACGACGAGCGCCTGCGCGATCGCCGCGTTCGAGCGGCCCTCCGCCATCAGGGAGAGGACCTGGCGCTCCCGCTCCGTCAGCGGCGCCAGCTCCGCCGCCCGGTGGCTGGCGCCCGCGAGCTGGGTGACGACCTCCGGGTCGAGCGCGGTGCCGCCCGCGGCGACCCGCTCCAGGGCGTCGGTGAACTCCGCGATGTTCGCGACCCGGTCCTTGAGCAGATAGCCGACGCCCGCCGAGCCGTCCGCGAGCAGCCGCGTGGCGTACTTCGTCTCCACGTACTGGGAGAAGAGCAGCACCCCGGTGCCCGGGTGGGCGCGCCGGATGTCGATGGCGGCGCGCAGGCCCTCGTCGGTGTGGGACGGCGGCATCCGGATGTCGACGACGGTGACGTCAGGACCGTGCTCGGCCACTGCCGTGCGCAGCGTGTCCGCGTCACCGACGGCGGCGCACACCTCATGGCCCCGCTCGGCCAGCATCTGGGCCAGCAACTCCCGCAGTACGGCGGCATCCTCGGCGATCACGACACGCATGGCGGAATTTTCTCACGCGTGCAGCGGCAGCTCGACGACCGCCGTCGTCGGACCGCCCTCGGGGCTGTGCACGATCAGTCGGCCATCGACGGGCCGCACCCGCTGGACGAGGCCGCTGAGGCCACTGCCCGCGCCGATCGTCGCGCCGCCCCGGCCGTCGTCGACGACCTGGAGCCGCAGCATGCCGTCGTGGCACTCGTCCACCGTGAGGATCACCTGCCTCGCCCCGCTGTGCTTGATCACGTTGGTGAGCAGCTCGGCCGCGCAGAAGTAGGCGATGGTCTCGATGGCGGGCGTCGGCCGCCGGGGGACGTCGGTGCTCAGCTGGACGGGGATGCTGCTGCGCGCGGCGAGCGTGGCCAGGGCGTCGGGCAGGCCTTCGTCGAGGGCCGGGGGGTGCAGACCGCGGGAGAGGTCACGCAGCTCGGACAGCGCCTCCGTGGCGTTGCGATGCGCTCCGTCGACGAGTTGCCGCATGCGGGCCAGGTCCGCTGGGCCGGGGGAGGGCTCGGTGCCGTCGGCGTCGGGCGTGCCGAGGCGCTCCTTGACCATGTCCAGGCTCATGGCGACGGCGACGAGCCGGACCTGCGCGCCGTCGTGCAGATCGCGCTCGATGCGGCGCAACAGGGCCACGGAGTCGTCGACGGCGAGCGCACGCGTCTCCTCCAGGTCGCGGACCCGGTCGGCGAGGCGGCTGGGGCCGAGCAGCGCGCGCATCAGCCGCCGGTCGGCCTCCACCACCAGGCGCGTCGGCCACGGCGCGAGCAGCAGCAGCGCCAGGCCGAGCGCGAGGATGGCGAACGTCCCGGGGAACGTCCGCACTTCGAGGTCGCCCGCAGGGATGGGGGTCAGCACCGGCATCCCGCCCGTGTCACCGGCGCCCGGATGCTGTCCGAAGGCGGCCCACCGCAGGGGCGCGGTCACGTTCACCAGGCCGACCAGCCACCACAGCACCGCGTACATATCGAGGACGCTGACCGGGAGCTTCGCCAGGACGTAGGACACGGCCCGCCAGCCCGTGCCGTCCCGCAGCCGGGCGTCGAGCCTACCGAACAGCCCCGAGCCCGCGGGCGGCGGCACCGGCTCCGGCAGCCGCTCGCCCAGCAGCGCGGCGGCCAGGCGCCGATGGAGCCCGCCGAGGGCCCGGCCGAGCCGCACCCCCGCGACCAGGATCAGGCTGCCGACGACGGCGCCGAGCAACGACACGGTCAGGCCCGCGCCGAGGGCCAGCAGGACCGTCAGAATGACCCCGCCCAGCAGGCCGAGCGGCAAGGCGAGCAGGCAGTACGCCGCTTCGGTCCAGGCGCGCCGGGTCAGCGGCGCGCGCAGCACCGTGCGGGTGAGGGTGCGCACCGGTGGGGTGAGGGAGGGCGGGGTGGCCCGGCTGGTGTCGTGCATGGTGATCATTTTCCTTCAGGCGTCACGCCGGGCCAGCAGCCGCGCTCCCCTGCCGAGGACGACGGCCCAACGTGGTCAACTCGCCTCACGCTAGGCCGGGCACCGCGAACGCCGGAACGGTGATTTCCTCCGACCGACCTGGGGGTTTTCCCCCACCGCCGCGAGCGTGGCCACGCTCCGACAGGCGCGCGCCTCTCGACGCGCAGGGACGGGCCGAACGATTTTCGCAAGCCGAACGGCTTCGCACGGCAAAAAGAAGCGCCGGGTAGCCGATTAATGGAACCCGCGAATGTGCCCCGCTAAATGTGACTGATGAGTATGATCTTGAATAAGGGGTACGCCATGAAAGAAGGGCGGCGGCACGGCGGCACCTCGCTGCGGACACCGGCATGTGACCGGTTTCGGTAAACCGTGAGCGTGCACGTGTCAGGCCGATGCTGGGGAATGCGGGATTCCTCGATGCGGTGAGCCATCGGCTGGTATCGGGCGGCTCGTGGGAAGCGGTGTCGGCAGCCGATCTCCCTTCTTCCCGCTACCTCGGCTTTCCTGCAGCTTTCGGCTTCGTCTCCGCCGTCGGCCGTTATCGCGCGATCTTGATTCGGGTCCGTTTTCCCGCTGTCACGCCGTGTCTCATGAGACGTCACCCGGTGTCCCGTTGGCGGGACGTGGCACGACGCGGCGGGGTTGATCCGATCAGCGCGCGTATTCCTCCGCGTACTTCGACTGGTTAGCATCGCGAGTGCGCCAGTCGGCAATTTCTCCCTTCGCGTCAATGACTCGACCGATGCGGCGATTCGTTGTGCGCTACTCGGTTCGGCCGGTGAACTGAAACTCACCGGTATCGGCATGGACAGGAGCCCGCGCGGGCCTGCCTCGGGGCGGGATTTGGGCGCCCCCTTCGCAAGCTCTTCGATCTGCCGACCGTGGACGCTCTCACCACCCGGCCGGAGGAATTAGATATTCCCCTTAACGCCGCACGCCGCACGCCGCACGCCGCACACTGCACTCCGCACTCCACGCTCCGCAAAAAGATCACAGAGGAGTAAGACGAATGATTCCGCTTTCGTTCGCGCAACGCCGTATGTGGCTCACGCATCAATGGGAGGGCGGTGCTGAGACCTACAACATCTCCCCGGCGTTCCGGCTGACGGGACCGCTGGACCAGATCGCGCTCGCCGCGGCGATCCGCGACGTGGTCGACCGGCACGAGATCCTGCGCACCGTCTACGTGACGGACGACGACGGCGAGCCGCACCCGCGGATCCTGCCGTGGTCGCGGGAGTTAGTGCCGGTGCCGGTGGTCGAGGTGGTGCCCGAAGGACTGGATGGCGCGGTCGACGCGTTCATCGCGCACCGCTTCGACCTGGCGGCCGAGATCCCGTTCCGGGCGACCCTGTTCCGCCTGTCCGAGCGGGAGCACGTGCTCGTCCTGCTCGTCCACCACATCGCGTCGGACGGTGTCTCGGGCGGCCCGATGGCCCGGGACCTGACCACCGCGTACACCGCGCGCCTGGCGGGCCAGGAGCCCGGCTGGCAGCCGCTGCCCGTGCAGTACAAGGACTACGCGGCCTGGCAGCGCGAACTGCTCGGTGCCGTGGAGGACCCGAAGAGCCTGGCCGCCGCGCAGGCCGAGTACTGGCGCGAGGAACTGACCGGAGTGCCCCAGCCCCTGAACCTGCCCCTTGACCGGCCGCGCCCCACGGCGAGGACCTCGCAGGGCGACAAGGTCGACGTCGTGGTGGCGCCGGAGGTGGCGGCCGGGCTGCAGAAGCTGGCCGACGAGCGCGCGATGACCATGGCGATGGTCCTGCAGGCCGCGCTCGGGGTGCTCCTGAACAAGCTGGGCGGCGGCGAGGACGTCACGATCGGCGGTCCCATCGCCGGGCGCACCGACGAGGCCCTCGCCGACCTGATCGGGTTCTTCGTGAACACCCAGGTGCTGCGGGTGGACCTCTCCCGCGACCCGTCGTTCAGCGAGCTGCTCGCGCGAGTGCGGGAGAAGTCCCTGGCCGCGTACGAGAACCAGGACGTGCCGTTCGAGACGCTGGTCGAGCTGATCAACCCCGACCGCTCCACGGCGTACCAGCCGCTGTTCCAGGTGATGCTCGCCTGGCAGAACTTCGAGCAGCAGGCCTTCGAACTGCCCGGCCTGAAAGTGGAGTTCGAGCAATACGTCACGCAGACCTCACTCGCCGACATCGTCTTCTACTTCAGCAAGGACGGCTCCGGGGTGCTGCGGGGCGAGCTCCAGTACGCCACCCAGCTGTTCGACCGGGACACGGCCCAGGCCATCGCCGCCCGGTTCGCGCGGCTGCTCGAGCAGGTGGCCGCCGACCCGGCGGCGCCGGTCGGCACGATCGAGGTGCTTTCGGCGCGCGAGCGCGACTGGCTGCTGCGGGACGTCAACGACACGGCGCACCCCGTTGCCGCGAGCACCCTGCCGGAGGCGTTCGAGGCGCAGGTGGAGCGGACCCCGGACGCCGTCGCGGTGATCGCCGAACAGGACAGGCTGACCTACGGGGAGTTCAACCGGCGCGCGAACCAACTGGCGCACTGGCTGGTCGAACGGGGCGCGGGCCCCGAACAGCTGGTGGCCGTGCGCCTGCCCCACTCCGTCGACCTGCTGGTGGGCGTCTACGCGGTGACCAAGGCCGGCGCGGCCTACGTGCCCATCGACACCGATCTGCCCGAGGACCGGCTGCGGCACGTCCTCGACAGCGCGAAGCCGCTCCTCGTCCTGGGTGAGGAGCTCCCCGACGTGTCCGCGTACCCGGACACGAACCCCGAACGCGCGCTGTCGCCGGACAACGTCGCGTACGTCATCTTCACGTCCGGGTCCACGGGCGGCCCCAAGGGCGTACCGGTGTCACACCGTTCGATCATGAACCGGATGGTCTGGGGCCTCGCGCACTTCGACGTCGGCGCCGAGGACCGGATGCTGATGAGCACCTCGGCGAGCTTCGACGCGTCGGTGCAGGAGATGTTCGCCCATCCGCAGGCGGGCGGCGCCGTCGTCATCGCGCGCCCGGAGGGCCGCCGGGACCCGGCCTACCTGGCAGAGCTGATCCAGCGGGAGCACGTGACCAGCGCCTTCTTCGTGCCCTCCCTGCTGGAGGCGTTCATCGCCGAGCCCCTGGCCAAGCAGTGCGAGGGCCTGCGCTGGATCGAGGCCGGGGGAGAGGCGTTCCCGGCCGCGCTGGCCAACCGGGCCGCCGACCTGCTGCCCGGCTGCGGCATGCACAACCACTACGGGCCCACCGAGGCGGCCGTGGAGGCCACCGCCTGGCAGCACGTGCCGGGCATGGACCGGGTGCCGATCGGCTCACCGCTCTGGAACGTCCAGGTGTACGTCCTCGACGCGGGCCTGCGCCCGGTCGCGCCGGGGGTCGCCGGTGAGCTGTACATCGCCGGGATCGGCCTCGCGCGGGGCTACCTCGGGCAGAGCGCGCTCACCGCGAACCGGTTCGTCGCCTGCCCCTACGGCCCGCCAGGAAGCCGCATGTACCGCTCCGGTGACCTGGTGCGATGGAATAAGGACGGCCAGGTCGAGTACATCGGCCGCACCGACTTCCAGGTGAAGATCCGGGGCTTCCGCATCGAGCTCGGCGACATCGAGCACGCGCTGAACCGGCACCCCGGCGTGGCGCAGTCAGCGGTCGTGGTGCGCGAGGACCAGCAGGGCGACAAGCGCCTCGTGGCGTTCGTCGTCCCTGATCCGGCGGCCGTGGCGGCGGACGCCGACGCGCGCGTGGAGGAGTGGCGTCAGGTCCACGACGACCTCTACACCGCCTCCGCCGACGAGGCGTGGGCCGAGGACTTCCCGCGCTGGCGGTCCGCGTACGACGGAGAGCCGATCCCGCTCGATCAGCTGCGGGAATGGCGGGACGCGGCGGTCGCGCAGGTCCTGCGGTTCGGGCCGCGGCACGTCCTGGAGATCGGCGTCGGCTCCGGCCTGCTCCTTGCGAAGATCGCCGGTGAGGTCGACACGTACTGGGGCACCGACATCTCCGCCACCGTGGTCGACCGGGTCAGGGAACAGGCCGAACAGGCGGGCCTCGGCGACCGGGTCCGGCTGAGCGCCCAGGCGGCCGACGACACGTCCGGGCTGCCCCGGGGCGGCTTCGACACCGTGGTCATCAACTCGGTGGCGCAGTACTTCCCGAGCGCCGCGTACCTGGACCGGGTGCTCCGCCAGGCCCTGGACCTCCTCGCGCCGGGCGGCCGCGTCATCGTCGGTGACGTCCGCAACGCCACGACCCTGCGCCTGCTGCTTACCGCCGCGCAGCGAACGGCCGAGCCGTACGCCTCGGACGACGAGGTGCGGGCGCGGGTGGAGCAGGCGGTGCTCGCCGAGCGGGAACTGGCCGTCGCCCCGGAGTGGTTCGCCGCGTGGGCGGGGGACCACCCCGTGGGGGTCGACATCCGGCTCAAGTCCGGGAAGGCCGACAACGAACTGACCCGGCACCGCTACGAAGTCGTCCTGCACAAGGAGCCCGCCGACACCCTCGACCTGACCGCCGTGCCCTCGGTGCCCTGGGGCGGGGAGGTCTCCGGCCTGGCCGCCCTCGGCGGCCAGGTGGATCGGGCGGGCGGACCGCTGCGCGTGACGGGCATTCCCCACGCACCGCTGGTGGCGGAGGCCAAGACGGCCTTCGCGGGCGCGCCGGGCTCTCCCGCCGGGGCACTCGACCCGCAGGACGTCGCCGACTGGGCGCGGCAGCGGGGCCTGCACGCGGTCCTCACCTGGTCCGGCGGGGCCGCCCACAGCTTCGACGCGGTGCTCCTGCCCGAACGGCGCACCGTCTCCGGCAGCTTCGTCCCCGGCTCGGCGGCCACCGGGACCCGGACGAACACCCCCGCCCTGGCCACGGCGACAGGACCGCTCCTGGACGAACTGCCCGACTACCTGCGCGGGCGCCTGCCCGACTACATGGTCCCGGCCGTGCTCGTGCCGCTGGCGGAGCTGCCGCTGAACGCGGCGGGGAAACTCGACCGGCGCGCGCTGCCGCCGGAGCACACGGACGCCGCGCGAGGCGGCGGGCCGCGCAACTCCCACGAGGAGAAGCTGTGCGCCTTCTTCTGCGACCTGCTCGGCCTGGAACGGGTCGGCATCGACGACGACTTCTTCGTCCTCGGCGGGCACTCGCTCCTGGCCACCCGGCTGAGCACCCGCATCCGCAAGGAGTTCGGCGTCGACATGCCCCTCAGGGTGATCATCCAGTACCCCACGGTGGCCGAACTGGGCGCGATCGTGCTCGCCGGAGCCATCCCCGGCGACCACGCCGACTCGTTCGACGTCGTCCTGCCGCTGAACCGCGACCCCGGCACCGGAAAGCCGCCGGTCTGGTTCTTCCACGGCGGCGGCGGCCTCGGCTGGGCGTACTTCACCTTCGCGCCCTACCTGGACCGCCCGGCGTACTCCCTGCAGTCCCGCGGCTCCAACGGCACCGACGCGCTGGCCGCATCGGTGGAGGAGATGATCGAGGACTACCTCACCCAGATCCTCAAGACCCAGCCGGAAGGCCCCTACCACCTGGTCGGCTGGTCCTTCGGCGGCCCGATCGCACACGCCGTCGCGGACCGTCTCGACCGGCGCGGGCACCAGGTCGCCCTCCTGGCCGTCCTCGACTCCGAACCGGCGAGCTCCGACCCGGAGAGCGGCTTCAAGGAAATCATGGGCAGGACGAAGGAGCTGTACCGAGGGGACCTCGAGGAGGTCTTCGGGCAGTTCATGAACACCGCCAACATGGACAGCTTCCTGGAGAACATGTCGAGGGTCGGCACCAACAACCTGAACAAGATGGGCACGTTCGAATCACCCGTCTACGAGGGCGATCTCCTGTACTTCAACGCCAAGTTGGACAAGGACGACGGGGCGTCGTGGGGGCCCGCCTGGCAGCCGTACGTCCGCGGCACCATCGAGGAGTACGACGTGGACGCCTCCCACCACGACCTGCACATGCCCAAATCGGCGGGCCAGATCATGCGGGTCATCGTCCGCGAGCTGGCCGCGGAGCCCGTCGACCGCGCGGAGTAGGCCCACGAGGCCTGGACCGCCGGGCCAGCGCGCCCCTCTCTGATCCCCTTCCGCTCCCCTCCCGTCCGTGTGGGTGATGGACGCCCTCACCGCGCGAGCGCGACGATCCGGACGTATCCGGATGGACCCGTCCGGGTCGCGCGCCACGCGTGCGCGGACACCGAGGAGGAACCCCATGGCCAAGAAGACGCACGAGACGCACAACACGCCCAGGACGCACGGGGCGTACGGGAAGTACAGAAGGAACGCGCTGCGCCTCGCCCTCGCCTGCGTGCTGGCGCTCGGTCTGACCGGCCTGGCCCAGGCGGGCGGGGCGTCGGGGAACCGGGCGTCGGCCGACGCCCGGGAACCGGCCTGCCCGCCGCCCGGCGGCGGGTCCTGCTACTTCGAGTACTACGACGCCAACGGGTTCCGCACCATCGAGTTCGACCCCGAGGTCGGCCGCTGCTACAACACGTCCTCGACCGGCGCCGTCCGTGGCACGAACGAGACCAACCGCACGGTCCACCTCTGGCCCACAAGCAACTGCTCCGGCGGCGCCACCGCGCTGGTCTCCCCGGGTCTGTCCTGGAACGACCCGTCCCACCACTACTACTCGTTCCGCCCGATCCGCTGACCCCGGGCCGGATCGGGCCCGACGCCTGAACCTAGGCCCCCGGCACCGGGGGCCTGGGGGAGGACGCGCCCTCAGTGCGCGATCGAGTCGATGAGCTCCCGCGCGCCCTGGCGCAGCAGCGTCACCGCCACGGACGTGCCGAGCGTCGCCGGGTCGAGCGGGCCCGCCCACTCGTGGGCGTTGAGGACCCGCTTGCCGTCGGGCGTGAAGACCCGTGCCCGCAGCGAAAGCTCCCCGCTCGCCTCGCAGCGGGCGTACCCGGCGATCGGCGAGTTGCAGTGCCCCTGGAGCACGTGCAGGAACATCCGCTCCGCCGTGGCCTCGCGCCACGCGTCGCGGTCCCCGAGCCCGCTCACCGCGTCGATGGTCGTCACGTCGTCCTCACGGCACTGGAGCGCGAGGATCCCGGCGCCGATCGGCGGGCACATCGTCTCCACCGAAAGGACCTCCGAGACCAGGTGCATCGAGTCGATGCGCTCCAGGCCGGACACGGCGAGCAGCAGGGCGTCGGCCTCGCCCGCGGCGAGCTTCTGCAGCCGCTTGCCCGCGTTGCCGCGCATCGGCACGCACGTCAGATGCGGGTGGGACGCGGAGAGCTGGGCGATGCGGCGCACCGACGACGTGCCGATGCGCGCGCCCTGCGGCAGTTCGTCGAGAGTGAGCCCGTCCGGGTGGATCAGGGCGTCCCGGATGTCGTCGCGCTTCAGGAACGCGGCGAACGTGGTGCCCTGCGGCAGCGGCCGGTCCGCGGGCACGTCCTTCACGCAGTGCACCGCCAGATCCGCCGCACCGGCAAGGAGCGCTGCGTCGACCTCCTTGGTGAACGCGCCCTTCCCGCCGAGCTCCGACAGATCACCCATCCAGCGGTCCCCGGACGTCGTCACGGGCAGGACCTCGGTACGGATGCCGGGGTGCAGGGCGGCCAGTTCGGTGCGTACGCGCTCCACCTGGGCCAGGGCCATGGGCGAGGAGCGGGAGACGATGCGGATCAGCTCGGGAGCGGACATGGCGTACACCATAGGCCCTTTCGAGCACGCTCCCGGCACCGGTCCCTCGGCCAACTGGGCTACGGCGGGAAGGGGTTGACGGACCGGCGCCGCGGTGCTCACGGCGTGCGCGCCGACGCGGGTGCTTCTAGCGTGAACAGCGGCCCCGGACCTCCCGGTCGGCCCGCCCCACGGGAGGCCCCATGACCAGGCCCGAGACGGCCGAGCGCGCACCGATCGAGCTCGCCCCGATGGCACCCGCCCACGCGCCCGAGGTCCTCGCGCTCGGCCAGCGCGTCTACGACACGACCGTGAAGCCGTACACGTCCTGGTCGCTTTCGGCGGTCGCCGGGCACCTGGACGCCGACGCGCCCGCCTGCTGGGTCGCGCTGGACGGCGGCGCGCTCGCCGGGTTCGTCCTCGGGTCCATGGGCTTCGACCAGCGCGCGGACTGGGGGAACCTGGAGTGGATCGCGACGGCGCCCGCGCACCAGGGCCGCGGCGTCGCGAGCCGCCTGGTCAAGGCCTGCTGCGCCACGCTCACCGAGGCGGGCGCCAGCGCCGTCGTCACGGACGTGGAGTCCCGCAACACGGCCTCGGCCGCGCTGATGCGGCGCAACGGATTCACCGAGAGCGTGACGGTGACGCTGTTCGTGCGCGAGGCGTGAGCGGCTTCCGCCGTCGAGCCCTGACCGCGCCCCTGCCGTGTGCGCCCGCTCAGTCACCGCCGCACGCCCCCGGTTCGAGCGGCGGCGCCGACACCGCCACATGGGACTTGCAGTGCGGCTTGTTGCCCGCGTCGGCGTGCCAGTCCGCGGGCCGCGGCCGCACGAAGGCCACCGCCGCCGCGGCCGCCAGGACGAACAGGCCCGCGCAGCCCCACGCCGCCTTGTGGAACGCCGTGTCCAGGGCGCCCGCGTCCGTGTACGCGGTGCCCGTCAGGCCCACCGCGAGCGGCAGCGCGGCGACGACGAGGAGCTGGGCGATGCGCGCGGCGGTGTTGTTGACGCCGCTGGCGAGCCCGGCGCGGGACGCGTCCACCGAAGCGAGCACCGTCGCCGTCAGGGGCGCCACGAACACGCTCATGCCCACGCCCAGGACGACGACCGCGGGCAGCACATCGGCGGCGTAGGAGGATCCGGGGCCGATCCGCAGCATCAACAGCACCCCGGCGGCCGCGATGAGCGGGCCCGCGACCAGGGGCGGACGGGGGCCGAGCCGCCGGGCCAGGTCGCCCGCCCAGGCCGAGAGGAGCAGCATCAGGACGGTGATGGGCAGTGTCGCCGTGCCCGCCTGCAGCGCGTCGTAGCCGAGGGTCGTCTGCAACTGCACCGGCAGCAGGAACAGGATGCCGCCGATGGCGGCGTACAGACACAGCGTCATGACGTTCGCCGCCGAGAACAGGCCCGAGCGGAACAGTTCCAGGGGCAGCATCGGGTCGCGCCGCCGGTGCTCGACCACCAGGAAGGCGGCGCCCGCGGCGACCCCCACGAGGCCGGGGAGCACGCTCGTGGCGAACGACGCGTCGCCGGACGCGCCGATCAGCGAGAAGCTCACGCCCGCGAGGAACAGCGCGCCGAGCACCGCGCCCGGCACGTCGAAGCCGCTCGCGGCGGCGCCCTCGTCGCGGCTCTCCGGCACGTGCCGGGCCGCGAAGAGGACCACCGCGGCCAGCGGCACGTTGATGAGGAAGATCCACCGCCAGCCGGGCCCGTCGATCAGCCAGCCGCCGAGGAAGGGACCGACCGCCCCTGCCACCCCGCCGAGCCCCGACCAGGCGCCCACCGCCTTGGCCTGGTCGCGCGAGCGGAACGCGGACCGCACCAGGGCGAGCGAACCGGGGGTGAGCAGCGCGCCGCCCACGCCTTGCAGGGCCCGTGCCGCGATGAGGGTGCCCGCGTCCTGCGCGAGGCCGCACAGCGCGGACGCGAGCGCGAACCACACCACGCCGATGACGAGCGTGCGCCGCCGTCCGATCCGGTCGCCGAGGGCGCCGCCGAGCAGCAGCAGCGCCGACAGCGTGAGCATGTAGGCGTTGACCACCCACTGGAGCGAGGAGATCGACGCGTCCAGGTCGCGGCCGAGCGTCGGCAGGGCCACGTTCACGACCGTGCCGTCGAGCAGGGCCATGCCGGAGGCGAGGACCGCGCAGGCCAGGACCCAGCGGCCCCGCGCCGAGGCCAGGACCACACCGCCGCCGTCGCCTGGCGCCGCCGTCATCGCTCACCGCCCTCCCGGTCCGGTCCGCGGGCGCCGCTCACATGTGGACGGCGCCGGTGCCGTCGCCGAGGTGGCTGTCGGCGGGGCGCCCCTTGCGGTACAGCGCGAACGTCACGACGAGACCGACGCCGAAGAAGAGCGCCGACCACCAGTACGCCGTCTCGTAGCTCTGGATCTGCGCCTCGGCCCGCACCTGGGGCGTCGGCCGCTTCCCCGACAGATAGTGCGTGGCGGCGCTGGTGGCAAGCGTGTTGAGCAGGGCCGTGCCGATGGAACCGCCCACCTGCTGGGTGGTGTTGACCATCGCGGAGGCCACTCCCGCGTCATGGGCGGCGACGCCCGCCGTCGCCATGCTCATCGCCGGGGCGAAGATCAGGCCGAGCCCGAGTCCCATGATGAGCAGGGGCGGCAGGACGTGCCCGGCGTACCCGCTGTCCGTGCCGAGCGCCGTCAGCCAGACCATGCTCACGCCCGACAGGCCCATGCCGAGCGGCACGATCGGGCGCGCGCCGAACTTCGGCACGAGCACGTTGGTGGTCAGGACCGACACCACCACCATGACCGCGACCAGCGGCAGGAACGCGAGCCCCGTCTTGATCGGTGAGTAGCCGAGGATCTGCTGCAGGTAGTACGTCAGGAACAGGAACACGCCGAACATGCCCGCGCCGGAGATGAACATCGCGAGGAACGACGCCCCGCGGTCCCGGTCGAGGACCACCCTGAGCGGCAGCAGGGGGTGCGTCGCGCGCGTCTGCCACCAGGCGAACAGCGCGACGAGGACGACACCGATGAGCAGGAACCCCCAGACCATCCAGTCGCCCCAGGCGTGCGTCTCGGCGTTGGAGAAGCCGTAGACGATGCAGAACAGGCCCGCGGACACGAGGAGCGTGCCCGGCACGTCGAGCTTGGGCCGGTCCGGCGGCGCCCCCGGGTGCAGCAGGCGCGCACCGCCGATCATCGCGACCGCGGCGAAGGCGAGGTTCACGTACAGGCACCAGCGCCAGTCCAGATACTCCGTCAGGACGCCGCCGAGCAGCAGGCCCACCGCGGCGCCCGAGCCCGCGACGGCGCCGTAGATCCCGAACGCCTTGGCGCGCTCGCGCGGATCGGTGAACGTGGTGGTGAGCAGGGACAGGGCGGCGGGCGCGAGGAGCGCGCCGAACACGCCCTGCAGCGCGCGGGCGACGACCAGCATGGTGAAGCTGGTGGCGGCGCCGCCGAGCGCGGACGCGAGGGCGAACCCGGCGAGCCCGGCGATGAAGACGGCCTTGCGGCCCACCAGGTCCGCGATGCGCCCGCCGAGCAGCAGCAGGCTGCCGAACGCGAGCGCGTACGCGGTGATGATCCACTGCCGGTTGCCGTCGGTGAAGCCGAGGTCGGCCTGCGCGGACGGGAGCGCGATGTTCACGATCGTCGCGTCCAGGACCACCATGAGCTGGGCGATGGCGATGACCGCGAGGATCAGCCAGCGGTGCTCGTGCCGGCCGCCCGCGTGGTGCGCGGCGTGCCCCGGGGGCGGGGCGGCGGCCTGCTCCGCCGTCGTGGGCGAAGGGGCCGGCGTGTCCCGCGGCGCGGGCTCGGGGCCGGGTGTGCGGTCCATGGCGACCTCCAGACCCCCCGCCTCGAAAGACACCCCCGTCACACGCTAAGCGCCCGGCTCACGCGCCGCGACCGGGGCCGAAGGGCGCCTCACTCCTCGGCGAAGGCCTGCGCGACGGCGAGCGAGTCCTCGTAGACGTGGCGGCGCGTGACCTGGCCGCCCTCGACGGTCAGGTGCGGCGCGAACCGGGCCCGGTAGGCGCGCCCGGTGGTCCGGGCGGTCTGCCGGATCTCGCCGAGGACGACCGCGTGCTCGCCGTCGACGAGGATCCGCTCGACCTGGGTGTCGACCCGCTCCGGCACGTGGTGGGCGCCGAGCTCGCCGTAGTGCGCGGCGGCGTCAGTCCACGTCGATGACCTCCGGGGCAAGGGCGTCGGCCGACGTCTCACGCGGTGCGGGCACCGGCTCCCGGCGGCGGGTAAGGCCGCCCGCGAAGGCGGCGATCGGCTCGGCGAAGCGCGCGGTCAGCGGGCCGATCACCACCAGGATCAGGACGTACGCCGTCGCCAGCGGGCCGAGCGAGGGCTCGATGCCCGCGGAGACCGCGAGCCCGGCGATCACGATGGAGAACTCGCCGCGCGCCACGAGCGTGCCGCCCGCGCGCCAGCGGCCCTTCACGGAGATGCCCGCGCGGCGCGCCGCCCAGTACCCGGTGGCGACCTTCGTGCAGGCGGTGACGGCGGCGAGCGCGAGCGCGGGAAGCAGCACCGGCGGGATGCTCGCCGGGTCGGTGTGCAGGCCGAAGAAGACGAAGAACACGGCGGCGAACAGGTCGCGCAGCGGTGCGAGCAGCGTGTGCGCGCCCTCGGCGGCCTCGCCCGAGAGCGCGATCCCGACGAGGAACGCGCCGACGGCGGCGGACACCTGCAGCTGCTGCGCGATGCCCGCGACGAGGATCGTCAGGCCAAGGACGACGAGGAGCAGCTTCTCGGGGTCGTCGCTGGACACGAACCGCGAGATCAGACGCCCGTAGCGGACCGCGACGAACAGCACGAGGCTGGCCGCGCCGAGCGCGATCGCGAGCGTCACGCTGCCCGCGGCCCAGCCGACTCCGGCCAGCAGGGCGGTGATGATGGGCAGGTACACCGCCATGGCGAGGTCCTCGAGGACCAGGATGCTCAGGATCACCGGGGTCTCCCGGTTGCCGAGCCGCCCCAGGTCGCCGAGGACCTTGGCGATGACGCCCGAGGACGAGATCCAGGTGACACCGGCGAGCACGATCGCCGCGACCGGGCCCCACCCCATCAGGAGCGCGGCGGCCGCGCCGGGCACCGCGTTGAGCGCGCAGTCGACGAGCCCCGCCGGGTACTGCGTCTTGAGGTTGCTGACGAGATCGCTGGCCGTGTACTCCAGGCCGAGCATGAGCAGCAGCAGGATGACGCCGATCTCGGCACCTATGGCGACGAACTCCTCGCTGGCCCCGAGCGGCAGCACGCCGCCGGTGCCGAAGGCGAGCCCGGCGAGGAGGTAGAGCGGGATGGGGGAGAACTTCAGGCGCCCGGCGACGCGCCCGAGCAGCCCGAGCGCGAGGATGATCGCGCCGAACTCGATCAGCAGGACAGCGGAGTGCACGCGCTCACTCCCGGCCGAGTATTGCGGCGGCGCTCTCCACGCCCTCGCGGGTGCCGATCACGATGAGGGTGTCCCCGCCCGCGAGCCGGAAGTCCGGCGCGGGCGAGGGAATGGCGTCGGCCCGGCGCAGCACCGCCACGACCGACGCGCCGGTCTCGGTGCGAAGGCGGGTCTCGCCGAGCAGCCGCCCGTTCCAGTGGGAGGATCCGGCGACCTCGATCCGCTCGGCCACCAGACCCAGGTCGGTGGTGTGCAGCAGGGAGGAGCACCGCGGGGCGGGCAGCAGCGCGTCCGCGAGCGCGGCCGCGTCGTCGGCGGTCAGCCGCAGCGACAGCGCGCACGCGTCCGGGTCGTCGGACCGGTAGGCGCTGAGCGTGCGCCCGCCCTCCCGGTGCGCCACGACGGACACCCGCCGTTGTTCCCGTGTGGTGAGGTCATAGCGCGTGCCGATCCCGGGCAGGGGGGTTCGGCTCAATCGAGTTGCGGACACAGCTCTCCCTTGGTGCTGATGGGCGTCTTCGTGTTCATGCCACCCTATCGGTCCAGATTTTGCCGGTACTTGGTGGTGTGTGAGCGGGGGTGGTACTAGCTTCCTTCGCTCGCGTCCGGCGGGTGAGCGTGGCCGTGCCGCGTCCGGCGCGGGTGCCGTGCCCGCGCTCACGCGTCGGCGGACACCACGCTGCCGTACGGCTCCGCCGCCACCACAAGCACGCCCCCCTCCCCGCCGACCGGCAGCGAGGCCCGCCGGATCAGCGGTTCCCACTCCTGCGGCCAGGCCGTCGCGGCGTCCCACCGGATGCCCTGGAGACGTACGCCGTCGAGCCGCGCGTCCCGCAGATCGGCGCCCACGAAGTCCGTGCAGGCGCGCTCCACGTCCGCCACCGCGCGCCCCAGGGCGAGGGCCTGGCCGTGCGCGTCGGCCAGGTCGTCGACGAGGTCCTGCGCCACGATGTCGGCGCCGAGCGGCCGCCCGGACAGGCCCGCGTCGTCGTCCGCGAGCAGCGGGGCGAGCTCCTCGCCGAGCAGCAGCCGCACCTCCCGTACGGCGCTGAGGAGCTGTTCGGCGCCGGGCGCGAGGAACTCCTCCACGGCGGCCAGGTAGTCACGGCCGATCACGGGGGCGGGGCGGCGGCGCGGCGTCGGCGGCAGCCGCACCTGCGCGAGCCGCGCGTCGAGCCGCCGCACGGCCTGTGCCGCGCCGACGGGCGGCACGTCGGCGTCCAGGAGGTCGGCGACGCGCTGCACCTCGCGCACGGCGGCCCGCAGCGACTCCACCAGGTCCGCCGGGCCGACGGCCCGGGCGATCTCCAGGGCCTCCAAGCGGTACTTGAGCCGCACGGACGCGGGGCGCCGCATCAGCGCGTTGCCCGCGGGCGGGTCGGACTCCAGGGCCGCCCGTGACCCCTCGGGGGCCCGCGCCTCGCGGGTGAGCCGTTCGCCGACCGCGATTCCGGTCCTCCGGTAGGCGAGGGCCAGCATGCGGTCCAGGGCGAGGTCGGGGTCGCGGAGCTCCGGCGGGCCGCCCTGGGCGGCGAGCCGGTCGTGGATGGCGACGCCGATGCGCAGGTGTGCGGCGGCCAGCAGGCTGTCCAGCCCGTCCAGTGCGTCCGGCCCGTTTCGTCCGTCCGGCGCGTCCCGTTCGGGTGTGGCGGCCCGCGTCCCGTCGCGGCTCATCGCCGCGTTCCCTGTACGGCGGCGACCCGGCCGCCCTCCAGGCCGAGGCCCGCCCGCAGCGCGGCCCGCGCCCGGGCCAGGTTCTGCCGGACGGCGGCCTGCGTCGTGCCCATCGCGCGGGCGCTCTCCAGCGTGGTGAAGCCGTCCAGGTGCCAGGCCATGGCCGCCCGCTGCTTGGCGGGAAGGCGCAGCAGCAGCGCGGTGACGCGGCGGGCCTCCTCGTCGAGCTCCGCCGCGTGCGCGGGCGTCTGCCACCGCACCAGCACGCGCGGCTCTGGCGGCTCCGCGCAGCTGTCCTCGGGCCGGACCTGCTGGGTCACCCACGAGCGCCAGGCCACGGTGCGCAGCCACGCCTTGGGGTGGCGGATGGACACGCCGGGCGCGCACATCTGCGTGAAGGCGTCCTGCGCGGCGTCCTGCGCCTCGTTCCACGACGCGCCGTGCAGCAGCAGGAACCGCACCAGGGCCGGGTACTCGGTCTCGTGCAGTTCCTCGGCGAGCTCCCGGCCCGGCAGCGCGGCGGCCTCGGCCTCCAGCGGCCGGGGCGGGCTCAGCTCAGCGCTCGCGGCTTCCTCCACGGCGGCCACCCCCGATCGCGGGCGCGACCGCGAACCGGCCGCGCCACCGGCGGTCCCCACTCGCGTCACCGCCTACGACACCCACGTACCCGGTCGCCACCGCCCTGGCCCCCACAGGATCCACGCGCGCCACCCCTTCTCGTCCGCGCACCGCCCAGGCGAGCGGCGCTTCTCGCACAACAGTGGTGTTGTAGCGGCGAGTTGTGACATGGCGCTGGTCAATCGGAACGCCGGGCGGACACGAACGCGGCGCCCCGGTTTCCCGGTGCGCCGCGTTCTTCCTGAGGGCCGGACGTCAGGCGGGCCGCGCCGAGTCGGCGATGTCGCCGACCTTGGTCACCGCGGTGGTCGCGTCGGCCCCCTCCAGCTTGCCCGACGCCTCGTCGACCGTGCCCGCGAGCGCGTCCACCTCGTCGAGCGGATTCTTGACGGTCTTGTTGCCGGCGACAGAGGTGTCCAGCAACTGCTGCCCGCCGCCCAGCGGATCGGCGGCGACGGCGGGAGAGACGGCCCCGAGGGCCAGCGCGACCCCGACGGCACCGACGGCGGCCTTGGCGAACTTCACGATCGATCTTCCTTCCCGGCAGCGGCGGCCCGCGGAACACGACGGTCGCGACCGTCGGGGCGTCGGAGGTCGGACGCTCATCTCGCCCTGCCGCACGGCGTAACAGCCCCTCGGCCGCAAAGGTGACCGCCGGTCACCCGGATGGCCGCGTCACGCGGTCGCGGTGCGGTAGTCGCTGATCTCGTACAGCGCCTCGTCGTCGAGCGCGTCCTTGTCGTGGTCGAGGACGATCCGGACCGGGTGCCCGTCCGGCGCGTACGTGGCCTTGGCCGTGTCCGCGTCGTCGCGCCGCGCCTGCCTCATCTCCTCAAGCAGCTCGCCGATGGTGGGGACATGGCGGGGCAGCTTCCTCACGACGCGGCGCCCGCTGTCGTCGAGGCCGACCGCCTTGGTCACCTTTCCGTCCCGGACCGTCACGCGGAAGGTGCCGATCAGCGGCCGCTCGCCCTGGCCCGACGCGAGCGTGTACGCGTACGAGGAGGGCTCCTTCCAGGCCTTCTCGCTCTGCTCCGTGGCGGGCAGGGGCTTGGCGTTCGCGGTTCCCGACCCCGATGACTCGTCGCCGCACGCGGAGAGCGCGCAGAGCGCGCCCGCGGCCAGCACGGCGAGGGCCAGGGAGCGGGTACGGGCGGGGTGTGCGGTGGTCATCTCGGGCCCTTCGACGGCGGCGGCCCGCGGCGGACGTCCGCGGGGCGTTCGCTCCTGTCACGCGGGAAGGCCCTGTTTCGTTCGCGAGTCGCCCGAGCCGGGCCCGAAGCGGGCGGCTACTGGCGGTGGTTACGGGTGGTGGTTACGGGTGGTAGAGGGCCCGGGCGTGCGCCATGTCGCCCTCGTCGACGGGCCGCCCCTCGTCGAGAGGCAGGAAATACGCCACCTGCCATGCCTGCGTGGCGCGTGCCTGACGGCTGGCCGCGGTCACCCACGGCGGGTAGACGCGGAACCCCCGCTTTCCGGCCGAGCCGCCGCGGGACATGATCCCGCGCTCGCACAGCACCTCGCGGGAGAACACGAACTGCCCGAAGCGGCCGCCGCTGTCGCGGCTGCTGATGACGACGAGGTCGATCCCGTCGTCGGCGTCGAAGGGCCGGATCGGCCCTGCGGCGGACCGCCGCCACACGGTGACGAACTGTCCCGCCTTCGTCGGGGTGGTCTTGGCCACGCGGAACCTGACCGCGAGCCCGTCGAGCGTGAACGCGTGCGCCGCGTACTCGGCGCTCTCCGGTTCCGGCACCGGCTGTGAGCAGGCGAAGCCGCCCGGGTCGTACACCGCCGCTTTCGCCGCCAGTAGGTCGCGGTGGAGCCCTGTCCACGGCTGGTTCATCGCCATCGCGTCATCCTGACATCCCGCCGTCACGCCCACTGTCGGGCCCCGGTGCGGGCGCGGTGCGGGCGCGGTGCGGGCGCGGTGCGTCGGCCGATGCGAATCCGGTCAATTCTCTGGCGCGATGGCACTGTTCGGGGGCGGAAGGTGGATCAGGGCCCCGGGCTGGTTAGGATCACGACGTGGTTACGGCTTGGTCACTCCGGCGCGTCGCGCGGGTCCGTGTGTCCGCGGGTCCGCCGCTTCGGCTGCTGGCCCTCGCCGTGCTGCTGTTCTCCGTGGCCCTGGCGCACGGCGCGAGCCCCGAGAACGCCGGAGGGCACCTGGCCACCAGCGCGGTGACGGCGTCGGACGCCCCCCAACAGGCCACCGAAGCCCTGGCGGCGCTCGCCACGACCGA
The DNA here is from genome assembly GCF_056435225.1 of Streptomyces sp. NPDC043996. Classification (NCBI taxonomy): domain Bacteria; kingdom Bacillati; phylum Actinomycetota; class Actinomycetes; order Kitasatosporales; family Streptomycetaceae; genus Streptomyces; species Streptomyces sp. NPDC043996. Next base: position 657,189 of record NZ_JBWKEY010000004.1, on the reverse strand, counting down.
CGACCGGCACGGCGACCACGCCCCGGCGCACCCCAGCGAGCAGTGCGCCTCCGGGCAGCCCGTCCCGGCGTCCGCCGTGACCGCGGTCTGCCTGGCCGTGTCGGTCGGCCAGCCGCACGCGCCCGCCCGCGCACCCGTCGGTCGCGGATCCGGTGAGCCCACGCACGGGAGCGCGTCACCAGCCGCCGTCAAGTCATCCGTGGTGCAACAGGTCTAGGAAGCGGCGCGCGGCAGCACCCCCTGCCCGCCTGGTCCACCCCCCGGATTCCCCCACCCGAGTCACTCCGACTCCCATCCGTCGTCGCCCCCTGCCCGGCCGCCCCGCCGCCGGGCCACCAGGGAGGCGTACGACCGGAGGACCTGTGCCGCTTTCCTCCCCTTCCTCCTCTTCCTCCCCTTCCTCTCTTTCCCCCCATTTCTTCCTCAGGCCCGCCCACTTCGTACGCGCCTGCCTGCTGGCCGTGATGGTGCTGTGCGCCGTCGTGCACGGACCGCTGGACGAGAACCACGGCTCGGCCCCGGCCGCCACCACCGTCGGGGCGGCCGCCCCGACGGCCCCGGACGCCGCACCCCACCAGCCCCACGAGCACCACGGATCCGAGGAGTGCGCACCGGACGGCCCCCTGCGCACCCCCGCCGCCCCGACGACGGAACTCCCGCCCGCCCCGGCGGGTGCCGTCACCGCCGCCGGGGCCCTCGCGCTCCCGTGGCGGCCCCGCCGCCGCACGGCACATCGGCGCAGAAGAGCGCGCCCGGGCCGTACCGCTCTCGCCCGCACCGCCCGCTGGCGGATCTAGACCGCTCGCCCGCAGCCGCGCCACCGGCTGCCGCGCACACGGCCCCGAGACCGGACGAGAGGTCCGCCACGGAGTCGCGGCGCGCGACGCATCCGTACCACGCACCCGTCGAGCGAGAGCGAAAGAGACGCAGCCAACGATGCACGCGAACCCGCAGTCACACACGAACCCGCAGTCACACACGAATTCTCAGCCCCACACGAACGCACAGCCCCACACAAACCCGCAGTCCCGCACGAACTCGCAGCCCCACACGGCCCCGCAGCCTCAGCAGAACACCGCCCTGACGCACCCCACCGCCGAGATCCCCGAGCGCGCCGCGCTGTCCGCGCTCGTGGGGGACACGCCGCTGCTGCGCGTGTCCGAGCCGCTCGCCCCGGCGGGGCGCGGGTTCTGGGCCAAGCTGGAGGGCTTCAACCCCGGTGGCATCAAGGACCGCCCCGGCCTGCACATGGTGGAGCGGGCCCGGGCCCGCGGCGACCTCAAGCCCGGCTGCCGCGTGATCGAGTCCACCAGCGGCACCCTCGGCCTCGGCCTCGCCCTGGCGGGCATGGTGCACGGCCACCCCGTCACCCTGGTCACCGACCCCGGCCTGGAGACGTCGATGACGCGCCTGCTCACCGCGTACGGCGCCCAGGTCGACATCGTCACGGAGCCGCACCCGACCGGCGGCTGGCAGCAGGCCCGCCGCGACCGCGTCACCGAGCTCCTGGCCGCCCACCCGGGCTCCTGGTGCCCGGACCAGTACAACAACCCCGACAACACCCGCGCGTACACCCCGCTGGCCCTCGAACTCGCCGCCCAGCTCGGCCACATCGACGTGCTCGTGTGCAGCGTCGGCACCGGCGGCCACTCCGCGGGCGTCGGCCGGGTGCTGCGCCAGCTCTACCCGGACATCGGCATCGTCGGCGTCGACACCATCGGCTCGACCATCTTCGGCCAGCCCGCCCGCAGCCGCCTCATGCGCGGCCTCGGCTCCAGCATCTACCCGCGCAACGTCGCCTACGACACCTTCCGCGAAGTCCACTGGGTCGCCCCGCACGAGGCGGTGTGGACCTGCCGGCGCCTCGCGGCGTCGCACTACGCCACCGGCGGCTGGAGCGTCGGCGCCGTCGCGCTCGTCGCGGGCTGGCTCGCGCGCACCCTGCCCGCCGACACCCGCATCGCCGCGGTCTTCCCGGACGGGCCGCAGCGCTACCTCAGCACCGTGTACGACGACGAGTACTGCGCCCGCCACGGCCTGCTCGACACCCCGCCAGCGGCGGAACCCGAGGTCATCGGGCGCGCAGACGAGAAGGAAGTGCACCGCTGGACCCGCTGCGCCGACGTCGTCGACCCGCTGGCTTTCGCCGACCTCGCCACCAGCGCCGACACGGAGGCCGGCCGGTGAGGAGCACGTTCGTCCAGTTGCGGTCCTACGACCGCAGTGTCCAGCTGCTGATGGTCAACCAGTTCACCATCAACCTCGGCTTCTACATGCTGATGCCCTATCTGGCCGCCCATCTGTCCGGGACGCTCGGCCTCGCGGGCTGGCTCGTCGGACTCGTCCTCGGCGTGCGGAACTTCAGCCAGCAGGGCATGTTCCTCATCGGCGGCACCCTCGCCGACCGGCTCGGCTACAAGCCCCTGATCGTCGCCGGATGCGTCCTTCGCACCGTCGGCTTCGCCACGCTCGGCCTGGTGGAGTCGCTGCCCGCGCTGCTCGCCGCGTCGGCGGCGACCGGCCTCGCGGGCGCCCTGTTCAACCCGGCCGTGCGGGCCTACCTCGCCGCGGACGCCGGGGAGCGCAGGGTGGAGGCGTTCGCCCTGTTCAACGTCTTCTACCAGGCCGGGATCCTGCTGGGCCCGCTCGTGGGCATGGTGCTCACCGGGGTCGACTTCCGCGTCACCTGCCTGGTGTCCGCGGGGATCTTCGCGCTGCTCTCCGTGGTGCAGATCAGGGCGCTGCCCGCGCGCGGCGCCAAGGCCGAGCGCGGCGAGCGGCAGAAGGTCCTCGCGCAGTGGCGCGGCATCCTCGCCAACCGGGCGTTCCTGCTGTTCGCCACCGCCATGATCGGCTCGTACGTCCTGTCGTTCCAGGTCTATCTGGCGCTGCCGCTGGACGTGCGCAGGGTCGGCGGCGAGGGGCAGACCGGCACCGTGGCGGTCGCCGTGCTTTTCGCGGTCAGCGGGCTGAGCACCATCGTCGGCCAGACCCGGGTCACCGCGTGGTGCAAGGCCCGCTACGAGCCAGGCCAGGCGCTGGTGCGCGGGCTCGCGGTCATGGGCCTCGCCTTCGTGCCGCTGCTCCTGGCCAGCGGGCTGCCGGTGCCGGATCCCGGCCCCGGACGGTGGCTGCTCGCCGCGGTGCCGCCGACGCTCGCGGCGCTGCTCCTGGCCGTCGGCACGATGATCGCCTACCCCTTCGAGATGGACACCATCGTCCGCCTCAGCGGCGACCGCCTCGTCGCCACCCACTACGGCCTCTACAACACCGTGTGCGGGGTCGGCATCACGCTCGGGAACCTGCTCACCGGCGCCGCCCTGGACGCCGCCCGCGACGCGGGCCTTCCCGGCCTCCCCTGGGCCGCGCTGCTCGCGCTCGGCCTCGCCTGCGCGGCGGCGCTCCACGGCCTGCACCGTACTGGCCGGTTGGCACCGCCCGCGCCGCGGCCCGCGGCGGCCTGACCCACTGACCCGCGGCATCGGGGGCAGGCGTCGCACGACGTCTGCTCCCGGCACGCCGTGCCATCCCACAGGAGTGTCCATGTCCCCAACCGACCTTCCCGGCCCGACCCCGCCGCGACTGCGCCCCTTCAGGGGCGTGCGCTACGACGAGGGGCGCGCCGGAGATCTCTCCGCGCTCGTGGCTCCGCCGCACGACGACCTCGACCCGGTGCACGCCCGGGCCCAGCGCGTCCGCCCGCACCACATCGCGCGCCTGCTGTACGCGCACGATCCGCAGGCCGCCGCCGGGCAGCTGCGGCGCTGGCTGCGGCGCGGCGTGCTGCGCCGCGAGGAACGGCCCGCGCTCTACGTGTACGAGCAGCGGCGCGGTGCGCGGATCCTCCAGCGGGGCGTCATCGGCGACCTGCCGCTGGCCCGCCCCGACGGCGGCGGCGAGCGCCCGCTGCCGCACGAGGGCGTGTCCGCGCACGTCGTGCGGCAGCGCGCCGCCCACATGGCGGGGCTGCGCGCCCAACTGGAGCCGCTGCTCCTGGCGTACCAGGGGACAGGGTCGACGGCCGCGCAGGTCACGCACCACATCACCCGGCGGCCGCCCGTGGGCGTCGCCCGCGTCGGCGAGCTCACCCACTCCGTGTGGGCGTGCCACGACGACACCGAGATCGCCCTGCTGACCAGCGGTCTCGGCACGGGCCCTGTGCTCATCGCGGACGGCCACCACCGCCACGCCGCGTGTCTGCGCCTGGGTGCCGAGCAGGACGGCGCCTGGTCCGGGAGCCTGGCGCTGCTCGTCGACACGGTCGCCCACCCGCCCCGGCTCTCCGCGATCCACCGGGTCGTCCCCGGCCTTGAGCCGGACAAGGCGGCGTCGGCCGCCGCGGAGGTCGCCCGGGTGCGGCCGCTGCCGGACGGGCCGCGCCCGCCCGCGCCAGGCGAAGTGGTCCTCGTAGGGGCGCGGCGGGCCTGGACGGTCACCGAACCCGACCCCGGCGCGCTGCGCGAGGCGCTCGGCGGCCATCCGGGGCAGTGGGCCGCGCTGCCGTCCGCCGTCGCCGACCACCTGCTGCTGGCCACGGCCTGCTCGGTGCCGGAACTGCCCGGGGCCGTACGCCATCACCACGACGCGGACCGGGCGGTGGCGGCCGTGGCGGCGGTCGGCGGCGGCACCGCGCTGCTGCTGCCCGCGATCACCGAGGCGGAGGTCCGCGCCCTGGCCGGGGCCGGTGTGCTGCTGCCTCGCAAGACCACGTCGTTCGGGCCGAAACCCGTGGTGGGCCTGGTGCTGCGGGTCCTCGGCCTGTCGTAGCCGCGAGGCCACCGCCCGCACGCCGAGCCGTCCGTGGCACAGCCCGTACGCGGACGTCACGCCTCCAGCACACCAGCCGGGCACGCTGATCGCATGACGACGACTTCCAAGGCTCCGCCCCGCGCCGTGCCGTGGCGGCGTCGGCCACTGATCCTCGCGGCGACGCTGATGTGCGCCGGGACGGCGGGCCTGACCTTCGCCTATCCGGGTGGCGCGCTCGTGACCCGGCTGTACGAGGGCGGGCAGAACGCGCGGGCGCGGGTGGTCGCGGTGACCGTCGACAGCGGGGGCCGCACGACCGGCGTGACGGTCGATTTCCACGACCGTCACGCCGAGCCGGTCACGTCCGAACTGGCCACCGCGCCCCCGCTGCCCGAGGTCAGCGAGGGCGACTCCCTCAAGGTCTGGTACGACGTGAAGAAGCCGTCGGACGTGCTGAGCGGTCCACAGATGCGGCGCCTGGCCCCCGAGTGGAACGCGTGGGGGACCGGCGGCACCGCGCTGCTCGTCGCCGGGGTGCTCGTCGCGGCATCCACGCTGCGGCCGACACGGGTCAGGGACGCGGCATGAGGGACGGTCACATCCCCTGCCAGGAACCGCCCGTGCTGGGCGCCGCCCTGAACCGCGGGGCGAGGCCCGGCCGCGCCGGGCACGGTCAGGCCTCGCCCCGCGTGCGGGTGCCCGGGGTCAGCCCGCGTCCACCAGCATCGGGCTCGCGGCCGGGGCCCGGAACGTGACGCTGCCCGCGTAGTACGCCTCGACCCGTGCCTGCTCGGCGGCGTTGGGCACCGCGTTCTTGCAGGAGACACCGCCGGTCGAGCCCGACATCAACTGCGAGCACGGTCCGGGCTTGGTGTCGGGAAGGCCCAGGTTGTGGCCGATCTCATGGGCGGCGATACGCGTCTTGTCGTAGCCCTGGGTGACGGCCTGCTGGCCGAGTTCGACGCGTGCCTGACCGCCAGGACGGACCGGGCCGAGGCTGGCCTGGGGCCAGCCGCTGGTGGCCACGATCTGGATTTCCGCCCGGGTGCCGGGCGCGGCCTTGACCAGTTTGACGTTGTCGACGTTGCCGTTCCAGGAGGCGACGCCTGCCGCGATCGCCGACTCCCAGCCGCGGGCCCGGCTGTCGTCGTAGCGGAGCGTCACCGCGGCTGATGCCTTCTTCGTCGTGGGGGAGTCCGGCGCGGCGGCGGCGTGCGCCGCCGGGAGCGCCGTGAGGACGACCGCTGCCGCCGTGCCGGCCAGGCCAAGGCGTATGGAGTGCCGCATTGCTGTCCCTTCGATCGTGGGGGCCCGGTGCCGTCGGGAACCGGGTGTGGGGGTGTGGACAGGCTGTGCGCGGTGCCGATGGCAAGGGGTGGGCCGGCGGCGGACGCCGTCGAGGTGTTACCTGTTCGAGGGGGGCCGGACGTGCGCCGCTCCCTTCCACGCCACCGAACTTCGTGCGAGACGGTACAGCGCGGAGCGGGCGCAACAGCAGCCCCAGGGCAGGGAAATTTTCGCAGAGCGGCCACCCGCGTCCGGGCAACGGACGGGGAAAGGGGCATTTAAGGGGGCACTTCAGGGCAACGAGTCGCTGCCTCGACCCGTCGGCTCAACCACTCCCGGCCGCACGGGCCCTGACGGATGCTCAGCCAACGGCGTCAGGCCTGGTACCGCTCCAGGACCGTCTCCACGCTGTCCGCGTCCGCCGCCCGCTTGTCCTCGCGGTAGCGCACCACCCGCGCGAACCGCAGGGTCACGCCCGCCGGATAGCGCGTGGACTTCTGGAGGCCGTCATAGGCGATCTCCACGACGAGCTCGGGACGCACCCTCACCACGAACCCGTCGTCACTGACGGCGAGTTCCTGGAGCCGCCCGGTCTGCCAGGCGAGCATCGCGTCCGTCATGCCCTTGAACGTCTTGCCGAGCATCGCGTACGTCCCGTCGGCGCGGCGGGCGCCCAGGTGCAGGTTGGAGAGCTTGCCCGTGCGCCGCCCGTGGCCCCACTCGGCGGCAAGGACCACCAGGTCCAGCGTGTGCACCGGCTTGACCTTCAGCCAGGAGGCGCCGCGGCGGCCCGCGCTGTAGGGGGCGTCGAGCCCTTTGAGGACGACGCCCTCGTGGCCGCGTGCCAGCGTTTCCGCGAAGAACGCGTCGGCGGCGCGGCGCGCCTCCTCGTCGCCGGGGTCGTCGACCGTCAGGCGGCGCACCCGCGTGGGCTCGGGCACCAGGCGCGCCAGCACGGCGTGCCGCTCGCGCAGCGGCAGGTCGAGCAGGTCATCGCCGTCCACGGACAGCGCGTCGAAGAACACGGCGGACAGGGGGAGTTCGGCCGCCGCGGCAGCTACGTCGACGCGGGAGCCGACGCGTCCGGCGATCTCCTGGAAGGCGCGGGGCCGCCCCGCGCCGTCGAGGGCGATGACCTCGCCGTCCAGGATGAACCGCGAGCCCGGCAGCTCCCGCGCGGTGGCGGTGAGTTCGGGGAGACGGTCCGTGATGTCGTCGAGGGTGCGGGTGTAGACGCGTACGACGTCACCGTCGCGGTGCACCTGCACGCGGATGCCGTCCAGCTTCTCCTCGACCGCGCAGGGCCCGAGCTTGTCGAGCCCTGCGCCGACGCTGGCCGCGCCGTGCGCGAGCATCGGCTGCACCGGGCGGCCCACGGTGAGGCGGAAGCCGTCAAGCGCGTCAGGGCCGCGCTCAAGGAGGGCCCGCGCGACCGGTGCGAGCGCGCCCGCCAGCATCACCGCCCGCCGTACGTCCGCCGCCGGGGCGCCGGTGGCCCGCGCGAGCCCCTCCACGGCCACCGCGTCAAGGGCGCCCTGGCGCAGCTCCCCGGTCAGGAGCCCGAACAGCAGCCGCTGCTCGTCCGCGGTGGCGGCGCCGAGCAACTCCTGGACCAGGCGCCTGCGTTCGGCCTGCGCGCCCGCTCCCGCCACCGCGGCGAGCGCGGTGAACGCGGCGTCCACGTCCCGCACGGCGAGCGTCGGCTCGGCCGCCGGGGAGACGGGGTCCTTCAGGGCGTTCCACCCCACCCCGAGCCGCCCCTGCGGCAGCCGCCCGGCGAGATACGGGATCACCAGGGGCACGTCGTCGGGTCCGGCGGCCCGGAAAAGATCGGCGAGCAGCTCGACCTTCCGCGACCGCGCCGAGGTCGCGGCCACCCCCTTGGACACCTCCGCGACCCGGGCGAACAACATGCGGCCATCCTGCAACGCGGGGACCGATCCCGCACCGTGGGCGGCGCCACCGGCTGTACCGGGCGCGCCTGTCGCACGGGCCGGTCACAGGGGGGAACGCCCGGCGGAGGCGTCAGCCGGAGACGACGCCTCGGACGACCCCCAGGTCCACCAAGTCCTCCGGGCGCACCCGCAGTTCGTCGGCGAGGGCAGGGGCGTCCGCGCGGGGGCGCTTCAAGATGGCGGCCGCGGCCTCCGGGGCGATCACCGAGAAGTAGCTGTCCGGCGTGGCCCAGGTGCGGCCCGGGGCGGCGAGCGCGAGGGCGCCGCCGGAGCCGCCCTCGCCGATGACCAGGCTCGTGACGGGGACCCGCGCGGCGGCCACGGCCCCGAAGACGTCCGCGATCGCGGCGCCCGCCCCGGCGCGCTCGGCCTCGGCGTCGTTCGCGGCGCCCGGCGTGTCGATCAGCGTCAGGACGGGCACGCCGAGGCGGTCGGCGAGCCGGATGAGCCGGGCGGCGGTGCGGTATCCGGCGGGGCGCGTGGCGGTCCCGCACTGGGCCGCGTACGCGACCGACCGTCCTTCGCGCAGGCCGAAGCCGCACAGCAGGCCTGAATCCGTGCCCCCGCAGCGGTCCCCGCTGATCGGCTCGCGCGCCTCGAAGCAGGCGTCGAGGTACGCCTCGGCGCGGGGGCGTCGCGGCTCCCGGGCCCGGCGCACCGCCTCCCAGCCGGTGGCGGACGCCGCCGTGCCCCCGAGCGCGCGCGGCGGCGCGACGGGCCCTTCGGCGGGCGACCCGAGCAGCCGCAGCCAGCGGCCGAGCCGCGTGCGCAGCTCCCCCGGGGGTACGACCGCGTCGACCGCGCCCGCCGCCAGCTGGCCCTCCGCGGTGTACGCCGCCGGGTCCGCGTCCGGCGGCCGCACCCGCGAGCCCGCGAAGCCCACCTGCGCGCCCGGCAGCGCGAGCACCACGTCGGCGCCCGCTCCCAGAGTGGCCCAGCCGCCGCCGGTGGTCGGGTCCCGGACCACGGCGATCTGCGGGAGGCCCGCCGCGCGGTGGAGCGCCGCCTTGGCCGCCACGCGGTGCAGCTGGCCCAGCGCGCGCATGCCCTCCTGCATCCGGCTGCCGCCGGTCGCGACGAGGGACACCAGGGGCAGACGGTGCGCGCGAGCCGCCGCGTACGCCGCTTCCAGGCGGTCCCCGGTCCGCTCGCCGAGCGAACCGCCCAGATAGCCGAACTCGAACGCCACCAGGACGGCACGGCGGCCGTCGACGACCGCCGTGCCGCACACCACGGACTCCGTCTCACCGGTGCGCCGCCGCGCGGCGGCCCGCGCCTCGTCGTACCCGTGCCAGCCGAGCGGCCCGTCGGCCCGCTCCCGCCCCGGAGGCTCCGGGAACTCGCTGAAGTCGTCGGTGACGGTGGCGATGGCCTCGCGCGCGGACACCCGGCCCGTGGCACGCACCGGATCATGGGGTGCGTCTGCATCCCGATCGTGGGGTGCGTCCGGATCATGCGGTGCAGGAGAAGAGCTCACGGGTCGTACTCCTACCCGCTCTCCGCCCGTCCCGTCGAGGCCGTCCGGTCCAGGCCGCCCTGCCCAGGCCGCGCCGCCGGGACGCGCTAGCCGCGGTGGCAGATCCAGATGGGTCCGGCCCAGTGGTCACAGGTCGGACCGGTGGGCGTCGGGTCCACGGGGGTGGGCGTCGGCGTCGGCTCTGGGGGGAGGGTGGGGTCTACCGGGGGTGGCGTGGGGGTGGGCGTGGGGTCGATGGGTGTGGGGGTTGGGGGAAGGGTGGGGGTCGGCGTGGGTGTGGGTGTGGGTGTCGGTGTCGGGGGGAGCGTGGGTGTGGGTGTCGGTGTCGGTGTCGGCGGGAGCGTGGGAGTCGGTACGGGTGTGGGGGTAGGCGGCAGCGTCGGCACCGGCGGCGGGGTCGGCGTCGGTGTCGGTGTCGGGGCGGGCGGAGCGGGCGGGTCCGGCAGGGGCGCGGGCGCCGGTGGCTCCGGTGGGCGCGGTGCCTCGGGCGGCTGCGCGGCGGGGGGCTGGGGTGGCGCGGGAGGCTCCTGCGCGTCCGGTGCTGCGGGCGCTGCTGGCGCTGCGGGTGCCGAGGGAGCCTCGGGCTGCTGGGGTCGCGCCGCCACCCCGGGCCGCGGCTCCGGCGCGGGCGCCTGCCCAGGCGCGTCCGCCTCCCCGGCCGAGTCCGTCTCACCAACCGAGTCCGCCTCGTCCCCTTGCCGTGGCGCGTCCACCGCCCGGGAGGCCACGCCGCTCTCCGCCGTCGTGGCGCGGGCCGGAGCGGTCGTGTCGCCCAGGCCGCCGAGGACGAGGCCCGCGGCCACCGCGGCCCCGGCGACCGTGGTGCCCACGGCGCCGACCACGGCCGCGGGCACCTTGCCGCCCGCGGTGAGGGCGTGCCGCACGCCGTGCAGCAGACCGCCCGACCCCGGCGTACCCGATCCGGCCGCGCCGGACGCCACGGCCGCCCCCGCGCCCGCCCCGGCCGCGAGCGGCACGAGGAACTTGCCCGCGCCGCCGAGCACGAACAGCAGCAGGGCGGGCCCGACGAGTGCGGGAAGGCGGTGGTTGGCGCGGGTCAGCAGGGCGAGCCGGGCTCGGCAGTCGTCACAGCCGTCGAGGTGCGCGAGCAGCGTCTCGGACTGCCGTGGCGAGGCCTCGCCACGGACGTGGGCGGGCATCCGGTCCCAGTGGGTCTCGCACCGGGGGTTGAGAGGGGTGCCGGGGTGCGCGCGCAGGAACGCCTGGCGCAGGCCTTCGCGGGCGCGATGCAGCAGGACGGCCGTGGCGCCGCGCCCGGCGCCGATGCCCCGGCCGACCGCCTCCAGCGGCTGGCCCTCGGCCTCGGCGAGCCACAGCGCCTTCACCCAGCGCTCGGGCAGCTGGCCGAGCACGCGCGTGAGCAGGTCGACGGACGAGACGCGGTCCGCGGGGTCGCCCGCGCCGTCGGCGGTGACGCCGACGGCCTCCGCAGCCCCGGCGGACCGAGGGTCGAGCGGGGTCTCCTTCGCGGCCGCCTGGCCCACCGACACCGCGAGGTGGCGCACGGTGGTCGTCAGATAGGCCGGGACGTTCTCGATCTCGTGCCCGGCGGCGAGCCGCCGCCAGACGCGGAAGTGCGCCTCGGCGACCAGGTCGTCGGCGATCCAGGCGTCGCCGGTCAGCGACCGCGCGTACGCGACGAGCCGGGGGTGCTCGGCCTCGTAGACGCGTGCGTAGGCGGCGGTGGCGGGCCCGGACGCGTCGGTGGGAACGTCCGGAGGGACGTCGGAGGGGACGTCAGGCATGACAGGACACTCCTGTCCCACTGCGAGGGTGTGGGGGTGTGGAGGGTGTGGGGTGAGTTCGAAACTCTAGGTGAGAAATGTCGGACATATCAGGGGGGAGTGGCGTAGGTCACACCGGCCACTTCGTTCGCTTCCGTAATCAGGGCGCCCGTGAGCGGGTCGTAGAGGTAGGAACCGGCAGAAGTGGAGTTCGACCATGGCCGTCACGCTTGAGCAGTCCGCCCGTGCTCGTCTGATCACCCCAGAGGGGCGCGAGCGCCCGATCCCGGTGACCCTGCGCTACACGGCCTCCGACCCGTTCGCGGTGCAGGTGACCTTCCCGCCCGAGGTGTCCCTGGATGGCGCCGAGGTGACCTGGGTCTTCGCTCGTCAGCTGCTGGAGCAGGGCCTGAGCGCCCCGGCGGGCACCGGGGACGTGCACATCTGGCCGTGCGGCCGCGCGCGCACGGTCCTGGAGTTCCATGCGCCGCACGGCCTCGCCGTGGTGCAGTTCGACCGGGCCGCGCTGCGGCGCTTCCTGGCGCGGTCGTACGCCGTCGTCGGCGCGGACGGCGAGGCGGCGGAGCTCGACCTGGACCGAGGCCTGACGCGGCTCCTCGGTGGGGTGTAGAGGGCTCCGATCTACGCAGAAGTAGGTTAGGCTCACCTAACTCGATCATAGGTCCGTGGCGTCGTGCCGCAGACGTCTCAGGGGAGGAGAGCGGAGTGGGTCACGGCTGGGAAGGCGTCGTCCTCAAGCTGATGCGGGGCAAGGACTTCCGGTTCACGGTGACCGGCGCGGAGGACGTCACCGAGGACTACCGGCGCGTCCACGTCACCGACGGCGGCATGCTCGCGCGGACCGGGGTGCACCCCACGATGTGGGTGCGCCTGTGGTTCGACGACGCGGGCAAGCCGCACCAGCGCGCCTACACCCTCGTCGACCCCGACGCCGACGCGGGCACCTTCAGCCTGGAGTTCGCGCTCCACGACGGCCCCGCCAGCGAGTGGGCGCGCAAGGCCCAGGCGGGCGACACCATCGACGCGACCGTGCAGGGCACCGGCTTCGAGACGCCCCAGCCCGCGCCGTCGCGCCTGCTCGTGATGGGCGACCCGGCGTCGCTGCCCGCCGTGAACTCCCTCCTCGACGCCATGCCGGGCATCCCCGCGACCCTCTGGTTCGAGACGCAGCACGCCTCGGACCGCGAACTGCCGCTGCGCGTCGACCCGGAGCTGCACGAGGTCCACTGGATCGAGCGCGGCGCCCAGGACGGTGGCCTCGTCGAGCAGGCCAAGGCCGGTCTCGCCGCGGCGGTCGACGACGCGTCGGGCGCCTCGGACGTCTACGCGTGGATCACCTGCGACACCACGACGACCCGCGCCCTGACCGCGTACGTGCGCAAGGAACTCGCCCTGCCCAAGAGCCGCGTGCACGCCCTCGGCTACTGGCGGCCCGGGCGCGGCTGACACCACGGCCGAAGGCGCGGCGCGCCCCGGCGGCGCGCTGCGACGGGGTGCTCAGGCGGGGCGCTGAGACGGCGGGTGCTCAGGCGGGGCGCTCAGCCGGTGCCGGAGGGCCGCTCGGCCAGCTCCACCGCCACGCGCCCGCCCGAGCCCAGCGCCCGCACGCCCGCGTCGGCGACGGCCGCCGCCGCGTACCCGTCCCACGCGTCCGGCCCCGAGAGGCGCCCCGCCCGCACGTCCCGCACCCACGCCGACACCTCGCGGTCGTAGGCGTCGGCGAAGCGCTCCAGATAGTCCTCCGGGATCTCCCGCCGCGCGCCGCCCCGGGACCGGACGGTCAAGCCGTGGTCCTCGCCGACGCGGGCGGCGCCGCGCTCGCACACCGCCTCGCACGTCACCTCGTAGCCGAAGCCGCAGTTCACGAACACCTCCACGTCGACCAGCGCGCCGCCGTCCGTCTCGAAGAGCACCAGCTGCGGATCGAGCAGCCCGGCGGGCGCCCCCGACGACGGCCGGGGCCTGAGCACCGTCACCGCCGTGATCTCCTGCCCGAGCAGCCAGCGCGCCGCGTCGATCTCGTGGGACACCGAACTGCCGATGAGCATCGCGGAGGTGAAGCCCGGGGGAGAGGACATGTTGCGGTGCCGGCAGTGCAGCATCAGCGCCCGGCCCAGGTCACCGGAGTCGAGCAGCGCCTTCAGCCGCCGGTACTCGGCGTCGTGGCGGCGCATGAACCCCACCTGGACGAGCCGCCGCCCGGCCCGCGCCTCCGCCCCGACGACGCGCAGGGCCGCCTCGGGGTCCGGCGCGAGCGGCTTCTCGCACAGCACCGGCAGGCCGCGCGCGACGGCGGCGAGCAGCACCTCCTCGTGCGTGTCGTCCGGCGATGCCACCAAGGCCGCCCCGACGCCGGACTCGTGGAGCGCGGCCAGGGGTTCGGTGCGCACCCGGACGCCGTCGAGACCGGCCACGGCCTCCTCGGCCCGCGCCTTGTCCGGGTCCGCGACCGCCACCACGCGCGCCCCGGCCGTCCGCGCCAGGCGCCGCACATGGTCGGCGCCCATGCGGCCCGCGCCGAGCACGGCCACCCCCACCGGCTCGCTCACTCCACGAACTCCCCTCCCACGCCCGCCCGTCGGGCCACCGTAGCCGCTCGCCGCCGCAGGATCACCAGGCACCCGGTGGCCAGGACCGCCCCGCCCGCCCCGACCAGCAGGAGCGCGGGCCAGTCGGAGTCGTCGTCCCCCTCAGGGGAGGTCACGAACGCGGGTGCCGCCGCGGCGGCGTGCCGGGCGCCGTGCTGCGCGGCACGGGGCTTCGCGGGCAGCAGCGAACCCACCGGGCGCACCCGGCTGGCCGCGGCGAACCCCCAGTCGAGCAGCCGCCTCGCCTCCTCGTACACGGCGTAGCCCCCGTTGCGCGGGTTCATCACCGTCACCACGAGGGTGCGCGCGCCCCGGTGCGCGGCGGCGATGAGGGTGTTCCCGGCGCGGCTCGTGTAGCCGTTCTTGACGCCGATCAGGCCCGGGTAGGGGGCGACGCCGCCCGCGCCGGTGAGCAGCCGGTTGGTGTTCTGGATCGGGTACGACCAGCCGCCCGCGGGGAAGGAGGCGACCGCCGTCGAGCAGTAGCGCGCGAACTGCGGGTCCGCGAGCCCGGCCCTGCCGAACACCGCCAGGTCGTACGCCGAGGACACCTGCCCCGGGGCGTCGTAGCCGTCGGGCGAGACCACCCATGTGTCGCGGGCGCCGAGCTCGCGCGCCTTGGCCCGCATCTGCGACACCGTGCGGTGCATGCCGCCGTTCATCGCGGCGAGCACGTGCACCGCGTCATTGCCGGAGCTCAGGAACACGCCGCGCCACAGATCCGCCACCCGGTAGCTGCGGCCCGCGGCGACCCCCACCAGGCTGCTGCCGCCGCCGACCCGGGCCAGTTCGGCCTCGGTGACCGTGTGCCGCGTGCCGGGGTGCAGCCGGGGCAGCGCCGTGAGCGCGAACAGCGACTTGAGGGTGGACGCCGGGGGCAGCCTGCGGTGCGCGTCGCGCGCGGCGAGGACCTCCCCGGTCCTGGCGTCGGCCACCACCCACGACAGGGCGGAGATCCCACCGGGCAGGCGCGGGGCGGCCGCGCCGGGCCGCACCTGGGTGCCGGACCGCTGGAGCAGGGTCTGGGAGTACGCGGGCTGCTGGTCGGGAGGCGTCGGCTCGGCGCCCGCGGCCGGGCCCGCCAGGCAGACCAGGACCCCGGTCAGGAGGGCCGTCGTACGGGTGCGAGCGCTGCGCGGAAGAAACCTGATGGCCATTCAGCCACCGTAGGAGCGGGCTCCGGGGCGCGCAGATCGGCTTGGCCCGCCCGGGGTGCCGCCGCGTTCCAGCTCCGCCACTCGGGCGGATCGCACCGCCCGCGCGAGTACGGCGAGGGCCAGGGTCGCGCACACGGCGTTGCTGAGCAGATCGGCCGTCAGGGAGCCGCCGCCCTCCGGGCGCACGGGGAAGGCGGCCCACACGTACGTCAGCAGCGCGCCGCCCGCCAGGGCGCACACGTGCCGCGCGCCCCAGCCCTCCTGCCGCGACCACCGCCCGACCGCGTACACCCCCGCGACGGCGACCGCGCACCACACCACCACGCCAGGCCACTCGAACCAGTCGTCGGTGAGCAGCACCGCGGGCCCCCAGTACAGGCTCGTGGCCGCCAGGGCCGCACCGCCCACGCGCCAGGGCGCGGGCGCGGTTCCGGACACGCGCGGCCGCGGCCGGCGGCGGCGCGTCGCGAGCACGGCCAGGGCGGCGATGGCGGCGCCGCACAGGGCCAGTTGGGCGGGCGAGGCGAGGAAGTGCTCCTCGGTGTAGTTGCCCCAGAAGACCAGGGCCGCGCCGAGCGCGTACACCACCCCGGTGACGGCGTAGCCCCTGCGGCCGAGCCAGGGCGTGGTGCGCCGCGCGGGCACGCACGCCTCGACGAGGGCGATCGGCACGCAGACGCTCCACACCGTGTGCAGCGCGAGCACCGCCTGCACCAGCTCCACGCTGGTGCCGAGCGCGGGCACGTACGACGGGCCGTGGAGCAGGTCCTGCCCCGCGTACGAGTCGTTCCACAGCAACTGGTCGACGGGGCCCTCCTCCGTGAGGGCGTACGCGGCCGCGAGCAGCCCGATGGCCGGCCAGCCGCCGCCCGTGCGCCGGGCCGTCTCGCGCACCAGCAGGGCCCCGCACCCGTACAGCGGCGCGAGCACGACGCCGAGCCCGAGCTGGGAGACCGTGAGGTTGCCGAGCAGGAACTCGCCGACGAAGGGGGCGAGCAGGAAGAGGGCGAGGACGGGCCGTCCGTCGCCGCTCGTGCGCGAGGGAGCCATGATCCGACGGTAGGCGGGCGGGCCCCCGCGCCACGGCGGCCGGAAGTCGAGGGCGCGCTGACCAAAGTCGCGTGCGGGCCCGGGGTATCCAGCCCGTCCGGCGTTTGAGGACGAGGCCGAAGGCCGATTGGCTGTGAGCGGGGGAACGGGGGAACGGGGGCAGCCGCACCCGGAGCGGGAAGGGGTGCCCGCGCGCGGAGCGCGCTCATGGACACAGCGGGGCGCCCCGCGAGGACCCAGGCGGTAGCCACCCCGCGGCGAGGCCCGTTGTCCGACTCCGGTGCGGGCCCCCGACCGTCGTGGGACTCGGGCGACGTCACCGGTCGCCCCGGCGGTCAGTCCGCCGGGTCGCCCGACCCCGTGGCGCAGGAGACGAGGTGGTCGACGACGTCGACGGGGTTGCCGCGCCGCCGGAAGGCGGCCCGCTGGCGCTCGGCGCCGTCGCCCGTGGCCTGGAGGCGGGCCCAGGCGGCGCTCACCGCGGCCAGGTCGCCGTGGCCCTCAAGGGCGGGCCGCGCCCGGGCCAGGAGGCGGGCGACCTGGCTGGCCGCGGGCGCGAGGCGCCGCGTGGACAGGTCGATGCCCGCACCGCTCAGACCGTCGCGCGCGGCACGCCAGCAGGCGGCGCCGAGCAGCTCGGGCTGGGGCCGCTCCGGGGGCAGCCCGGCGGCGATGTCCCCGAGCGCGGTGCTGGCCAGGGCCCTGATGACGCCCGCGAGGAGCACGGTGTCGGCGACCGTGGAAGCCGCGTCCGCCACCCGGACCTCCACCGTGGGCACATGGTGCGAGGGCCTGATGCCCCAGTACACGCCGCCCCGGTCCAGGAGGGTGCCGGTGGTGATCAGATCGCCGACGAGGTCCTCGAAGTGGCTCTGCGACTCGAAGTACGGCGGGGGCCCCGAGACCGGCCACCGCTCCCAGATGACGGTGCGCCAGCTGGCGTATCCGGTGTCGTGCCCGAACCAGTAGGGCGAGTTCGCCCCCATGGCCACGAGCGCCGGGAGCCAGGGCCGCAGATGGTTGCTGACCCGCAGGGCGGTGGCCAGGTCCGGCACGCCGACGTGGATGTGGCAGGCGCAGGTGCTCTGTTCGTAGTCCAGGGCGCGGAACCGCGCGAGGCTCTTCGTGTAGCGCGACCCGTTGGTGAAGGGCGGCGGCACCGGATGCCCGAGGACCGGTGTGCCGCTGGAGATGACCTGGAGGCCCTGCCGCGCGGCCGCGCGCACGATGCTGCCCCGCGTCGAGCGGAGCTGGTGCGCAAGCGCGGCCAGGTCGGTGTGCGGGTCGGTCCGGCCCTCGACCTGATAGCGCGTGATCTCCGTGGAGACCCGGTCTCCGAGCTCGGCGGTGGATTCGGCCACCACCTTGTCCGCGTGCGGGCTCAGCTCCCGGGAGACCGGATCGACCAGCAGGAACTCCTCCTCGACGCCCACCGTGACGGGCGCGGCCCCGTGGCCGGTGTCGCTGGACGCGTCCCGTGCCGCCGACGGCGGCTCGACTTCGTTGGCCGGCTCCCCGAAGTTGCCCATGGTTACTACGTTGACACGCCAAGACGCATTCGGATCGCATGCGATGTCGCCAAATGCCGCGCCCGATATCCGGTCATCGCGGCCCGATGAGAGGGCGCGCTGGCGGCGGGCCACGCTCGGCGCCGGTCACCGGCGTGTGCCGACTCCCGTGGCGTCCCGGTCCGCGGCCCCTGGCACCGCGGCCCCCGGCAGCGCGGGCTCGCGCAGTGGGCGCAGCAGGAGCCAGCCGAGGGCGGGCAGCACGATCAGCGGCGCCAGGGCCGTGCGCAGCGACGTGGCGTCGGCGAGGGCGCCGATGAGCGGGCTCGCGAGGCCGCCGACGCTGACGGTCAGACCCAGGGTCACGCCGCTCGCGGTGCCCACGCGGCTCGGCAGATAGTCCTGACCGAGCGTCACGTGCAGCGAGAACGGTACGTACAGACCGGCCGACGTCAGCGCCACGAAGACGTAGAGCGCCGGTCCTGGGACGAGGACGACACCGGCGACGGCGAGCACGGAGAGCGCGTACGACCACCGCACGACCACGACGCGGCTGTACCGGGTCGCGAGCCGGCCGCCGACCACCGTGCCCGCGGCGCCGCCCACGTACAGGACGAACAGGGCGGCCGTACCGGCGACTTCGCCGCCGCCGACGCGCTCGCGCACGTACAGCGAGATGAAGGCGCTCAGGCCGACGAAGACGATCGAGCGGCACACGATCGCACCGGACAGGCGCAGGAAGGACCCCCAGTCGTCGCCGCCGGACTCCTTGGCGGCGCGGGCGGCCGCGGCCGTCGCCGCGAGGGGCTCCCGCACCCCGCGCAGCGCCGCCGCGCACAGCGCCGCGCCCGCGAGGGCGGGCACCACCAGGAGCGGCGACGCCCGCAGGCCGCCCGTGGCGATGACGGCGGCGACGAGCAGCGGAGCCGTGGCGAAGCCGATGTTGCCGCCCAGCGAGAACCAGCCCATCGCGGTGTGGCTGCCGCGGCTCGCGACCCGCGCGACCCGGGCGGCCTCGGGATGGTAGGCGGCGACGCCGATCCCGGAGACGGCGACCACCGCGAGCGTCACGGCGTACGAGCCGAAGACGCCGCTGAGCGCCACCCCCGCCCCGCCGACCAGCGTGCTCACCGGCAGCAGCCACGGCATCGGCCAGCGGTCGGTGAGCGCCCCGAACAGCGGCTGCACGACCGACGAGAGCAGCGAGGCGGCGAGCACGATGCCCGAGGCCGCGGCGTAGCTGTAGGCGCGCTCGGCCACGAAGTACGGCACCAGGGCGGCGACGGCGCCCTGATAGACGTCGACGCAGGTGTGCCCGAGGGACATCAGGGTCAGAGGTCTGTTGCGTGAAGGCGTAGACACGTGTCGATCGTCGCCAGCGCACACCGTGTCGGGCTTCCGATAAAGTGCCAATGTTTACGGGAAACCCGCCAGGTGCGGGAGCGTGATGCGCGGGGCCGCGCCCTGTGCCCCCGCCGTCCCCGCCGCACGCCCGCCCCCACCGGAGGCCGTCGGACCCATGCCGGAACCCATCCGCCACACCCCTGTCGCCCCGACCCATGTCCGGTTCCTCGCCGCCGGGGAGCGCATCGACGCGCACCGGCACGACGACCACCAGATCGCCTACGCGGGCTCGGGGGTGGTGGCGGTCACCACCGAGGCCGGTACGTGGTGCGCGCCGGGCACCCGCGCGATCTGGGTGCCCGCGGGCACCGTCCACTCCCACCGGGCGCACGGCCCCCTGGCGATGTACTTCGTCGGGCTGCCCGCCGACGACAACCCGCTCGGCCTGGAGGCGCCGACCGTCCTCACGGTCAGCCCGCTGCTGCGCGAGCTGATCATGGAGTACGCGCGCGTGCCCGACGATTCCAGCGCCGAGCGCCGCCGCCTGCGCGCCGTCCTGCGCGACCAGCTGCGGGCGTCCCCGCAGCAGCCCGTGCACCTGCCCACGCCGACCGACCCGCGCCTCGCGGCCGTCTGCGCGCTCGTCCACGACCACCCCGGCGACCCCCGCACCCTGGCCGAGCTCGGCGCCGCGACCGGCGCGGGCGAGCGCACCCTCAGCCGCCTGTTCCGCGCCGAACTGGGCATGACCTTCCCGCAGTGGCGCACGCAGTCGCGGCTCTACCACGCCCTGCGCATGCTCGCCGACGGCGCGTCCGTGACGGCGGTCGCGCACCGCTGCGGCTGGTCGTCGACGAGCGCGTTCATCGATGTCTTCCGGCGCTCGTTCGGCTACACCCCGGGCACCCACCGCAGACGCCCGTAGGATGCGGTCATGCCAGCTCCGGACCCCTCGCCCCGCGCCGCCGCCAGCGATCCGGAGCTGGGCTTCCCGCCCCCCGGCAGGGTCCTGCACCGGCTGCGCACCCAGGCGGGCATGTCCCTGCGCCAGGTGGCGGCGGAGTGCGGGCTCTCGGTGTCCTTCCTCGCCGCCCTGGAGCGCGGCGAGACCGACATCGCCCTGGAGCGGCTCGGCCGCCTCGCCAAGGTCTTCGGCCACGACGTCGGCTCGTTCCTCGGCTTCTCGCGCGGCCCGGCGACGCCCTCGCTGTACCCGAGGGAGGAGCAGGAGGTGCTGCGGCGCGCCCCGGGCGTCGTCTACCGCGTCCTGCGCGCGCCGGAGCTCGGCTACCAGGTCGTCACCGGCGACTTCGACCCGCACAGCGGCCTCACCGAGGACCTCCAGCACGAGGGCACCGACCTGGTGATGGTCACCCGGGGCACCCTCGTGGCCCGCTACAACGGCGTCGACCACGCGCTGCGGGCCGGAGACCGCATCCAGTGGGCGGCGGGCCACCCGCACACGTTCCGCAACGACAGCGACGAACCCGCGCAGATGGTGGTCGTGCTGTTCTCCAGCCTGTACTGAGACCCGGCCGCCCAGGGGCGTCAGCCGCGCGCGGCCGGCTCCTCGCGCCACAGCCGCGCCGACAGGTGGTGCCGCAAGGACTGCCCGACCGCCGCGAGGTCGTGGACGAACGTGAGGGTGCCGTCGTCGGCGAGGGTGTAGCGGCGGCGGGTCGCCGTGACCTCCTTGGCGGTGGGCGTGAGGGCGACCTCGTGGGTCGCGAGGTCGACCGCGTCCCCGGCCGCCCGCCCGACCATGACCTCCGCGATGCCGGTGGGCTGGGTGATCAGCGCCTCCACCTCGCCGTCGGGCCGCAGCCGCCACCAGCCGCTCTCGCGGGCCGCCGGGCGCACCGGCGCGCCGTCGGCGCCGAGCAGCCAGGCCCGCGCCTGGTACTGCAGGAACGGGCGGCCGTCGTGGCTGAAGGTGACCTCCTGCGCGTACGTGAAGTCCTCGGCGAGCGTCGGGTACGTGCCCTCGCCACCGCCGGTCCAGGTGCCGAGCAGCCCGAGCACGGGCGTGAGGAGCTCGTGCGGGGCGGGTGCCTCGTCGGGGCGCAGGGCGTCGGGGAAGGGGTGGCGCGGTGCGGGGTCGGACACGGTGTGCGCTCCTGGGGTCGGGGCGGTGGGGCTCGGGCTGCCGTCGCCGCCGGAGGAAGCCTAGGGCGCGTACCGCGCAGGAGCGTGAGGGGGCGCGGCACACTCGACGTGAGCGATATTTAGCTCTACCGTGCTCTTTATCGCACACGATGGTGTGCGCGACGCATGGGGAGGATGACGTGGTTCCGGAACTTGTCAGGACCTGGGCGGCGGGCTGGGCGGTGTCGCGGCGGACGCCGCGGCCGGTGGAGTGGCCGTGGGGTGTCTACATCGAGGTGGGCGGGGCCGGTCAGGTGGGCCGCCATGTGCTGCCGGACGCCACCGCGGCCGCCGTGCGCGCGGCCGCGGCGGCGAGCGTGCCGGGCACCTGGCTCAAGGTGCCCGAGGAGCCGGAGGGTGTGAGGGCGTGGCTGCCCGCGGGGTGGGTGGTGGACGAGGAGGAGTCCGGCCACCTGATGGCCGCGGACCTCAGGGCGTCGGGCGCCGCCGCGCCCGACGGCTACCGCACGTCCGTGGCGACGCGGGACGGCGTCACCTATGTGCGAGTGTCCGACGGCGCGGGCGCGCCCGCCGCTCAGGGGCAGATGGCCGTCCTCGGCCGGGCCGCGGTCATGGACCGGGTGGTGACCGAGGAGGCCCACCGCCGCCGAGGGCTCGGCAGCCATGTGATGCGCGCGCTCGCGAACGAGGCCCTCGCGCTCGGCGCGGCACTCGGTGTCCTGGGCGCGACACCTGACGGCCGGGCCCTGTACGAGACGCTGGGCTGGACGTGGCGGGCACCCTTGGCGGCGTGCGTCCACCGGCCGTGACCTGGGGGGCGTCCGGGTTCGGCCGACGGGCCCCGCGGCGGAAATGTGCCCAGGTCAACCACCCATAGGCCGGCGAATTGTGCTACGGTCTTGGAGTTGCAGTTGTGGTACCCATGAACCTATGTGCGCCTGACGGGAATGTTTTCTCCTGCAGGCGCATTAGTTGTTTTCCCGGCATCTCCGGATGGGGCCTCTGCCTACCAGAAGGAGAACGTCATGGCACAGGGAACCGTGAAGTGGTTCAACGCCGAAAAGGGTTTCGGCTTCATTCAGCAGGACGGCGGCGGCCCCGACGTCTTCGCCCACTACTCGAACATCGCGACCCAGGGCTTCCGTGAGCTCCAGGAGGGCCAGCGGGTCTCCTTCGACGTCACGCAGGGCCAGAAGGGCCCGCAGGCGGAGAACATCGTCCCCGCCTAATCGCCGGACGCGTATCCACTCAGCCGGGGTCCGCACTGTCATGGTGCGGACCCCGGTTTGTGCTGTTTCCAGGAAGGCAATTCACCGCATGTCCCGCAGGCCCCAGAAGTCGAACCGGCGCGTCGCGCCTCGTCGGCAGTCCGCGCCCTCGTCGCCGGGCGAGTTCCGGCTGCCGGAAAGCACCACACCCGCGCTTCCCGCCGTCGATGACTTCGCCGGTCTGGACATGCCCGCGGCGCTGCTGAAGACCCTCACCGCACAGGGTGTGACCACTCCTTTCCCCATTCAGGCCGCCACGCTGCCCAACTCGCTCGCGGGCCGCGACCTCCTTGGCCGGGGCCGCACCGGCTCCGGCAAGACCCTCGCGTTCGGCCTCGCGCTCCTGGCCCGCACGGCCGGCCTTCGCGCCGAGCCCAAGTCGCCCCTCGCGCTCGTCCTGGTGCCGACGCGTGAGCTCGCGCAGCAGGTGACGGACGCGCTGACGCCGTACGCGACCGCGGTGAACCTCCGCCTCGCCACCGTCGTCGGCGGCCTCTCCCTCACCAAGCAGGCCGCGACGCTGCGGCGCGGCGTCGAGGTGCTCGTGGCGACTCCGGGCCGCCTCAACGACCTCGTGGAGCGCGGCGACTGCCTGCTGGGATCCGTGCACATCACCGTGCTCGACGAAGCCGACCAGATGACCGACATGGGCTTCCTGCCGCAGATCACCAAGGTGATCGAGCAGGTGCGGCCCGACGGGCAGCGCATGCTCTTCTCGGCGACCCTGGACCGCAACATCGACCGCCTCGTGCAGCGGTTCCTGACCGACCCCGTGGTGCACTCCGTGGACCCGTCCGCGGGAGCGGTGACCACCATGGAGCACCACGTGCTCCACATCCAGGACGAGACCGACAAGAAGGCCGTCACCACGCGCATCGCGGCCCGCGACGGCCGGGTCATCCTCTTCCTCGACACCAAGCGGGCCGCCGACCGCCTCGCCAAGCGGCTCCTCGCCGTCGGCGTCCGCGCCGCGGCCCTGCACGGCGGGCGCTCCCAGCCCCAGCGGAACCGCACCCTGGAGCAGTTCAAGAGCGGCCACGTCACCGCGCTGGTGGCGACGAACGTCGCCGCCCGAGGCATACACGTCGACGACCTCGACCTCGTCGTGAACGTGGATCCCCCCACCGACCACAAGGACTACCTCCACCGGGGCGGCCGCACGGCCCGCGCCGGTGGCTCCGGCAGCGTGGTCACGCTGGTGCTGCCCGAGCAGAAGCGGGACATGACCCGCCTCATGTCGGACGCGGGCATCCGGCCCCGGACGGCCCGCGTCACGTCGAACGACGCGGAGCTGGCCGACATCACCGGCGCCCGCGAGCCCTCGGGCGTCGCCGTCACCATCGAGGTCCCCCAGCCCACGCAGCCGAAGGCCTCCCGCCCTGACCGCAAGCCCGGCTCCGGGACGGGCCAGCGGTCAGGGCGCCGACGCCGCGGCGGCGGTGGCGCCGGCGCGGCTGGTGCCACCGGAGGGACCGGCAGGGCCGCTGGCGGCGCGAACGGTTCGGGCGCGGGCGCGGAGGGCCGGGGCTCGGGCCGCCGGACCTCGGCCGGAGCGACGACCGCCGCCGGTGCCGCCAAGGCCACCCGGGGCTCGGGACGCCGCAGGTCCGCCGAGGGCGGCGCCGGTGGCGGTGCTGCCGGTGGTGGCGCCGGGGGCGGTGCCAGCCGCCGGGGCGGCCGGAGCCGCAGGTCCGCGACCTGAGGACCTCGGGCCTTCGCGGTAGCTCGGGCCTCAGCGGGCCTTAGCGGGCCTCAGCAGTAGGCAGGACGACCTACCTGCGTGGTAAACGGAACGACCCATGGGGGCCTTGGCGAGAAGCCAGGGCCCCCTTTGGTGTGAGCCCGGGGCAGTCTCCAGGCATGCCGCGCCGGGAGCGGCGGGGAGGGGCGTACGGCACCCGGCGTGCGGCCCGTCCGGCACGTGGCTCAGATTCCCCTACGTCTTCTTCGCGCCGGTCCCGGACGGGGCTGCGGGGCGCACGCGGTGGTGAGACCCTCGGGGCAGGCAGCACAAGTGCGGGCTGTCCAGGGGGATGTGATGCGGAGCAGACGACGCGTCCGGTGCGTGGGGGCGATGGGGGTCGCCGCGGTTCTCGTGGCCGGCGGCGCCTCGGGCTGCGGCGGGAGCGGATCGGCTCCGCCCGGCCCGCACGACGGCTCGGACCGCCCGGCGTCGTCGCGGGGCGCCCCACCGCCCGGCGGCCCCGGCGCGGACCAACCGGGCGGGGGCCCTGCCGGGGGCGGCGAAGGCGGGGACGCCATCCCACCGGCGTCCGAGCCTCCCGCCGACGGCGACCGGCGCGGCGACGGCGACGGCGGCCCCGGCGTGTACCCCAGCGGGGACACCGGCGGCGACAGCGGCGAGTCCCCCACCGTGACGACGGACATCACCACGCCCGCGCCGCCCCCGTGCGAAGACCCCGCGAGCGCCCCCGCCTCCTGCGCGCCACCCGTGCCGCAGACCCCGCCCCCGGACTCCGCCGCCGTGCCGCCCGCGACGGGCGACGGCTCCTGACGGCCCGGTGACGCTTCCGGAGCCGCCGGAGCCGCCGGAGTCCCGCCGGGCTTCCGCGCCGCGCGGCGTGGGCGCGCGCGGCCAACCCGCCCCCGCGCGCCGTGGACGCCTGCCAGCCGGGCGCCGCGGGCGCGGCCCGGCCCGGCCCGCGGCGCGCCGTCCGCTCCGGCGGCCGCCGCGGCCACCGCAGGCGCCGCCCCCGGCGGACGGCGGCGGACGCCTCGACTACGCCAACTCCGCCCTCGGCGCGGGCTCGTTCGTCGTCGCGCTGATGCTGTACGCGGGCTACCTCTACATCGAGGCGTTCTACAGCTACTTCCACCTCGGCACGTTCGCGGTCGGATTCGACTCGCTCGAGTTCGCCCTGCGCAGCCTGCGGCTCATCACGCTGCCGGTGTTCGCGGCCGTCGCGCTGCTCTTCCTCGTGCCGTACGCGCCGGAGCTGATGGCCCTCCTGGGCGTGCCCGAGCGCCGTGTGCGGGCGGCGCGCGCGTATGGTCACGCCCTCGCCCGGCTGCATCCGCTGCTCATTGTCGCGGGGCTCGTCCTGATGGTCCTGTGGCGCCACCTCGGGGCCCTGCGCTGGCTCGCGCCCCTGTGCGTCGCGGTGGGGCTGCTGCTCGGGCAGACCTCCGCCGCGGCCCGCCCGGCACGGCGGCGGCGCGCGGGGGAGCGGGCGCTGTCCCTGGTCGTCGCCGGGGTGTTCCTGATGTGGGTCGTGGCGTTGGCGGCCGGGGACCTCGGCCGCCGCGACGCGCGCCGCGCCGCGGACCACCTGGTGAGCCGCGTTGCCGTCGTCGTGGTCAGCACCGAGCGCCTGAGCGTGACAGGACCCGCCGTCGAGGTCGAGGACCTGGGCAAGGACCTGCACTACCGGTACCGCTACAGCGGCCTGCGGCTCCTGGTGGAGCGGGACCACCGGTACTACGTCCTGCCGCTCGGCTGGCGGGAGGGCCGGGACGCGACGTTCGTCATCGAGGACGACGCGTCCGTCCGCGTCGAACTGCGGCCGGGAGTCCGGCCGCGCCCACCGGGGTGAGGGGCGGCACCCAAGCGCCGCCCCCCAGGGGGTCAGCCGTCCTCGCCCGGCGGCGTCCCGCAGCTGGGACCGCCAGGGCCGTCGAACTGCACCGAGCTGAAGAAGTCCCGGTACGTCGGGAAGAAGTTGCCCTTGCCGGTCGGCCCCGCGGAGGTCACGGCCGTGCAGCCGCTGTAGTGCGCGTCCGACCAGAGGTAGATCGTCGAGGGCGTCCGGTTCCAGTCCGACTTGGCGCGGTCGTCCATGCCGAGCGCCGCGAGTTCCGGGGTGTTCCCGCTGATCTTGATCATGTCGCCGGTCCCGTCGAGGCCCGAGAACATGCAGTAGAACCCTTCGGGGCACCGGTCGTACCCGTCGGCCGCGTGTGCCGTGGAGACGGGCACCACGGTCGCCGCCACCGCGGCGGCCACCGCCACGAGGGTCATGGAGAGCTTCTTCCTCGTCGTGATCACCTTGCGCACACCGGTCCGCCTTCGCTTACGGGGCCCGCGAGTCCGCGAGGAGCGGGCACCGGAAGGGGTGCGCGGGCCGTGGTCCCCCCAGGCTTGTTGATCCGCTCGGCGTGTCGCCATCCCCCACAGGAGGGGGCCTGCGCCGCGCCGCCATCGTCGCGGTGGGCTGAGACCACGGCCGTCCACTTGCCGTTCCTAGGAACCCTAGGATAAAACTAGGAACCCTAGGAGAGGGAGGTGGGCGGCATGGCGCGTGCCGGACTGACGGCTGAGCGGGTGACGGTCGCGGGCGCCGAGCTCGCGGACGAGGCCGGGCTCGACCAGGTGACGATGGCGCGCGTGGCGCGGCGGCTCGGCGTGAAGGACGCGAGTCTCTACACCCACGTGCGCGGCCTGGAGGACCTGCGCGGACGCATCGCGCTGCTCGCCGCCGACGAGAAGACCATCCGCATCGCCGAGGCCACCGCGGGCCGGTCCGGCAGGGACGCCCTGATCGGCTTCGCCAACGCCTGGCGCGACTACGCCCACCAGCACCCGGGCCGCTACCTCGCGACACAGGCCGGGATCCGCGTCGACCCGGAGCTGGCGGCGGCCGCCCCCGGGCCGCGGCGCGCGGTCGAGCTGACCTACGGCATGCTGCGCGGCTACGGCCTCGCCGAACCGGACCTGACCGACGCGGTCCGGCTGCTGCGCAGCACGTTCCACGGCTTCGTCGCCCTGGAGGCCACGGGAGGCTTCGCGCACCAGCGCGCTCCGCAGCAGTCCTGGATCCGCGCCCTCGACGCCCTCCACAGCCTCCTGGAGCACTGGCCCACGTCCCGAGAAGGAGCATCACGATGACCGCCCCGACCACCGGCAGCCTGCGCGTGCACGGCGCGACCCTGCACTACGAAGTGCGCGGCCAGGGCCCGCTGCTGCTCCTCGTCCCCGGAGGCGCGGGCGGCGCGGCCGCCTTCGACAGCTTCGTCGACGACCTCGCCGCCGACCACACCGTCGCCACGTACGACCCGCGCGGCATCTCCCGCAGCACCCTGGACGACCCCGACGCCGAGCAGAGCGTCGCCGAGCACGCCGACGACGCGCTGCGCCTGCTCGACCTCCTTTCGCCCGGCGTGCCCGCCCGCGTGTTCGGCTCCAGCTCGGGCGCCATCGCCGCCGTCCAGCTGCTCATCGACCACCCCGAGCGGATCGCACGCCTGGTGGCGCACGAGCCCCCGCTCGTGGAGGTCCTGCCGGACGCGGCCGAACACCGCGCGCTCGTCGCCCGCGTACAGGAGACGTTCCACGCGCAGGGCCTCATGCCCGCCATGGCCGTCTTCGCCGAGGGCCTGACGAAGGGCGGCGCGGCCACCACGCCGAAGGCGGAGCTCAGGCTGCCGCCGCAGGCGGCGCGGCGGGCGGAGCGGACGATGGCCAACCTGCCGTACTTCGTGAGCCGTATCGTGCCCCGGTTCATGTCCCACACCCCCGACACCGCCCGCCTCGCGGAGCTGTCGGACCGGCTCGTGCTCGCCTGCGGCGAGGACTCGCGCGGCGAGCTGGCCCACCGCCCGGCCGCCCTGCTCGCCGAGCGCCTCGGCATCGGCTTGCGGTACTTCCCCGGCGGACACACCGGATCGACCACGCACCCCGCCGAGTTCGGCGCCCTGCTCCGCGAGGTGTTCGCCGCCGGGCCCAAGACGCCTGGCGCTCAGCACGCGGCGTAGGCACGGGCGCTCGCGGGGCCGTCGGCCGACGGCCCCGGCGGTCGGGCAGGTGTCAGACGCCGTCGTCCGGCAGCGGCAGCGGCGGCTCGGGAAGGCCCCGCAGCGCGTCCAGGACGACGCGCACCGCCGCGCGGGGCGGTGCGCCGCGCCGGATCGCCGCCGTGATCGTGCGGGTCACCGGAGCCGAAAGCTCGCTGGTGGCGACGCGATAGCGGCGGTCGACGGCGAGGCCGGGAAGCAGCGCGATGGAGAGCCCGGCCTCGACGTGCTGCAGGGCCATCATGTAGTTGCTGAACCGGCACACCACGCGCGGCTCGAACCGCGCCTGACGGCACAGGCGCAGCGCCAGGTTCGCCATGTACGACTGCGGCATGTCGAACGCCCATGGCTCGTCCGCGTACGCCGCGAGGTCCACCGCGCCGCGCCCGGCGGCGGGATGCCCGGGCGGGACCACGAGCAGGATCGAGTCGGTGGCCAGCGGCACGAGGTCGAGGTCGGGCCCGAGCGGCAGCTCGTCGAAGTCCGTGGTCGTGATGATGACGTCCGCGTCGCCGCCCCGCAGCGCGGGCATGCTCTCGTGCGGCTCCAGCTGGAGCAGCTCCACCTCCAGGTGCGGATGCTCGCGCGCCAGGCGGGTCACCGCGGGCACGGCCAGGGTGTGGATCGCGCTCTGGAACGCCCCGAGGCGCACGAGCCCGGCCGGTTCCTCGCCGAACCCGCGCAGCTCCGCCTCGACGCTGTCCATGTGGTCGAGGATCGCCCGCGCACGCCGCGCCAGGATCAGACCGGCCGAGGTCAGGCGCACCCGGCGCCCCGTGCGTTCGAGCAGTTGGGTGCGCGTCTCGGCCTCGAGCACCGCCAGCTGCTGGGACACGCTCGACGGGCTGAGGTTGGCGGCCTGGGCGACCGCCCGCACCGTGCCGAGCGTGTCCAGCTGGCTCAGCAGGCGCAGCCTCCAGGGGTTCATCACCCCCGCATTCTTGTACGGCTCAGCCGAACAGGAAAGCCGGAATCGTGAGATGGACGCGTCGCTGGGGCGCGACCTACGGTCGGTGACATGGCACCTTCCCCCACCGCTCCGCCGTCCATCACCGCCCCTGCCCCTGCCTCTGCCTCTGCCTCTGCCTCCGCCGAGGCCTTCTGGGCCGACGCCGAGCGGCACCTCGTCCGCTACGGCGGCGAGTTCACCCCCGAGATCATCGAACGCGCCGCCGGGAGCTTCGTGTTCACCGCGGACGGCCGCCGGATCCTGGACTTCACCTCCGGCCAGATGAGCGCGATCCTCGGCCACGCGCACCCGGAGATCGTCGAGACCGTGCGGCAGGGGATCGCCACCCTCGACCACCTCTTCAGCGGCATGCTCAGCCGCCCGGTGGTGGACCTGGCCCGGCGCCTCGCGGGCACGCTGCCCGCGCCGCTGGACAAGGCGCTGCTCCTGACGACCGGCGCGGAGTCGAACGAGGCCGCGATCCGGATGGCCAAGCTCGTCACCGGCAAGCACGAGATCGTCTCGTTCGCGCGCTCCTGGCACGGCATGACGCAGGCCGCCGCGTCCGCCACCTACAGCGCGGGCCGCAAGGGCTACGGCCCGGCCGCGCCCGGCAACTTCGCCATCCCCGCGCCGAACGCCTACCGGCCCGACTTCACCACGGCCGACGGCGCCCTGGACTGGCCCCGCCAGCTGGACTTCGCCTTCGACCTGATCGACGCCCAGTCGACCGGCAGCCTGGCCGCGTGCCTGGTGGAGCCGATCCTCAGCTCCGGCGGCATCATCGAGCCGCCGCCCGGGTACTTCGCGGCCCTGAAGGAGAAGTGCCGCGAGCGCGGCATACTGCTGATCCTCGACGAGGCCCAGACCGGCCTGTGCCGCACCGGGTCCTGGTACGCGTTCGAGCGCGACGGCGTCGTCCCGGACATCCTCACGCTGTCCAAGACGCTCGGCGCGGGGCTGCCCCTCGCCGCCGTGATCACCAGCGCCGAGATCGAGCGGGAGGCGTACGACCGCGGGTTCCTGTTCTTCACCACGCACGTCGCCGACCCGCTCGTGGCGGCCGTCGGCAACACGGTCCTCGACGTCCTGGCGCGCGACGGGCTCGACGAGCGCGCGCGGACGCTCGGCGCGTTCCTCCACCGGGGACTTCAGGACATCGCGGGCCGCCACGAGGTGGTCGGCGACATCCGGGGCCGGGGCCTGCTGATGGGCCTCGAACTCGTCACCGACCGCGCGACCAAGCGGAGTTCGAGCGAGCTCGGCGCCCGCGTCACCCGGCGCTGCCTCGAACTGGGCCTGCACATGAACATCGTCCAGCTCCCCGGCATGGGCGGGGTCCTGCGGATGGCCCCGCCGCTGACCGCCACCGAGGAGGAGCTGTCGCTCGGCCTGACCATCCTGGACCAGGCCATCGGCGACAGCCTCGGGGCGGCCTGAGCCGCCGTCGCGGGCCGGGCCGGTCCCGCGCGGGTGCTTGGCGGGCCGGGGCGGCGCCCCGGCCCGGGAGGCGTCAGGCGGGCAGGGCCGCCTCGATGGCCGCCACGACCTCGGCGGCGTCCGGCTCGGTCTGCGGGGCGAAGCGGGCCGCGACCGTGCCGTCGGGACCGATCACGAACTTCTCGAAGTTCCAGCGGATGTCGCCCGTGTGCCCATCGGCATCCGCCGTCGTGACGAGGCGCCGGTACAGCGCGTGCCGGGCGTCTCCGTTGACGTCGACCTTCTCCGTCAGCGGGAACGTCACGCCGTACGTCGCCGAGCAGAACTCGGCGATCTCCTCGGAGGTGCCGGGCTCCTGGCCCATGAACTGGTTGCAGGGCACCCCGAGGACGGTGAAGCCGCGGGCCGCGTACGTCTCCTGGAGGCGCTCCAGGCCCGCGTACTGCGGGGTGAGGCCGCACTTGGAGGCGACGTTGACGATCAGGACGGCCTTGCCCAGGTACTGGGACAGGTGCGCGGGGCCGCCCTGGAGGCTCTCGATCTCTACTGCGTCGTAGACAGACATGTCGCGGAGCCTACGCTCCGGCCGCATCGGGCGCCGAGGCGGGCCGGGCTGGCTCCGGCGGCTCCTCGCGGTGCAGCGTGCCGCGCGCGACGAGTTCGACGGTGACGGCGACCGCCACGGCCTGCACCGCCATCAGGGCGATGAGGACGAACAGCTGCACCGCGCCCGCCTGCACGGGGGATGCGCCGCCGAGCAGCATGCCGACGAACGCGCCGGGCAGCGTGACCAGGCCCACGGTGCGGGTCTGGTCGAGGCCGGGCAGCAGGGCGTCGGACGCGGCCGGGCGGATGACCTCCAGGCGGGCCTCGCGCGGCAGCAGCCCGAGGGCCAGGCCCGCCTCGAACTCGCCGTGGCGGGTGCGCAGTTCGTCCAGGGCGCGGCGGCCGCCCAGGACCGTCGCCGTGAGCGCGCCGCCGATGAGGATGCCGGTCACCGGGATCATGGCGATGCCGCGCACCGGCACGAGACCGGCGAGCGTGAGCGCCGCGACGACCGGCGCCACCGGCGTGACGAGGGGCACGGCCGCCCACCACCAGGTGCCGTTCGGCGTGATGCGGCGCCCCGCCGTGCGGGTGGCCACCGCGAGCATCAGGAGCAGGAACGCGAACAGGGCCGCCACGTGGTGGACCACCCAGCCGATGACCAAGGAGACCGCCGCCAGCTGGGCCGCCGCCCTGATCCCGGCCACCGCGATCTCCCGGGCCCGGGCGCGCGAGCCGTCCGGCGACAGGCGGAACACCGCGGCCACCGTGGCCGCGGCGACGAGCAGCACGAGCAGGACGACACCGAGGGTCACGTCGACGGGCAGCAGCGTTTGAGCAGCGAGGACACGCACGTCCCCACCCTAGAGTCGGGGGCCGTACGCTCCTTCGTGACCGGCGCGTTCGGCCCTGGTGGGCGGGGCGCGGCGGAGGGACGTACGCAGCGAGAGAAGGGCGAAGAGTCATGGCGCAGCAAGTGCGGGGCGTGGTCGCACGCGCGAAGGGCGAGCCGGTGCGGATCGAGACGGTCACGGTGCCGGATCCGGGGCCCGGGGAAGCCGTGGTGAAGGTCCAGGCGTGCGGGGTGTGCCACACCGATCTGCACTATCGCGAGGGCGGCATCAACGACGACTTCCCGTTCCTGCTCGGGCACGAGGCGGCGGGCGTGGTGGAGTCCGTGGGGGAGGGCGTCAGCGAGGTGGCGCCCGGTGACTTCGTCATCCTCAACTGGCGCGCCGTGTGCGGGCAGTGCCGGGCGTGTCTGCGGGGCCGCCCGCAGTACTGCTTCGACACGCACAACGCGCGGCAGAAGATGACCCTCGCCGACGGCACGGAGCTGGCGCCCGCGCTCGGCATCGGCGCGTTCGCCGAGAAGACCCTCGTCGCCGCCGGGCAGTGCACCAAGGTCGACCCGGCCGCGTCCCCGGCCGCGGCGGGGCTGCTCGGCTGCGGGGTGATGGCGGGGCTCGGCGCCGCGATCAACACGGGCGGCGTGGGCCGCGGCGACTCGGTGGCCGTGATCGGCTGCGGCGGCGTCGGCAACGCGGCCGTCGTCGGCGCGCGGCTCGCCGGGGCGGCGAAGGTCATCGCCGTCGACATCGACGACCGCAAGCTGGAGACCGCGCGCGGCCTCGGTGCCACGCACACCGTCAACTCCCGCTCGGCCGACCCCGTCGAGGCGATCCGGGAGCTGACCGGCGGCCACGGCGCGGACGTCGTCATCGAGGCGGTCGGGCGCCCGGAGACGTACGAGCAGGCCTTCTACGCCCGCGACCTCGCGGGCACGGTCGTCCTGGTGGGCGTGCCCACGCCGGACATGCGGATCGACCTGCCGCTGCTGGACGTCTTCGGGCGCGGCGGCGCGCTCAAGTCGAGCTGGTACGGCGACTGCCTGCCCTCGCGGGACTTCCCGATGCTCATCGACCTCTACCAGCAGGGGCGGCTCGACCTGGACGCGTTCGTGACCGAGACGATCGCGCTGGACGAGGTGGAGAAGGCCTTCGAGCGGATGCACCACGGCGACGTCCTTCGCTCGGTGGTGGTCTTCTGATGGCGGCCGGGGCCGCGGGCGCCGCCCGCGTCGAACACCTCGTCACGTCCGGCACCTTCTCCCTGGACGGCGGGGTCTGGGACGTCGACAACAACGTCTGGATCGTCGGGGACGAGCGGGAGGTCCTGGTCGTCGACGCCGCGCACGACGCCGAGGCGATCGCGGCCGCCGTGGGCGGGCGCCGGGTCGTGGCGATCGTGTGCACGCACGCCCACGACGACCACGTGGACGCCGCGCCCGCGCTCGCGGCCCGCACCGGCGCCCCCGTGCTGCTGCACCCCGACGACCTGGACCTGTGGAAGCTGACCCACCCGGACCGGGCGCCCGACGGCGAGCTGGCCGACGGCCAGGAACTGACTGTCGCGGGGACGACGTTGACGGTGCTGCACACCCCGGGCCACTGCCGGGGAGCGGTCAGCCTGTACGCGCCCGCGCTCGGGACCGTGTTCACCGGCGACACGCTGTTCGCGGGCGGACCGGGCGCCACCGGCCGCTCCTTCAGCGACTTCCCCACGATCATCGCGTCCATCCGGGAGCGGCTCCTGACGCTGCCGCCCGAGACGGTCGTGCGCACCGGCCACGGTGACAGCACGACGATCGGGGACGAGGCCGGACACGTGGAGGAGTGGATCGCGCGCGGCCACTGACGGCCGCGCCGCCCCACGAAGCCACCTGCGGGCACGCCCCGCGGGTGGCTTTTCCACGCTGCTAGCCTGTAGCAGGTGAACACTGATACTGACTATTACACGCTGCGGGACGAGACGCCCTCCGTCGAGGCCTACCTCCACCTGCGCGCCGCCTCCGGCCTGAGCCCCCGCACGGTCGAGCAGGCCGCGGCCGGACTGCCCCACACCTGGCACGCGGTGACCGTCTACGCCGAGGGCGAGCCGGTGGGGATGGGGCGCGTCGTGGGCGACGGCGGCTGCGTCTTCCAGATCGTCGACATGGCCGTACTGCCCGCGCACCAGGGGCAGGGGCTCGGCAAGCGGGTCATGGCGGCGCTCGTCGACGCCCTTGAGCGCCGGGCGCCCGCGGGCGCGTACGTCTCCCTCATCGCGGACGGCGACGCCCGCTTCCTCTACGAGAAGTTCGGGTTCCGCGATACGGCGCCCGAGTCGATCGGCATGCAGCGCCTTGTCTGATTCCCCCGACGCGGCGGCGCGCCGCAGGTCACGCGTGCTGGCAGCCGCCTCCGATCTCCGATAAGTTAGGCAAGGCTTACCTAATGGAGGTTGAGGATGGGTGTCCGACACGTCAGCACGACCATGCCCACAGCTGCGGCGCGCGCTCGCTCCGTGCTCGCCACCGCCTGGTCCTGTGCGGTGACCACGGAGATCGGCAGGGATGAACTGCTCGGCGCCCACAGCGTCACCGAGCGCGGCGCCGTCCGGCTGAGCCCGCCCGAGGACAGCGCCCTCGCCGCCGCCCTCATCTGCGCCCCGCGCGGGGAGCCCTCCACGCTCGTGGAGTTCGCCGACGTCGCGCCGGTGCCGGTGCGGGACCGGGTGCGCACCCGGCTGTGGCTCTCCGGCTCGCTCGCGGCCACCCACGACGAACTCCTCTTCGAGCCGGCCTGCGTCGTGCTGCACGACAGCCACGGGCGCACCGGCATCGACCTGGAGGAGTTCGCCCTGGCCGACCCCGACCCGCTGGCCCACGCCGAGTCCCGGCTGCTCACCCACCTCGCCGACTCCCACCCCGACGCCGTGGAGCAACTCACCCGGCTCATCGCGGCGGAGAGCCTGCACGGCGTCGTGAGCGTCAAACCGCTCGCCATCGACCGCCACGGCCTCACGCTGCGCCTGGAACGCGTCAGCAGCCAGGCCGACGTGCGACTGCCCTTCCACGCCCCCGTGGAGGACCTCGGCCAGGTCACCGAGCGCATGCACGCCCTGCTCACCAAGGCCCGCCTGCTGCGCCGCCCCGTCCTCGGCCCCGCGTCCGAGGAGCGCTGAACCGCCTCTTCGGGCGTGGGGGACGGGGCGGTTGCCGGTTCCTCGGACCACCGAGGCATGATGAGCGCCATGAGCGCGCAGAGTAAGTCCTTGCCCAACGATCCTGTGCAGGCCCTGATCGTCGTCGACATGCAGTCCGCCTTCGTGTCCGGCGACGACGCCATCCCCCACGCCGAGCGGGTGCTCCAGCGCACCGAACAACTCCTCGCCAAGGCCCGAGCGGAGGACGCGGTCGTCATCCAGCTCCAGAACGACGGCCCCGAAGGCGCCACCGACGAGCCGGGCACGCCCGGCTGGCGGCTCCATCTGCCCGTCGACAGGGACCGCGGCGAGGTCGTCATCCGCAAGGCCTTCGACGACGGCTTCGAGGAGACCGAACTGGAGGACCTGCTGCGCGAGGAGGGCGTCACCTCGATCGCCCTGTGCGGCGTGATGTCCGAGATGTGCGTGAGCGCCACCGCGCGCACCGCCCTCGACCTGGAGTTCCGCGTCGTCCTTCCGCACGACGCGCACGGTACGTACGACATCCCGGCGGCCGAGGGCATCAGCGACGCCGTACCGGCGGCGACGGTGTCGCGCGTCGCGGAGTGGGCGCTCGGCGACGAGGTCGAGATCGTGCCGAGCGCCGACGACGTGAGCTTCACGGGGGCCTGAGCGGGACCGTTCCCCTCCTCGGCCCGTCATGTCCCGGCGCCGCGGTCCGGGGAGACCGGCCGCGGCCCGGGACGGGTCGGGAGCGGGCGGTCAGGCCGAGGCCCCGCCCGCTGCCGCTGCCGCGGCTCGCTCCGCGAGGACGCCCGCCACCTCGTACAAGTAGCGGTTGACCGGCGTCGGCACCCCGGCGCGCTCGCCGAGGCGCACCACCGAACCGTTCCACGCGTCCAGTTCGGAGGGGCGCCCGGCGAGGATGTCGCGCTGGAGCGAGGACGTGCCTTCGGCGGGCTGCCGGTCGAGGAAGTCGAGCGTCGTCGGCACGATGTCCTCGGGCAGTTCCACGCCGTGCGCCCGGGCGAGCTGCTGGATCTCGGTCATGCCCTCGACCAGCAGCCGCCGCGTCCCCGGCCGCGCACGCAACACCCCGAACGGGGCGTTCGTGACCGTGCCGAGCCCGCCGAACGGCACGACGAACAGGAACTTGGCCCACAGCTCCGCCCAGATGTCGGCGGGCGCCGCCGCGGAGACGGACGACCCGGTGAGCGCCGACACCAGGCGGGCCACCCGCTCGGAGGGGCGGTTGTCCCACTCCGCGAAGGCCAGCGCGGCCGGGCCGCCCACATGGCGCACGCGTCCCGGCCCGTCCAGATGCGCGATGATCTTCGCGGTGCCGGGCAGGACCGCGGCGCGGCCGACCTCCCGCGCCACCCGCTCCGGGGCCTCGACGCCGTTCTGGAACGTCACGACCGCCGTAGTGGCGCCGACGAGCGGCTTCAACGCGGCGACGGCGGGCTCCAGCTGCCAGGTCTTCACGCACAGCAGGACGTAGTCGACCTCGCCGATGTCCCGGGTGTCGTCGCTCGCCCGCACCGGGGCGACGGAGAAGTCCCCGGCCGCGCTGTCCACGCGCAGCCCGTCGCGCCGCAGGGCCTCCAGGTGGGCGCCCCGCGCCACGAAGCGCACGTCGTGCCCGGCGGCGGCGAGCCGCCCGCCGAAGTAGCCGCCGATCCCGCCCGTGCCGAGCACCGCGACGCTGACCCGCCGCGCCGCCGCTGCCTTCTCCGTCTGCCCCGTCTTCTCCGCCATGGAGAACCTCCCCTGGATTCCCGGTACGTAGTGCCGGGCACCCAAGGCCCGGACCGGCTCACCCTAGTCGGCCCGGGCGCGCGGCCCGCCCCGCGCCCCGGCTACAGCGGCAGCGCGCACACCGCGACCGGCGCCGCGAAGGGCGGGCCCGTGAGGGCGAGTTCCCCCGTGCTGGCGTCGAGGCGGAAGACGCTGACCGTGCTCGACCGCTGGTTGCTGGCGAACAGCAGCCGCCCGGACGGCGAGAAGGCGAGGTGCCGGGGGAAGTCGCCGCTCACCGGCACCGTGCCGAGGAGCTCAAGGCGCGCCCCGTCCCGCTCGACGGCGTACCGCGCCAGGGAGTTGCCGCCCCGGTTGGCGAGGAACACGAAGCGGCCGTCGGGGGTCACGACGGGCTGGGCCGGGTAGTTGGTGACCCCCGGCGGGGTGCCCGTCGGCTGCGGCTCGCCCGGTGTGAGGCACCCGCTGTCCGGGTCGTAGGCGCAGACCACGACCGTGTTGTCCAGTTCGCACGCGACGTACGCGAAGCGCCCCGACGGATGGAACGCGAGGTGGCGCGGCCCGGCGCCGGGGCGCAGGGTGGCGTACGAGACGCGGGTCAGCCGTCCCGCCGCCGTGTCGAGGCGGTAGGTGTAGACGGCGTCGGTGCCGAGGTCGACGGCGAGGACGTGGCGGCCGTCCGGCGCGGTGACGATCTGGTGGGCGTGGGGGCCCTGCTGGCCGGGGCCGGGCGGCGGCTGCGTGTGCGTGACGAGGTCGGTGCGCGCCCCGAGCGCGCCCGAGGCCTCGATGGGGTGCACGGCCACGTTGCCCGAGCTGTAGTTGGCGCTCAGCAGCCAGCGGCCGCTGGGGTGCACGGACAGATGGCAGGCGCCCGCGCCGCCCGTGTCCCGGGTGCCGAGCACGCGGTGGGCGCCGTCGGGGGAGAGCTCGACGGCGGTCACACCGCCCTGGGGCCGTTCGTTGACGCAGTACAGCGTGCGCCCCGAGGGGTGCGCGACCAGATACGACGGGTCGGGCACCCCGGTGAGCGTCCCGGTGCCGGTGACGCGGCCCGTCACCTCGTCGTACGTGGCCAGGCCGATGCCGGTGCCGCCGCCCGGCTCGGAGGTGTACGTGCCGAGGAACAGGGGCCGCCCGCCGCGGGGGGCCGCCGCCGCGGGCAGGGCGATCGCCCCGGTGGCGGCCGCCGCGAGCGTCGTCGTGATGAACCGTCGTCTGTCCATGACCGCACCTCGTGTCTCAGGAGTAACGGAGTGGCAGCCACCCTGGACCCGGATCGGTTGAACAGGCAATAGTCGCAACAAGAGTTGCGTTCTGTGCAACGCCTGCTCAGGGCGCGAAAGGGCCCCCGGAAAGGCCCCCGGGAAGGCCACGGGAAGGCCCCGGAGAGGCCCCGGAGAGGCTCAGGCGAGGGCCGCGCGCTAGCGTCCGAACGCCGGATTCCGGGCCCCGCCGCCGGGCGGGGAATCGCCGTCGCCGCAGGCCGCCTCCTGGGACAGGGCCTTCAGCGCGCCGTCGATGGGGTGGGGCTGCGGCCGCCCCGAAGCGTCCGGCTTGTTCCACCGTTCGAGGTTCATCGCGACCGACATCTGCCGCGCGCCGTCGGCGCGGGTCATGGAGATCGTGCGGGCTCCCCACGTCGATCCGTCGTGGCCCCAGAAGGTGCCGCACGGGAGAGTGAACCGGTGCAGGCCGAGGCCGTAGTCGGCCGTCCCGCCCCCGTCCAGCGTGGTGACCGGCACGGTGCGCCGCATCTGCGCAAGCGCCGCCTTGCTGACGACCTTCCCGGCGAGGAGGCGGCCGTAGAACCGGTTCATGTCGCCCACGGTCGACACCAGACCGGCGCCCGTCATCACCCAGGACATGGTGTACACGCTGTAGTCGCGCGGGGGGTCGATCATGCCGTAGAACGCCTCGTACATCCGCGGGTGGGGCCCCTTGACGCGGGGCCCGCTCGGGAACGAGGTGTGCCGAAGACCGGCGGGCTCGATCACGCTGCGGGTGATGTACCGCGCGGCCGAGGTGCCGGTCACGCGCTCCAGGAGCTCGCCGAGGAGCAGGTAGTTGGTGTTGGAGTACACGCCGGGGACGGATCCGGGCGTGCTCGCGGCGGGCGCCGAGAGGCCCATCCTGATCAGCTCGGCCGGACGGAATTCACGGAACCGGTTGTCGTCCAGGCTCTTGGGCGAGATGTCCGGCAGTGAGGGGAAGCCCTTGAGGGACGGGAAGGCGTAGGGCAGGTAGTCGGGGATGCCGCTGGTGTGGTTGAGCAGCATCCGGACGGTGATCTTCCGGCCGCGTTCTCCCGGCACGAGACGCGGCAGATAGCGGCCGATCGGCGCGTCGAGCCGGATCCGGCCCCGGTCGACCTCGCGCAGGACCGCCGCGGCGGTGAAGGTCTTGGTGACGCTGCCGACGCGCTGGCGCATATCGGCCCGCACGGGCCGGCCGGTCCCGACGTCGGCGACGCCGGAGGCGCCGCGCCACACCTGGCCCGCGGCCCGCACCTCGGCGAAGACGCCCGGCATGCCCGCGCGGTGGACGCCGTCGAGCGCGGACCGCAGCGCCACGCGGTCGGGGGCGGCCGGGCGGCGGGGGTCAGCGGGCGGCGCGGGGGCGGCCGCCACCGTGCCCGCCGCGACGCTCAGCGCGGCCACGGTCGCGCACATCATCAGGCGGTACTTCATGACAGGGGTCCTCTCCTGGTCGGGACGGGGGTGACGGGGGTGACGGGGGCCATGCCGCGGGATCTCCGGCGAGGGCGCGGCTCGGTGCTGAGGTTCATTCGGCGCGGGCGTGGCTCGGTGCTGAGGTTCATCCGGCGTGGGCGCGGGGCAGCGCTGAGACTCTTCCGGCGCGGGCGCGGTGCGAGGCTGAAGGTCATCCGGCCAGAGCGCGGCGCAGCGCCGCGGCGAGTTCGGTGATCTGCCGCTGCGAGACCTCGGCCGACAAGATCGCCTGCGATCCGTGGAACGTGCCCGGCCACTGGTGCAGTTCGACGGACACGCCCGCCTGGAGGAGCCGCAGCCCGTAGGCGATGTTCTCGTCGCGGTTGGGGCACAGCTCCGCCGTGGCGAGGTGGGCGGGCGGCAGCCCGGACAGGTCGGTGGCCCGCATCGGGGCGGCGTACGGTGTGGCGGGCGCGGAGCCCAGGTAGTGCCGCCAGGCGGTGGTGACCTTGTCGCGGGTCATCCACGGGGTGTCGGTGAAGGCGTGCTGCGACCACGTCTCCTGGCGGTCGTCGAGCGCGGGCTGGTTGAGCAGCTGGAAGCGGATCGGCGGCCCGTCCTGGTCACGGGCGCGCAGCGCGAGACCGGCGGCGACGCAGCCCCCGGCGCTGTGACCGCCGACCGCGATCCGGTCGGCGTCGACGCCGAGTTCGGACGCGTGCTCGGCGGCCCAGGTCAGCACGGTGAAGGCATCGTCCAGGGCGGCGGGGAAGGGGTGCTCGGGGGCGAGTCGGTACTCCACCGAGATGACCACCGCGCCGGAGCCGCGCGCGAGCCGCGCGGCCCACGGGTGTTCGGTCTCCCGGCTTCCCATGACCCAGCCGCCGCCGTGCAGCCAGACCAGCGCGCCGTGCGCCTGGTGCGGGCGGTAGATCCGCACGGGCACCTCGGGGTCGCCGGGCACCGTGCGGTCCTCGACCTCCATGCCGGTGGTGTCCGGCGCGGGCACCGAGGCGGCGAGTTCGGCGAGGTTCGCGCGGTCGGCGGCGGGGTCGGTGAGGTCGACCTGCGGGAACAGCGGGAGGAATGCTTCCAGTTCGGGGTCCATACGGGCCATCCTGGCCGTCGTCACCCGCAGGGAGCGTCCGCCAACCGTCGCGGATGCGGACCTGATCGCGCGCCGATCGGCGCCCGCCGACGGGCCGGGCCCGCGCTCACCGCTCGCCTTCGCCCGCCCGCGTGGCGGTGAACGCGTTCTCGTAGAGCCGGAACAGGCGGGGCGCGGGCCGGTCAGCGCCCCGGGGCGGCGCGGTGCTCAGGAGGCGGTTCCAGCAGCGCGCGGTCAGGGCGCGGGCCCGGGAGCCGGGCCAGGGCCGGGGCAGCAGCTCGGGCGGGAGCAGGGGGTCCGGCGTCATCGCCGCCGAGAACGCCGAGGCGAGCGTGACGGCCAGCGTGAGGCGCTCGGTGTCCGTGGGCCCTACGGCGGCGTCGAGTACGGCGAGGCAGGACTCGGCGAGGGCCGCGAGCCGGTCGTGCCGTTCGGCGATCTCCTGGAGCGGCCACAGCGCCGCCGCCAGCTCGCGGGGGTCGTCCACGTCACCGACGCGCAGGTCCGTGCTGGTGAGGAAGGTGACCGAGGACAGGACGCCCAACTGGCGCGCCGGGGCCCGCACGAGGTCCTCGACGGCGTTCGCGCACACGTACAGGCCGCCTTGGAGCGGGGCGGCGCCCAGGTGCAGCAGGGTGTCGCGCAGCGCGTCGCGGGCGGCGCGCCGGGACTCGGGCACGGCGAAGGCGAACAGGTGCCAGACGCCGTCCCACGGCGCGAGCCCCTGGTCCTGGAGGTACGCGTGACGCACGTACGCGACGTCCGGGGCGAGGGAGCCGGTGGCGTCGGCGACGGTGCGAAGGACGGCCTTGCGGCCCCGGCCCTCGTGGGTGAACCGGCCCTCGCCGACGAGCCGTTTGACGCACAGCCGGACCTGCTGGTCGCTCATGCCGAGGAGGCCCGCCACCGCGTACAGCTCGCCCGCGTCGACCGTGCCGTCCTCGCGGACGAGGGCGTGGACGAGCAGGCGCGTGGGGATCTCGGGCCGGTCGGCCGCCCCGGTCGCGTCCTCGCGCGTGGTGGTGTTCATCGTGCCTCCCGGCGTCCCTGGTGATCCGCGGCCGTGACCGCGCGGTGCATGGTCGTCACCGCTCCGAAGCCCATCAGACGGCGCAGGAACGGCGTGCGCTGGGTGTGCGTGGCGGTGAAGCCGTGCCGTTCGTACAGGGCGCGGGCCCGGGGATTGGCGTCGATGACGTCGAGGCGGACGCGGCGGCAGCCCGCTTCGGCCGCCACCGCGATGACCTCCCGCAGCAGCAGGCTCCCGACGCCGCGGCCGCGATGGGCGGCGGCCACGGCGATGCCGTCCATCACCAGCTCCCCGGCGGCGGGCGTCCGCTCGAACAGGGCGAGGACCGCGAGCCGTGGCAGGCCCCGGACCGCGCCGTACGACGCAAGCACGTCCCGGACGCCGCCTCCGGTCAGGGCCCGGCCGCCCAGCTGGTATCCGGCCACCCCCACCACCCGGTCGCCGTCCGTCGCGATGACGCCCCGGTCGTGGTGGAGGTGCCGGGCGATGAACGCCCGCCCGGCGTCCGGGGGGTTGAGGCCCGGGCCCAGCTTCCGGCCGAACGCCTCCCAGTACAGCGCGGCGACCCGCTCCTCCGCGCCGTCCGGCACGCCTCGCCGCACCCTCAACACGCCCCCGGGCGCCGCCTGCCGCCCTTGGTCCGCCGCGCTCATGTGCACCGCCCCTCCCGCAGGATTCCCCCTTGCGCGATCGAGTGTATTACGTTCATTCTCAAAACGAGAGTTCTTCAAACGATAGTTTTCTGGGGGTGGGGTCATGCGAGGGCCGACACGCGACGCGTCCGAGCGGCACTTACGCGACACGTCCGAGCGGCGGCCGCACGACGGGGCCGAGCGACCGGTACATGACGCGTCCGGGCGACCGGTGCGCGACGCGTCCGGGCGGCGCCGCGGGCGAAGGTGGCGCGTCGTGGTGTGGTGCCTGGTCGGGGCGGTGCTGGTGGCCGCGGGCGTCGTCGGGGTGGTGCTCTGGCAGCACACGTACGCGCTGCGCGAGGAGCGGGTGCGGCTGCGCCACGACGGACACGTGCTCGACGGCGTCCTCGCCCGCCCGGAACACGGCGAAGGGCCGTTCGGGGTGGTCGTGTTCGTGCACGGCGACGGGCCCGTGGACGCGACCCACGACACGTTCTACCGGCCCCTGTGGGAGTCCTTCGCCAAGGCCGGATACGCCTCGCTGTCGTTCAGCAAGCCCGGCGTCGCGGACTCCGGCGGCGACTGGCTGGACCAGAGCATGACCGACCGGGCCGACGAGACCCTGGCCGCCGTCGCCTGGGCGCGCGCCCGGCCGGACCTCGACGGGCGGCGCGTCGGCCTGTGGGGCGCGAGCCAGGCGGGCTGGGTGCTGCCCAAGGTCGCCGCCCGCGACCGGAAGCTGCAATTCGTCATCGCGGTCTCACCGGCTGTCAACTGGCGGCGCCAGGGCCGCTACAACCTCCTGGCCGAACTCCGCCGCGACGGCGCATCCCCGGCGGAGCGGGCCGAGGCGCTGCGGCGGCGCGAGGTGACGCTGCGGCTGCTGCGCCGGGGCGCCTCGTTCGCCGCCTACCGGGCCGCCGTCCACGACGTACGCGGCATGACCGCCGCCCGCTGGCGCTTCATCACCAAGAACCACACCGCCGACGCCACCGCGGACCTCCGCGCGATGCGCGGCACCCCGGTGCTCCTGGTCCTCGCGGGCCACGACGTCAACGTCGACGTCGCCGACACCGAGGCCGCCTACCGCGCCCTGCTGCCCGCCGCGAGCCTGCGGATCGCGCGCTACCCGAACGCCACGCACTCCCTGGTGGCCCACGACCTCGAACGCTCCGAGACGCGGCTCACGCTCACCGCGGTGTTCGCCCCGAGGTCGGTGTACGCCTCCGGGTTCCTCAGCGGGCAACGGCACTTCGTCCAGCGGCTCGCCGCGCAGGGGGAGGAGACATGACCGGGACGACCACCCGGCCCCGGGCCACCGCGGCCCGGGCGCGCCTCGCCCACGTCGACGCCCTGCGCGGCTTCGCGCTCCTCGGCATCCTGATCGTCAACATCCACTACTTGGCCTCCGCTTACCACGGCACGGGCGTGCC
This sequence comes from Streptomyces sp. NPDC043996, assembly GCF_056435225.1. Taxonomy (NCBI): domain Bacteria; kingdom Bacillati; phylum Actinomycetota; class Actinomycetes; order Kitasatosporales; family Streptomycetaceae; genus Streptomyces; species Streptomyces sp. NPDC043996. Next base: position 613,625 of record NZ_JBWKEY010000004.1, on the reverse strand, counting down.
AGAGCCCGCCTTCGGCTCGCCGCTGGACACGGCGGTCCGCTTCGTGATCGCGATGCTGTTCGAAGCCAAGTTCTTCCTGCTGTTCTCGTTCCTCTTCGGGTACGGCCTCACCTTGCAGCTCGCCTCCGCCGAACGCGCCGGGGCCCGCTTCACGCCCCGCTTCCTGCGGCGCCTGGCAGGCCTGTTCACCCTCGGAGTCCTGCACGCGGTGCTGCTGTTCCCCGGCGACATCCTCACCACGTACGCGGTCCTCGGCCTGATCCTGCTGGCGCTGTGCCGCATCCGGCCGCGCGGTGCGGTGCGCGTGGCCGTCGCGCTGTTCACCGTCACGGCGGCGGGCTACGCGCTGCTCGCGCTCGTCGCCCACACGGCGGGCACGGGCCCGGATACCGACGCCGCCGCGGCGGACGCCGAGCGGGCCACCGACGCGCTGCGCTCCGGCGCCGCCGCTGTCATCGGCGCGCACCTCGACCAACTCCCGGACGTGCTGGCCCTGCTCGCCCTCTTCCAGGCTCCGGCCGCCCTGGCCGCGTTCCTGCTCGGCCTGGCCGCGGGCCGCCACCGGGCCCTCGCCGACCCGGCCCGCCACCACCGCGTCGCGAGGCGGCTGCGCATCGCCGGGTTCACGGTCGGCCTCGCGGGCGGCGCGGTGTACGCCCACGCGAGCCTCGCGCACCCCGGCACCGCCTACCACGTCCTCGCCCTGGGAATCGACGTGATCACCGCGCCGCTGCTGGCCGCCGCCTACGCCGCCACGGTGCTGCGCGTCCTCGCCTCCCGCAGGGGCCGGGCGGTGACCGGCGCGCTGGCCCCGGCGGGGCGCATGACCCTCACCAACTACCTCACCCAATCCCTGGTCTGCGCCCTGCTGTTCACCGGGTACGGGACCGCCCTGGTCGGCCGCGTGTCCCCGCTCGGCGTCACGGCGGCGGCGCTCGCCCTGTTCACCCTCCAGGCCGTGGCCTGCCGCTGGTGGCTGCGCCGCCATCCGTACGGCCCGGTCGAGTGGCTGCTGCGGGCCGCGACCCACCTGGCGTGGCCGAGATGGCGCGAGCAGGGGTGACCCGGGGCGCCCCCAAGCGGCGGGGGCGTGAGCGCCGGGCGCACGCGCGGGCGGGCCCCGGGAAACGGCCCGTCCTGTCGACGGGCGGCCCTACAGTCGAGGCGGCGCGCGGACATCGGCGGAGGGGCCGAGAGGTCGGCGCCGGGCCTGAGGGGGGAAGCCGTGCTGGTCGTCTTCGTGGCCGCGGCCCTGGTGGGAGCCGCATCGCTGGCGGGCCTGCGGAGCCGCTCGCGCCGTCAGCGACTCGACCCCAAGCGACTGCGGCGCGGGGACGGCGGCCTCGGCCTGCCGCGCCCGGGTCTGACCGTCGCCTCCGAAGTCGCCGCGATAGTGGGCGTCTTCATCGCCCTGGTGGCCTTGGTTGTCACGCTGGCGGGACAGCGGTGACCGCGGAGCTCACGCGGTGGCGCGCGAGCGGCGGCGGTAGCCGCCGGGGGCCTGGCCGTACTCCCGCTTGAAGGCCTTGGCGAAGGCGTATTCGGAGCCGTACCCGGTCCGGGCCGCGACCGTGGTGAGGGGGGCCTCGGACTCGCGCAGGAGCTGGGCGGCGCGCGTCATGCGCCAGCGCGTCACGTACGCCATCGGCGGCTCGCCGACCAGCGTCGCGAAGCGGCGGGCGAAGGCCGCGCGGGACAGGCCCGCGCGGTCCGCGAGGGACTCGACGGTCCACTGGGCGGCCGGATCGGTGTGGATCGCGGTGAGGGCAGGGGCGACCGCGGCGTCGCTGAGCGCGGCGGCCCAGCCCTTGGCGGCCGCGGGCGGCTGCTCCTCCAGCCAGGCCCGCAGGATGTACAGGAGCAGCGAGTCGATCAGGGCGGGGACGATGCCCGCGGAGCCGAGGCGCGGGTTCTCCAGCTCGGTGCCGAGCAGCTGGACGGCGGCGCTCAGTTCGGGGTGGCGGCCGTGCCCGGTGGACAGGTGGACGACCTCCGGCAGCTGGCCCACCAGCGGGTGCGGGCGCCCTCGGTCCAGGTGGTAGTTGCCGCACAGCAGGCTCGTGCGCGGCCCGTCACCGCCGACCGAGACCGTGCCGATGGGGGAGCCGGGGCTGAACTGCTCGGCGCGCTCCTCCTCGGCCGGGGTGGAGGGGTCGTCGGCGAGGATGTGACCGGTGCCGTCGCGCAGGAAGACCACGTCGCCGGGGCTGAGGGCGAGCGCCTGGAGGCGGGGCGCGTCCAGCGGGATCAGCCAGCACGAGCCGCGCAGCACCACGTGGAAGCCCGCCCCGGCGACGGAGGGGAGGCGCAGGCCCCACGGGGCACGGCCCTCGGTGCGCACGGAGGCGGGGTGCCCGGTCCGCATCGAGCTCAGTGCCTCGGTCAGGATGTCCAACGCCCCGCCCCTTCGTCGTCGTTCATGATCCGGCCGCCCACGATACGGCCCCGCTGGTCAGGCGACGGCCAGGACGACCTTGCCCTGGGTGCGTCCTGACGCCACGAGCTCGTGCGCGCTCGCGGCGTCGGCGAGGTCGAACGTCGCGGAGACGTGCGGACGGATCCGCCCGGCGTCCACGAGGCGGGCGATGGCCTCAAGGGAGGCGTAGTCCGGCTCGACGGAGACTCCCGCGAAGCGGCGGCCCGCCTCCGTGACGCGCGCCGCGAGCTCCTGGTTCCCGTGCTCCATGATGCTCACCAGGGTGCCGCCGGGGCGCAGGACCGCCAAGGAGCGCGTTCCCTCGGACGAGGAGTCGAAGACCGCGTCCAGGTCCTTCACCGCCTCGGTGAAGTCGACGTCGCGGTAGTCGATGACCTCGTCGGCGCCGAGGCTCCGCACGAAGGCGTGCTTGGGGGCGCTCGCCAGGGCCGTCACGTGCGCGCCGCGCGCCTTGGCGATCTGCACGGCGAAGTGGCCGACGCCGCCCGCCGCGCGGTGGATGAGGACGCGCTGCCCCTCGCTGAGCCGGGCCGCGTCGACCAGGCCCTGCCAGGCGGTGAGCGCGGCCAGGGGCAGGGCCGCGGCCTGGACGTGGTCGAGGGTGGCGGGCTTGCGGGCCACCTGCCGGGAGGGCGCGGCGACGTAGTCGGCGTACGCGGTCGCCGCACGCGGGAAGAACGGCATCCCGAACACCTCGTCGCCCGGCTGGAACCGGGCGCCGGGCCCGGCCTCCTCGACGACCCCCGAGACGTCCCAGCCGACGCCGAACGGCGGCTCGCCGAGCAGCGGGTACGCCCCCGACCTGACGGCCAGGTCAACGGGGTTGACGCCGCTGGCGTGCACCCGGATAAGCACCTCGCCGCCGAGCGGCGCGGGCCGCTCGGTCTCGACGGTCTCCAGGACCTCGGGGCCACCGAAGGACTTCTGAACGACGGCGCGCATGACACTCCCTGTATCAAGGGCAGCCCCCGCGAACACGGTCCGCGGTTCCGCCCGGCCTGTTGATGCCTCAACCATAGGAAGATCGAACGAGCCGCTGAATATCCTCCTCGCTCTGAAAGATGTCCTATCGTCTCGCGGGTGTGCGGTGGGTGTGCGGTGGGTGTGCGGTGGGTGTGCGGCGAGTGCGTGGCGGGGGCGATCCCCGGAGCCGACGCGCAGGCGCTGACCGAGCGGCCTTGGGACGTGGTCGTCGTCGGCGCCGGGATCCGCAAGGCGGAGCAACTGCTGCCGCTCTTCGAGCGCACCGTGAACCTGATCCGCCGCGCGGGGGAGCGGGGTGAGCCCCGGGAGCGATGTGCCGGGCACCCGGTGCCAGGCAGGGTCGAGGGCGTGGACGCCTCCGTGGCGTACCGCTCTCGCCCCCCCTGGAGGACCCCGTGGACCCCGTGACGCCCCCGGCCGACCCCGCTCGCGCCCCGGGCGCCCCCGACACCGGGGCCCCTGCGGCCGGTTCACCACCCGGCGGCGCGGGCGGCACCCGGTGGTGGTGGCGCTGGCCGCGGTGGGCACCGCGTGCCGCCGCGCTGTGGACCGTGTTGTGCGCCGTCCTGCAAGCGATGTGGGCGGTGTCCGGCACCGGCGTGCCGATGGCGGGGGAGCGGCACTATCCGCCCGCCCTCCTGATGGGCTCGGCCGTCGCGGGCGTGCTCGCTGCCGGGGCGAGCCTGGCCACGACGCGGGAGCTCGACCGGCGGGGAAGGATCGCGGTCGGCGTGGCGCTCGCCGTGCTGATCCCGGCGCTCGGCTGGGGCGCGCCGGGCCTGCCCGCGACGTTCGTGACGGTGGCCTCGGGCTCGGGCGTGGACAGCGTCACCGGCCTGGTGAACCTCCTCCTGACGACCGGCGGGGCGGCCCTGCTGACCATGGTGGCCGTGGCGTACCGCCGTCGCCTGAAGGGCCGTTGCCCCCGCTGCGCGCGGCGGCACCCGGGCGCCGTCGACGGGCCCCTGGCCCACCCGGCCGCGACCGCCGCCTCCCGCCGGACGCGACGCACCGCGTACCTCCTCCTGTGCGGGCTGCTGCCCTGGGCCGGGGTGAAGACCGTCTGGCTGTGCGGCGGCGACGCGATCGGCGTGCGCGCCGAGGCCTGGCAGGACGAGATCGAGTCGAGCGCGTCCGGCGCGCCGAGGGCGCTCGCCTCCGTGGGCGTCGACGTCACCGTCCTCGCGGCGCTCGTCGGCGTCTTCCTGCTCCTTGGCCTGCTGCACCGCTGGGGGCAGGTCTTTCCGCGCTGGGCGCCGCCGCTGTCCGGGCGCCGGGTGCCGCGCCTGCTGCCGCTCGTTCCCGCCTGGCTGACCGGGGCCGGACTCGCCCTCTACGGAACGCTCCTGATCCCCGGCGCCGCCCTCATGGCGCTCGGCGTCGTGCCCCGGCCGGAGCCGGAGGGCGTGTTCACCACGAGTTCCGGCCTCGTCTGGATGGTCGCGTTCGGCGGTTTCGCCTTCGCCGGGCTCGGCTGGGCGCTGCTCATCGGCGCCCGGTCGTACGCGTACCGCACCCGGCCCCGATGCGTTTCGGCCGAAAACGTGTCAACACGTCCGATCCGCGACGCCTGTTGACCGCGTACGGCCATCGCTCCACTACCTTGTCGCAGGTGAATCCCGGTGCCCGCGCGACTGCGCGGGCACCGCCATGAGCGCAGACGAGGAGCCACCGAGTGGACCACAGCCATGTGATCCGAATACGCACGACCCTGGCCGCGATGGGAGTGACGGCCGCGCTTGTGACGACAGTCGCGGCCGCCCCCGCCGCGACGGCCGCCCCGGCGGCCAAGGCGTCGGCGCCGACCGGCACGCCGCGCCACGACCCGTGCACCGGAGCCTTCCAGGACGACGCCCGCCTCGGCCCCAAGTGGCTGCCGAAGAAGGGGCAGCGCCCGGTCGGGCCGCTCCTGAAGGGCTGGAAGCGCACCGGGAAGCTCACCCCGTCCGCGTTCCTGAAGAAGTACTGGCAGGGCCCGGCCGACACCGGAAGCTGGAAGTACCCGCCGAACGACGGCTTCGACACCGTCAACGGCCAGGTCGACAAGCACCGCGAGACGCTGGAGCGGGGCGAGCGCCTGGACCGGTTCGGCTCGGAGTTCGGCTCCTTCCTGGCGCCCGCGGGCGACTCCTACGCCGAGCGCGCCCTGCCGCCGCAGAACCTCAACACCCGCGACGCCGCGGTGGCCTGCGACTATCGGGTGTACCGCGTCGCCAAGGACTTCGACGTCTGGCAGGGCGGCATCGCCCCCTGGTTCGAGCAGCCCGGCCACGGCCAGCAGATCAAGCTCGACCCCGCGTTCCTGAACCCGGGTGACGGGCAGCGCCTGAACGTGAAGTGGCTCCTCGACCACGGCTATCTGACGCCCGCCAAGGCCTGACGGCAGGAGCGCGCACGGTGGACGTCCACGAACTGCGGTCCGCGCTGAGCGCCTCAGGCGCGGCCGACGGCTACTACTGGATCGAGGGCGTCCACGAACCGGCGCCCACGCCCCCGGACTTCGTGTACCTGCGCGGCGACGGGCAGGGGGCGTGGGAGGTCGGGACGTACGAACGAGGCCAGTGGCACCCGCTGGCACGCGGCCTGGACGAGGGGGAGGCGTGCCGGCGGATGCTGCGCCTGCTGACCTGAGACGGCGGCGGGCGGCCTGCCCGGCGAAGCCCGCTCACATGGGGTGCGACAGCAGCCGTATCTCCCCGTCGGGCCAGTCGGCCCCATCCCGCAGCGGGGTCCACATGGTCCGCAGCGGCATCACCACAGGACCGGCGGGCTGTTCGACGTGGACGTCCCGGTCGATCAGCCGCCAGCCGAGGCGTTCGTAGAGGGCGACGAGCGGCGGACGGCAGAAGAGCAGCCCGTGGCGGGGGCCCATCGTCCGGGCGTGGTCCAGGGCGGCGGTCAGGGCGAGCCGGGCGAGGCCGCGCCCCCGCACGTCCGCCGCGACGGCCACCCCGCCGACGCCGACGACCTCCGTCCGCGCGCCGCCGATCGCGACCGGGATGCGCAGCAGGCCGGCGTGGGCCACCAGACGGCCGTCGATCCGCACGCCGAAGTGCTCGTCCTTGGGCAGCCACGTCAACCCGGTGTCCGCCACCCCGAAGGGGTCGGGTCCGTCTCCGAGGATCTGGTTCTGGTCGGCGCGCGTGTACGCCGCGAGCCGGGCGCCCGCCGCCGGTTCCGGCAGATGATCAGTCATCCCGGCATGATCCCCCAGGGCCGGGACAGCGGCGGCGGTGGGTCAGCCCTCGAGGCGGATGAGCCCGCGCTCGTACGCCTTGACCAGGCGCTGCGGTACGAGATGGGTCACGCCGTCGACCGTGACCGGGACCAGCTGGGCCGTGCTGGCCTTCCACTGGGCGCGGCGGTGGCGGGTGTTGCTGCGGGACATCTTCCGCTTGGGGACGGCCATGGTGATCCTCCTGGGGCGTGGGGTGCGCACGCGCGGAGCTGGGGTGCGCGGACGCGTCGACCGTACATGAAAATGGGTTCCATTAACAAAAGGGGGGATCGGGCCGTGGTCGCCACCGCCGCGGCCCATGCGAGGTGCGCGGGGTTCACGGCGGGCCGCGCCGCGACGCCCCATGGGCCGTGCGGCAGCCCGGAGCGCGTCCACGTGTGGCGGGCGGTGTCGAGGAGGGCGGCGGGGTGCGGGAGTCAGTCGGGGACCAGGGAACAGAAGTAGCCGGGGAGCACGGCGTGCGCGGCGGCGGTGAAGGCGAGGAGCGGCGTGCGGGCCAGGGCGGCGATGGCGGACGTGCGCCGACGCTCAGGGCCGTGGCCCGGCTCCTCGGCGCGTGGCGGGCGCGGCCGGACGCCGACGAACCGCGGCGCCGGACGGCCGCCGTCGCCGGGGCTCCCGCCGCCGTCGACCCGCGGGCGGTGCACGCCGTCCGGGCCAGTGGGCGGTGCACGCCGTCCGGGCCAGCGGGCGAGCGCGGCGGCTCGCCTCCGTCGCCGCCGACGTGGGGCTCTCCCCGGTGCGGCCGCGCGCGCTCGTACGGGCGGAGATCGGGGTTCCGCTCGCGGTGGCGGCGGCCGCGCACCGCCGTGGACGCGCTGCCCACCGGCGAGGCGGCCCTCGCGGCGGCCCTCGCGGACCAGGCCCACCTCACTCACACCGTGCGCGCGCTCGCCGGGCGCACCCCGGCTCGCTCCGGCGCCGTTGCACCCCGACGGCGGCCGGGGCGGTCCCAGTTGACCCTCACGTCACGTCAGGCCGCACTCTGGACGGCGACGAAAGGGCGGGCACCATGAGTTACACCGTCGGGCAGGTCGCCGGCTTCGCCGGGGTCACGGTCCGTACCCTGCACCACTACGACCGCGCGGGGCTGCTCGCGCCGAGCGAGCGCAGCCCCGGCGGCTACCGCCTCTACGGCGACGCCGACCTGGCCCGGCTCCAGCAGATCCTCTTCTACCGGGAACTCGGCTTCGCGCTGGAGGAGATCGCGCAGATCCTCGCGGACCCGGTGGCCAACGCGCTCGACCAGCTGCGCGCCCGGCACCGGGCGCTGATCGAGCAGATCGGCAAGCTGGAGCGGCTCGTGGCGGTCGCCGAGCGGGCCATGGAGGTCCAGCGGACGGGCGTGCCGCTCAGTCCGCGGGAGCGGTTCGAGGTGTTCGGCGAGATCACCTTCGACCTGAGCTACGCCACCGAGGCCGAGCTCAAGTGGCAGGACAGCGCCGGACACCGGGAGGCCATGGCCCGCGCCGCCGGGCACTCCAAGGAGGACTGGGCCCAGATCATGGGCGAGGCCGCCGACTGGCGCGAGGACGTCCTCGCGGCCTTCGACGCGGGGGAGCCCGCCGACGGGCCCCGGGCCAGGAGCCTCGCCGAGCGGCACCGGCGGCACATCGGGCGCTGGTTCACCGACTGCCCGCCCGACATGCACCGGCGGATCGCGGACGACTTCCTGACCGACGCGCGGGCGTTCGCCCTCGTGGTGCCGCCCTCACAGCAACGGCCGGGACTCGCCCGCTATCTGTGGGAGGCGGTGGGGGCCAACGCCGGAGCCGCCGCTCACGAGGGTGCCGCGGCCGGTGCCGCCACCGACGCCGGTGCCACCGACGCCGGTGTCAGTGTCGCCGCCGGTGCCGAAGCCCGGGCCGACGCCGACACCGGTGCCGCAGCGCGCGGGCGTACCGGCCCTCAACCTCACCCTAAACCTGAGGGTGAGAGTGACACTCCATCAGCCGTCGAGGCCGACCGCGCCGACGCCGGGGGCGACCGATGAGGATCCTGATCGCCGCCGCCGGTTCGTACGGCGACGTCGCCCCCTACACCGGCCTCGGCGCCGCCCTGCGCACGGCCGGGCACGATGTCACCCTCGCCACCCACGACACCTTCGCCCCGCTCGTGCGCGGTGCCGGGCTGCGGGCGCGGTCGCTGCCCGGCGATCCGGGCGCGCACGGCTCCGCCGGGAGCCGCAGGGAGCTGGCGCGCACGGCCGCCGCGTTCGTGCGGACCCTCGGCGAGGGGATCGCCGACGCCGCCGGGGACGGCGCCGAGCTGCTGGTCCTGTCCACCACCACGGCACCGCTCGGCTGGCAGCTCGCGGAGGCCATGGGCGTGCCGTCGCTCGGCGCCTATCTCCAGCCCGCCCACCCGACCCGGGACTTCGCGCCCGTGCTGAGCGGCGGCCGCTCCCTCGGCGCCGTGGGCAACCGCGCGGCGGGCCGCTTCTCGCTGCACGTGGTCGACCGGATCTACGCGGACGCGGTGAGCGCCCTGCGGGCCCGGCTCGGCCTGCCCGCCGTGCCCCTCGCCGCCGTCCGCGCCCGCCAGGAGCGGACGGGGTGGCCCGTCCTGCACGGCTTCTCCGGGGCGGTCCTGCGGCGTCCCGCCGACTGGCGCCCGGGTCTGGAGGTGGTGGGCAACTGGTGGCCGCACCACGCGCCCGACGCGAGGCTGCCGCCCGCCGTGGCGGACTTCCTCGCCGAAGGACCGCCACCGGTGTTCATCGGCTTCGGCAGCATGGCCGAGGGCGAGGGCGAGCGCCTCGGTGAGCTCGCCGTGGCCGCGCTGCGCCGGGCCGGTCTGCGCGGCGTCCTGCAGTCGGGCCGGGCGGGCCTCGCGGCCGGCGGGGACGATGTCCTGACGGTCGGTGAGGTGCCGCACGCCCTGCTGTTCCCGCGAATGGCGGCCGTGGCGCACCACGCGGGCGCGGGCACCACGGCGGCGGGGCTGCGCGCCGGAGTGCCCGCCGTGCCGGTGCCGGTCGCCGCCGACCAGCCCTTCTGGGCGGCTCGGCTGATCGCCCTCGGCGCCGCCCCCGCCTCCGTACCGTTCGGGAAGCTCACCGCGGAGCGCCTCGGTGACGCGCTCCGCGCCGTCGTGAGGGAGCCGTCCTACACGTCCGCCGCCCGCGCCGTGGCCCGCGCGATGACGGCCGAGGACGGGTCCGGGCACGTCCTCAAGGCAGTGGAGCGGCTCGCCCGAACGTGAGCCGTGAGCCGCGGGCAGGCCGCGACGGGGCCCGGCTGAGGCCGCGAAGGGACCGCGACGCCGCGCGCACCCGGTGCCGCGCCGCCCACCTCACGGCATCGCCGCGAGCGGCGGCACCTCCTCACCGGGCGGCACCGGCCCCGGCGGCGTCCCGTCGCCGAACGGGCGCCCGCCGAGGCGCTCGCGGTGATGCGGCGTCAGCCACCCGGTCGGATCGGGCCCGAGGGGGACGACGCCGGTCGGGTTGATGCCCGTGTGCACCTCGTAGTAGTGCCGCTTGATGTGGTCGAAGTCGACCGTGTCGCCGAAGCCCGGCGTCTGGAACAGGTCGCGGGCGTAGGCCCACAGGACGGGGTCCTCGGACAGTTTCCACAGGTTGCACTTGAAGTGGCCGTGGTAGACGGCGTCGAAGCGCACCAGGGTGGCGAAGAGGCGGATGTCGGCCTCGGTGATGGTGTCGCCCACCAGATAGCGGCGGTGTGCCAGGCGGCGCGAGGTCTCCTCCAGGCGGCGGAAGACGTCCCGGCACGCGGCCTCGTACTCGCGCTGGCTGGCGGCGAAACCCGCGCGGTACACGCCGTTGTTGACGTCGCGGTAGATGCCGTCCATGACGGTGTCGATCTCGTCGCGCAGCGGCCGTGGATACAGGTCGGGGGCGCCCGGCCGGTGCAGCGCTGTCCACTGCGTGGCCAGGTCGAGGGTCAGCTGCTGGTAGTCGTTCGTGACCAGCTTGCCGCTCGGCACATCCACGAGGGCCGGGACGCTCACGCCGCCCGGATAGCCCCTCTCGCGCGCGTCATAGGCCTCGCTGAGGAAGCGGATGCCGAGCACCGGGTCGCGGTCGTCCTCGTCGAGGGTGAAGCGCCAGCTGCGGTCGTCCTGGATCGGGTCGGTCACCGCCAGGGACAGCGCGCTCTCCAGGCCGAGCAGTCGGCGCGAGATGACCGCACGGCTCGCCCAGGGGCAGGCGCGGCTCACCACCAGGCGGTAGCGGCCGGGCTCCACCGGCCAGCCGTCCTCGCCGCCCGCCGTGACGCGGTCGGCGAAGTGGCTCTTGGAGCGCTTGAACGGCTTCTTGCCGTACGCCGCGTTGCTCTTCGCCGTCCGCGTGTCCTCCCCGGACGCTTCGGCGGGGCGGGTGGCGCCCGCGTCGGCGGCGCTCACCGCGCGGAGCCCTCGTACGCGGTGGCGGGCTGGAGCGAGAGGTCGTAGATCCGCTCGAGCAGCGCCGCCTCGTTGCCCGCGAGGCCCGCCCGGCGCAGCGCGTCGTCGGCGTCCGCGAGCGGCACCGCGAGCAGCGCCGTCGTCTGCGGCGTCACCGGGTCCGACAGGGCGGCGCGCGCGGTGTGCAGCAGCCGCAAGCAGGCCTGTGCGGCGTCCAGTTCGGGGTACGTCGTGCCGGTCATGTCGCTTGGCTCCTTAGCCCGCGGGTGCAATGAGTGAAGGTGCAACTTCCACTCTCGCGCACGGGTCTGACAATGGCCCCTCACGCGCCTGGCGCGTGCCCCTTCGGGTGAGGGGCGTCGTCCCTGCGGGTGAGCCTCAGTCGCAGCCCTCGCGGCATCAGCGTCAGGCGCTCGTCGACCCGAAGTCGGTAGCCGGGCTCGGGCCGCAGGTCGTAGCGGCGCAGCAGCAGCGCGAGGACGAGCGTCGCCTCGTGCAGCGCGAACTGGCGGCCGATGCAGGCCCGGGCGCCGGTGCCGAAGGGCTTGAAGACGTGCGGGGGCCGCGCCCGCGCGGCGGCGGGCGCGAACCGGTCCGGGTCGAACGCCTCGGGCCGTTCGCCCCACGCCTCGGGATCCCGGTGCAGCATGATCGTCAGGACCAGCGTCCACGCCCCGCGCCGCATCGGGTGCCTGCCGCCGAGGACCGTGTCCGCCAGGGCCTCGCGGGCGAACGCGGGCGCGGTGGGCCACAGCCGCAGCGACTCGTCGAGCACCCGCCGCACGTACCGCAGCTTCGCCACCTGTTCGTAGCCGGGTGCCGCGGCCTCGCCCCAGACCTGGTCGACCTCGCCTCGCGCGCGGGCGAACACCTCGGGGTGGCGGGCCAGATAGTGCAGCGCGAACGACAGGGCGCCGGACGTCGTCTCGTGCCCCGCCACCAGGAACGTGATGACCTGGCGCCGGATGTTCTCGGCCGAGAGGCGCTCGCCGGTGTCCGGGTGCGCGACGTCCAGCATCCGGTCGAGGAGGTCCCCGCGGGCGCCCGAGGCGTCGGCGGCGCGGCGGGCGGCGACCACCTCGTCCACGGTGCGGTTGAGGTGGGCCATGTCGGCGGCGTTGCGCCGCTCGGCGCCCCGCAGCAGCACGGGGGCGAGCGCGGGCGGCAGGACGTTGCGGCGCTGGGCGTGGCTGAGGGTGCCGACCATGGCGGTCACGAACGGGTGCGGCCGGGACCGCTCGAAGGAGCCGAAGTCGTGCCCGAAGCCCGTGCGGGCGATGGTCTCCAGCGTCAGCTTCGTCATGTCACCGGGCACGTCGACGGCCCGCCCTGCGGCCGCCTCTGCGTCCCAGCGGTCCGTCAGCCGCCCGGCGACCTCCAGCATCAGCGGGTGGTAGCCCGCCATCGCCTCGCGGCTGAAGCCCGGCGCGAGGATGTCGTGCGCGAGCTGCCAGTTGGGCTCGTGGTTGTACGCGGTGAACAGGCCGTCGCCCGCCACCGGGCGCAGATTGGCCACCCCGAGCCCCACGTGCTTGGCGAACCGCGTCTCGTCGGCGAGTTCGGCCGCGAGCCCCGCGCCCCACACGAACACGATCTCCTTGCCGAAGGCCTTGCGCCGGAAGATCGGCCCGAGGTCCCGGGCGATCCGCATCGAGTCCTGGACGGGGGTGCGGGGCCGGACCCCGAGCACGTCGCCGAGCAGCGGAACCCGGTGCGGCGGGTGCGGTATCCGCCCAAGGCGCGGCCAGCCGAGCTCGGCTCCGCGAAACCCCTTGGGCGGTACGCCCGCGCCCTCCGCCTGCCGCGTCGTCTGTGCCACGTCGGCCATCTCCCTTGAGCGCGCGGCCCGTTGGGCCTTCTTATACGTCGATTCAATAAGCCCTGACAGTCTCGTCCCGCTGTTGAACCGACGTCAAGTAAGGTGCTCGCATGGCCGCGAACCCCCAGGAGCGCACGCGCCGCAGGCTCAGCACAGAGGAGCGGAAGGAACAGCTGCTCACGGTGGGCGCGCGCCTGTTCGCGCGGCACCCCTACGACGACGTGTGGATCGAGCGGGTCGCGGAGATCGCGGGCGTCTCGCGCGGCCTGCTCTACCACTACTTCCCGACGAAACGGGACTTCTTCGCCGCGGTCGTCCGGCGCGAGAGCCTGCGCATGCTGCGCCTGACGGCGGCCGAGCCGGGCCTGCCGATCCGCGCCCAGATCAGCACCGGGCTCGACGCGTTCCTCGGCTATGTGGAGTCCCACGCCGAGGGGTTCAGGGCCTTCCACCGCGCGGAGGCGGCGGGCGACCCGGCGGTCCGCGCGGTGTACCGGGAGGGTCTCGCCGCCCATGAGCGGCAGATCCTCGCGGCCCTCGCCGCGGACCCCGAGACCGCGCGCCTGGCCGACGACCCGCCCGCGCTGCGCCTCGCGGTCCGCGGCTGGCTGGCCTTCCTGGTCGCCGTCTGCCTGGAGTGGCTGCACACGCGGGAGCCGAGCCGCGACCAGGTGCGGGACCTGTGCGCGCGGGCGCTGCTCGGCGCGATCCTGCCGTGACCGCACCCGTGCCGCACGCGCGCGTGCGGCACGGGAGGAGAGGGGATCGGCTCAGGCGGCGACGGCCAGGTCCGGGGGCTGCGAGGCGAGCGGGCGCAAGGGTGGCACCACGCGTCCGTCGGGCAGGAGTTCACCGGTGTCGTCGAAGACGATCGTGCCGTTGCAGAGCAGGCTCCAGCCCTGCTCGGGATGGGCGCTGACGACCCGTGCGGCATCCCGGTCGGGTCGCTCGGCGGTCGGGCACGGCGGCTGATGGGCACACATGGCACACCTCCGGGTGAGGGGTCGCGACCCGCGCGGCCCGGTCTGCTGGATGTCCAAGGCGTTCGTTCGCTGCGACGTGCGGTGGGTGGTTCGCGGTGCCGCTCGCGCTGCTACGACACCTCTTAGTACGTAGTAATGACTCCCTCGCGCTCACGGACTCATCGCCCCGGGGGCTCATCAGGGCACGTGGATTCACCCGGACGGGAACCCCGCCCCGAAGTGCTCCCTGAGTGCGCGTCGTGCGCCCTCGTCGTCGCAGGTGAGGCGCTCGGCGGCCCACAGGAAGAAGTCGTCGGCGACGGTGTCGATCCAGTCGTGGGCGGGGTCGGCGGGGCCCGGGTCAGGTGCGGGGTAACGGAGTTCGAGCTCCGGGCCGCGCGCCCCGAAGACGGTGAACAGGCGGTGGCCGTCCGACTCGGACGCCTGCCGCACGGTCACCGCGTCGCTGTCCCACCGCCGGGGTCCGTACTGGAGCCACAGCGGCCCGCCGCCGCGCCCCTCGGCGTACAGGGCGGCGGCGACGGGCGGTTCGTCCCCGCGCGGGGCGGCGTCGAGGTGGACGAAGCCGTGGCAGCGGCCGGACGCGGGCGCGAGCAGCCCCGTGGCGGGGCTCAGCGCCCACACCCGGCCGTGCCGGTCGTAGTCCTGGAGCACCACGGCGGCGCCGGTGCCGGGGGCGGACATCAGGGGCGCCGCTTCGGCGGGTGCGGGCGGTGGGCGCGGGGCTCGTGCCCGGCTTGGGGGACGGTGGGTGCGGGCATGGGTGGGGGATCTCTCGTGGCGGGTGCGTAAGGAGTTCCCCGGACGTTACGGTGCGATGCGCGGGGAGCCGGAGTGCGATGGCGGCGCGTCCGGGTGACGCCCTGGACCTCGCGCGTTCCGTACGCGGCGACGCGGTGTGGAGAGGGCCAGGAAGCCCGCCGCCGCGAGGAGTTCGCACCCGGCGGCCGTGAGGAGCGCGCCGGACAGCGACCAGGTGGCGAGCGGGCCGCCGAGCCCCGCGCCGACCGCGTAACCGGTGATCTTCAGGCTCGCGCCCGTGGTGAAGATCTGCCCCCGCAGCCGCTCCGGCGCCTCCCGGTGCCGCACCGCGAACAGCGCCGTCAGCTGGGGTCCCGCGCCCGCGCCCGCGAGCACCATCGCCGCGAGGAGCGGCGCGGGCGCGGCCGTCGCGGCGATGGCGAAGGCGGCGGCGAGCACGAGGGTGCTCGCCAGGACGGTCGCGTCGGGCGGCAGCAGCCCGGGCCGCCTGGACAGCAGGGCGTTGGCGGTGAGGGACGCGGCGGCGAGAACGGTCAGGAGCGCCGTGCCGGAGCCCGAGGAGCCGAGCACCGCGTCACCGAGCAGGGGCGTGCAGGTCACCACCATGCCGACACCGACGTACGACACCACGGAGGTCAGCGTCGCGCGGGCCAGCGGCGGGGCGGTCACGATCGCCGCGAACCCGGCGACGAGGTCCGCCGTGATCGACGTCGCCGGACCGCTGCGCCCCGCCCCAGCCCGGCCCGGCAGCGTCCAGGCCACCGGCAGCGCGAGCAGGACAAGGACCAGGGACACGACCACGCCCGCCGGGGCCCCGGCGGTCATCGCCACGGCCCCCGCGAGGACCGGGCCCGCCAGGCTCGCCGCGTTGTAGGTCAGCGCGTCCAGGGCGTTGGCGCGCGGCAGTGCGTCGGGGGCCGCCACGCGCGGCAGTTGGGAGGTCCAGCCGCCCGCGAGCGCGGGCCCGAGGAGCCCGCCGAGCAGAGCCGTGGCGATCACCACGGGCAGCGGGACCCGGCCGAGGGCAAGCAGGACGAGCAGGAGCGCGGCGGAGTACGCGGCGAGCGCGCCCGCGAGCAGGCGCCCCGGCCGGGCCGCCCGGTCGAGCAGGACCCCGAAGACGGGCCCGCCCACCGCCGCCGACACCGTGATCCCCGCGAGCAGCGCCGACGCGGCCGACGCGGATCCGGTGACCGAGAGCCCCACCAGCAGCAGCGCGGGCCCTGACATCTCGTCACCGGTCCGGGCGGCCGTGGCGCCCGCCGCGTAGAGGAATATCCCGTAACGCTTCGTCATGTGCGGGACGTTACAAGGTAACGTTAAAAGAGCGGAATAGCGTTACATTCGTCGTGCGGGCGTGGGGAGTGGGGAGCGCGCGGGACAGCGGAGCAGCCGTACCGGGAAAGGGAGCAGATGAAGGGAGCAGCTGTGAGGGCGGAAGTGGCAGCGGAGCAGACGGAAGCAGCACAGCAAGCAGCGCGGGAGGCACGCCCGAGGGACGCGGACGACTGGTCGACCCGGCACTCCGTGCTGCGCACCGCGCAGCGCGCCGCCGCGCTCGTCAACGCGCTCGGCGGCGACGCGCCCCAGGCGGCTGAGGTCGAGGCGGTGCTGCGCGCGTACGGCGAGGCGGACCCGCTGGAGCTGACCGCCGAGGACGTGGCGGAGCTGCGCGCCGCCGCCGTGCCGCTGCGCGAGGTGTTCGCCGCCGCCGACGTGGACGCCGCGGCCCGCCTCCTGAACCGGCTGCTCGCCGAGCGCTGCGGTCCTGTCCGGCTCACCGCGCACGGCGGCACCTCACCCTGGCACCCGCACCTCGACAGCGATGACGCGGCCCCGTGGGCCCAGTGGTTCCTCGCGTCGTCGTGCATGGCCCTGACCGTCCTCCTCTGGGACCGCCAGCGCCCGCCGGGCGGCCAGTGCGCGTCCCCGAGCTGCGCCGAGGCGTTCGTCGCCGGCGGCAGCGGATCGGTGCGGCGCTACTGTTCGCGCCGGTGCGCGACGCGGGAGCGGGTGGCGCACCACCGCCGCGCGAAGGAGGCGGGCGCGGGCGGCCGCGCGTGAGACCGCACGGCGGGGCGCGGGCACCGGTGACCGGGATGATTGACTACGCCCATGGATCACCCGCCCCCTCTCGACCCCGAACTGAGCGCGGGCCTCGCGGCCTTGGGGAACCGGCCGAGGGGGCCGTTCACCCCGGAGAACCTCGCGGCCCGGCAGCGGCGGGACGCCGCGGCACGACCGCGCCCGACGGTCCAAGAGCTGCGCGCGGACGGCCGCTTCGAGGTGGACGAACTGCGGGTGCCGGGAGCCTCCGGCGGGCCGGACGTCACCCTCGTGAGCGCGCGGCCCGCCGGAGCCACCGGGCCGCTGCCGCTCCTGTACTACCTGCACGGCGGCGGCATGATCATGGGCAACGCGTGGTCCGTGCTGCCGAAGCTGCTGCGGGAGTGGGCCGTCGAGCCGGGGCTCGCCGTCATCTCCGCGGAGTACCGCCTGGCGCCGCGGGCGCGCTACCCCGAGCCGGTGGAGGACTGCTACGCGGGCTTCGTCTGGGCCCTTGAGCACGCCGCCGACCTTGGCGTCGACGCGGACCGCGTGATCGTCGGCGGGAAGAGCGCGGGGGGCGGACTCGCCGCGGCCTTGGCCCTGCTCATCCGCGACCGGGGCGCGCCCGCGCCGCTCGGGCAGCTGCTCCTGTGCCCGATGCTCGACGACCGGGGCGACACGTTCTCCAGCCATCAGATGTCGGGCGTCGACACCTGGGACCGCACCTCCAACGCGACCGCGTGGCAGGCGCTGCTCGGGGAGCGCTACGGCGCCGCCGACCTGCCGCCGTACGCGGCCCCCGCCCGCGCCACCGATCTCACCGGGCTCCCCGAGGCCTTCATAGAGGTCGGATCGGCCGAGATCTTCAGGGACGAGGCCGTGGCCTACGCCAACGCGCTCTGGCAGGCCGGTGGCCGGGCCGAACTCCACGTGTGGCCCGGGGCCTTCCACGGCTTCGACACCTACGTGCCCCGGGCGGCCCTCAGCCGCGACGCCCGCGAGACCCGCACCCGCTGGCTGCGGCGCGTCCTCACCCGGTCCGACGGGAGCGGCCCCCTCGCCCGTTGAGGCCGCCCGGAGGCACGGCCGAGCGGTTCAGGAGACCGGCTCATAGCCCTCGTAGTCGTTCCAGCCCGGCGACTGCGTGACCTCTTCCCACGACGGCCACGCCGCCCCGGTCCGCTGGCGGACGATTTCGCCGGGCAGGCTGAACAGGGGGGCCTTGGCGGGCTTGGTCAGGGCCTGGGACACGATCGCGTCCCGGAGCGCGGGCGCGGTGTGCAGACGGGGCAGCACCGCGTGGACCCGGTCGGCGTACCCGGGCGGCAGATCACGGGCGCTGCCCGCGACGTCGACGCGGGCCCCGGCGCTCACCAGCGCGATCTCGGGGCGCTTGCGCGCGGCGACGCCTTCGGTGGTGTGCAGCGCGATCGCGTCCCAGACCACCTCCACGCGCGAGGCCGCGACGCCCTGCCCGGTGAGGAAGTCGGCCGCCAGGTCCGCGCCGTCGACCTCGAAACGCGCCTCCCCATTGCCCTCTTCGGTCAGCCCGGCGTCGTGCAGCAGGCAGCCCAGGAAGAGGAGTTCGTCGTCGTAGTCGCGGCCGGGCAGCAGGCCCCGCCGCGCGCCGACGGAGCGGCCGTACAGATAGGTGCGCAGGCTGTGGTGGAAGACGACCGGGGTCTCGATGGACCGGGCGAACCGCAACGCCGCCAGGGACAGGGCGCTTTCGGGGAACTGAAGGTCCCCGAAAGCGCCCCACGCGGTGTCGGTGGTGTCGCCGGTGTGCGGCTGCGGGTCCGTGCTCTCTCGCGTCATGCGAGCGATTCTTCAACTGGGCCCGGATGGCCGCAATGACGAGAAACCCACCTATCCTGCCATGCCGCCGAGGGCCTTCGGCGGCTTAGCCGACGGGCTCGCCGACCCGCGCGAACAGCGGTCGCGGCGCCGGGACGCGGCCGTCGGTCTCGGCGCACTGCGCGGCGATCAGGGCCGCCGCATCGGGGACGAAGGGCGCGAGGTGGTCGGCCAGGGCGCGGCAGGCGTCCAGCAGGGCGGCGAGCACGTGGTCGAGCCGGTCGCCCGCCCGCCGGTCACCGGCCCGTTCGGCCTTCGCCAGGTCCCAGGGGCGGGTCACGTCGACGCAGCGGTTGCCCTCCTCCACGATCCGCCACACCGCGGCGGTCGCCCGCCGGAAGTCGAAGTCCGCGAGGGCCGCGTCGACCTCCGCCCGCACCCCCTGGCACACCGCCGCCAGTCGCCGGGCCTCCTCGACGCCCGTGCCCGCGCGCGGCGTTCGGCCGTCCCGGAAGCGGTGCACCATGGTCACGACCCGGTTGACGAGGTTGCCGAAGCCGCCGGGGAAGTCGGCGTTCGCGCGCGCGATCAGCCGCTCCCGGGTGAAGTCGGCGTCCCCGACGCGGGGCACATCGCGCAGCAGCCACCAGCGCACGGCGTCCGTCCCGTAGGCGGCGACCAGCTCCGCCGGATCGACCGTCGCCCCACCGGACTTGCTGATCTTGCGGCCGCCGACGGTGAGGTAGTCGTGGACGAGGACGTCCGTGGGCAGCGGCAGGCCCGCCGACAGGAGCATGGCGGGCCAGTACACGGCGTGGAAGCGGACGACGCCCTTGCCGACGAGGTGGACGCGGCGCCCCTCGCCCTCCCACCAGTGGGCGTAGGCGGGGTCCGAGGTGCCGTAGCCGAGGCTGGTGACGTAGTTGCCGAGCGCGTCCCACCACACGTACACGACCTGGTCGGGGTCGTCGGGGACCGGGATGCCCCAGCCGCGGGCGCGGGTGTGCGAGCGCGAGACGGAGAAGTCGCGCAGGCCGCCCGCGACGAGGGCGAGGACCTCGTTGCGGCGCGCCGCCGGCTCGATCCGCAGCCGGCCGCTGGAGATCAGCTCGTGCAGCTGGCCGGCGTACCGGGAAAGGCGGAAGAACCAGTTCTCCTCGGCGACGGTCCCCGGCTCGGTGCCGTGCTCCGCGCAGCGGCCGCCGACGAGTTCGGCGGGTGTGTAGAACTGCTCGCAGCCTACGCAGTACAGGCCCTCGTAGTGCTTGCGGTACAGGTCCCCGGCGGCCGCGCAGCGCCGCCACAGCGCTTCGACGCCCACGCGGTGGCGCGGGTCGGCGCTGGTGCGGATGAAGTCGTCGAGGGACAGCGCGAGCGGAGCGCGCAGCGCCGCGAACGCCCGCGCGTTGCGGTCGACGAGATCCCGCACGGGCACGTTCTCGGCCTCGGCGGCCAGGACGTTCTTCAGGGAGTTGTCGTCGGTGCCGCTGAGGAAGCGCACCTCGTCGGCGCGGTCGCGCCGGTGGCGGGCGACGACGTCCGCCTGGACGAGTTCGAGGGCGAACCCGAGATGCGGGCGGGCGTTGACGTACGGGATGGTCGTCGTGACGTACGTACGGGACGGGGGCATCGGAACCTCCAGTCGGGAGGCGGGGCTCCGAAGCCGCTCGAAACGGAACGAGGCCCCGACTCGGGGCCTCGGAAAACGCGTGCGTCCGAACGTCAAAAGCCCCGTGGCCGGGGCATCATGACGAGGTGCTGCGCGGACGTGATCACGCGGCGATGCTAGCAGCGGCGGACGCGCGGGCGCCGGGGAATTCACGGCGGCGGCGGGCGGCGACGGGCCGGGACCAGCCGATCATGGTGTCGCGTACCTGCCAGACGCGTGCGGTGGGCGCTGGTGGACTGAAGGCGCCCCCAGCCCCGCACCAGGACGGTCCCATGCCTGCCAGCACGACGCTCCCCGCACCCTCCGCCGCGCCGGAACGGCCGCCGCTCGTCCAGTGGCTCGCCGTCGTCTCGGTCACGGCGGGGATCTTCGCCATCGTCACGGTGGAGATCCTGCCCATCGGCCTGCTGCCCGCCATCGGGAGCGACTTCCGCGTCACGGACGGGACCGCGGGCCTGACCATGACCATGCCGGGCTTCCTGGCGGCGCTGTCGGCGCCCCTCGTCACGAAGGCCACCGCGCGCGTGGACCGGCGGGTCACGCTGTGCGCGTGCGTGGCGCTGCTCGCGGCGGCGTGCTTCGCCGCCGCCGCGGCGCCCGCCTACTGGCTGGTGCTGGTGTCGCGCGTCGCGGTCGGCGTCACCATCGGAGGCTTCTGGTCCCTCGCGGCCGGGCTCGCCGAGCGCCTTGTCCCGCGCGAGCGCGCCGGGCGCGCGCGGGCGGTCATCTTCTCCGCGGTCCCGCTGGGCTCGGTGCTCGGTGTGCCCGCGGGGACGGCTCTCGGTCAGAGCGCGGGTTGGCGGACCGCCTTCGTCGCCATGGGATTCCTGTCGCTGGCCGTGTGCGCGCTGATGGCGCTTGTGCTGCCCGCGCTGCCCCCGGACGCGGCCCCGCGCCCCGGCGTCCTGCGCGGCCTGCTGCGCGGCACCAACACCCGCCGCGCCCTGGCGATGACCTTCCTCGTGGTCCTCGCGCACTTCGGCGCCTACACCTACGTGACGCCCTTCCTGCGGCACGTCACGGGCGTCGGCCCGGACCTGACGACCGTGTTCCTGCTCGTGTACGGGGCCGCCGGGATCGTCGGCACCTTCCTGGGCGGCGCGGTCGCGGCCCGCCGCCCGCGCGCCGCGTTCGCCGGGGCCGCGGGGCTGATCGCCGCGGCCACCCTGCTGCTGCCCGTCGCCGGACGGTCGGCGGGCGGCGCGGTCGCGCTCCTCGTCGTGTGGGGCGTCGCCTACGGGGCCGTGCCGGTGTGCTCGCAGACCTGGTTCGCGGCGGCGGCACCCGGGGCGCCCGAGGCGGCCTCGGTTCTGTTCACCGCCTCGTTCCAGGCCACGCTCGCGCTGGGGGCGCTGGCGGGCGGCGCCGTGGTGGACCGGGGCACGACGTCCACGGCGATGGTCGCGGGCGGGGCGACCGCGCTGGCCGCGGCCTTGATGGCGGGGGCGTTCCGGCCGGGCGCGCCCGTCGGCGCCCGCCCGTGAGACGGGGCGGGCGCCGGAGGGGCCGCGCGTCAGACCGCGGCGGACAGCGCCTCGAACTGGGCGTCGCTGAGCGTGAGCGTCGCGGCGGCGGTGTTCTGCTCCAGGTGCGCCACCCGGGATGTACCGGGAATGGGCAGGACCACCGGCGAGCGGCGCAGCAGCCAGGCGAGGGCGAGCTGCGCGGGGCTCGCGCCCTGCTCCGCGGCGGCGGCGTCGAGCGGGCCGCCCGGGCGGGCGAGTTCACCGGTGGCCATCGGGTACCAGGGGATGAACGCGATGTTCTCGCGCTCGGCGTAGTCCAGGACGTCCTCCGCGCCGCGGTCGGCCAGGTTGTACCTGTTCTGCACGGAGGCGATCTCGGCGTACTCGCGGGCCGCCTTGATCTGATCCACCGTCACCTCGGACAGGCCGATGTGGCGGATCTTGCCCTCCTTCTGCAGCAGGGCGAGCTCGCCCACCTGGTCGGCGAGCGGGACCTGCTCGTCGACGCGGTGCAGCTGGTACAGGTCGATGCGCTCCACACCGAGGTGGCGCAGGCTCAGCTCGGTCTGCTGGCGCAGGTACTCGGGGCGGCCCACCGCGCGCCAGTCGCCGGGTCCTGAGCGGGTGAAGCCGCCCTTGGTGGCGATCACCAGGTCGTCGGCGTACGGGTGCAGGGCCTCCTTGATGAGGACCTCGTTGACGAACGGACCGTAGGAGTCGGCGGTGTCGATGAAGTTCACACCGAGCTCCACGGCGCGGCGCAGCACGCGGACGGCCTCGTCCCGGTCCGCGGGTTCGCCCCAGACGCCCGGTCCGGTGAGCTGCATGGCGCCGTAGCCGAGCCGGTTGACGGCCAGGTCGCCGCCGAGGGCGAACGTGCCGGAGGCGTCGGCGGGGCGCGCGGTGTTCGGGGTGCTCATGGGGAGCGGTCCTTTCGCAACGTACGGACGACACGAGGTGTGTGATTCCGAACCTATGCGCAAGACGGCGTCAAGAGCGGTCCGAGGTACGCACCGGCAGCTCACGGGCGGTGCGGCCGCCGCGTGCGGCGGGCTCGCGCGGGCGTCACGTCGGACAGGACAGGCGGGGAGGGACGAGGGGGATCAACGGACGGTGAAACTCCGCCCGTGGGGGATGAAGGCCGCGTGGGGTACGACGTCCCTCCGCCTGGTTCAGCCGCTGGCCCCCGGCCGTCACCCATAGGGATGCGAGGGGGAAGGCGGTGCCAGCCATCGGATATCCAATGGCTGGCGGGGAATAACAAGCCGGGCACCCTGCGGCGCCTGGCACCCGGCCGATCCCAGCCGTGAGCCGCTGAAAATCCGTGGGATGCGGGGGAAATAGCTGTAACGGCCTTGGGGTTGCAGGCACACATGCGCCGACGGCACCGGGCCGTGGCGCGCCACGGCCCTGGAGGACCCATGAAGATCGGCATCATCGGCGCGGGCAACATCGGCGGCAATCTCACCCGCCGCCTGACCGCGCTCGGGCACGAGGTGTCCGTGGCCAACTCCCGCGGCCCGCACACCCTGACCGCCCTCGCCGAGGAGACCGGCGCGACGCCCGTCACGGTCGCGGACGCGGCCCGCGGTGCGCGCGTCGTCGTCGTGACGGTCCCCCTGAAGAACGTCCCCGACCTGCCGTCGGGCCTCTTCGACGAGGCCGCCGACGGGTTCGCCGTGCTCGACACCGGCAACTACTACCCGCGGCAGCGCGACGGAAGGATCGACGCCATCGAGGACGGCCTGCCGGAGAGCCGCTGGACGGAGCGGCACATCGGACACCCCGTCATCAAGGCGTTCAACGGCACGTACGCCGAGGACCTCATCGACAAGCCGCTCCCCAAGGGCGACCCGCGGCGCATCGCCGTACCCGTCGCGGGCGACGACGAGGCCGCCAAGCGGATCATCCGCGACCTGATCGACGAGATCGGCTTCGACACGGTCGACGCGGGCGGCATCGACGAGTCCTGGCGCCAGCAGCCCGACACGCCCGTGTACGGGCTGCGGGCGGGCGTCGAGGAGGTCACCAAGGCCCTGGCGGCGGCGAGCCCCGAGCGGCCCGAGACGTTCCGCGCGTAGCCGAAGGCGTCGTCGCCGAGCGTTGTCGGCGCGGCGGCCCGGTCCCGCTCCGCCGCCCGCCTCGGCGACCGGCGGCGGGACCGGCTCGCGCGGGACGCTAAGCGGGCCGTCCGGTGGCGAGGCGATGGAGCAGCTCGACCGTCTCCGTCACGTGCGAGGCGAACGCGCCGTGGTCGCTCGGCCAGGTCAGGGCGTGCGTCGCGCGGGCGGTGAACCGGCGCTGCAGGTCCGCGTGCAGGACGCGGTCCTGGGTGCACCGCACATAGGTGCTGGGCCGCCGGTGCCAGGCGGCGGCGCCGACTGGTTGCCCACCGGCCGCCATCACCTGGGGGACGAGTCCGGCGGTGTGGCGGGCGCGCTGTTCCTCGGTGAGCCGGGCGTGGAACAGCTTCCCCGCGGCCCGGGGGTCGATCGTGGTGGTGCCCGCGGGGCCGCCGACCATGGCGGCGGCCAGTTCGGTGGGCGGCGCGGAGGCGAGCAGGCCGAGGGCGCTCTCGCCGCGGTCGGGCATCATCGCCGCGAGGTACACGAGGTGGCCGACCCGCCGCGGCGGCAGGCCCGTGATGACGGCCCCGCCATAGGAATGACCGCACGCGACGACGGGCCCGGCCCCGGAGACCCGGTCAAGGGCGGCCTCGGCGGCCGCCGTGTCGGCCGCGAGGGACCCCCGGTGCAGCTCGGCGACGGCCACGGCGACGCCGCGGGCCCGCAGCCCCGCCGCGACACCGTCCCAGGCCCTGCCGGTGTGCCAAGCGCCGTGCACCAGGAGCACGCCGCGGGGCGCGGGCTTGGTCTCGGGTGGGAGTGAGGGGGAGGGGAGCGTCACAGGGGCCTCCCGGCGTCTGCTGGCTGGTGGGCCGGTGAAGGGGCGGGCCCCGTAGGGCCGTTGGCGTCCGAGGCGGCGTCGAGGTGCGCGCGCACGGCCGAACGCGCGCGGTGCAGCCGTGACTTCATCGCCGCCGTGCTCAGGCCGAGCTCCTGGGCCACGGCCCGGCCCGAAAGGCCGCGGACGTCCCGCATGATCAGTACGTGGCGCTGGTCGGCGGGCAGCGCCGCGACCGCCGCGGCCACACGGCCGACCTCCAGCCTGGCAAGCGCCTCGTCCTCGGCCGACGGAACAACCGCTTCCGGGCGGGGCTCCACGGCGCGGGCCACGGCGCGCGCACGCCGCAGGCACTCGTTGCGGACGATACGGAACAGCCACGAGGCGAGCGCGGCGGTCGCCCGGAGCGTGCCCACCTCGCGGAACAGGACGATCATCGCGTCCTGCGCCGCGTCCTCGGCGTCCTGACCGCTCGCGCAGAGCGCGAACGCGAACCGCCGGACGTGCGGATACGCCCCCGACACCAGCACGGCGATCGACGCCTCGTCGCCGGACCGCGCCGCCGTGACGAGCCGCTCGTCCGGCCAGGCACGGGACTTCGGCCAGGCACGGGCCTTCGGCCGGGAACGGGTCGCGGAGCTAGCCACGCCGATCGCCCTCCTTCCGCGGCAGCGGCCGCCGCAGCACAGCGCAGACACGCTTCAACGCCGCCACGACCCGCACTCCGACACCGGAACCACCCTCGACCGCACGCACCGAACCACCTCCAGGACACACCGGCCTCACAGCCGCTCGACCATAAGAGCCACCGGGCGGGAAAAGGATTCAGGTCCGCGCGGATGTTTCTCCCCGCCCCCGCCGACAGACGCGCACATGAGGCGGAATCGCCCATTCATGATCATGCGTGGATAGGTTGGTGCCATGGTGGAGGGAACACACGACATAGCAGGTCCGCCGTCGGCGGACCGGGAACACATACCCGGCTTACATCAACGCCAGCGCCATCGTCATCGCCGGGGGCGTGCGCGGCGCGGGCGGCACGCCGCGCCGCGCAGGGGCCGGGGCGGGGGAAAGGGCGGTCTGGCCCGTTCCTCGCTGCTCATGGCCGCCGGAACCGTCGTCTCCCGGGCGACCGGCCTGATCCGGCAGACGCTCCAGGCCGCGGCTCTTGGCACCGGCCTGCTCGCCAGCACGTACAACACGGCGAACACCGTGCCGACCGGCCTGTACACGCTGCTGATCGGGGGCGCGCTCAACGCCGTCCTGGTGCCGCAACTCGTCCGCGCCCGCCAGACCCAGGCCGACGGCGGCCGGGCCTACGAGCAGCGCCTGGTGACGCTCGTCCTGTGCGTGCTCGCCGCGGGCACCGCGCTCGCCGTGTGGGCGGCGCCCGACATCGTCGGCCTGTACCTGCGCGACACCCCGGACAACCACGAGGCCTTCGAGCTCACCGTCGTCTTCGCGAGGTTCCTGCTGCCGCAGATCTTCTTCTACGGCATGTTCGGCATGCTCGGCCAAGTCCTGAACGCGCGGGAGAAGTTCGGGGCGATGATGTGGACGCCGGTCCTCAACAACGTCGTCCTCATCGCCATGTTCGGCGCCTATCTCACCCTGATGACCGCGCCGGAGCGGGTCGGTGACATCACGGCCGCCCACGTGCGGCTCCTGGGCATCGGCACGACCTGCGGCATCGCGCTCCAGGCCCTGGCCCTGGTGCCGTTCGTGCGCGCCGCGGGCTTCCGCTTCCGCCCGCGCTTCGACTGGCGCGGCGCGGGCCTGCGCGCGAGCGCGCGGGCGGCACGCTGGACGCTGCTCTTCGTCCTCGCCAACCAGGTCGCGCTGACCGTCGTCACGAACTACGCCAACGCCGCCGACCAGCGACTGCCCACCGCGGGCGTCGGCTACACCGCGTACTCCTACGCCCAGACCATCTGGCTGCTGCCGCAGTCCATCGTCACCGTCTCCCTGGTCACGGCGCTGCTGCCGCGGCTGAGCACGGCGGCGGCGCAGGGCCGCACCGACGACCTGCGCGGGGAACTGTCCCGGGCGCTGCGCCTGACCGGCGTCGTCATCGTGCCCGCCGGGTTCTTCTTCCTCGCGCTCGGCCCCCAGACCGCGACGCTGCTGTTCGGGCACGGCACGGCCGACGCGGACTCCGTGCGGCCGCTCGGCCAGATGCTCCAGGCCTTCGGGCTCGGTCTCATCCCGTTCTCCGCCCAGTACCTGCTGCTGCGCGGCTTCTACGCCTTCGAGGACACGCGCACGCCGTTCTGGATGGCGGCCTGGATCGCCGCCGTGAACATCGCCCTGGCCACCGCCTGCCACCAGCTCCTGCCCGCGCGCTGGGCGGTCGTCGGCATGGCGGCCGCCTACACCCTGTCGTACGCGGTGGGGCTGCTCCTCACCGCGCGGCTGCTGCGCAGGCGCCTCGAGGGCCGCCTGGACGGCAAGCGTCTCGCCCGCACCTACGGCAAGCTCGGCCTCGCCGCGGCCCCCGCCGGAGCCCTGGCGTGGGCGGTGGCGCGCGCGTGCGCGGACGGGGCCGACGCGGACACCGCCCGCACGGCGCTCGCCCTCGCCGCGGGCGCCGCCGTCATGGCCCTCGGATATCTGCTGCTCGCCCGGCTGCTGCGGGTCGGGGAGCTGCGCCTGCGGCTGCGCTGACGTCCCGGCGGGCCCTAAATTGCGTGGCGGAATCCGCCTTCCCCGGGCACCCTTGATGACCGGCTCAGGGAAGTGAACGGATGAGTCAGGTGTGTCAGGCAGGACGCGCTCCGCTGCGTCCTGCCTGATGTGACGAGCGCGGACCCGGCCTTCGCCCGGGGGCCCCACGGCGAGAGACCCGACCGAGCAGACCAAGGCTGAGCACAACGTGACTGAGATCAGTGGAACCGAACACGGTGGGACCGAACTGGCCGGGGCCGAGCGCGCTGGCACCGAGCGCGGTGGGACGGAACCCGGCGGGAAAGAGAGCAAGCCCGAGCGGCTGCCCGCCAAGGAGACCTGGCGCGTGCTCTACCGCCACTTCCGCCCGCACCGCGGCGTCGTGGCGCTCGGAGCGCTGTTCACACTGATCGGCGCGGCCACCGGCCTCGCCCAGCCGGTGGCCGTCGAACAGCTGGTCAACCGGCTCTCCGACGACGAGTCCATCGCCTCGATCCTCATCCTGCTGACCGGACTGCTCGTCATCGGCACCGCCGTCGAGTCCGTCGGCAGCTACATCCTGGAGCGCACCGCCCAGTCCGTCGTCCTGGACTCCCGGCGCTCGCTGATACGGCGGCTGCTGCGCCTGAAGGTCAGCGAGATCGAACGCGTCCAGCCCGGCGATCTGATGTCCCGCGTCACCTCGGACACGACCCTGCTCCAGGCGGTCACCACACAGGCGGTCGTGTCGGCGTTCTCCGGTGCCCTCACGGTCGTCGCGACGATCGTGATGATGGCCTTCATGGACCCGGTCCTCCTCGGTGTCACCCTCGGGGTGATCGTGCTCATCGGCGCCGCCACCGGATTCGTCATGCCGAAGATCTCCAAGGCGACCGAGCGCTCCCAGGAAGCGGTCGCCACGATCTCGACCGCCCTGGAGCGGGCCTTCGGCGCCTTCCGCACCCTGAAGGCCTCCGGCGCCGAGACGCGCGAGTCGGCCGCGGTCGAGGCGGCCGCCAAGGAGGCCTGGCGGCACGGCGTGATGTCGGCCAAGTGGCAGGCCGTGGCCTGGAGTTCGATGGGCTTCGCGATCCAGGTGTCGTTCCTCGCGGTGCTCGGCGTCGGCGGCGCGCGCGTGGCCTCCGAGGCGATCTCCGTCGCCACCCTGGTGGCGTTCCTGATGCTGCTCTTCTACCTGATCGACCCGGTCAGCCGACTCGTCGACGCGGTCACCCAGTACCAGGTGGGCGCCGCCGCCGTCGCCCGCATCGTGCGCGCCGAGCGCATGGAGACCGAGGACCTGGGCGAGGGCGCGCCGCGCGCGGCCGACGCGGCCCGCAAGCCCGCGGCCGTGGCCTTCGAGGACGTCACCTTCCGCTACCAGGACGAGCTTCCCCTGGTGCACCACGGCGTGAGCTTCACCGTGCCGAGCCCCGGCATGACCGCCTTCGTCGGCCCGTCCGGCGCGGGCAAGACCACCGTCTTCGGGCTCGTCGAGCGGTTCTACGAAGTCGCGGGCGGACGCGTCCTCGTCGACGGCGAGGACGTCAGGGACTGGCCCCTCGCGGACCTGCGCGCCGCCATCGGATACGTCGAACAGGACGCGCCGGTCCTCGCGGGCACCCTGCGCGAGAACCTCGTCTTCGCCGCGCCGGACGCCACCGAGGCCGACCTCCAGGACGTCCTCGTCCGCGCCCGCCTCGACGCCCTCGTCGCCCGCCTTCCCGACGGCCTGGAGACCGTGGTCGGCCACCGCGGCTCGAAGCTCTCCGGCGGCGAACGGCAGCGGGTGGCCATCGCCCGCGCCCTGCTGCGCAAGCCCCGGCTGCTGCTCCTGGACGAGGCCACCTCCCAGCTCGACGCCGTCAACGAACTCGCCCTGCGCGACGTCGTCGCCGAGGTGTCCCAGGACGTGACCGTCCTGGTCGTCGCGCACCGTCTGTCGACGGTGACGCTCGCCGACCAGATCGTCGTCATGGACGCGGGCAAGGTCCGCGCGACCGGCACCCACGACGAACTCGTCACGGCCGACCCGCTGTACGGGGAGCTGGCGGCCACGCAGTTCCTGGCGACCGCGTCATAGCGCAGGGAGCGCAGGGAGCGGCGGGAGCGGGGGCCGTCCCTGGAACCACAACCGACGTGACCCATCGCAACCGACATGACCCATCACCACCGACGTGATCCATCGCGATCTACCGTAAGGACATGACGAACGTGACCTTGGAACGCTACGCCGCCGAAATCGTCACGCAGACCGAGCAGTTGCGGTCCCTCATCAAGGACGCCGACCTCACCGCGCCCGTACCGACCTGCCCGGGCTGGAGCCTCGGCAACCTGCTGCGGCACGTGGGCGGCGCGCACCGCTGGAGCGAGCGCGTCGTGCGGACCCGGGCGAGCGGACCCGTGCCCCACGACCAGGTCGACGACGTCGACGGGGACGACACGGCCGACGCCGCCGCCCTCGGAGACTGGCTGGCCGAGGGCGCGGCGCTGCTCGCGGACACCCTGCGCGAGGCGGGCCCCGACGCGCGGGTGTGGACCCCGGCGCCCGGCGGCACACCGGTCTTCTGGGGCCGCCGCATGCTGTTCGAGACGGTCCTGCACCGCGCGGACGCCGTCACCGCCGTCGGCGGCCCGTACCCCCTCGACGCGGACGTCGCCCTGATCGGCCTGAACGAGTGGATGGAGTTCACCGAGCTGCCGCAGGTCTATGAATCCCCCGAGGCGCTGCGCGCGCTGCTCGGCCCCGGCCGCACCGTCCACCTCCACGCCACCGACGTCGAGCCCGCGGCCGCGGGGGAGTGGCTGATCGATCTGACCGGTGACGCCATCACCACCCGGCGCACCCACGAGAAGGCCGCCGTGGCGGTGCGCGGCCCGGCCGCCTCGCTCCTCGCGCTCCTGTACCAGCGCGAGTCGGTGCTCGCCGAGGCGCCCGAGGTCATCGGGGACCGCGCCCTGTTCGAGCAGTGGCGCGAGACGGTGAGCCACTGGCTGCGGAAGTAGGACGTCGTGGGCGCGGACGCGGCCGGGGACAAGCGGAACGGGTCCGCCGCCCGAGGGCGACGGACCCGTGGAGTGCGGCGGATCAGCAGCTCATGCCCCACGTGTGGGAGTCGCCGTCGTCGTTGGCCGCGCCGTTGTAGTTGACCTCTTGGCCCGGGGTGAGGCAGATGGTCATGTGGCCGCCCTGGTGGGCCCGTGAGTACACCTTGACGTGGTCCTTGATGCCGGCGCCCGAGATGCCGTGGTTGGCCCACGAGGAGTCCTCGTCCGCGATGTAGCTCTCCCACCAGCTGTCGTCGCCGGACCAGTTGGCGCGCTGGCCGTCGTAATTGGCGTGCTCCCACGCGCAGAAGTGGCCGCTGGGGCAGTCGGCCGCACCGGCGGGCGCGGCCGCGACCAGGCCGCCGGTGGCGAGGAGGGTGGCAGCGGCGGTGGCGAGGAGCGCCCGCTTGGCGGCTCCCGCCGTGGTGGCGGAGGTGCGCTTCTTGATCATGGAGAAGGGGTGCCTTTCTGTTCGGTTCCGTGCGGAGCGGAGATGCCCGTGCTGGTGGGCGGGCATCGCCAGGCTGCCCCCGCATCCGCCCCCGCACTCGGGCATTCACCCGAAAGGCCTACAGAACGGAAAGGAGAAGCCTTTCTTCGCATGCGGGGCGTGAGGCCCTGGTGAGGGGGTGAGGGTGCAAAAGGCCGGACGCGTGAATTGAGTACGGTGTACGCTGTGCGCTCCGTCGAACCGTACGAGGAGCACCCGTGAACGTCACCCCCGCCGACAGCCACACCGTGATCCAGGTCCGCGGCGCGCGTGCGAACAACCTGAAGGACGTCTCGCTCGACCTGCCCAAACGCCGTCTCACCGTGTTCACCGGCGTCTCGGGATCGGGCAAGTCCTCGCTGGTCTTCGGCACCATCGCGGCCGAGTCGCAGCGGCTGATCAACGAGACGTACACCGCGTTCGTCCAGTCGTTCATGCCGAGCGTCGGCCGCCCCGACGTCGACGAGCTGCGCAACCTCAGCGCGGCGATCGTCGTCGACCAGGAGCGCATGGGCGCCAACTCCCGCTCCACGGTGGGCACCGCGACGGACGCCTACACGATGCTGCGGATCGTCTTCGGCCGCCTCGGCACCCCGAACCTCGGCGACGCGGGCGCCTTCAGCTTCAACCTGCCCGACGGCATGTGTCCCGAGTGCGAGGGGACCGGCGAGGTCGCGACCGTGGACGTCGACCAGCTGGTCGACCGGGAGCTGTCCCTCAACGAGGGCGCCATCACCGTGCCGAACTACGCGGTGGACTCCTGGAGCTGGCAGATCATAGTCAACTCCGGCTACTGCGACCCCGACAAGAAGCTCAAGGACTTCACCGGCCAGGAGTGGGACGACCTGCTGCACAAGGGCCCGGTCAAGGTGAAGGTCGGCTCCAACGGCTTCACCTACGAAGGCCTCGTCGCCAAGATGCAGCGCGGCTGGCTCGCCAAGGACCGCGACGCACTCCAGCCGCACATCCGGAGCTTCGTCGAGCGGGCCGTGGTCTTCGCCCGGTGCCCGCTGTGCGAGGGCGCCCGGCTCACCCGGGCCGCGCTCGGCTCCCGGATCAACGGACTCAACATCGCCGAGTGCGCGGCGCTGCAGATCAGCGACCTGGTGGAGTTCATCCGCGGCATCGAGGCACCGGGCGCCGCGCCGCTGCTCGCCACGCTGCGGGACCTCCTCGACTCGCTGGTGGAGATCGGCCTCGGCTACCTCAGCCTGGACCGCCCCTCGGGCACGCTGTCCGGCGGCGAGGCACAGCGCGTGAAGATGGTCCGCCACCTCGGCTCCAGCATCACGGACGTGACGTACGTCTTCGACGAGCCCACCGTCGGCCTGCACCCGCACGACATCCAGCGCATGAACGGCCTGCTCCTCCGGCTGCGCGACAAGGGCAACACGGTGCTCGTGGTCGAGCACAAGCCGGAGGTCGTCGCCATCGCCGACCACGTCGTGGACCTCGGACCTGGAGCCGGGGAGGCGGGCGGCGAGATCTGCTACACCGGGGACGTCGCGGGCCTGCGCGGCTCCGGCACGCTCACCGGGCGCCACCTCGGGCACCGGGCGGCGCCCCGCGCCAGCGTGCGGGCGCCGAAGGGGCAGCTGTCCATCAAGGGCGCCGACCGGCACAACCTGAAGGGCGTGGACGTCGACGTGCCGCTCGGCGTGCTCACCGTCGTCACCGGCGTCGCGGGCTCCGGCAAGAGCTCGCTGATCCACGGCTATCTGTCCGGCCAGGACGGCGTCGTGGTCGCCGACCAGTCGCCGATCCGGGGCTCGCGCCGCTCGAACCCGGCGACGTACACCGGCCTGCTCGGCCCGGTCCGCGCGGCCTTCGCCAAGGCCAACAACGTCAAGCCCGCGCTGTTCAGCGCCAACTCCGAGGGCGCCTGCCCGCACTGCAACGGCATCGGGCTCGTCTACACCGACCTGGCGATGATGGCGCAGGTCGCGTCCGTCTGCGAGAAGTGCGACGGCAAGCGGTTCACGCCCGAGGTCCTCACCTACACGCTGCGCGGCAAGAACATCAGCGAGGTCCTCGGCATGTCGGTGGCGGAGGCGCACGCGTTCTTCCCCACGGGCCGGGCCCGCGCCATCCTCGCCCGGCTCAGCGACGTCGGGCTCGGCTATCTGCGTCTCGGCCAGCCGCTCAACA
Source organism: Streptomyces sp. NPDC043996 (assembly GCF_056435225.1). Taxonomy (NCBI): domain Bacteria; kingdom Bacillati; phylum Actinomycetota; class Actinomycetes; order Kitasatosporales; family Streptomycetaceae; genus Streptomyces; species Streptomyces sp. NPDC043996. The sequence goes on along the minus strand of NZ_JBWKEY010000004.1, from coordinate 580,820 downwards.
CCCTCTCCGGAGGCGAGCGGCAGCGGCTGAAGCTGGCCATCCACATGGCCGAGACGTCCGCCACCTATGTCCTGGACGAGCCGACCACCGGACTGCACCTGGCCGACGTGGACAAGCTCCTCGCCCTCCTGGACCGGCTTGTCGACGACGGCAACTCGGTCGTCGTCATCGAGCACCATCAGGCCGTGATGGCCCACGCCGACTGGATCATCGACCTCGGCCCCGGCGGCGGGCACGACGGCGGTGAGGTGGTCTTCACCGGCACCCCGGCGGAACTCATCGCGGAGGGAACCACCGTGACGGCCCACCACCTGCGCGAGTACGTCGAGTCGTGAACGCGCCACCGGGGGCGCGGGCCCGCGCCCCCGGCCTGATATTCGCTTGCCCGCGCGGGCGGCGGCAGGCGACAGTCACCCCGTGCGAGACATCGAATGGGCGGACGGTGTCGTCACCTTGTCGCCCTTGACCCTCAACGACGTCGACGCGCACCTGGCGGGCGAGGACGAGCTGCTGGTGCGCTGGCTCAACGGCGGTCCGTCAACGCCGGAGAGCACCCGCGCGTACGTACGCCACTGTCAGGAGCAGTGGCTCACCGGCGGACCGCTGCGCGCCTTCGGCGTGCGCGTCGGGGACGGGCCGACGCTGGCGGGCACGATCGACGTGCGGCTCGCCATGCCGGGCCTCGCCCCCGGGGAGGCCAACATCGCCTACGGGCTCTACCCGGCCTGGCGCGGCCGGGGCCTCGCCACCCGCGCCGTCGACCTGATCTGCCGCTACGCGGCGGGCGAGGGCGCGACCATGGGCGTGATCCGGGTGGACCCGGACAACCCCGCGTCCGAGGCCGTCGCCCGGCGGGCGGGCTTCACCTATGTGCGGCGGGCCCAGGACGCGGACGGCGCGCGCGACCACTGGTACGTGCGCGACCTCAAGGGGCTCGCCGCGCCGCGCCGCACGGCCCGCGCCGCTCCCGGGCGCCTTCCGGGCGCCGCGCGCCTGCCCTGACCGCCGCCAAAATCTAGCCAATCGGGCCCGGTGGGCCTGACGTGCGCGTCTGCGACCGAGGCGGACGCGCCCATGGTCACGTGCGGGGCGACATGGCTTCGCAAGGGCCGGTTTTCGGCCCATTCCCTTAAATGGGGGACAGGAGAGGAGAATTTGGCTGAACCGCACATCATAGGGATAGCTGCAAGGGGCATGAAATAGGGGACGGAACGCCTCGGGGGACTGGCAGATTCCGTACGCTCGCCCGAGAACCGGAGACACGCATGCCGCAAGCCGCCGCCTTCCCTCAGGACCGCACCTGTCCCTACCACCCGCCCGCCGGATACCGTCCGCTGAGCGAACAGGGCCCGCTCAGCCGCGTCACCCTCTATGACGGCACCGAGGCCTGGCTCGTCACCGGGCACGCCGAGGCGCAGGCGCTGCTCACCGACGCCCGGCTTTCCTCCGACCGGCAGAATCCGGCCTTCCCCTCGCTCGCCCCCCGCTTCGAGGTCGCCCGCACGGTGCCGACCGCGCTGCTCGGCGTCGACGACCCCGAGCACAACAAGCAACGCCGCATGCTCATCCCGCCGTTCGGCGTGAAACGCGTGGCCGCGATGCGGCCCCGCATCCAGGCGATCGTCGACGGCCTGCTGGACGACCTGCTCGCGGCGGGGCCGCCCGTCGACCTGGTGAACGCGTTCGCGCTTCCGGTGCCCTCCATCGTGATCTGCGAACTCCTCGGCGTGCCGTACGCCGATCACGAGTTCTTCGAGGGCGCGTCGCGGCGCCTGCTGCGGGGCGTGACGCCACAGGAGTCCGAGGAGGGGCGGCGTGAACTGATGCGCTATCTCGGCGAGTTGATCGACCGGAAGAGCGAGGAGGCGAAGGAGAGAGGCGCCGGGGCGGGCCGGGGCATGCTCGACGACCTCGTCCGCGACCGGCTGAGCACCGGCGACCTGGACCGTGACGAACTGGCACGGCTTGCCCTCATCCTGCTCGTCGCCGGGCACGAGACGACCGCCAACATGATCTCGCTGGGCACCCTCACCCTGCTCGAACACCCCGAGCAGCTCGCCGCCGTGCGCGCGGAGCCGGAGCTGATCCGGGACGCGGTCGAGGAACTCCTGCGCTTCCTCTCGATCGCCGACGCGCTCGCCCGCGTCGCGACCGAGGACATCGAGATCGCCGGGCACACCATCCGCGCCGACGACGGCGTGCTCCTCGCCGCGTCGGCCATCAACCGTGACGCGGCGGTCTATCCCGACGCGGACGATCTCGACGTGCGCAGGAGCGCCCGCCACCACCTCGCGTTCGGCTTCGGCATCCACCAGTGCCTCGGCCAGAACCTCGCCCGCCTGGAACTGGAGATCGCGCTGAACTCGCTGCTCGCGCGCGTGCCCGACCTGCGGCTCGCCGCCCCGGTGGCGGAGATCCCCATCAAGCCGGGCGACACCATCCAGGGGCCGATCGACCTGCCCGTCACCTGGGGGCGCGGCTGATGCGCGTCGCCATCGACACGGACCGCTGCATCGGGGCGGGCCAGTGCGTCCTGACCGCCCCCGGCGTCTTCACCCAGGACGACGACGGCTTCAGCGAACTGCTGCCCGGCCGCGAGGACGGGGCGGGCGACCCGATGCTGCGCGAGGCGGCACGGGCCTGCCCGGTCCAGGCCATCACCCTCGACGAGACGGCGGCCGGCGGGGCGTGACGCACGGGGGTGGGCCAGAACAGTTCCGGCCCACCCCGTACGGGAATTGACGGCGGGGTCCGCTTGGCGCGGGGCAGGAAAAGCGACGTCCCGGGTGGGTTCCCCCGCCGTGCCCCCTGTGGACGTTTCTGGCGGAAAACCGACCGCCGCCCATTCCTTACGAGTCACCTGCCGAACCGCATTCCCCTCCGTCACGGTGCACACGCCTCACCTCCCGCGGCCCTGCCGCCCCACACCCCGCTCACCTCGGGTCCCAACGCCCTCCAGCGCCCCTTCCGTTCCTCGTGAAGGGGCGTTCTTATATGCGGAGTCAGTACCTTGACAAGGTCGGGGCCACGAGTATGGTCATTCGTGTTCCGCTATGCCAGAAAAGGTCGGCCAGAGTGCGGCGTTGAGAAAAACCGCGTGCTTTCTCGTGGCCTCTCAGGTGGCGCCGCACATTCATGGCGCATGCGCGTGGCGAGGAAACTCCGGGGATCGAAAAGTCCGTAACTCGCAGGGCCGTTATGGGTGCGCAGTGTCCCGAAGGAGACGACCGTAGTGGAATCCCAGGCTGTCGCGATTGTCGGAGTCGGCTGCGCGCTTCCCGGCGGCGTGGCCGACGTGGACGAGGCCCACCGCGCGTTCCTGCACGGCAGGGACTGCATCGAGCAGATCCCGGGCGACCGCTGGGGCGCCGACGACTTCTACGACCCCGACCCGCTGCGGCCCGGCAGGACGTATGTGCGGCACGGCGGCTTCGTCCGCGACGTCGACCGCTTCGACGCCGGGTTCTTCGGCATCTCCGACACCGAGGCCGCGCGCATGGACCCCCAGCAGCGCCTCCTGCTGCAGACCGTGTGGCACGCCCTGGAGAACGGCGCACAGAACCCCGAGGAACTCCGCGCCACCTCCACCGGCGTGTTCCTCGCGTCCATGAACACCAACAACTACTCGATGCTCAAGAACAGCCTCCAGGGTCCCGAAGGCATCACCCCGTACGACGCGATGGGCGACGCCACCAGCATCAGCGTCGGGCGCGTCGCGCACTTCCTCGGCGTCGAAGGGCCCTGCCTCGCCGTCGACACGGCCTGCTCCGGCGCCCTCGTCGCCCTGCACCTGGCCCGGCAGTCCATCCTCCTCGGCGAGTGCGACACCGCCCTCGTCGCCGGGGTCAACCTCATCCTCAACCCCGGCATCCACATCGCCTTCTCCAAGCTCGGCCTTCTCTCCCGCACCGGACAGTGCCGCGCGTTCGACGCGCGGGCCGACGGATACGTCCGCAGCGAGGGCTGCGTCGCCATGCTGCTGCGCCGCGAGGACCTGGCCGTGGACCGCGGCGACCCGATCCTCGCCGCGATCGTCGGCACCGCCGTCAACCACGACGGCCGCACCCAGGCCCTGACCGCGCCCAACGGCCTCAACCAGGAGAAGGTCATCCGCAGCGCCGTCGGCGGCGTCGGCGGTGTCGGCTGCGACGTCGACATCGCCCACACGGGCTACGTGGAGGCGCACGGCACCGGCACCCCCGTCGGCGACCCCATCGAGATGAGCGCCATCGTCAACGCCTACGGCCGCGGCCGCCCGCCCGAAAGGACCTTGTACGTCGGCTCCGCCAAGAGCAACTTCGGACACATCGAAGCGGGCGCCGGACTCCTCGGCGTGCTGCGCGCCGCCCTGTCCCTCGACCGGGAAGTGATCTTCCCCAGCGTCCACCTCGACGAACTCAACCCGAAGATCGACCTGCACGGCACTCCCGTGCGCGTCCCCACCGAACCCGTCCCCTGGCCCCGCGGTGAAACGCCCCGCCTCGCCGGGGTGAACTCCTTCGGCTACAGCGGCACCAACGCCCACGCCATCCTGCGCGAGGCACCCCCGCGCACCCCCGCGCGCGCGACCGCGAGCCGCCCCTGCGAACTGCTCACCCTGTCCGCCAAGTCCCCCCAGAGCCTCGCGGACTTGGCCGAGCGCTGGGAGCGGTTCCTGGCCCAGGCGGGACCCGACGCCCTGCGCGACGCCGCCTGCACCGCCGCCACCGGGCGGGCCACCCTGCGCCACCGGCTCGCCGTCACCGCGCGGACCAGCGCCGAGGCCGCCGACGGACTGCGCCTGTGGCGCACCGGGCGGGCCCCCGCGGGCGTCAGCGAAGGGCGGGCCCGCAAGAGCGCCAAGGTCGCCTTCGTGTTCACCGGGCAGGGCGCCCAGCACCCCGGCATGTCCCGCGAGCTCTACGCCACCGAACCGGTCTACGCCGCCGCGATCGACCGGTGCGCCGCCGTCATGGACGCCGAACTCGGCACCCCGCTGCGCGAGGTGCTCTTCGACCCCGACACCTCCGCCGCCCGCCTCGACGACACCACCTACGTCCAGCCAGCCCTGTTCGCCGTCGAGTTCGGCATCGCCGAGCTCCTCAGGCAGTGGGGCGTCACGCCCGCCGTCGCGCTCGGCCACAGCATCGGAGAGCTGGTGGCCGCGTGCGTCGGCGGGCTTCTCGGCCTGGAGGACGCGGCGCTCTTCAGCGTCCGGCGCGGCCGCGCCATGGGCGCGCTGCCCCGCGACGGCAAGATGCTCGCCGTCGCCGCCGCGCCTGACGTCGTGCGCGGCTGGCTCGCGGGACGGGAGTCCGTCGCCTCCCTGGCCGCCGTCAACGGCCCGCGCTCCGTGGTCGTCTCGGGGGCCGCCGGAGCCGTCGACGCGCTCGCGCGCCTGGCCGAGGACAGCGGCGTACGCACCAAGGAGCTGACGGTGTCGCACGCCTTCCACTCGCCGCTGATGGACCCCGCGCTCCCCGCCCTCGACGCCGCCGCGGCTGGGCTCACCCTCGCCGCGCCGACGCTGCCCGTCGTCTCCAACCTCACCGGGGAACCCCTCACCGGCGAGGAGGGGCCCGGCTACTGGAGCGCCCAGGCCCGCCAGACCGTCCGCTTCCACGACGGCATGCGGACCGTCATCGAGTCCGGCTGCTCCGCCATCGTCGAGATCGGCCCGCACGCCGCGCTCTCCCCGGCCATCTCCGCGGCCTTCGGCGTCATCGACGCCCGGCTCGTCCCCACCCTCCTGCGCGACGGCCGCGACAGCAGGAACGCGCTCAGGGCGGCGGGCGCGCTCCTGGCCGTCGGCGCCCCCCTCGACCCGCGCGCGCTCTTCCCCGCGGACGGCTACCGGCGCGTCGCCGCCCCGCAGTACCCCTTCCGCAAGGACCGCTACTGGATCACGCCCACGGACGGCGGCTGGTACGTGCCCACCGAGGCGCGCCGCACCGCCGCCGAGCCCGCCGCCACGGCGCCGCCCCCGGCCGAGCGGGAGCCCGGACACACCCTGCACGAGGTGGACCTGACGGCGGCAACGCCGTGGGCGGACCACCGCGTCCTGGGCAAGACGCTGTTCCCCGCTACCGGCTACCTGGAACTCGCGGCCCGAGCCTGCCGCCCCGAGGGCAGCGCCGACAGCGCCGCCGGGCCGACACCGCACGCCGTCACCCTCCAGGACGTCGACTTCCTGCGCCCCCTGGTCCTCAAGCCGGGCAGGACCACCGTCGCGGGCACCCTGGTGGAGACCGCGGGCGCCGCCGCCGCGCCGCGCCGCTTCTCCGTGACAGGCCGTCAAGGAGACCAGGACCCCGTCGAGTTCTGCCGCGGCGTCATCGCCCCCGCCGCCCCGGACCCCGGCAACGGCGAAGGGCCCCGGGCCTGGCGCGAGGCCATGACCGCGGGCCAGACACCCGGCCGCTTCTACGGGCAGCTGCGCGAGGCGGGCCTGGAGTACGGCACGCACTTCTCGACCGTGCGCGAGCTGTGGGTCGGCGGCCCTGACGGGGGAGAGGCCCTCGGCCGCGTCCGCGCCACGCCCGACGGCGCCCCCGACCCCGAGCACGGCCGCCACCGGCTCACCACCCTCCTTGACGGCTGCCTGCACGTGACCGGCGAGGCCCTCACCACGCTGTCCACGCACCTCCTGGAAGGCGCCTACGTACCGGTGTCGATCCGCCGCCTGGCCCTGTACCGGCCGTTCACCCCCCAGGTGTGGAGCCACGTCCGGGTCCACACCAACGACAGCGGCAGCGCCGCCGTCGCCACGGTGCGCGTCACCGACGACGAGGGCACCCCCCTCGCCGAGATCGAAGGCCTGGAGCTGCGGCACATGGCCTCGCTCGCCACCGGCGACCTGTCCGCCGCGCCCACCGCCCCCGGCCTGCGCCGCAGGGCGGGCGACGAACGCAAGGCACTGCTCGACCAACTGCTGCCGCTCACCCGCGCCCAGCGCGTGGCCACCGTCGCGGGCTGGCTCGTCGACGAGGTGCGCGCCACCCTCGGACACGCCGCCGACGACTTCGACATCGACATCGACGACCTGGACCCGTCGACGGCGCTCCTGGAGATCGGCCTCGACTCGCTGATGATCACCGAACTCCAGCGCCGACTGCAGGAGAAGCTCGACTTCCGCTTCGAGGCGATGGAAGCCCTGAACTACCAGAGCCTGGAGGACCTGGCCGGGTACATCCTCGACCGCGCCCTCGCCGGGGCCATCGCGGAGGCGGCCGACGAGCCGCCCGCGCCCGGCGCCTCGAAAACCGCGGCCACCGCGGCGCCCGGACCGGCGTGACACCACAGGACCCCGGTCCGCGACCGGCGCACCCACAGGTCCAGAGGGGAGAGACCCGCCCGTGCTAGACGAAGGATTCGTCCACCAGTACATCGACGTCCACCTGGAGAAACGCCAAGTCAACAAGATCCAGCACGGCTTCCCCTCGCCGCGGTACTGGTCGCAGACCACGGTGCCGGTCGAGGAGGTCGCCGCCGACCGCAGGCGCGTACGGGAGGCCGGACGGCCCTCGTTCGTGAACTTCTACATCGGCGTGCCGTACTGCATCAAGACCGACCCCGGCAAGTGCGGCTACTGCCTGTTCCCCGTCGAGGAGTTCCAGGGCAACGCGGCCCTGGAGAACTACTTCGGGTACGTGGAGCGCGAGGCGGCCCTGTACAAGGAGTCCCTCGACGGCGCGACGCTCGGCGCCGTGTACTTCGGCGGCGGCACCTCGAACCTCTACAAGGAGCCCCTCTACCACCGCCTCATGGACGTCGTCCGCGACCTCTTCCCGGTCGTCGCGCCCCAGGCCGACATCACCCTGGAAGGCATCCCGCAGCTGTTCTCGCGCGCCAAGATGCGGGCCATCAAGGACTCCGGGATGAACCGCGTCAGCATGGGCGTCCAGCAGATCAACGAACGCCTCAACAGCCTCAGCGGCCGCAAGCAGACCACCCAGCACGTCGTCCAGAGCCTCGAGTGGGCCCGCGAGTTCGGCCTCGCCGCCAATGTCGACCTGATCTTCGGCTGGCCGCAGCAGACCGTCGCCACCATGCTGGAGGACCTGCGGACCCTGGTGTCCTGGGGCGTGCACGACATCACCCACTACGAGCTGAACGTCGGCGGCCCCACCGACTTCGCGCTCAACCGCTACCACGAACTGCCCAGCACCCTCAGCAACCTGGAGATGTACCGGGCCGCCCGCGACTTCCTCACCGACGAGGGCTACGAGCAGATCACCGCGTACAACTTCCGCAAACCCGGCGACCCGGTGGGGCGCGCCTACGAAGAGGGCGTCAACCGCTGGCTCGACACCATGGACACCGTGGGGCTCGGCTACGCCGCCGTCTCGTTCTTCGGCAACTCCCTGCTCGACGAGGGCCGTTCGTGGTCCTTCATCAACCACCTGAGCCTGCCCCGCTACAAGCAGTCGCTCGACGAGGGAGTGTTCCCCGTCGAGCGCGGCTTCCGGCACTCCGCGCGGGACTGGCGGCTCGCGATGCTGTTCCGCAACCTCTTCGGGCTCACCGTCGACCGGGCCGACTACCGGTCCGCGTTCGGCGTCGATGTCTACGAGGAGTTCGCGACGGTCTGGGACGCGCTCGGCTCGTATGGATTCGTCGAGGTCAGCGACCAGGAACTGCGGCTCGTCGGCGACGGCCCCTTCTACACGCCCATGGTGCAGGCCCTCCTCGCCGAGGAGCGCTACCAGTCCCTGCGCGCACGCGAGGCCGACGCCGCACGGGCCCGCAGGGCCGCCCGCACCGGGGCGTCCGCGTGAGCCAGGCGGTGCGGGACGGGGGTGAGCGGGATGGGTGAGCGGCTGCCGCTGGAGGGCAAGCGGGTCGTCGTCACCGGCGGGGCGCGCGGCATCGGAGCGGGTGTCGTGCGGCTCGCCCTGGCCCAGGGCGCCGACGTCGTCTACGGCTACCACCGCAGCGCCGACCGGGCGCGCGAGCTGTGCGAGCGGCTGCGCGCCGCCCACCCCGACCAGGAGTGCACCGGACTGCCCGTACAGGTCGCCGACACCGAGGACGCCGCCCGCTTCGCGGAGACGGCCCTCGACGTCCTCGGCGCCGTCGACGTCCTCGTCAACAACGCCGGGGTGGCCCGCGACAGCGTGTTCGCGCGCATGCGGCGCGAGGAGTGGGACGAGACCATCGAGACCAACCTCGGCAGCATGTTCACCGTCACGCAGCCCCTGGTGATGGCGCTGGTGAGACGGAGGAAGGGCGCCATCGTCAACGTCACCTCGTCGGTGGGGGTCCACGGCGCTCCCGGCCAGACCGGGTACGCCGCGTCCAAGGCCGGGATCATCGGCTTCACCCGGGCTCTGGCGAAGGAGATCGGCGAACTCGGCGTCACGGTGAACGCGGTCGCCCCCGGCCTCATCGACACCGATATGACGGCCGCGATCCCGCCCGAACGCCTGGAGGAGATCAAGAGACGCATTCCGGGCCGCCGCCTCGGCACCGTCGACGACGTCGCCCACGTCGTCTGCTTCCTCGCCTCCGACCGCGCCCGCTACATCACCGGACAGGTCATCGAGGTGTCCGGCGGGCTCACGCACTGACCCCGCCCCGGTCGCCGATCCTGACCAGGCCCTCCTGCGCCACCGATGCCGCCAGCGCGCCCTCGCGTGTGAACACCTGCCCGCGCACCAGCGCCCGCCCGCCGTGCGCCACCGGCGTCTCCTGCGCGAACAGCAGCCACCGATCCGCGCGGAAGGCCCGGTGGAACCACATCGCGTGGTCCAGGCTGCGCGGCCAGGCCGAGCCGCTCGACCACGACAGGCCGTGGCGCAGCGCCACCGTGTCGAGCAGCACGTCCGAGATGTACGTCAGCAGACAGGCGTGCAGCAGCGGCGGCGCGTCGTCGCCCACCGCGCCGTCCGTGCGCAGCCACAGCTCGTTGCGCGCGCTGCGCAGCGCCGGATCCCGCTCGGCCTCCACGCTCAGCGGCCCGGTGTAGCGCAGGTCGAACGGCATCCGCAGCGGCATCACCCGCTGCCCGAGGACCTTCGTCAGGCGTTCCTCGTACGTGGGCAGCGACTCGGGCGGCGGCGCCGACGGGGTGGCGTCCTGGTGCGTGAGCCCCTCCTCGTCCTGGTGGAAGGAGGCCGCCACGGTGAAGATCGGCTCCCCGCGCTGGAACGCGGTGACCCGGCGCACGCTCAGCGACCGCCCGTCGCGCACCCGCTCCACCTCATGGGTCACGGGCACGTCAGGGCCTGGCGCGCCGGGCCGCAGGAAGTACGCGTGCAGGGAGTGCGCCGCCCGCCCGCCGGGGACGGTGCGTCCGGCCGCGATCAGGGCCTGCGCGGCCACCTGGCCGCCGTACAGGTGCCGGACCCCGCCGGAGGGGCCCTGCGCCCGGAAGACGTCGGTGCCGACGCGGTCGGGCGTCAGCACGTCGATGAGCTCTTCAAGGGCGGTGCCGTCGTGGGTACTCACCGAACTCCTCGTCGTCCGTCGTCACTCCGGTTCCCTCCGGCCCGGCGGGCCCGGAGGGTTCAGCGCGGCTCGGCGAGCCGGTCCATCGTGCGGGCCCGCACCTCCCGTTCGGCGGCCGCCGCGACGAACGCCGCCGCCTGGCGCTCGCCCACCAGGTCGCGCACGGACCTGAGGGTCCCCGAGGGCATGCGCACCGCCTCCGTGGCCGCGCTGGTGCCGGAGCCGCGCCCGGTCCGCTGGTGGGCGCGCAGCCGCCGCGTCGACAACAGCCGCATGGCGCGGGCCAGTTCGGCGTCGACGATGCGCTGGGCCTGCGGGCGCAGCCTGCGCACCAGGCCGGCGGCCTCGGCGACCTCGGGTTCCGTGGGCCGGTGGGTGAGGTAGCGGTCGAAGACGTGCTCGCCGGTGAAGTCGAGGAACCGCGCGGCGATGTGCTCGACCTGGGCGCGCAGCTCCCGCAGGTGCTCGGTGATGGCGGCCAGCGGCACGCCCGCCCGGTGCAGCTCGGCCGCCACGTGCAGGCCCTGCGGGCTGGGCACGAGGAACTCGCCGGGGCGCCCGGGGCGGGGCACGAGCACCCCGAGGGCCACCGCCTCGGACACGGCCTCGTCGTCGCGCGCCCCGCCGAACAGGGCGGTGAGCTCCGCTCGGGTCAGCAGCCCCGGCTCCTCGTCGGTCCACGGCCGGTCCACCTCGGCCACCAGGCCGAGGACGGCGCCAAGGCCCCGCCCGTCGTCCCAGGCCTGCAGGAGTTCCTTGATCGACGCCAGGGTGTAGCCCCGGTCGAGCAGCTCGGCGATCTGCCGCAGCCGCGTCAGATGCCGGTCGTCGTACACGTTGGCGCGGCCCCGCCGCTCCGGCCTGGGCAGCAGCCCCCGGTCCTGGTACGCGCGGATCGCCCGCACCGTGACGCCGCCGTGCCGCGCGAGGTCCTCGATGCGGTACTCGGTCTCGGCCATGGGGCACGGCTCCTCGCGGTCACTGCCGCCCGCGGCCCCTCGCACCGCCGGCCGTCCGTCCCTGCGCGCGGGCGCTCCCGCCGTCCGGCACGCGTCCGGCACGGGCGAACTCGCCGCCTGACACTGACGAATGTGACCATTCCCGGTGGCGCCGTCAAGGCCGCGACCGGCCCCGCCGACCGCCCCCGGCCCCGCTGTCCGAACCCCGACCACCCGCCGTCCAAGGTCGGTTGACACCCCCTCACCCTCCTCCTACGCTCCGCCGCGACCGCCCGTCCCGCCCGTCCCGCGAACCGACGCAACAGGGAGGCCGCATGGCGCGCAGCGTGCTGGTGACCGGCGCGACCAGCGGGGTGGGCCTGGAGACCGCCCTGCGGCTCGCGCAGCGGGGCTACGACGTCCACGGCACCGCCTACACCCAGGACGAGGCCGAGAAGCTGCACGCCCTGACCGCCGAGCGCGGCGTGCGGGTGCGCACGGTGCTCCTGGACGTGGCGGACCCGCGCTCCTGCCAGGAGGCGTTCGACGACGTCGCCGCGCGGACCGACGGCGGGCCGTGGGCGCTGGTCAACAACGCGGGCATCCTGCGCATGGGGGCCGTGGAGGACCTCGACGACGCGACCGTCGACCATCTGCTCCAGGTCAACCTCGCGGGCCCGGCGCGCCTGGCCCGCCTCGCGCTGCCCGCCATGCGCCGCCGCGGCGAGGGCCGCGTCGTCAACAACTCCTCCCTCGCCGGGCGGGTGACCGCGCCGCTCATGGGCTGGTACTGCGCCAGCAAGGCCGCGATGGGCGCCTGGAACGACGCCCTGCGGATCGAGGCCGCACCGGCGGGCGTCGACGTCGTCCTGGTCGAGGCCACCGCGTACGGCGGCCCCATCTGGAGCCACGCCGCCGACGCCCTGAACGAACTGTCCACGGGCGCGGGGAACTCCCCGCACACCGCCACCTACCGCTCCATGGTCGCCTCGCTGCGCGAGGCCGCCCGCATGCCGGGCCCCGAGCCGCTGGTGCGCGCCCTGCTGCACGCCATCAGCGCCGCGCACCCCCGGCCCCACTACCTGGTCGGCGCCAAGGCCCACCTGTCCGCCGTCGCCGACCCCCTCGGCCCGCGCCGTCTCGCCGACCACCTCAAGCGGGTGGCGATCGATCTCGGCCACCCCCGCGCGAACTCCTTGGTCCGCAGGGCCGCACGGCGCTGGTGCGCTCCCTGGTGACCCGCCCCGCGCACGGGTCCGGCACCATGGGGCCATGCGCATCCGAACCGCCCGTGCCGCCGAACTGCCCCTGCTCCAGGACATCGAGAGGGCCGCGGGCCGCTGCTTCCACGACGTGGGCATGGCGGAGATCGCCGACGACGAGCCGCCCGCCCTGGAAGACCTCGCCCGCTACGAGCGGGCCGGGCGCGCGTGGGTGGCCGCCGACACCGCCGACCGGCCCGTGGCCTACCTCCTCGCCGACCCCGTCGACGACGCCCTGCACGTCGAGCAGGTGTCCGTGCACCCCGACCACGCGCGGCGGGGCATCGGCCGCGCCCTCATCGAGCACCTCGCCGCCGAGGCCCAGGCGCGGGCCCTGTCCGCGCTGACCCTCACCACCTTCGCGGACGTCCCCTGGAACGCGCCGTACTACGCGCGCTGCGGCTTCGAGGTCCTCGACGACGCCGCGCTCGGTCCCGGCCTGCGGGCCGTGCGCGCGAAGGAGGCCGCCCACGGCCTGGACCGGTGGCCACGGGTCTGCATGCGGCGACCGGTGTGACCCTCGGGGCATGAGGCCGGTTGTGGGCTAGGGCGCCGACGTGGTCCGGACCTAGCATCGGGGAGCATGAGGGGACGTGAGGTCCACAGCGCGCGCCGGGTGCCACGGGGCGCCGTGCTCGCGTGGATCCCCGGCCTGCTCGCTCTGCTCCTCGGCGTGATCGGCGTGTTCGCCGTCGGTACGGCCGCGGCCGCCGACCCCCCGGCGCGGGAGCGGGCCGTGTACGGACCCGCCGTCCACGGCCCGTCCGCCGCGACCCCGGGCCCCGCCGACACCGACTGCCAGGGCGGGGACGGCCGCGAGGCACCCCGCGAGGCGACGCTCGCCGGACCCGAGCAGCCCGCCGCCCCCGCTCCCCGCGCCGCCTCCGCGGAGCCGCGACCGGCCGCGCCTCCCGGGGCGCTGTGCGCCACCGCGGCCGCGGACGCCGCCGCCGTCGACCTGTACCGCACCCGGGTCATCAGAACGTAAAGGGCCTCTCCTCCCTCACGTCGACGCACCTCACGTCGGCTCCCCACGCGCCCGGCCCCGGCCGCGGCGCGGCGGGTCACCCGCGTGTGCGCGTGGCCCGTACCACCCCCACTCACCAGGAGAGTTCCCCCATGTCGTCATCCCCGTCCCCCTCGTATCCGCCCGTTCCCCCTGTTCCCCCTGTTCCCTCCGCCCCCTCCAGCGCGCCGAGCGCGCCCGTGCGGCACCGGCCGCACGCGAGCGGCCCCGCCGCCGCCCACCCCGGCACCGACATCGGCCTGCTCGCGCTGCGTCTCGCCGTGGGCCTGACCATGGCCGCCCACGGCGCGCAGAAGCTCTTCGGCTGGTTCGACGGCAACGGCCTCGACGGCACCGCCGCGAACTTCGCCGAAGACGGCTACCGGGCCGCCAAGGCGATGGCCTGGGTCGCCGCGCTCACCGAGACCCTGTGCGGCCTGGGGCTCGCCGTCGGGCTGCTCACCCCGCTCGCGGGCGCGGGCGTCCTCGGCATCATGCTCAACGCGATGGCGGTGAAATGGAACGGGGGCTTCTTCAGCCCCGAGGGCATCGAGTACGACCTGGTCCTGCTGTCCGCCGCGGCGTGCCTGGCCCTGACGGGCCCCGGCCGCCTCGCCGCCGACCACCTGCTGCCCGTCCTGCGCGACCACCGCTTCGCGCGCGGCGTCGCGGCGGTGGCCCTGGGGGCGCTGTCGGCGGCGTTCGTCCTGGTCGTGCTGCGCGACTGAGCCCGCCGCGGCGCGGTTGACGGGCGGCGGCACAGCGCCTTGGCTGGGGGCTTGCCACCGCCCGCGTCGCGAACAGGAGCCGCCATGTCCGGAGAGCCGCGCGAGGAGGAGGGGCGGGGCAGCGCCCCGATGTCGGCGGAGGAGATCGAGGCCGCCACCGTCGGCACGGCGCCGCGGCTCGACGGACCGGTCACGCTGCGCCCGTACGACCCGCGCTGGCCCGGGGCCTTCGACGCGCTGGCCGCCCGCGTGCGGGCCGGACTCGTGGGCCTGCGGCACGAGGTGGAGCACGTGGGCTCCACCTCGGTGCCCGGACTCGCGGCCAAGCCGGTCGTCGACATGGTCCTCACCGTCCCCGACTCGGGCGACGAGGACGCCTACGTCCCCGCGCTGCGACGGCTCGGCTTCCACCTCGCCATCCGGGAGCCCGCGTGGTACGAGCACCGGGTGCTCCGCACCGGCGACGTCGGCCCCGGCGCCGATTCGGCGAACCTGCACGTGTTCTCCGCCGGGTGCCCCGAGACCGGGCGCATGCTCCTGTTCCGCGACTGGCTGCGCGCCCACCCCGAGGACCGCGACCTCTACGCCCGCACCAAGGCGGAACTCGCCGCGCGGACCTGGCGGTACACGCAGAACTACGCGGACGCGAAGTCGGACGTGGTCGCGGAGATCTTCCAGCGGGCCGCGCGGGGCGCCTGACCGAGGCCGCCCCGCGCGGCCGAAGAGCCCGTCAGGGCGGGCCTCAGGCCGCCGGTGCCAGAGCCAGGGGCGCGGGCGCGGCGAGGCCGGGGGCGCCGTCCGGGACCGGCACGGCGGCGAAGATGGCGTCCTGCTGCGCCTGGAGCTCCTTCTTGCGCTCGGGGCTCGTCGTGGGCAGCCGCTGCTCCTCGTACAGCTTGTGCGTCTCCTCCTGCGCGTACTTGCTCGCCGGGGTGTGGAACTGCACCTCGAACCGCTGCTGCGAACCGGGGGCGCGCCAGCCCGAGTTCAGGCCCTTGTAGCCCTGGGCGCGGCCCCAGGTGTTGCTCCACTTGGTGGTGTCGTTGCCCCAGGCGGACAGCACTTCGGAGGCGACGGTGACACCGGTGACGTACTGGTCGTCGGGCCACTGGAGGGTGTAGCGCACCGCGTCGCTGAGCCGGGCGAGCGCCTGGTCGACAGTGTTCTCGGGGTGCTCCTTGAGGTCGGTGGCGACCTTCCGCTTGAGCGAGTCCGGCGACTTCAGCCGGTGGTCGAAGCCGATCAGCTCCGCCTGGCTCAGCCGGACGGCGGCCCGCACGTCACGGCTGATCGCCGGCTCGGCCGCGCGGGCGCGGGCGATGTAGGCGTCGACCTTGCGGTTGTCCTCGGCGTTCAGCCGCAGCCCGTCGCCCTCCCAGCCGTCGTCCCGGCCGTCCTGGGAGGACCCCGCACCGGCACGCGGCACGGAAGCGGCGGTCGCGGCGGTGTACTTGCCGGTCTTGTGGGCGGTGTCGGCGGCGTACGCGGTGAGACCGGTCGTCCCCGTGGTGAGGGCGAGGACGGCGGTCAGTACGGCGGCGCTCCGGCCGAGGTGGTGCCGTGTGGTCATGCGCTGGTGGTGTCCCTTCTGGGCGCGGGGCACCGCCCGCCTCACGCGGGTGAGGCGGGCGGTGATCGTCGTCGGGGACAACGGGGCGGACGCCGAGGAGTTATCGGGAATCTGTCCGGTCGGCGGATCTTGGCGCGAACACGCCGCTCGACGGCGGAATCACCGCGGGGAGCGGGGGCGTGCGGCGGTGGGGGAGCGTTGCGCCGGACACGTCTGCGCCCGTTCCTCCGGTGGCGCCACTCCATCGGCGCAGCGTGGAGAGCGCTATCAGTGGCCGGTGCGGTGGCCCTGGACGCCCCATCCCGCCCGGGAGGGCCACTTCCCATAGACACGCAGGTCATAGGCGTGGGAGGTGCCCCGGGCGAGGGCTTGGCGAATCGTTGACATAATGCGCAGCCGTGCACAAAGTCTTCGGAGAACGTTTTCCCGAGGTGCCGCCTCACGGTGGCACCTCAGCCGAACAAAGAGGTTCCGCTGTGGCCAGAAAGATCATCCTCGACTGCGACCCGGGGCACGACGACGCGATCGCCATGCTCCTGGCGCACGGCAACCCGGACGTCGAGCTGGTCGCGGTCACCACCGTCGTCGGCAACCAGACGCTGGCGAAGGTCACCCGCAACGCCCTGGCCGTGGCGCGCGTCGCGGGCATCACCGGCGTCCCCTTCGCCGCGGGCTGCCCCCGGCCCCTGGTGCGCGACGTCGAGGTCGCCGAGGAGATCCACGGCGAGAGCGGTCTCGACGGCCCCGAGCTGCCCGAGCCCACCCTGGAGCTCGACCGCCGCCACGCCGTCGACCTCATCATCGACACGGTCATGGCGCACGATCCCGGCGAGATCACGATCGTGCCCACGGCGGGCCTGACCAACATCGCCCTGGCCGTGCGCAAGGAGCCGCGCATCGCCGAACGCGTCCGCGAGGTCGTCCTCATGGGCGGCGGCTACCACACGGGCAACTGGAGCGCCGTCGCCGAGTTCAACATCAAGATCGACCCCGAGGCCGCGCACATCGTCTTCAACGAGCGCTGGCCCGTCACCATGGTCGGCCTCGACCTGACCCACCAGGCCCTGGCGACGCCCGAGGTGGTGGAGCGGATCGCCGCCGTCGGCACCAGGCCCGCCGCCTTCGTGGGCGAGCTCCTGGACTTCTTCGGCGCCACCTACCGCGAGGCCCAGGGCTTCGCGCACCCGCCGGTGCACGACCCGTGCGCGGTCGCGTACGTCATCGACCCGAACGTCATGACCGTGCGCAAGGCCCCCGTGGACATCGAGCTGACCGGCACCCTCACGCTCGGCATGACCGTGGCCGACTTCCGCGCGCCCGCCCCCGCCGACTGCCACACGCAGGTCGCCGTCGACCTCGACCACGGCCGGTTCTGGGACCTGGTCGTCGACGCCCTGGAGCGCATCGGCGAGGTGCCCGCGTGAACGCCTCCGTCACCGGTCCCGCCCCCGCCGCGGCGACGCCGGGCCGCCGCCCGGTCCGCGTCTGGGTGCTCGTCGTCGCCCTCCTCGCCGCGTGCTTCGCCTTCCAGCTGAACGCGAGCATGCTCAGCCCGGCCCTGCAGAACGTCGAGGACTCCCTCGACGCCACCGCCGCCGAGGTCGGTCTGACCCAGACGGCCTTCTTCACCTCCGCCGCGCTGTTCTCGCTGTTCCTGCCGCGCCTCGGCGACCTCATCGGCCGCCGCCGCGTCCTCGCCGCGATGATGGTCATGATGGCCGTGGGCTGCGTCGTGGCCGCGCTCGCGCAGAGCGTGCCGATGCTGTTCGCGGGCCGCGTCATCCAGGGCGTGTCCGGACCCACGGTCCCGCTGTGCCTGATCATGCTGCGCAACGAGGTCCACGAGCCGAAGCGGTACGGCACCCTGCTCGGCGTCATCACCGCCGTCAACGGCGGCATCGCGGGCGTCGACTCCATCGCGGGCGGCTCCCTCGCCGACCACTACGGCTTCCACGCGGTGTTCTGGGTGATGGCCGTCGTCGCCGCCCTCGCCGCCGTCCTGGTCGCCACGCTCACCCCCGAGTCGTCCGCCGCGAACGCCGCCGAGACCCGCATGGACTGGCCCGGCGTGGCCATCCTGGTGGTCTCCGTGGGCGCCGCCCTGATCGCCCTGAACGAGGCGGGCAAGCTCGGCGACGCCAACTGGCCGCTCGTGGCCGTACTCGCCGTCGTCGCCGCGGCCGCGTTCGCCCTGTTCTGGCGCGCCGAGAACGCGAGCGACCACCCCCTGATCGCGACCCGGCACCTCAGGCAGCGCTCCACCTGGGCGCTGCTCCTGACGACCGTGCTCACCATGACCGGCGTCTTCGCCGTGATGAACGGCATGATCCCCGCCTTCGCGCAGAACGCGGACGCCGGCTTCGGCATGAGCGCCGAGGAATCCGCCTGGTGGACGCTGACGCCGTACGCCCTCGCGGGCCTGGCCATGGGCCCGCTCTCCGGCCGCCTCGCCGCCACCTACGGCTACGGCAAGGTGCTGCGCTTCGGCCTCGTCGGCTCGGCCGCGATGGTCGCCCTGATGCTCGGCACGCTCCAGGCCGACTCGCGCGCGCTGCTCCTCGTGTCGTCGATCCTCATCGGCGTCACCTACGCGGGCATCGCCAACATCGTCCTGAACGGCCTCGGCATCGTCCTGTCCCCGAAGGGCAACCCCGGCGTCCTGCCCGGCCTGAACGCGGGCGCCTTCAACCTCGGCGCGGGCCTCAGCTTCGCCGTCCTGTACGCGGTGCAGACCGCCGCCGAGCCCGCGGACAAGACCTCGGTGGCGGGCTACTCGGCGGGCATGATCGCGGGAGTCGTCCTCATCGCGGCGGCGTTCGTGACCTCCTTCCTGATCCCGAAGCCGGTCGAGGCCGAGGAACACGCCTGACCCACCGCGGGCCGGGAAGGCGGCGCCTAGGCGGCCGCCTTCCCGGCACCCACCAGGCGGTCGGCCAGATAGCGCTGGAACTGCCACAGCGGGCGCTCCAGATGCGAGAACCGCCCGCCCGACGGGCCCGGCTCGGTGGCGAGGCCGCGCTGGACGCCCCGTACCGCCACCAGGTCCTCGTTCTGGATCACCTCGAACTGCGCGCGGGCGGCCTCGACGTACGCCTCGTACCCCGGTCGGCTCCGCGCCTCGGCCGGGACGAGCACGGTGATGAGCGCGTCGTGCGTGACGGGTCCGGTGGGGACCCAGCGCGCGAAGGAGACGCTGTCGGGCAGGAGCGCCATCGCCAGGTTCGGGAAGATGCCCGCGACCGTCATCCCCGACAGCTGCCGCGTGCCGAGCCCCGGGATGAGGGTGCCCAGCGCGGCTTCGGCGTCCTCGCCGAGGCCCGCGAGCGCCTCGGCCGAGAAGGGGGTGTACATGCTGAACCAGCGCCCCTCGCAGTTGTCCACGACGGTGTCCTTGCCCGGGAGGACCTGGTCCAGCGTGCCCGCGTGGGTGCCCATGTGGTGGTAGTTCTCCGAGCCGTTCTCGAACGCCACCTTCCAGTTCGCCGCGACGCCGTCCCACCGGGCCGTGTAGGCCACCACGAGCTCCGCGGTCCGGTACGGCGCGAGGACGGCGGCAAGGCCTTCGAGCTGCGGGGCGAGCGGCGCCACATCGGGGTCGGCGCTCACCATGAGCAGCCCGTTCCACTCCTCGATGCGGTACTGAGGCAGCCGGCACGCCGCGCGGTCGAAGTCGACCTTGCCCATCATCGGCGCGCCCGCCAACTGCCCGGCGTACTCGCCGTTCAGCCGGTACGTCCAGGTGTGGTACGGGCAGGTGAGGCGCTCCAGGGAGCCCTGCTCGGGGGCCGTCTCCGGCGGGAGTACGTCCATGAAGCGGTGCCTGCACACCCGGGAGAGCGCGTGCAGCGCGCCGTCCTCGTCGCGCGTGACGACCAGGGGCAGGCCGAGCGCGTCGGTCCGCAGATAGTCGCCGGGCCGGGAGACCTGGGCGACGTGCCCGACGCACGTCCAGTCGCTCCGGAACACGCGCTCCATCTCCCAGCGGTGGAAGTCCTCGTCGGTGTAGGCACCCGCGGGCAGCGTCTCACCGCGTTCGAGCGGCAGCGCGGCGATCCGGCTCAGCTCGCCGAGCAGGTGGGGGAGGTGGCTGGGCGGCGAGGGGCGGGGGGCCTCAGCGGGATCGGAAGGGCGGGAGATGGGGGAGGTGGGGGAGGTGCGGGTGGGGGTGTGGGGTCCGTCGTGGCGCATCGTCGCACCGCCTTCGTCCGGGGCTTTTACTCCATGCTCGGGGGCGCCCGGCGGCCCCACATCGTGCGGTGAGGCGAGTCGTCCGGTACATCGATGGATCTACCCGGCGCGGTGTTCCCTCCTCCCGGAGGGCCCCCGCGCGACGGCCGCAGGACCGTGCTCGCGGTAGGCCGCCGTCCTCCGCGAGGCACCCGGGCTTGACTTCAACCGCACTTGAGGTCGCAGGATCACGAGACGTCCCGCGAAACCCGCGAAGGGAGCCCCGCACATGACCGCGCACCCCGCACGGCACCGCCCGCACGGCCCGCTGCCGGAAGCCGACCCCGGCGCCGCGCCCGCCGCGCCCGAGGCGCCCGCGGGCCGCGAGGCCACGCGCAGGGGGCTCGCGCTCGTGCGCGCGTACGCCAGCGGGGACTCCGTGGCGATCGCCACCGCCCTCGACAGCGCGGACCCCGAGGTCAGGGCGCAGCTGCCGGCCGTGACCGGCGACCTGCTGCGCCTGGTCGTCGGCGTCGTCCTGTCCGGGCCGCGCACCTTCACTCCGGACGACGTGGTCCGCACCGCCGACCGGATCGCCGCCGCGGCCCCGCTCCACCACGAGCTCGCCGCCACCCAGGCCGTGCGAGCCTGGGCGCACCGCGGCGACGCACAGCCGCCCACGGCCCGGCGTGGCGCGGACGCGCACGGCACCGCGGTGCTCGCCGCGGCCCTCGCGGTGACGGCCTGGGGCGAGGGCCCGCTCCTTGGCCTGCTCGCGGCGTTCGACGACCTGGCGGGGACGCGCGGCTGAGCGGACGCCCGGCGCGCGGGGCGCGCGGGCAAACCGGCGGTCGTCCTCGTGCATGGATTCTGGGGCGGCGCCGCCCACTGGAGCAACGTCATCGTGGAGCTCGACCGGCGCGGCTCCGGCTCGTTGCACGCGGTGGAGAACCCGCTCACCTCGCTGGCCTGGCGGCCCAAGCCGTCCTGGTACCAGGTCTCCACCGAGGACCGCATGATCCACCCGGACAACGAGCGCCGCATGGCCCAGCGCGTGAACCCGCGCAAGACCGTCGAACTCGACGCCAGCCACGCGTCCCTGCCAGGGGGGGGCGGCCCGCTCCTCAGCCGGCGGGCTTGCCCAGCATCAGCAGGTGGTACTGGAAGTGGTTGCGGGAGAAGGAGCGGAAGGGGCCCATCAGGGGATCGGTGTGCAGGAGCGCCTCCTTGCCGAACCGCTCGCCGATCTCCTCCCTCCGGTCCTGGTACAGCACGCTCATCAGCTCGCCGCACAGCACCGCGTTGGCGGTCATGTCCTGCACGCGCAGGACGTGGAAGCCGCTCTCCTCGACCTCGCCGAGCAGCGTGGAGAACGTCGTGAGCGGCGGACACGCCCACAGTGCCTCGTACGCGGCGGTCTCCTCCGCGGTGGGCGTGCCGCGCAGCGTGAACTCGGTCAGCAGCAGGCGCCCGCCCGGCCTCAGGACCCGCAGCGCCTCCCGCAGGCCGCGCGGGCGGTCGGACAGGTGGGGGAAGCAGTCGATCGACCAGGCGGCGTCGAACGAGGCGTCCGCGTGGTCCAGGTCCATGGCGTTGCCGTACGCGAAGTCGACGCGCTCCGCGGCCGGGTGGTCCGCGCGCCGTCGCTGGCAGCGGTCGAGCTGGCCGCGGCTGACCGTGATGCCGGTGACGTGGCTTCCGGTGCGGTCGGCGAGCCGCAGCGCGGGCCCTCCGGTGCCGCAGCCGATGTCGAGCACCCGGGAGCCGGGCGCCGGGTCGAGCGTGTCGATGAGGAACTCGGTCTGGCGGTCCTGCGCCTGGTCGGCGAGGTCGATGAGGCCGGTGGCGGGGATGGGGGTGCCGTGGGGCACGTACAGGCCGATGTGGACGGCGCTGGCCCCGAGCGTCATGGCGATGAGATCGCCGAACTGGTCGTACATCGTCCCGACGTCGTCGGGGGTGGGAGCCGTTCCGCCGCGGGTATCCGCTGCCATGGTGCGTCTCCTTGGGTTCCTCGTGGATTGCCTGGCGTCCTCGAAGGGCGTTCCCGTGTTCCGCTCGTGCGCGCGGCGGCGACCTCCGTACGGACAAGGCCATTCCACCCGCCGCACACGCTTCCCGTGAGGGCGCAGTCGAGCCAGGAATCCCGCCCGTGCCATGGCCGGAAGTTGACGGTGCGGGCGTTCGCGGCGCCCTCTACGCCGTCCCCGCGCCCGGCCCGGGACGTTCCACGCGCACCGTCAGGTCGCCGTCCTGGACGACGTTGGCCTGGCCGTGCCCGTCGACGCGCACGTTCTGCCGGTACGTCGTCCCACCGCGCTCGGGCGGTGGCGGGAACGCGGCGATGGCCGCCTCCAACTCGGCCGCGGCGTCGGGGTGTTCCTCGAGGAGGTCCTCGAGCCGGACGTGCCAGGTGTGCCGGGCGCGCGCGAGGGCGCGCCCGCTGTCGGCGCCGGACGCCGCCGCGCGCAGCGCGTCGAGCCGCCGGGCCGCGGCGTCGCTCCGGGCGGGGTCGCCCCGGCCGAGCAGCTGGACGAAGCGGTCGCGGGTGGCCTGCCAGGCGTCGGTGGTGGCCGCGCTGACGAGGCCCGCGGCTCCGGCGGCGGACAGGGCCACCAGCCAGTCGGGAGTCACTGTCGCATCCTCCGGTGGTCGTACGGACCGTGCGGGATCACGGCGGCGGGGCGGGGCATGGACTAGGAGTCCCGCCGCGCCGTCCAGCGCCCTGAGACGTCCTGGCAGTCCGTGGTGAACGTGCCGCTCATGGTGGAGCCGTCGAGGGTGCCGGTGAAGGAGATGGGCACGGCGCTGTCGACGGTGCCGAAGGTGATGCGGTTGCCCTTCAGGGTGCCCGTGAGGTCGCCGTTCAGGTCGCAGCCGGTCTCGGAGACGGTGAGGCTGCCCGTGATGCGGTCGCTGTCGATGGCGAGGTCCGCGCTGAAGTCGCCGCTGATGAACGCGGCGCTCCACGTTCCGGCCCAGACGCCGTCGACCTGCCGAGCCGGGTCCTTCTCGCCGGACTCGCCGGGGCGCGGCGTGGCGCTTGGCGCGGACGGCACGACGCGCTGGCCGAAGGCGGAGTACCGCGCGGAGACCGCGGCGTCGCCAGGGCCCTGCCCCGCGTCGACCGCGAGCCGCACCAGGCGTCCGCGGTCGTCGATGCGGGCCCGGAAGCGGACGGGCGCCCGCCCTGTCGGCGCCGACGCGGACGGCGTGGCCGTCGCCCGGGGGACGCGCGCCGCCGTGGTCGTCGTGCGGGCCGTGTCGTCCTGAGGCCGTGCGAGGGTGCCGGTGAAGGCGCAGCCGTCGCGCTTGGCCCGGGTCACCTCGTCCAGGAGGCGGGCGGCGGCCGTGGGGTCGACGGCGTCGGTGAAGGCGCCGTCGGACCGCACCAGGCTCTTGTCCGCCCCGGCGGGCACGGCCGTGCCGGGCGGCAGGGTGACCTTGCCCCGCTTGATCGTGCCGGTCACCGTGGGCCCGTCGCCCACCCGCTGGCGGAACCACGCGTCGCGGGTGCGGGGGTCGGCCGCTCCTGTGACGTGGTGCGTGCCCCGGGTGACGGAGTACTGGAAGCTCGTCAGGCCCGTGCGCCGGGCCGCCTCCGCGAGGACGGCGGGCGGGCGACGGCCGTCGACGGCGGCGTCGCACGAGGCCTTCTCGTCCGAACGGGTCAGTACGTACGTCACCGAGGTGACGGCGACGATCACCACCGTCACCACGGTGACGATCACGGGGCCGCCGATGCTGCCGCCCCCGATGCCCACGGCGGTGGCGATCTTGGCGCCCATGGTGGCCGTGGACTTCACCGCGGCGGCGGACCCGACCCCGCCCTGCGCGGTGGTGGCCACGGTCCCGCCCTGTGCGGTGGTGGCCGCGGCCTCGGGCGGCCCGGGCGGCATCGGCGGCACGGCGTCGGCCAGCGGTCCGGGGAGCTGGCCCGCCCCGGCCTGCTCGGCGGCCTGAGAGGCGGCGTGCCGGGCCGCGGCGACTCCGGCCGCGGCCGCTCCCGTCGCGGCCGTGCCGGTGAGCGCCGCCGTCGCCACGGGGCTCATGCGCCGGGGGCGCGGGGTGTGGCCGAGGACGACCTGGTAGTAGATGTTGCCGTTCTGGACGGCGTTCACGGTGCCGTGTCCGGTGGCGGTGACCACTTGCTGGGACGCCGTGTCCGGCTCTTCGGCCGCGCCCGGGGCGAGCAGCAGCGACCGCACCTCCTCGGTGAACCTGCGGGCCCGCGCGGCGGGTTCGGGGTCGTCGTGCAGTGCCGCGGCGATGTGTTCCTGCCAGCGCGGTACGGCGCCCAGCAGATAGTCGTCGCGCTCCTCGCCGTCGCGGCGCAGGGCATCGGCCGCCCACGCCTGCACCCGCGCTGTCGCCACCTCGCGGTCACCGCCGAGCAGGTCGGCGGCCTCGGCGCTGGCCGTGGGCCACACCTCGGTGCCGATGGCCGCGGCCAGGTGCTCGGTCGCGTCGACGAGCGGATCCGCCGCCCGGCCCCCGGTGCCCCGCGTGTCTTCCGGGCCCCATGGCTCTGCTGTCTCTTCAGTCATGAACGGCGCCTCCCCCGATGTGTCACGCCGCTGACCTCGCGAAGCTAGCAGCGCGGTGGTGCGGCGCGCGGGCCTTCCGGCGAGACCGGGGCACGCACTGGCAGCACAGGCGCGCGCAACGGAGCGCACGACAACCGGAGTGCCCCGGACGAAAACATTCCGCAGTCGACGCGCTCCGGCGCACTCCACCCGACGCGCTCCGGCGCGCACGGTTGCCACGAGCTGACGCGTGCATGATCATACGGTCATGGTGAATCCGATGGGCACCCCTCGGCGTACCGTACTGACAGGCGCCGCCGCGACCGCCGCCGTCGCCGTCGCCGCGCAGGCCGACCCGGCCCTCGCGCGCGAGGGGCGCCTCGCGCCCCAGCGGCCGTCGCGCGAACTGCGCGCCCTGCTGCGCGAGATCGACCACCGCCGCATCGAGGCGACCGTGCGCCGCCTGGTCGCCTTCGGCACCCGGCACACGCTCTCGGCGCAGGACGACCCCGAGCGGGGCATCGGCGCGGCCCGCGACTGGATCCTCGCGCGGATGCGGGAGTACGCGAAGGCGTCGGGCGGCCGCATGACGGTGGAGCTGCAGTCGTACGTCCAGGAGCCGGGCCCGCGCATCCCCGCGCCCACGCGGATCTCCAACGTCGTCGCCACCCTGCGCGGCACGTCGTCCCCCGACCGCCTGTACGTGGTCTCCGGGCACTACGACTCCCGCGTCAGCGACCCCATGGACCACACCAGCGACGCGCCGGGCGCGGACGACGACGCCTCCGGCGTCGCCGTCGTCATGGAGCTGGCCCGGGTGTTCGCCGCGCGCCGCACCGGCGCGACCCTCGTGTTCGCCGCCGTCGCGGGCGAGGAGCAGGGCCTGTACGGCGCGGCCCACCTCGCGCAGGGTTACAAGGACCGCGGGGCCGATGTCCAGGGCATGTTCACCAACGACATCGTCGGCAGCTCCACCGCCGACGACGGCAGCCGCGACCCGCACACCATCCGGCTCTTCGCCGAGGGCGTGCCCACCGCCGAGACGCCCCAGGAGGCCGACGTCCGGCGCTCGGTGGGCGGCGAGAACGACTCGCCGTCCCGGCAGCTCGCCCGCTTCGTGCGGGACGTCGCCGACCCCGAAGCGACCGGCATGAAGGTCCGCGTCATCTACCGCCGCGACCGCTATCTGCGCGGCGGCGACCACATCCCGTTCCTCGAACGCGCCTATCCGGCCGCCCGGTTCACCGAACCCGCCGAGGACTACGCCCACCAGCACCAGGACGTGCGCGTGGAGGACGGCAAGCAGTACGGGGACCTGCCCGAGTTCTGCGATTTTCCCTTCACCGCGCGCGTCGCCCGCGTCAACGCCGCCGCCCTGTGGAGCCTGGCCCAGGCCCCCGGCACACCGCGCGGCGCGAAGATCCTGACCACGGCCCTGACCAACGCCACGGAACTGGTCTGGGAGCGGGGCACCGAACCGGACCTGGCGGGCTATGAGGTGGTGTGGCGTGAGACGACATCGCCGGAGTGGACCCACGCCGTCGCCGTGGGCGACGCCACCCGCCACACCGTCGACCTCTCCAAGGACAACGTCTTCTTCGGCGTCCGCGCGGTCAACCGCGCGGGCCTGCGCGGCCCGGTCGCGTTCCCGGCGCCGCGGCGCTAGCGGGCCCGGGCCGGGGCCTGCCCGGAAGCCGTCCGCTGGCACGCTGTTGAGCTGCGAGTTTCACCCCGCCGCAGATTGACTTTGCGTGCGCTTTACTGTTTTCTTCGGGCATGAACAGAAGGATCCGTACTGCCGTGTGCGCCCTCGCCGCCACCGGTCTCGCCCTGACCCTCGGCGCCTGCTCCGAGGCTGAGAAGAAGGCGGTCGACGCGGTCGACAAGGCCGTCAACGAGACGTACGAGGTGACCTACGAGGTCTCCGGCAAGAGCGTCGAGGAGATCCAGTTCGCCGCCGGTGAGGGCTCCGCGGCCAACCCGAAGCTCCAGAAGGAGTCCAAGCCCCAGCTGCCGTGGAAGAAGACGGTGACGCTGCGCGGGATCATGCCGCCCACCGTCGTCCCGGTCTCCTCCGACCCGGTGAACTCCGACCTCACCTGCAAGGTGATCTACAAGGGCGACGTCCTCAAGGAGGCCTCCGGGGACAGCGTCGTGACGGGCTGCATCGCGGTCTCGCCGATGGGCAAGTAGCCCGCTGCCGCGCCGTCGAAGGCGCGACGGAGGCGCGGGGGCGGGCGAGCGGAGCCCGCCCCCGCACCGGTGCCGGATCACGCACGGGCGTCGGACGTCCCCCGCAGCTTCACCGACGCCGTGCTCGCGTTCTTGACGGCCGTCTCGATCTGGGCCATCGACGAACCCGAGGTCAGACCGGGCACCTTCGCGGTGTCGAGGGCGTACAGCGTGAAGGTGTATGGGTGGGAGGAGCCGCCCGGGCAGGGGCCGAAGTACTTCCGCGCGTCGGCGCCGCCGCCCATCGCCTTCTGCTGGGCGCCGCCCTGGCCGGGCACGTCGAAGCCCGATCCGAGGCCCTCGGGGAGCGAGGTGCCGGTCGCGGGGACGTTCCAGATGGCCCAGTGGAGCTTGTTGCCGCCGCCCGCGACGTCGGCGAAGACGACCGCGTAGCCCTTGGCGCCGGTCGTGCCCGCGCCCCACGCCAGGGGCGGCGAGGTGTCCTGGCCCGCCGAACCGTCCCCGGCACAGGTGTACTTGGCCGGGATCTTGGCGTTGTCGGCGAAGGCGCCGCTGGTCAGCTCGAACGCGCCGGGCTGCGGGCCGCCCGCGTACACGATGTCGATGAGCAGGACCCGGTCGTTGCCCGCCGTGCCGTCCTTGTCGGTGGACGTGGTCAGCCAGATGTCGCCCTCGGCGTCGGTCTCCACGGTGCGCAGCCGGTCGTACGTCCCCTGGAAGTACGTCTTCTGCTCGACGAGGCTGGAGCCGGAGTCGATGCGGAGGCGGTACACCCGCTCGCCCTTGGTCGTGGCCACGAACACGTGGTCGTTGGCGATCGTCAGGCCGCTGGGTGAGCCGGAGGCCACCGGCCAGGTCTTCTTCGGGGCGGTGTAACCGGAACAACTGCCGCTGGTGCCCTCGCAGTTGGGCCAGCCGTAGTTGCCGCCCTTCTGGATCAGATTGACCTCGTCCATGCTGCTGTTGCCGAATTCGGCTTGCCACAGGCGGCCCTTGGAGTCGAAGTCCAGGCCCTGGGGGTTGCGGTGGCCCAGCGACCAGACGGCGTTGCCGAAGGGGTTGTCCGCGGGGATGGTGCCGTCGGGGTTGATGCGCAGGATCTTGCCGTTGAGGGAGTTCTTGTCCTGTGCCTTGGAGCCGTTCTGGGCGTCGCCCATGCCCGCGTACAGCTTGCCGTCGGGGCCGAAGCGCAGTCGGCCGCCGTTGTGGAAGCGGCTCTTGGACATGCCGTCGAGCAGCACCTTGTAGCCGCTGAGGGTGTTGTTCTCCAGGGTCATGCGGGCGATGCGGTTGCCGTCGCTGGAGGTGTGCAGGACGTACACGTAGTGGTCGCTCGCGAAGGCCGGTGAGACCTCCACGCCCATGAGGCCGCCTTCGCCGCCGGTGGTCTGGGAGTGGGGGACCTTGCCCAGGAGCGTCTTCTGGCCCGTCTTGGTCAGCCGGTAGACGTTGAAGGTGTTGCGCTCGGTGAAGACGGCGGCGCCGTCCGGCAGGAACGCCAGGCCCCAGCCCACGTCCACGCCGCTGGCGAGCGTCTTGACGGTGCCGGGGTCGGGCGTGCCGCCCGGCTGGGTGCCCGCGGTGGTGACGCTGATCTCCGTGCCGTACGCGGACTTGTTGCCCTTGGCGTCGAACGCGCGGACCTTGAACGTGTACGTGGTGTTCGCCGTCAGGCCCGCGATGGTCGTGGCGGCGCCCTCGGCGGTGCCGGCCGCGGCGCCGTCCCGCTGGATCTCGTACCCGGTGACCCCCACGTTGTCCGTCGACGGCGCCCAGGCCAGGTCGACGCTGGTCGCGGTCTTGCCCGTGGAGCGCAGGTCCTGCGGGACGCTGGGCGCCTCGTCGTCCGGCGGCGCGGGCAGCGTCGCGATGGTGACGGCGTTGCTGGCCTCGGACACGTTGGACGCCGCGTCCCGGGCGAAGACGGTCCAGTCGTAGGCGGTTCCGGGCGTCAGGCCGGTGACCGTCGTGGCCAGGGTCGCGCCGTCGACCTGCTTGACGAGCTGGCCGTGCTGGTAGACGTCGTAGCCGGTGACCTTGACGTTGTCGGTGGCGGCGGTCCAGGCGAGGGGCACGGTGGTGGCGGTCGGCGCGCCGTCGCCGCGCAGGTTCGCGGGCGGGGTGGGCCGCTCGGTGTCGGCGGGGCCGTCGGAGGTGACGGTGAGGTGGTCCAGGTTGGGCCCTTCGGGGCCGGACGTCGTGACGCGGATCTTGTTGCTGCCGGAGGCCAGCGTGGCGGTGACGGTGGCCGTCTTCCAGGTGGTCCAGGCGCCGGTGCCGGGGAAGGCGACGTCGTCCGCGGCCGCGGCGCCATTGACGGTGACGTCAAGGGGACGGTTCGCGGACGTGCCGTTGGCGTAGCGGAAGGCGAGCTTGGCGGGGCCGGGCCGCTCGGCATCGGCGGTGAACTCGACGTACGCGCCCACGACCGCGTCGAAGTTGACGAAGCCGGTGCCGGTGTGGCCCGCGTGGTTGGAGTCGACCTTGCCCCGCGCGATCGTGGCCGTCTCCGCCTCGTAGGTGGCGGCCCGGGGAAGGGCGGCGGCGTCGGCCGCGGGCAGCGCCACGCAGAGCGCCGCGACGGTGGCCGATGCGACCAGCGCGCCGAACGCCCGTGAGGGGCGCGGTCGGTGGGATGACACGGTGTCCTCCAGGGGGGTGGGGGGAGCCTGGGCGATGGGGGGTGCGCACCGGATCTGACGACTCGACAGTTAGGAAGCCTTCCTGTCGAGTGGGGGAGGACGCTAGGCGGGCACTGTGTACCTGTCAATCCATCGCGGAGTTTTCACTACTGACCCAGGGTCAGAGCAGCGGATCGATGCACCGGGCATTGCGGCGAATACCGGACCGCTCTACGCTCGCGAAGCCCTTGTTCCTGAATGGTGTTCAGGTGAATGAACTCGCACACGGCGTTCGCGATCCACGCCCACGAGGCGCCCACGCGTCGCACCCCGGGTGCCCGCGCTCCCACCGAACTGATCCATCGACTGTGCCGGACCCGTTCTGACCTGCAAAAAAGAGTGAGCGGCGCCGCCGCGCCGCTCACTCTTTTTTGCAGGACTCATTCGCGCCCGGCGCCGCCCCCGTACACGACGTCGATCAGCACGATCCGGTCGTTGCCCGGCGCGCCGTCCCGGTCGATCGACGTGGTGAGCCAGATGTCGCCGTCGGCGTCGACCTCGACGGTGCGCAGCCGGTTGTACGTGCCCTGGAAGTACGTCCTGTCCTCGACCAGGCCGGAGTTGGCGTCGATGCGCATCCGGTACACCCGCTGCCCGCGGGTGGTGGCCACGAACACGTGGTCGTTGATGATGGTCAGGCCGCTGGGTGAGCCGGAGGCCACCGGCCAGGTCTTCTTCGGGGCGGTGTAGCCGGAACAACTGCCGCTGGTGCCTTCGCAGTTGGGCCAGCCGTAGTTGCCGCCCTTCTGCACGAGGTTGACCTCGTCCATCACGTTGTTGCCGAATTCGGCTTGCCACAGGCGGCCTTTGGAGTCGAAGTCCAGGCCCTGGGGGTTGCGGTGGCCCAGTGACCAGACGGCATTGCCGAAGGGGTTGTCCGCGGGGATGGAGCCGTCGGGGTTGATGCGCAGGATCTTGCCGTTGAGGGAGTTCCTGTTCTGCGCCAGCGCGCCGTTCTGGGCGTCGCCCATGCCCGCGTACAGCTTGCCGTCGGGGCCGAAGCGCAGACGGCCGCCGTTGTGGGCGCGGTTCTTGGACATGCCCCGCAGGAGCACGGTGTAGCCGCTGAGGGTGTTGTTCTCCAGCGTCATGCGGGCGATGCGGTTGCCGTCGGTGGAGGTGTGCAGGAAGTACAGGTAGTGGTCGCTCGCGAAGGTCGGCGAGATCTCCAGGCCCATCAGGCCGCCTTCGAGCCCCGTGGTCTGGGAGAAGGGCACCTTGCCCAGGAGCGTCTTCTGGCCCGTCTTGGTCAGCCGGTAGACGTTGAAGGTGTTGCGCTCGGTGAAGACGGCGGCGCCGTCCGGCAGGAACGCCAGGCCCCAGGGGACGTCAAGGCCGCTGGCGAGGGTCGTGGTGGTGCCGGGGTCGGGGGTGCCCGGCGGGGGTTCCGCGGCCGCGTCGGCGGCGGGCAGCGCCGCGCAGAGCGCGGCGGCGGTGGCCGCGGCCACCAGCGCGCCGGACGTCCGGGACGGGACACGTCGGATGGGTAACACGGGGTCCTCCAGGGAGAGTGGGGGGAGGAGAGCGGGGGAAACGATGACCCTGGCGGTCAGGAAGGTTTCCTGTTGGGTGGGGCACGCTAGAAGTCTGTGATGTACCTGTCAACGTATGAGGTCGGCCGTTCGCGTCGCCGTGGCGGCGGCCGTGCGCGTGTGCGCGTCCTGTGTGCCGCGCCGATATGGACGATCTTGTTCCGCCCCAGAAGCCCCTCCCGTTCCTTATGATCACCGCAGGCCTCCAGGGGAGGGGCCGTTTCATTCAGGAGGGGAAACATGTCCGGAGTTTCCAGACGGTCGGTCCTTGGCTACTCGGGTTCGGCCGCGGCGGGCGCGGTGCTCGCCTCGGCCGGTTCGGCGCAGGCGGCGGACGACAAGGGGGCGAAGGCGGCGGAGTCCGCCGAGAGGACGGCGGCCGCGGTGGCGTTCACGCCGGGGACCGAGTTCAGCGGGCGTGCGCAGCACAGCAACGGCTATTCCGAGCTTTCGATGACCTTCAGCGTCCGGACGGATGAGAGCCCCGCCCAGTACGACGTCTCTCCCGCGGAGATCGCGGAGGCCCTCAACGAGGTCGCCGCCAAGCGCGGTTGGCCGCGCATCACCTTCTACGGTACGCCGCCGAAGGCACCGCTGAACTGACGCGGGCACCCGGCCGCGGGCGCCCGGCCGCGGGCGCCCGACCGCGGGCGGCCGCCGCACCGGACGCGACTCCGGTGCGGCGGCCGCCTCGTGGTGACCCCTCTAGTAGGCGCCTCCTGGCGGTGACCTCCTAGTGGTGGCCGCGCTTCTTCAGCTTGCAGACGGCGGTCGCGGCCTTGGCCGGATCGCTCTCGGAGCGGGCGCTGAGCACCACCCGGCCGTGCCGGTCGGCGTCCCGCGCCGCGCTCACCGCGACGTCGATCTCCACCGAACCGCCGGAGCGCGCGGTGGCGAGGCGGTTGGGCAGCCAGGCGGACCAGCCGCGGCCCGACGCCTTGGCGGAAAGCCGGTACACGTCGGACTTCAGATAGCGGCTCACGTCCTCCGGATGCCCGGAGTCCGCCTTCGGCGCGCGCCCGGTGTTGGCGAGGTCGAAGGAGCACACCGCCCGCCGCTCGGGGCTGCCCTTGGCGTACCCGCGGTCGAGCGCGACGCCCCGGCGCTGCGGGCCCGCGCCGTCGAGCGACTTGACGGCGATGGTGTACGACAGCACGCCGTCCGGGCCGCGTTGCAGGTCAAGGACGTAGAAGTGCAGCCTGTTGGCCTCGTCCACGTACTCGTAACTGCTGCCGGAGTCGGCGCCCGCGTGCAGCAGCGCGTCGCTGAGCTGCCGGTAGTCGCCCATGGTGATCTTCTGGAGGGTGCCGTCGGGGCGCTTGAAGTCGACCATGTCGATGTCCTCGGGGTGGGAGTCGATCACCCACGCGAACGGGGCCCGGTCCTCGTTCTTCGTCTTGGACAGCAGTACGCCGTTGTCCGGTGTGAAGGAGTCCATGCCCATGCGGTCGACGACCTCGACGGTGTAGTTGTGGTAACCGCCGCCGTCGCACAGCGGGTTGGTGTTCGTGTCGCAGGACGGCGACAGGTCGCGGCTCATGGAGATGTTCACGCCGCTGAGTCCCTTGTCCCCGGGCGGCGCGGAGCGCGCGGTCACGCGGGCCACCACCGTGCCGGAACCCTTGAGCGCGTCGCGGTCAAGGCGCAGCACGTTCTTCTCGTCGACGATGCCGAGCTTGAGCTTGTCGCGCAGGATGTGCTGGGAGCCCATCGAGCCGCCGTTGGTGGCCGGGATCTGCCAGCGGGTGTGCGGACCGCCGGGACCGTTGAAGGAGCCGCGCGAGAGCATGCTCCAGATGCCCGTGTAGGCGCGGCGCAACGGCTTGCCGTACGGGTTGTTGTAGTTGTCGCCGATGCCGAGGATGTGGCTGAGCTCGTGCGCGTACACGCCCATCCCGGAGCTCTCGGCCTGCGTGGACGAACCCGACGTCGCGTTGGGCCAGATGCGGGCCGCGGCCGCCCAGGACGTCCACGGCACATAGCGGGTGCTCGCGGAGTTGTCGCCGGTGGCGATGGGCGCGGGCGGGCCCCACGCCCCGGGCACGGCCCCGGGCGAGGCGAACTTCATCTGCCCGAACTCCTGCCACACGGACGACTCGTCCTGCCCGGCGGTGAGGAAGAAGACGAAGTCGTACTTGGCGGTCTCGCCGCCGCCCACGTCGGCGGTCCACGCGGCCTTGCCGTCGGCGCGGATGTCCTTGCCGCAGGAGCTGCCGCGCGGACAGGCCCCCGGGTTCATCTGGGGCTCGATGCCGTACTGGAAGGACTTGTACGGCATGCGGTACACGCCGAAGGAGGTCAGGTCGACGCCGATGCGGCCGCCGGAGTCCTCCATCCAGTACTCGTTGATGGTGTGGCCGCGGTTCAGTGCGCCCGGTTTGTTCAGCAAGTCGCGGTAGAACGCGGGCACGTGCGCACGCGGGATGCCGCTGGCGCTCGGCTGCGGGTTCCCGAAGAGGCTGGAACCCGCCGGTTTACTGACCGTGAACTCCTCGTCGGGGTAGTCGAGGAGCACCAGGGCGCCCTTGAAGGTGCGCTTGGTGGGCTTCAGGTCCGGGTTGGCCCAGTCGGTGCCGGGGACGGACCGGTGGTCGGCCCAGGTCATGTCGTCGGGGTTCTGCCAGCGCTGCGGGTCGATGGGCTGGGAGAGGGGAGGACGGGCCGCGGGTTCGGGGTCGGCCTGTGCGGGGCTGGTGGCGAGGGCGGGGACGAACAGGCCCAGGAGCGCCGCGGCGAGGCCGAGGCGGCGGGCTCGGGCGCCGCGCGCTCTGGCGCGGCCGGTGCGTGGACGACGGAGGAACAAGGCTCACCTCTTGCCGGAAAGGGTGGACAAGAACATGACAAGCCGGTCAGCGGTACCCTCCGCCGGATACCTTTGGGGAGTCAACAGGCTTTTGGGACGGATTCGCCTGGTGGGGCGCGAGTTGACCGGACGGGGCCGCACGCGGGCCGCTGGGCCGGGTGTGCGCCGGAGCGCGGCCGCGCCGTCTGGAACGCGGCCGCGCTGCCGGGAAGGGATCTGGGCGGCCCGGAAGGGAGCCGGGTGGCTCGGAAGGGAGCCAGGTGGCCCGGAAGGGAGCGGGGTGGCCCCGACGTCAGCCGCGCGCCCCGAAGTTCTGTGTCCACCAGGGGCCGCCGTCGCCGTCCTGGATGCCCACGCCGAGTTCGCGGAACGAGCAGTTGAGGATGTTGGCGCGGTGGCCCTCGCTGTTCATCCAGGAGTCCATCACCGAGGCGGCGGTCTGCTGGCCCCGGGCTATGTTCTCGCCGTAGGTGCTCCACTTGTAACCCGCCGCGGTGATGCGCTGGCCGGGGTCGGTGCCGTCCGGCGAGGTGTGGTCGAAGTAGTCGCGCGAGCGCATGTCCGCCGAGTGCCGCTGGGCGGCCGTGGCGAGCGCGCTGCTGTTCGTCAGCGGGCGGCAACCGGCCTTGGCGCGCTCGGTGTTCACCAGGCTGAGGACCTGCTGGGCCCGCGAACCCGACGCCGGGCGCGGCACGGACGCGGCGGTCGTGCGCGGCGGCGTGGGGGTCTTGGGCGCGGTGGGCCGCGCGGGCTTGACCGGCTTCTTGTCGCGGCCGGCGCGCGTGGGGCTCGCGGACGGCGAGGGCTTCGCGGACTTCTTCGGGGTCTTCGCGGTCTTCTTCGGGGACGGGGAGCGGGACGCCGAGGGGCTCGGGCCGTGCGTCCGCGTCGGCGCCGCGGTGGTCTCCTCCGCGCCCAGCGCCACCGACGTGCCCTTGTCGGAGGAGTCCGGGGAGTCGTCGACGAGTTGCATGACCCCGGCCAGCGTGGCGATCGCCGCGATGCCGGCGCCCGCGCCGATCACCTGACGCCGCCGCCGTACGCCGCGCCGGTCCTGCCGCAGCCGCGCCCTGGAGCCCGGGGCGCCGCTCGGGGAGATGGCCGTCACCGCATCGGCGCCCACGGCCGCCGGGTCGTGGCCCTGGGGTGCCTTGAGGGGGAGCCCGGGCTGCGCCGCGTGTGCCGTCGGGGACAGGGACGCTCCGCCGCCGGACAGCCGCCCCGACCCCGCGACCAGCAGCGGCGGCACCAGCGCCAGACCGGCGAGGAGCCCCTCGGCGGGCGTGAGGCGCGCACCGAGCCCCGCGCACACGGCGCAGTCACGCGTGTGCCGGACCAGGCGCTTGCGCCACAGCGGGGACGGATGGCCGTCCCAGGGCGCCACGGCGTCCGCGAGCAGGGGGCAGCGCGGCTCGGCCGCGAGGGCCCGTACCACCAGGCGCGCCGCCTCCAGCTGTGCCTTCATGCGCTGCACGCGGACGGCGGTGTGCTCCTGGGTGAGTTCCAGGGCCGCGGCGACCTCGCCGCGCGACAGCTCCCCCGCGGCCTCCAGCCACCACAGCGCGAGCACCTCGCGGTAGTCGTCGTCCATCCAGCGGGTGGCCTGCGCGACCTCCCTGCGCTCGCCGGACAGGCCGAGCCTGAGGATGGTCACGTCCGTGAAGTCGCCGCCGGGGTCAGGGACGTCGTACGCCTCCTGGAGT
Organism: Streptomyces sp. NPDC043996; assembly: GCF_056435225.1. Taxonomy (NCBI): domain Bacteria; kingdom Bacillati; phylum Actinomycetota; class Actinomycetes; order Kitasatosporales; family Streptomycetaceae; genus Streptomyces; species Streptomyces sp. NPDC043996. Next base: position 545,283 of record NZ_JBWKEY010000004.1, on the reverse strand, counting down.
CCGCTGTCGACGGGCGAGGGCCGCTGGTGGCGGCGGGTCTCGTTCATGGTGATGGCGACCAGCCAGGACCGGAAGGAGGCCGGTTCGCGCAGCCCCGGGAGGCCCCTGAGCATGCGCATCATGACGTCCTGGACCAGGTCGTCGACGTCGGCGTGCCCGCGCAGGGCGCGGCCCGCGATGTTGTAGACGAGGGGCAGGAAGGCCGCGACCAGCTGGTCCTGCGCCCGTGGGTCACCGGCGCGCCCCGCGACGACGAGAGAGGTCAGCCCGGCGCCGTCACCCTGCTGCGGCTCCCACTGATCGTGCTGCACGACACATCTCCTGTCCTGGTTGCTGCGTGGTGCTGTGTACGCCCACTGCCTCGGAGATCCTGCGGGGCGCGAGGGGATAACAGAAACCGCGCAGAGGAGTTTGAGACCTGGCTCACGTCGGGCGGGAGCGCCCGGCTCGTGTCCGTCCGGGCGCCCCTCCGCGATCTCCCCGGTCGCCGGGAGCGGGCCCGACTCCGCTGGTCGGGCCGCGTTGCGGGGGTTGTCCCCCGCCCGCCCCACCGGCCAGCCGGATGGTGCGGGACCCCGCGCCGCCACGACCGTGGTGAGGTACGGATCACATCACTGACCGGGAGGCACCTACCGTGCGTATCGCCACCGCAACCGCCGTCGCTCTGGCCCTCGCCGCGGGGGCCGCGCCGGGCGCCGTCGCCCAGCAGCAGCCGGACGGCGGGCCGCCCGTGGACGGCCTGTGGCGCATGGACGGCTACGGCACCGTCCTCTCCTTGCGGGGCGGAACGCTCCAGGAGTACCAGACCACGGCCGTGAGCTGCCTCAAGGGCGACACCGCGCGCAGGACAGGGCCCGGGCGCTACACCACGCCGGACGGCACCGTCCTGACCGTACGGACCCGGCGGGACGGCGACGGGGCGACCCGCGCGACCCTGAGCGCCGACAGCTCCGTCGGCCACCGGGGCCTGCGGCGCGTGGCGAAGCTGCCGCGCGACTGCGCCCGCCCGGTGCCCAAGGGTCCCCGGGCCGCCTTCGATGTCTTCTGGCGGTCCTTCGAGGAGAACTACCCCTTCTTCGCCGCCAAGGGCATCGACTGGCACGCCGTACGGGACCGGTACCGCCCCCGGGTCGACGCGCACACCACGCGCGAGGAGTTGTTCGGCATCTTCGGCAAGATGGTCAGGCCGCTGTACGACGCCCATGTCGCGGTCTTCGACGGTGACCGCGTCCAGACCCAGGTGCGGCCGGGCACCGTGGCGCCCTCGAAGGCGCTGGACGCCAAGGTGAAGAAGTTCGTCGAACGGCGCGACCTGAAGGACGCCACCTACCGCGAGGACTTCGCCCAGGGCCGGATCACCTACGCCGACCTGCCCGGCGGCCAGGGCTATCTGCGGATCTCCGGGTTCGCCGGGTACGCGCCGGGCGACGCCCCGTTCGCGGCTCACCGGGCCGCACTCGACCGGGCGCTGGACGCCGTCTTCACCAAGGACCGCACCCGGCGTCTGAAGGGCCTGGTCATCGACCTGCGGATCAACGGCGGCGGCTCCGACGCCCTCGGGATCCGCCTCGCGGGCCGCCTCACCGACCGCCCCTACGTCGCCTACGCCAAGCGCGCCCGCAACGACCCGGCCGACCCGACCCGGCACACCCGCCCCGAACCGATCCGCGTCCGCCCCGCCGACGCGCCCCGCTACACCGGCCCGATCGCCGTGCTCACTGGCGGCTCCACCGTGAGCGCCGGGGAGACCTTCACCCAGGCCCTGATCGACCGGCCCGCGAAGACGGTGCGGATCGGCCAGGCCACGCAGGGCGTCTTCTCGGACGTCCTGGACCGCGCGCTGCCGGGCGGCATGCGCGTCTGGCTCCCGAACGAGGAGTTCCTCACCCGTACGGGACACACTTTCGACGGCCCCGGCATCCCGCCCCACCTGAGCGAACCGGTCTTCACCAAGGAGGAGTTCGCCAAGAACAGGGACTCGGCCTTCGACCGGGCCGTCCGCGTCCTGCGGGGGCAAGGGGCCTGAGGCGGCGGACTGTGGGCGGGCGGGCCGTGGGTCGTGGGTCGCTGGCTGTGGGGCGCGGCCCACAGCCAGCGGAGACACCTGCCGGGTCATGCGCGCCCGGAGCCAACAGCTGATCGCCTCCCACATCTTGATGGTTCGTCAGCCATCCTCTTGGATGGCGGGCACGCGCCGGTCGTGTCCAAGGCGCCCCGTCGAAGCTTGGAGGTCCCCGATGGCCCCGCGCCGCCTGGCCCTTGCCGTGCTCACCGCCGCGGCGCTGCTGGCCGGGGCGCTGACCGCCACGGCCGATGACCGGCCCGGCGACCGGCCCGGCGGCCCGGCCCGCGGCACCGGCGCGAGCGCCGCCGACTCCACGGCCCCGCGCCGGGCCGACTCCGGCGTGCCCCGCCTCACCGACCATCGCGGCCGCGTGCTCACCCTGCGCGGCTGGAACGTGGAGGACAAGACCCACCACGGCCCCGACGCGCTCAGCGCGATCACGGAACGCCACTTCAGGGACCTGCGCGCGCACGGCTTCAACTCCGCCCGCCTGCTGGTCTTCTGGGACGACCTGGAGCCCCGGCGCGGCCACTACAGCGGGCGCTACCTGCGCCGAATCGAGCGCGTCCTCGACTGGGCGCACCGCCACCGGATCCAGGTCGTCCTCGACGCCCACCAGGACGTGTTCGGCCCCGCCTTCGGCCATCGGGGCATCCCCGCCTGGGCGACGCGGACCGACGGCCTGCCGTTCACCCCGCACCCCGACGACTGGTTCGCCGAGTACTTCGAACCCGCCGTCCAGCGCGCCTTCACCCACCTCTACGAAGACCCCGATCTGCGCACCGCCCAGGCCCGCGCCTGGCGCCTGCTCGCCGACCGCTTCGGCACCCACCCCGCCCTGCTCGGCTACGACCTGATCAACGAGCCGATGGGGGAGCTGCGCGCGGGCGAGGACCTGGCGGCCGCCGCCCGGCGCATCGAGGCCACCCAGATCACCCCCATGTACCGGCGCCTGGCCAAGGCGATCCGCGCGGAGGACCGAAGGAGCTGGCTGTTCGTCGAGCCGACCCCGATCGTCGGCGAGGGCGTGCCCACCGGACTCGGCCGGATCGACGACGAACGGATCGTGTACGCCCCGCACTTCTACAACACCGCCATGGAGGCGGGCGCCGACTACGACCCGGCGGCGGGCTGGATCGAACGCTACGAGCGCGCCGTCACCGCCTATCCGCGCGCACACCAGGTGCCCGTCGTGGTGGGGGAGTGGGGCCCCCTCAACAGCCAACTGCCGCACATGCGCCGCTTCTACGACGACGCGCTCGCCTCGCTGAACCGCTACTCCTCTGGGTGGGCGGGCTACGTGTGGTGCTACGGCGGCGGCTACTGCGCGCTCGACGGCGACGGAGGGTTCCGCCCGAACAAGGAGCGCACCGCCACCCCGTACGCCCCCGCGGTCGCCGGGACCGTCCGCGAGGACGCCTTCGACGCGGCCGACGGCACCTACCGCCTGCGCTACCGGGCCGACCGGCGCTCCGGCACCAGTGAGCTGTCCCTGCCGCCGAGCACCACGGGCTGGCGCGTGGAGGTCTCCGGGCGCGGGGCCGGGGCCAGCGCGGAACACGTGCCCCCGGGGCGGGCCAAGCGCGTACGGGTGTGGGCGGCACACCGAGCCGAGGTCGTCGTACGCGTGATGCCGTCACCCGCACGCGCCGGGGACCGCTGAATCAGGGGCTCCGTCACTCCTCCCCTCGCTGTGACGCACGTCACCAACGCGACTGTCACGCCGTGCGGTTCCGCCTGGTCTACAGGGTGAGCCGACGCCACACGGACGGCCAGGAGGAAGGACCGGACATGGAAACCCTGACGGTACGACGGGTCATCGCGGCGCCGATCGAGGACGTCTTCGACTGGTGCGCGACCACCACCCACTACACACGCTCCGCGTTCGTCCTCAAGGCGCGCCTGGCCAAGCCGGGCGAGGGCGCGCCGTACGGCGTGGGGGCCGTGCGGCTGCACACCTGGCTGATCGGCTGGTTCCGCGAGCGGATCACCTCCTACAACGCGCCGTACGACTTCGAGTACGACGTCGAGCGCAGCTTCCCCCCGGCCCGGCACGAGCTCGGCCGCATGGTCTTCACCGAGGTCGAGGGGGGCACCGAGGTCGCCTGGACGACGAGCTTCCAGGTCCGGCTCCCCTTCGGGGGCGCCGTGACCCGCCGGTTCGGCAAGCCCGTCGTCGCCCATGTCTTCGGCGCCATCCTCGACGCCGCCGCGGCCGAGCTCACGGCAGAGCCCGCCCGCCGCGCTCCGCGCGCGGGCTGAGCGACGCACCCGGACGGCTCCGGCGCGGCCCGCCGCGCCGGTCGCCCCCGCGTCCGGATGTGACAGAACACCGTCATTGCGGTCGTGGGCGGCGGGCACCACGATGGACCCATGCCCAGCAGCCGCCGCGTCGTGATCGCGGTCTTCCCCGACGTCGACCTCCTCGACGTGACCGGCCCCGCCGAGGTGTTCGCGCTGGCCAACCGGGAGACCGGCGGCCGCGCGGGCTATGACGTGCGGCTCGCGGCGCCGCGAGCGGGCACCGTCACCACCTCGGCGGGCGTGCGCCTCGTCGCCGACGTGACGTTCGACGAGGTCGACGGCGTCCTGGACACGCTCCTCGTGCCCGGCGCGGTGGACCTGCGCCCCGGCGGGCCGGTCGCCCGGATCGACGAGGACGTGGTGGCCTGGCTGAAGCGCACCGCACCGCTGGCCCGGCGCGTCGCGTCGGTGTGCGTGGGCGCGCACCTGCTGGCCGCGGCCGGTCTCCTCGACGGCAAGACGGCCACCACGCACTGGTCGACGGCCGCCCAACTGGCCGCGGACCACCCGGCGGTGACGGTGGACCCCGACCCGATCTTCGTGCGCTGCGGCACGGTGTGGACCGGGGCGGGGATCAGCGCCTGCATGGACCTCGCCCTTGCCCTCGTGGCCGAGGACCTGGGCGAGGAGATCGCCCTGACGGTGGCCAGGCAACTGGTCATGTACCTCAAGCGCCAGGGCGGCCAGAGCCAGTTCTCCGTCCCGCTGAGCAGGCCCCCGGCCTCCCGCAGGGACATCGACGAGCTGCGGATGTTCATCGCCGACCACCTGGACGGCGACCTGTCCGCCGCGGCCCTCGCCGGGCGCATGTGCCTGAGCGCCCGCCATTTCGCCCGGGTCTTCCGGCAGGAGACCGGCACCACCCCGGCCGCCTACGTTGAGGCGGCCCGGGTCGAGGCGGCCCGCCGCCTCCTGGAGAGCACGGACCAGCCGCTGGAGGACATCGCGGCGGCCTGCGGCCTCGGCTCGGTGGAGACCCTCCACCGGGCGCTGCGCAAACAGATCGGCACCAGCCCGGCGGCCTACCGCCGCCGCTTCCGCACCACCCGCTGAACCTCACTCTCCGCGACCCGGGCCCGGCCACCGCCGCGCCCGCCGTCCACCCTGCCCACTACCGCCCCACTGTGCCCATAAGGAGCTGCGCCATGACCTCTTCCACCACCCTGCGTGACGTGATCGGCCTCGACAACGAGCTGCCCCGGCTCGCCGACGCCACCCTCATCCTGATCGACTACCAGCAGACCTACCGCACCGGCGTCATGGCCCTCGAAGGCGCCGAACCCGCCCTCGCGGCCGGGGCCCGGCTCCTGGCCGCCGCCCGCGCCGCGGGCACCCCGGTCATCCACGTCGTCAACGACGGAGGCGAGAACACCCCCTACGACATCCGGGCCGAGATCGGCGCCATCAGCCCCGAAGTCGCCCCCGCGGACGGCGAACCCGTGGTCGTCAAGCAGGTCCCCAACTCCTTCCACGGCACCGACCTCGAGGAGAGGCTGCGCGCCCTGGGCGCGGGCAAGGACCTGGTGCTCGCCGGTTTCATGACCCACATGTGCGTCACCTTCACCGCCCAGGGCGCCTTCAACCTCGGCTACCGCCCCACCGTCGTCGCCGAGGCCACCGCCACCCGCTCCCTGACCGCCCCCGACGGCACGTTGCTGCCCGCCGCAGCCCTGCACACGGCTGCCCTCACCACTATCGGCGACCTGTTCGGCACGATCGCCCCCACGGTCACCGCCCTCACCGCGTAACCACCCGGCCCGGCCCGGCGAAGGCACCTCTTCGCCGGGCCGGGCCACTTCACGTCCCCGCCGCGCGGCCCTATCCGGCCAGTTCGCGCAGCAGCCCCGGCAGTGCCGTCCCGATCGGCTCGCGCACCACCTCGTCGGCCCGCTCGTCGTACGGGGTGGGCTCCGCGTTGACGATGACGAGCCGCGCGCCGTAGTCGGCGGCCAGGCCCGCGAGCCCCGCCGCGGGCTGCACCTGCAGGCTCGTACCGACCGCGAGGAACACGTCGCAGGCCTTCGTGATCGCCATCGCCTCGGCGAGCACCTCCGGGTCGAGGCGTTCGCCGAACATCACCGTCGCCGACTTCAGGACGCCGCCGCACGCCCGGCACGCCGGATCCGCCTCGCCCGCCTCGACCCGGGCGAGGGCCTCCGCCATCGGCCCGCGCGCCCGGCACTCCGTGCACACCACCGTCCGTGCCGAGCCGTGCAGTTCGAGCACCTTGCGCTCCGGCATCCCGGCCAGCTGGTGCAGCCCGTCCACGTTCTGCGTGATCACCCGCACCGGCACCCCGGAGCGCTCCAGGCCCACCACCGCGTGATGCGCCGCGTTGGGGCGCGCGTGCAGCGCCCGGTTCTCGCGCCGCATCCGCCACGAGCGGCGCCTGATCTCCGGGTCGTTCATGTAGTAGTCGTACGTGACGAGCTTCTCCGCCTCCGGGTCGCGCCGCCACAGCCCGTTCGGGCCGCGGTAGTCCGGGATGCCGGAGTCCGTGGAGATTCCGGCTCCGCTCAGCAGGGCGACGAGAGGCTTGGTCATGCCGCCGAGCGTAGGACGCCCGGGCGCGCCCCGGCGAGCGGGTTTCCGCCGGACGCGGCGGCCCGCTTCCCCACCCCGCTCCGGGCCCCCACGGCGGCCGGTTCCCGCTCATCCGATGGGGTGAGCTGCGCCGATCTCCGCGCGGACACGTCCTCGGGAGGCGATCCTGAAGCGGCGGGGCCGCTCGGACGAGGGGTGGCAGAACGGCCGAAAGTGACAGAGACGGTACCCCTCGCCGTGCGATAGAACCATGGATCACGTATCCCAGGGCGCATCACTGTTCGCATTCGTGCCGGCGTCGTCGTCACGCCGCGCACCCTCACGACACCACAGGCTCGTCGGCGCGCACGCCGACGCCCTGACACACGTCTCGTCACTGTCGCGACACACCATGCCGCCCTAACGGGGTCTTCGGACCCGGCAACGGGGGAACCTCATGTCCGTGCCACCCTCACCTCAGCCCTACCGGCTGCTCCGAGCGACCGACCTGCTCGACCTCCACTTCCGCTTCCTGGGCCTGCGGCTCGACAAGCCGCTGGGCAGACCCCGGCAGCTGGTCCGCCAAGACCCCGCCAAGCCCGCCTACCTCGTGGTCACCTTCGGCCCTCAGCACGTCGCCGAACAGGCCTTCTTCGAGCTGAGCCCCGGGCTGCCCGACCTGACGCCCGACGCCGCACCACAAGGCGCGGCACCCCAAGGCAGTGAGCCGCGCAAGCCACCGCCGGTGGCCTCCCGCGTCGGCGGCCGCAGCGTCCTGGTGTTCACCGTGCCCGCCGGGGTGGGGATCGACTACACCGACACCGCGCTGCTCCTCGCCATGCGCACGCTGCCGCTGCGCGTCGTGGACGCCGCCCAGCAAGCGGCCCCGCCCGGCGCACCGCGCCTGGCCGCCGCGGCCGACGAGCCCCTCGACGTGTTCCAGGCACTGCGCCTGGCCCGCTCGGCCGCGGAACTCACCGCCCGGCACGGCCCGGACGCCCCCGTCGAGGCCGGACTCCTCGCCGCCCCCGACCAGGCCGCCGCGGCCGGAGCCCGCCCCGAGAACCCCCTGGCGGACCCCGACAACCCGAAGACCGGCATCGAACTGCCGTACCGACTGCTCCTGTCGCCGCCACACACCGCGCGCTGGACGCACACCACCGAACTGAGTGCCCCGGGCGGTCGCGTCGAGCTCTGGCACACCCGCATTCCGGCCACCGGCGCCCGCGCCATCTGGACCCGCGACGCGGGCTTCGCCCCCACCGACACGAAACCGCTGACAGCCGGGGGCAACGAGTTCCGGATGGCGATGGACCGCAACGACCGCTCGTCGGTGGTCCATCTGACGTCCAACACCCAGCTCCCGGGCGGCTTCCAGCCCGCCCCGCTGACCGGCGACAACCTCATGCTGTCCACCCTGGGCGGCTGGCTCGACTCCCAGGGCCGCTGGGACCGGATTCCCCCCGGCTTCGATGTCACCCAGTGGCGTCACCGCGCCTCGCTGGGCCGCGACCACTACGTTCGCGTGATGTACCAGGGGCGGCTCTTCCCCTTCGGGCACCGCGCCGACCTCGTCAAGGTCACCGAGCGCAAGTTCGACCGCGATCGCCCCGACCACGCGGCCTACCTGCACCAGAGGTACTTCATCATGGTGCGCGAGCCGGTACGCCGCTACGGCGCCCCCGAGGACAACGCGGACCAGAAGCGCCTGCGCCGCCTGTTCCCCTTCACCAGCGTGCGCCTGCTCACCCTCGTCACCCCCGATCTGCAAGAGCCCGTGCCGATCCTGACCGGCACCGACCCCGGCACCGAACCCAACGAAAAGCTCGTCTTCTTCCCGGCGACCGCCGAGGAGAAGCCCTGCTTCCAGTTCCGGGTCAGCATGATCGACCTCGACGGCCGCATCGTGGAGTTCCGTACGCCGATGGCCTTCGTCGGCAAGAAGGTGCACGACGTCAGAGCCGACGTGGAGCGGCTCATCACGACCTACATGGCCCAGGAGGCCGCGCCGAGCAAGGCGCCCCCCGACCTCGGCAAGCCCAACGTCCTGCGCGTCGTGGCGGACGTGCGCGGCCAGGGCGTCGCCTACGCGCCGAGCAGCAAGCCCGACGACACCACCCTCAGCACCGGGCAGCTGATCTGGGGCGCCGTGACCACCGACAGCATCCTGGACCTGAACTCCGACGACCAGCCCCGCTTCCTGCCCACCGTGCGCTGGGCGCGCACCGTCGTGCCCGCGCTCAGCCGCTTCGGCACCGGCTTCGGCGGCGGCCTGGCGCGGTCGGTGTTCTACCCCGAGCCGTATGTGCGGGACGCGTTCGCCGCGGCCAACAAGGGCGAGCTGTTCATCGAGCTCGCCGAGCCGTTCGCGCTGACCTTCAGCGACGGCGCCCAGAACGCCGGAGCCCTCGCCCAGCCGAACTTCTCCGTCGCGGGCCTGTCCCGGCTGACCGGCCCGGTCGCCGCGATCCCGCCCACCCCACCCGGCCCGACCGCCGACCCGATCGACAAATGGGCCAACCTCGTCCAGGGCCGGTTCAACCCGTCCGACTACTTCAAGCAGATCACCGACGCGCAGCTGTTCGGGATGTTCCCGCTCGCGGAGATCCTCAAAGAGGTCGGCCTGGACAACCTCAAGGCGCCGAACTTCCTCACCGCGACCGTCGACGCCGTCACCGGATTCCTCGGCGACCTGCGCGGCCTGCGCGCCCTCCTCGCCGGAGTCGAGGAACAGTTCCCCGAGATCGCCGACCGCGTCATCCGCGTCACCGACGCGGCCACGATCTTCGCGCAGACCCTCGTCGCCTACCTCACCAGCCAGCTGGAACAGGTCCCCGACCCCACCCCCATCGAGGACGTCGACAACGCCTTCCGGGACTTCTCCGACGCCCTCAGCGAGCTGCGGATCAACCTGCCCGCCGCGGTCGAGACCGGAGTGCGCCAGCTCCTCACCCGCGTCGCCGAACAGGCCGCCACCTGGGAGCAGGGCGTGGGCACGGTCCTCGCCCTGAAGGAGGCCGTCAAGCTGGCCGCGCTCGGCGCCAAACTCCCCGACGTCGTCAACTCCCGGCTCCAGTGGCAGCCCGACATCAAGGCGTGGACACCGGGCAAGGAGGAGCCCCCGCCCAAGGACGACGCCCTCTTCTACCCCGAGGGCAAGCTGACCCTGGTCGCCGACCTGCGCGGCTCGCTGCGCCCGGACGTGCCGCAGGCCGCCGACGTCACCTGCACCCTCGACAAGTTCACGCTCCGCCTGGTGCCCGGCTTCCCCGCGCTCGCCCTGAACTTCGACCGCATCCGCTTCACCATGCGCGCCGGGAAGAAACCCGACATCGAGGTGAAGTTCGGCGGCGTCGACTTCATCGGGCACCTGGAGTTCATCCAGACCCTGCGGCGCCTGATCCCCCTCGACGGGTTCAGCGACCCGCCCGCGCTCACCGTGGACAGCTCCGGCATCCGCGCCACCTACTCGATGCAGCTGCCCAACGCGGCCGTCGGCGTCTTCAGCCTGGAGAACCTCTCCCTGAACGCGTCGCTGTCCGTGCCGTTCATCGGGAACACCCCGCTCCAGGCCGGCTTCTCCTTCTGCCGCCGCGAAGCGCCCTTCCGGCTCACGGTGTCGATGCTCGGCGGTGGCGGCTACCTCGGCATCGTCCTCACCCCCCGGCACATCGCCGTCCTGGACGCCGCCCTGGAGTTCGGCGCCGCCGTATCCATGAACTTCGGCGTGGCCAGCGGCAGCCTGTCCGTGATGGCGGGCGTCTACTTCCGGCTCGAACTGGTCACGGTGACCCCCGGCCCGAACAAGCCCGAGGAGACCTACCCGAGCATCAAACTCGTCGGCTATCTGCGCGCCCGCGGCGAGGTCGACGTCCTCGGCATCGTCTCCGCCTCCATCGAGCTGTATCTGGAACTCGGCTACGAGGGCGGCTACGCCGTCGGCCGCGCCAGCCTCACCATCAGCATCGAGATCGGCTTCTTCGAGACGTCGGTGACGATCCGCTGCGAGAAGAAGTTCGCGGGCAGCGGCAAGCTCGCCGGGTTCGCGGGCGCCGCCGCACCCCCCGAACTCACCCCGCCGTCGTTCACCGACCTCATGTCGCCGTACACCGACCCGGTCACGGGCGCCCGCGTCGACCCCGTCCTCGACTACTGCACGGCCTTCGCGGAGGTGAGCTGACCATGGTGGACAGCATCCGATGGACCGTCCTGCCCGACGGCGTCGTCGAGGGCGACACCGTGCGCGTGTCCGTCCTCGTCAGCCCGACCCTCACCGGCGTCACCGAGCTCAGCCAGTCCGCGTACTTCACCGCGTGGCCCCAGCACCTCGCCACGCTGCTGTCCGGCCTCTGGCTGGAGTTCAGCACACCGGCCAGCACCTACGTCAAGCAGCACGCGCCGACCGGCCGCTACCCCGCCGCCGACCTCGGCCTCTGGCAGGCCCTGTTCACCGGCGACACGCTCGTCAAAGAGCCGCCCCCGGCGACCGCGCTCGCCGCGCAGGCGCCGCGCACCCTGCGCTCCTTCCCCGGCAAGATGGTCCACGACGAGATCACCGGCGTGTACCAGGCCGTCGCCGTGGCCACCACGCGCAGCCGCCTCGGCGGCGAGTGGGCCCGCCAGGAGCGCGGACTGTGCGAGCCGCCGCCCACCGACCACCGCGGCTGGGAGCTCCCCGCCCTGTACGAGCTGCCCGACATCGTCTCCCCGCAGGTCCTCGGCATGGGCAGGGACATCAGCACGGGGTACAAGGCGGTGTCGGACGCCTTCGACCCGCCCGCCAACGGCGGCCCGCGCACCGCGGCCGAGGACCTCGCCCCCCGCTCCGTGGACCGCAACGGCCCCCAGTACACGCGCGAGGACCGCAGACGCATGCTGCCGCTGGCCGAAGCGGCGCTGTTCTACGACCGGCGCCGCCCCACGCCCGCCGAACTCGCCGCGGCCGAGGAGGAGCACCGCGTCGACTTCCACGAGGCCTGCGGCCTCATCGGCGACTACCCCGAGCTCCAGCGCAGGTTCGGCCTCGTCGTCGACCTGAAGTTCACCCTGCCCGCGGCGGTGCCCGACCAGGCGTGCGTCCGGGTGCGCTTCGACAACGGCGTCCCCGGCTCGACCACCCTCAACACCGATAACCGGCGGCCCTGGACGAAGCTGCGCATCGTACGCGGCAGCGTCTTCGAGGCGGCCACCGGCACCTCGGGCCTGTTCACCGGCCGGCTCCTGAACCTGGGCGCCCCCGGCACCTGGCACCTGACCGAACTCGACGTCGACGGCGCGGCGCTCAAGCACCTCGACTACGCCCGCACCATCGAGCACCTGTATCCGTCGAGCCCGCACTCAATGCCCTACCAGACCGTCGGCACCGGCACCCCGGCCGCCCGCGGCGGCGGCATCACCCTGATGCACACCGACCGCGACCGGCACCTGGCCGGGCGCATCGGCGACGACCTGCTGCGCCGCACCAACGGCGAGGTGGCCACCTTCACCGCCGAGGACCTGGTGCGCGGCTACCGCGTGGACGTCGGCACCGCCGACCCCGCCACCGGCGCCGTACGGCAGTGGCGGTCCCTGCTGCGCCGCCGCGGCCGCTACACGATCCGCAGGCCCGGACAGCAGCCCGTCCCGATCCAGGTCCGCCCGGACGAAGGCCTGGTGCGCGCCAGCGCGGTGACGGCCGTGGCCAAGGGAGCCCCGGAGCTCTACGGCCACCAGGCCGTCCTCGGCTGGCACGGCTGGAGCCTCGCCGCGCCACGCCCGGGCCGCACCATCGGCCTGGACAACGAGGTGGAGGCGCCCGCCCCGCCGGTCTCCCCGGACGTGCCCCTGGAGACCCGGTTCACCGCGGAGCCGGGCTCCCTGCCCGCCCTGCGCTACGGCAGCACGTACCGCATGCGCGCCCGGGTCGTCGACCTCGCGGGCAACAGCCTCGAGCACACGGCGAGCACACCCGACGCCGTCCGCTCCGAGGCGATCACCTACGGCCGCTGGGAGCCCGTGCCGCAGCCCGTGGTCATCCCGCTGCTGCCGTTCAACGAGGGCGAGTCCACCGAACGCCTCGTCATCCGCAGCACCGTCACCGACGAGGACCGGCAGATCTCCCCGGACGAGTACGCGCTGCTGCGCTCGGACGTCCCCGACCACGGCGAGCGCTCCGGCGCCGACCGCCTTGACCGGCGCTACAAGCCGATCGCGGAACGCCACGTGGTGCCGCCGAAGACGGCGCTGCAGATGGCCGAGGAGCACGGCACGCTCGACGCCGCCTTCGGCGCGACCAAGCCCGACCGGCTGCGCGAGGAGTACGTCGCCATCGCGTCGCGCGAGTCCGGGTCCTTCCTCGACACCAAGGTCCGCGAGGCCGAGTGGCCCCACCTGGAGCACGACCTGCTCCTCGAAGGCAGCATCCACGTCGCCAAGCACGACGTGCACGACACCTCGCCGGTGACGCCGCTGCCGCTGCCCCGGCGCGGCGCCGGGCTGAAACAGGGCGAGTTCGTGGTGCACAGCGGCCACCAGCTGCTCCTGCCCTATCTGCCGGACGCGCTCGCCGATGGCGTCATGCTGCGCGGCCTGCCCGGCGACACCGAGAACCGCAAGATCCCCTTCCCGGGGCCGTGGCCGCAGGCCAAGCCGTTCAAGATCCGCATCAAGGAGGGCACGCGCGAGCCGCAGTGGGACGGCTTCATCGAGCGTGTCCTGGAGGTGTACCTGCCCAAGGGCGAGATCGCCACGGTCCGCCTGAGCTGCTATCTGGACCCGGACAAGCTGCCCCTGCTCAAGCAGTGGGGCCTGCTCACCGCGTCCACGTTCTGGCGTGACCTGCCCCAGCGGGACCGGGAGTTCCTCACCCGGGCCAGCGCGGACGGCGAGAACTGGATGCTCACGCCGTGGACGGAGATCACCCTGGTGCACGCGGTGGAGAAGCCCGTGCGGCGTCCGGCCCTGAGCGAACTCACCGCCGAACGCACGGCCGAGCAGACCGCCGCCGAGATCGGCCTGCACGTCACCGGGCACTCCGAGAGCACCGGGCACGTCGAGGTGGACGCCCGCTGGAGCGAATGGCTCGACGACGTCACCCAGCCCGCACCCACCCGCGTCGACGGCCACACCCACCTGGAGGACATCCCCCTGGAATACGCCGACGACGATGAACGGGCCCACCGCACCCACGAGTTCGGCGACACCCGGCACCGCAACGTCCGCTACACACCGACCGCCGTCACCCGCTTCCGCGAGTACTTCCACCCGACCCTCACCGAGGACCGCGCCAAGGTCACCCGCCTCGGCCCGGCGACCACGCCGCTGCCCGTGCCCAGCTCCCGCAGGCCCGAACCACCGGCCGTGGCGTACGCGGTGCCGACCCTGCGCCACGAACGCACCGTCGACCGCGCCCGGGGCGCGGTCACACGCCGCCGCCGCGCCGCCGGGCAGCGCGTCTATCTGAACCGCCCGTGGTTCTCCTCCGGCGACGACGAGATGCTCGCCGTGATCCTCGACCCCGGCGCGAGCCTGCCCGAGAACCTCGCCACCCGCTGGGGCGTCGACCCCGTCTGGTCCGACACCACCGCGCTGCCGAGCCCGGCGGCCGCCCACTTCCCGAACGCGGACAAGCGCCTCACCGGCCTGCCCCTCGCCGAGTCGACCGACGCACGGCCGCTGCTGGCCGACGGGGTGGCCTACACGCCGTCCTACGACCAGGAACGCCGCCTGTGGTACGTCGACATCGACGTGGACCTCGGCACCGGCGCGGCCACGGCCTACTTCCCCTATGTGCGCCTGGCCCTCGCCCGCTACCAGCCGTTCGCCATCGACCCGCTGCACCTGTCGAAGGTGGAGCGCGCGGAGTTCGCACAGCTCCTGCCGCCGCGCGAGATCACCGGCCGCCGCGAGGGCGAGCAGCTCACCGTCCGCCTCAGCGGCCCGGCCACGTACAACGAACTGGGCGAGATCAGCGGCACCGGGGCGGTCGCGGTGGCCGCGAGCCGCCGTGTCGTCGTCACCCTGCAGAGCCGCGCGAGCCTGGGGGAGGACGACATGGACTGGAAGCAACTCGGTGGCCCCGCCGAGCTGGTGTGCCGCGCGGAGGGCACCGCCTTCGCCTGGACCGGGGGCCTCACGCCCCCGGCCGGACAGCACCTGACCCTGTACCGGCTCCTCGTGCAGGAGTACGAGCTGTACCGCACCGACCAGGACACGGCCACGGAGACGGTCACCGTCAACGGCGCGCCCGTACCGGCGGCCCGCCGCCTGGTGCACGCCGACTACTTCGCACTGACCATGGGCCTGCTGGGCCGCATCGAATTCGAGCTGGAGGGGTGAACACCATGCTGAGCCGACGCATGCTCTCCAGCGCTCTGGCGGCCCTGCTCGTGACGCTGGTCCCGACGCCGGCCCAGGCCGCCCCGGCGAGCAGGGCCAATGACCCCCAGCCGCACCGGGGCGGCGCCGAGATCGTCACCACGGTCAGCGGCTCGGAGTTCTCCTGCACGTCCGGCTTCGCCGTACGCCGCGTGGAGGACGGCAAACGCGCGATGGTCACCGCCGGGCACTGCTCGGACGCCCGGATCGACGTGCGGGCACAGTCCGGCGAGCAGCGGTACGGCACGTTCCTCAGGTCGTTCTTCGACGACGGCGCGGACACCGGCCTGATCGGCACCACGCGCGCGAACCCGCAGACGTACGCCCCGACCATCTGGACGGACGGCGGCACACCGAGCCTGCCCGCCGCCCGCCGCGTCCTCGGCAAGGCCGATGCCCCGGTGGTCGGCCAGAAGGTGTGCGTCAGCGGCGCGGTCACCAAGCTCGTCTGCGACATCGACGTGGGCTCGCTGACGGAGGGCGTGGAGTGCGAGCCGAAACCCGCGCCGCGGCGGTGCACCCGCGGCCTGGCCCGCGCGGTCAGGGAAGGCGTGCAACTCGCCCGTGGCGGTGACTCGGGCGCCCCGGTGTTCGTACCGATCGACACGGTCATCGACGGACACCAGGTGCACGGCGCCATGCTCGTGGGCATGCTGGTCGGCAGCCAGCAGCGCATCAGCGGTCCCACCCGCCCGAACGACGTGATCGTGTTCCACACCGTCAAACAGATCGAGTGCGCCCTCAACGTCAGGGTCCTCACCACCGCCGAAGCGGACTCCGGCGACACGACACCACCGCCACCGCGAGGGGACTGCGGCACGCCCTGACCCCGCCCGGAGCAGCACGACCGGCCCGCCGCGCCCCGCGCGGCGGGCCGGTCCGCCGTCCCGGACCACCCGGCACCCGCTGCTACTCTCTGTCGCCACATGGTCATCGTGAGCAACTTGCAGAGGTGTACGTGAAGGTCGCCTGCGTCGGAGGCGGGCCCGCCGGCCTGTATCTCTCCATCCTGCTGAAGCGGCAGGACCCCACCACCGAGATCACCGTCCACGAACGCAACCCGGAGGGGTCGACCTACGGCTGGGGCGTCACCTACTGGCGCGGGCTCCTCGACAAGCTCCACACCCACGACCCCGAGTCGGCGCGCGCCGTCGAGGAGGCGTCCGTGCGCTGGCGCGACGGCGTCGCCCACGTCGGCGACAGGACGGCGCGCCACCGGGGCGACGAGGGCTTCGGCATCGGCCGCCACCGGCTCCTGGAGCTCCTGTCCGCGCGCGCCCGCGCCCTCGGCGTACGCCTGGAGTTCGGCCACGAGATCGGCGCCGCCGACCTGCCGCTCGACGCCGACCTGGTCGTGGCGGGCGACGGACTGCACAGCGCGCTGCGCGCCCAGGACGCCGACCGCTTCGGGACGCGGGTCACCGCCGGGCGCAACCAGTACATCTGGCTCGGCACCAGCAAGGTCTTCGACGCCTTCACCTTCGCCTTCGTGGAGA
The DNA here is from genome assembly GCF_056435225.1 of Streptomyces sp. NPDC043996. Classification (NCBI taxonomy): domain Bacteria; kingdom Bacillati; phylum Actinomycetota; class Actinomycetes; order Kitasatosporales; family Streptomycetaceae; genus Streptomyces; species Streptomyces sp. NPDC043996. The sequence continues at coordinate 528,540 of NZ_JBWKEY010000004.1, read as the reverse complement.
CCGAGCACGGCTGGATCTGGGCCTACGGCTACCGGTTCAGCGACGAACGCAGCACCTGCGTCGTCGAATGCGCCCCCGAGACCTGGACCGGCCTCGGCCTGGACCGGGCGGACGAGGCCGAGGGACTCGTCCTGCTCGGCAAGCTGTTCGCCCACGTCCTGGACGGACACCCCCTCATCGGCCGCTCATCGGCCGATGGCCGCGCCCAGTGGCTGACCTTCCAGACCCTCACCAACGAGCGCTGGTACCGCGACAACGTCGTCCTCATCGGCGACGCCGCCCACACCACGCACTACTCGATCGGGGCGGGCACCACCCTCGCCCTGGAGGACGCCATCGCGCTGGCCGGTGCCCTGCGCGGGCACAGCGCGCTGCCGTCCGCCCTCGCCGCCTACCAGCGCGAGCGCGCCGCGGCCCTGCTGTCGCCGCAGAGCGCGGCCCGCCACAGCGCGCAGTGGTACGAGAACCTGCCCCGCTACATCCAGCTGCCCCCGCACCGCATGTTCGCGCTGCTCGGCCAGCGCCACTCGCCGCTGCTGCCGTACGTTCCGCCGCAGCTGTACTACGGCCTCGACAAGGCGGTCGGACAGGTCAAGGTGCTGCGCCAGTTCAAGCGCTGGCTGGGCCCGCGCCTGGCGCGGACCGCACACGGGCGCACGAGCGGCGACTGACGCCGCGCACCCGGGGGAAGCCGCCCGTGGCGGCCGGGGCCCGGGCCGGATACCGGCCCGGGCCGTCCGTGGACCGCTCAGGCCTGCGGGGGGTTGCCCTGGCCGCCGCCCTGCTCCCGGTCACCGCCCAGCTGCTCCTTGAGCTTGTCCTGGGCGGTGTCGACCTGGCTGCTGTACTTGCCCTGGGTCTTCTCGTCGACGAAGTCGCCCGCCTTGTCGATGCCCTGGCTTGCCTTGTCCTCGTGCCCCTTGAGCATCTGCTTGAGCTTGTCCATCACCGACATGGGATGCCTCCTTGGCGTACCCCCTGTCTCCAGGTTCACCGCGTGTCGCCCGATCCGCATCCCGTACGGCGGAAAACCCCGTGCGCCACCGCCGCCACGGGCACTACGGTCCACGGATGCCCCATGACGACGGACATTTCCCAGAAGACGTCGCGGCCACCTACGACGCGTCCGAGGCGGACATGTTCCGCCCGGAAGCGGTGGACCCGGTGGTCGACGTGCTCGCCGGGCTCGCGGGCGAAGGGCGGGCCCTGGAGTTCGGGATCGGCACGGGCCGCGTCGCGCTCCCGCTCGCCGCGCGCGGCGTCCCCGTCCACGGCATCGAACTGTCGCGGGCCATGGCCGACCGCCTGCGGGACAAGCCCGGCGGGGACGCCCTCGACGTGACCATCGGCGACTTCGCCACGACCGAGGTGCCGGGCGCCTTCGACGTCGTCTACCTCGTCTTCAACACCATCAACAACCTGACGACGCAGGATGCCCAGGTCGACTGCTTCCGCAACGCCGCCGCACACCTGCGGCCCGGCGGCAGCTTCGTCATCGAGGTCGGTGTGCCCGCGCTGCGCAAGCTCCCGCCGGGCCAGAGCGCCGTCCCCTTCCGCGTCCGTGCGACGCAGTGGGCCTTCGACACCTATGACACCGCCACCCAGGCGATGAGCTCGCACTACGTGACGGTCGCCGACGGGAAGGCCGAGCACTCGTCCATTCCGTTCCGATACGTGTGGCCCGCCGAACTCGACCTGATGGCTCGCCTCGCCGGGCTTTCGCCGCGCTACCGCTGGCAGGACTGGTCCCGGGCGCCCTTCACCCACGAGAGCACCAGCCATGTCTCGGTCTGGGAGAAGCCCGCCCCCTGACCCGCCCCCTGACCGGCCCCTTCAGACGGAGCCGAGGAGCGCGTCCACGGCCCGTCCGAACACCACCGGGCCGAGCCGTGCCACCAGCGGGTCGGCGCGGCGCGGCAGCCACCGCACCCGCAGCTCCTCGCGCCAGAGCACCCGCGCGCCACTGCCCTCGGGGCCCACCTCGATCTCGGCCCAGCCCGTGACGGCCGTACCGTGCTTGACCAGACGGCACACCCCGGCCCGGCCCTCCGCCGGCGGCCGCCACACCACGACCTCCATCGGGTCGTCGAACGCCAGCGGCCCCACCCCGGTGCGGGCCGTGAAGCGCGCGCCCGCACCGGCCGTCGGCGTTCCCGCGAGGCCGACGGTGACGCGGGTCAGCGGCATCACCCGGCCGTGCCGCTCCCAGTCGGTGAGCCGCCGCCAGGCCTCCTCGGGGAGCAGTGGCGTGGTGCGGTCGACGAGGAACAGGGCCATGGGGCGATCGTAGGCAGGCCGGGCTCACCCGGCCTGCCGCGCCCAGGTCGGCTTCAGATGTCGGCGGGCGGCCCCCGGCCCGCTCACTCCGGCCAGGGCGAGTCCTTGATGACCTCGACGAAGTCGCCGCGGTGGAAGCCGGGCACGAAGTGGGCCAGCACGTCCGCCTTGACGTTGCCGAACGTCGTGCCGGGGCGGTCCTTGATCCCGTCGGTGAACGCGGCCAGGATCCCGTTCTTGAAGCCGGGGCGCGGATGCGCCGCCACCACGGCGGCGCGCTCCTCGTCGGACACGGCGTGGTAGCCGACGCCCAGCACGTCGAGCTCCACGCCCCGCGTCACCAGGGCCACTTCGGGCGCCATCCGCAGGGGGATCTCCGGCGTGGTGTGCAGGGCGACGGCCGCCCAGACCCGGTCGGCCGCCTCGCCGTCGACGCCGTGGGCGCACAGGAAGCGGCGGGCCTCGTCCGCCCCGTCGATCTCGAACCGCTGGTCGGTACGGCCGTACCGCTCCGTCAGGCCCAGGTCGTGGAACATCGCGCCCACATAGAGCAGTTCCGGATCGAAGGCGAGGCCCTGCGCGCGGCCCCGCAGCGCCCCGAACAGGAACACCCGCCGGGAGTGGTCGAACACCAGGGGCGACGCGGCCTCCCGCACCAGCTCGGTCGCCTCCCGCGCCAGCGCGCTGTCCGGGATCCGCACTCCCGCGATCTCCTCGCTCATCACGTCCACCTCTCGTCGCCTCTCGCCGTCTCTTGCCGTCTGTTGCCGACTCTTGTCGTCTGTTGTCGCCGTAGGACCCCTCGGTCTCCGGTGCCTCCACTCTCGCCGGGGGGGCGTACCCTGGAGCCATGTCCTTTCTGCCGGACAACCCACGGATTCAGACATGACGCATCGCGTGGTCTTCCTCGTGTTCGACGGGGTGACCCTGCTCGACGTCAGCGGCCCCGCCGAGGTGCTGCAGCAGGCGCGCCGCCTCGGCCTGCCCTACGAGCAGGTCCTGGCCTCGCCCGGCGGCGGCACCGTCACCACCGCCTCCGGCCTCGCCCTCGCCGGGACGCTCGCGGCGGCCGACGTCGGCGACCTCGACACGCTCGTCGTCGCGGGCGCGGACGAACTGGCCGACGGCCACCCCGACGACGCGCTCCTCACCGCGGCCGCCGCCCTGGCCGGGCGCGCGGGCCGGGTCGCCGCCGTGTGCAGCGGCGCCTTCGTGCTCGCCGCGCTCGGCCTGCTCGACGGGCGGCGCGCCACCACGCACTGGCGGCACACCACCGCTCTGGCCCGCCGCCACCCACGGGTGCGCGTGGAGCCGGACGCGATCCACGTCAGCGACGGGCGGTACGTCACGTCGGCGGGCATCAGCGCGGGCATCGACCTGACCCTCGCCCTCGTGGAGCGCGACCACGGCGCGGAGCGCGCCCGGCACATCGCCCGCGAACTGGTGGTGTTCCTGCAACGCCCCGGCGGCCAGTCGCAGTTCTCCACGGCCCTCACCACGCCACCCGCACGCGGCGCCCCGCTCCGCTCCCTGCTCGACGCCGTCCTCGCCGACCCGGCGGGCGACCACAGCCTGCCCGCCATGGCCGCCTCCGCCGCCGTCAGCACCCGGCACCTGACCCGCCTGTTCCAGAGCGAACTGGACACCACACCGGCCCGCTGGGTCGAACGCGTACGCCTCGACCGGGCCCAGCAGCTCCTGCTCGACGGGCACAGCGCCACCTCGGCGGCCCGGCACAGCGGGTTCGGCAGCGACGAGACGCTCCGCCGCGCCTTCGCCCGCCACCTCGGCACCACACCGAGCGAGTACCGCAAGCGCTTCGCCAGCGCGGGCTAGGCGACCGCGCTCTCTCCATCGCGCTTTCGCCAGCCTCACGTTGTCAGTCAGTCGCGCTTTCTTACTCACCTTTGCCGCCGCTCTGCCGTCGCTGTGCGGAGCGGGCGGCACCGTCATGTCCGCACCTGCGAGACACAAGGAGTGCACATGACGTACGTGAGCACCGCCTGGCGCGTGGGCCTGGCCGCCTGCATGGTGACGCTGCTGGCATCGGCGCCGCCCATGACGGCCGCCGCGGCTCCCCGGGCGGCGAACACCGCGGCCGCACCCGTCGGGCACCGCCCGGCGTGGTGCCCGACCGTGCCGGACCACCGCGTCGACTGCGGCGCCACGAAGCGGCCACTGGTCACCGGCAGGCTGGAACTGGGCACGATCAACGTGGGGTACGCGGTCGTCCGGCACCGCGGCCCCGGCGCCGCCAAGGGCACCGTGGCCATCAACCCCGGCGGACCGGGCGAGGTCGCCGTCGAGCGGGCCCCGCGGTACGCCGTCGGCCTGCGCGGCCTGCTCCGCGACCACGACGTGCTGCTGGTCGACCCCCGGGGCACCGGCGTCTCGGAGCGCCTGCCCTGCGGGGTGACGGCCACGGAGTACCGGTTCGGCACGCGGCGACAGCAGCGGGACGCCGTGGTGCGGTGCGCGAAGACGCTCGGGCCGCGCGCGCGGGCGTACACCACGGCCGCCACCGCCGACGACATCGACGCCATCCGCGCCCGGCTCGGCGTCGACCGGCTCACGCTCTACGGCGCCTCCTACGGCACGTACTTGATGCCCGTGTACGCGAGCCGCCACCCCGACCGGGTGCGCTCCATGCTCCTGACGGGCGCCTACCCGCTGGCGTTCGATCCCCTGGTGCGGCCCAGCGCCCGAGCGGTCCCCCTGGCCCTGCGCCGGATCTGCGACCGCGACCCGAAGCGGGCCTGCGACGGCGCCACGGCCGTCAAGGACCTCAAGACCGTGGCCGCCCGGCTGCGGGCCAAGCCGCTCACCGTACGGATCACCGCGGACGGCACCAGACATCGCGTGACGTTCACCGAGGCCAAACTCGGCAACCTGCTGTACGAGTCCGCCAGCTCCGGCGTGGGCGCGTCCCCGCGGGAGCGCACCCTGCTCGGCCGCATGCCCCGCGCCCTGCGCCACTTCGTACGGAACGACCCCAAGCCGCTGGTCGAGCTGATCAAGGAGGACGGTGCCACGGCGGACGCCACCGACCAGGCGCCGTTCCTGGCCGTGGTGTGCAACGACTACCGCACGGCCTGGTCGCGGGACGCCTCCGTCGCCGAGCGGTGGCGGCAGTACCGCAAGGCCCTGGCGGGCACCGCGCCCGGCGCCTACGGGCCGTTCAGCGCCGAGGGCTTCACCCGGGCCCAGTCCGACGGCGGGGACCTCTGCGTCGGCTGGCCGCGCGCGGACACCGCCCGCCCCCAGCCGCTCCACCCCCGCCTCCCGGACGTGCCGGTCCTGGTGCTCTCCGGCGACCTCGACGCCAACACGCCCGACGCCAACGGCCGCCTGGCGGCACGGCAGTTCGAGCGGAGCCGGTTCCACTCCGTCGCCAACACCGGGCACGTGCCCGAGCTGGAGCGCAGCGGCTGCGTGACCGGCGTCGCCACCCGGTTCCTGCGCACCGGCGCCACCGGCGACACCTCCTGCCTGAGCGGACTGCCCCCGATCGCCGTCGCCGCCGTCGACCACTGACCGGGCCCGCATCCATGACCACGCCCACCACCAGCGAAGATGACCTCATGACTGAGGCATTCGAGCATCCCCGCACGGTCCTGGTCGTCGAGGACGACCCGGGCGTGCGCAGCACCCTGGACCAGCTGCTGCGCTTCGAGGGCTACCGCGTCCTGCTGGCCCCCGACGGACTGCGGGGGCTCAGCCTGATCGAGGAGGAGAGCCCCGACCTGGCGGTGGTGGACGTGGTCATGCCGGGCCTGGACGGCCTGGCCCTGTGCCGGATGCTGCGCCGTCGCGGCGACCGCCTTCCCGTCCTCGTCCTGACCGCCCGCGACCAGATCGGGGACCGCGTCGCCGGTCTGGACGCGGGGGCGGACGACTACCTCGCCAAGCCCTTCGCCACCGAGGAACTCCTCGCCCGCATCCGGGCGTTGCTGCGCCGCGTCGCCCCGCCCGACAGCGCCGCCGAGGCCCTGTCCGTCGGCGACCTCAGCCTGGACCCCGCGACCCGGAGCGCCCACCGCGGCGCCCTGCCGCTCGACCTCACCAAGACCGAGTTCGACGTACTGGAGCTGCTGCTGCGCAACCCCGGCGTCGTCCTCACCCGCACCCAGATCTACGAGCGCATATGGGGCTACGACTTCGACACCGCCTCGCGCTCCCTGGACGTCTACATCGGCTATCTGCGGCGCAAGACCGAACACGACGGGGCGCCGCGCCTCATCCACACCGTGCGCAACGTCGGCTACACCGTCCGCCCGGCATGAGAACCGCCTTGAGAACCGGCATGAGAACCAGCAGGAGTGACCGCCGCGTGCCGCGCCCTTGGAACCCACGTTCCTGGAATCCGCGCCCCTGGAACCCGCGCCCCCTGATGCTGCGCACGAAGATCACCGTGGTGGTCGTCGCCGCGGCGGTGCTCGCCATCGCCCTCAGCGCCGCCCTGTCGTACCGCAACGTCAGCGACCTCGTCGCGAACGAGCTCGAACGCGGCCTCGAGGACCGCGCCGACACGGTCGTCGCCCTGCTCGACGCGGACCGTGAGCCGCCCAAGCGCCCCGACATGACCGAGCAGGTGCTGCGCGCCGACGGCACCGTGCGGCCCCTGGCCACCGGCCGCGACCGGCTCCCGGTCTCGGCGCGGGACCGCCGTGTCGCCCGCACGGGCACCGGCACCCACCGACGGGACGTGTATGTCTCCGGCCGCGAGTACGGCGTCCTGACCAGGCCCCTGCCCGGCGGTGACGCCCTCATGGTCGGCCAGCACTACCAGGGCGCGGCCCGCGTCGACCACGCCTTCCTGTGGCGGGTCTCCCTGACCACCGCGGCCGCCACCGGCGTCTCCGCGCTGCTCAGCTGGCTGGTCCTCGGCCGTGTCCTGCGCCCCGTGCGCCGCCTGGCCCGCACCACCGGCCGCATCACCACCACACAGGACCTGTCCACGCCCCTGCCGCCCGCGGGCACCGACGAGATCGGCCAGCTGACCCGCAGCTTCGACACCATGCTCAGCGCGCTGCGCCGCTCCCGCGCCCAGCAGCAGCAACTGGTCCAGGACGCGAGCCACGAACTGCGCACCCCGCTGACCTCGGTGCGCGGCAGCGCGGAACTGCTGCAACGGGCCCGCGGCCGACTCGACCCGAAGGACGAGGAACAGATCCTCGCCACCCTGGTCACCGAGACGACCGCCCTCGACGCCCTCGTGCGCGAACTCGTCGAGCTGGCCACCGACCGCTACACCGAAGAGGAGCCCGCCGAGGTCGACCTGGCCGCCGTCGCCGAGGACGGCGCGCGCCGCTACCGCACGCGCGACGGCCGCGTCATCGACGTCATCGTCGGCGACCCGGCGTCCGTACGGGCCAGGCCCCGGGCCGTACGGCGCTGCGTCGACAACCTCCTCAGCAACGCCGTGAAGTTCAGCGAAGCCCCGGCCCCCATCACCGTCCACGTCGACGGCGGCCGCCTGAGCGTGCGCGACCACGGCCCCGGCATCGGCGCTGGCGAGCACCAGGCTGTCTTCGACCGCTTCTACCGTGGCCCGAGGACCCAGGCGATCCCCGGCTCGGGTCTCGGCCTCGCCATCGTCCACGACATCGTCACGGCCGACTCCGGGACCGTCTTCGCCACCAGCCCGGAAGGCGGCGGCGCCGAGGTCGGCTTCGAACTGCCGCGCCACCGGCCCTCGACCAGACGCTCCCCGGTGTGACCGCGTGCCTGAGGCGGTGTCACCTGTGGGTGTGCCCCGTCGGCACATGAAGTGTGCGGGGAGTACGCGTCGCCCGCCGCCCAGCGGCAGGCCCCGGCATCCAGGCCAGCGTTGGCGGCGGCGCTCTCCCGGCCGGTGGGAGCCGGGAGAAGTGAGCCGCCCGCGGGTGACCGCCGCGCGGCCGCGTCAGCCGTCCGCGGCCGCCGTGTCTTCCGGTTTCACCTGCGGCTCCTCGGGGGCGACCGCAGGCGCCGAGGAGGCGTCGGACGTGCTGTAGAACACGGAGTTCTTCTGCTTGGACCGGTGCGCGTGACCCTTGGCGACCAGGTTCTCCAACGTGGTGCGCACGACCGTGGTCTTGACCGAGCGCTCCGGGTGGTCCTGGCTGAGCACGGCGGTGACTTCCGCAGCGGAGCGCGGCTCGTCCTGCCGGCCGAGGTGGGCGCGCACCAGGTCGATGAGGGTGGGCCCGGCGGGAGCCTTGGGCGTGGCCCCGACGATGGCCTTCTTGCCCTCGCTCTTCTTGGTCTCGTTCTTCTTGCGTGCCGTCGCGGTACGCCCCGCCGCCGAGCGCGCGGACGCCGCGCGGGCGCTCTTCGCGGTGGTGCTCTTGGCGGTCGTGGTCTTCGTGCGCACCGGCTTCTTGCGCACGGCACGCTTGGCCGGGGCCTCACCGGTACGCGGCGCGGGCACCGGCGCGGCCGCCTCGGGCTCCGCCTCCGCCTGTGCCTCCGACCGCGGCGCGGTCGGCTCCAACTCCGCGGCGGACGTCGCCGACTCCGCCTCCGCTGACGGGGCTTCCTCCGTCTGCTGACCCGGGCTTGAGTCCTCAACCCCGGTGTCCAAAAGCTGCTGCATCCTCACCAGCAGCACCTGGTCGCGCCGCAAGGACAGCAACTGCTCGCGCATGCTGTCCAGTTCGGCTTCGATGCGTTCTTGGTCCGCGGCATTGCGCTTCAAGTCCGCGGCGAGTTGTGCGGCATACTGGCTTTCGAGCCCGGTTGATTCGGTCAGGGCGTCGGACATGGCGTCCACCTCTCCTGCGTACGACCGTAGTGTTGGCGGATCCTACCCACATATTTCTCGCCATGATCCCGGGATGTGCGGACTAGGGCTTGAAATGCGGAAGCACAGGCTCATATTGACCGGAGTGACTCCGTACGTGAGTTGACTGTGCCCCGGCCTGAGCGAGTGAGCAACCACGACACTCGCCGACCGCCTCCCCACCCTCCCACACCACCGCCCCCACCTGCGAAAACGACTGGACCCGAGGGGAGGGTGACACTAACCTCGGCCCGTGAACCAACGCCATCAAAAGAAGCTCTCCCGACGTCTCTTCGAGGCGATCCCGGCGGGTGATGTGACTCAAGTCAAAGCGATCCTGCGGGCCGGAGCCGACCCGGAACGACGGGACTACGAGGGTGTCACCCCGCTGTACGAGGCGTCCGTGAACGGCAAGACGGAGATCGCCCGGCTGCTCCTGGTGGCCGGAGCCCGGCCCGACACGGAGAGCCGGGGCCTCGGCGCGGACGGCACGCCCCTGTGCGCGGCCTCCTGCTGGGGGCACACCGCGACGGTGCGCACCCTCCTGGCGCACGGCGCCGATCCCAACCTGCGCGAGGAGTACGGCACGGGCAACTCCCCACTGGACTGGACGCGTTACGGCCAGCACCCCGAAACAGCCGCCGTCCTCATCGCGGCCGGAGCCACTCCCCGGGACACCGCCTGAGGCACATGGCCATGGACCCGCGTCCGCCCGGCGGCGCTACCGGCCGCGGGCGGTGAGGGACCCGGGCCCGTTCATGGGACGTGGCTGTGCGCGGGGAGGCGAGGCGCGTCCTCGGTGACCGCCTGGAGGAACTCCCGGACGAGCGGACTGTTGCTCGCGCGGGGCCAGACGGGGGCGTACTCGAAGCGGGGGAGCTGGGGGAAGGGCAGCCAGGCGATGTCGGGGCGAGCGTAGTAGCGCTCGGCTCGCGCGGACGCGAAGGTGACGCCCCTGCCGGCGCCGACCATGGCAAGGGCCTCTTGCCAGTAGCCGACCACTTGGTGGGGGATGGGCAGGCCGGAGGGGGTCTGGCGCGGGGTGTGGTGCTCCTGCCAGTACCGGGGGACGGTCTCGGAGAAGACGATGAGCGTGGTGGTGGCCAGGTCCTCCAGCGTCACCGCGGTGGCGCTGGTGAACGGATGCTGGTGGTGGACCAGGATCCTGCGGTCCTCGGCGATGAGGACGGGGCCGACGGCCATGTCGTCCTCGTCGACGGGGAGTTCGGTGATCTGCAGGTGCACCTGGCCGCTGCGGATCGGTCCCAAGGGGTCGGAGAGCTGGATCTCCTGGATCTGGACCTCCGAGCCGGGACGGCGGGCGGTGAGCTTGTCGGCGGCTTTGAGGACGAGCTCGGCCGCCATGGGGCTTGAGTAGCCCACCCTCAGCACATCGCACGTGCCCCGCGCGGCGGCCGCGGCGTCCGCGAGGGCCCGTCGCACCTGCTGATAGGCGGGGAGCAAGTCGTCGCGCAGCTGTTCGCCCACCGCGGTCAGGGCCACCTTGCGGCTCGTGCGTTCGAACAGCGGCGCCCCGATGCGGCGTTCCAGTTTCTGAATGGTCTGGCTGACCCGGCCCTGGGCCAGGCCGAGCCGCTCCGAGGTGCGGCGGAAGTGGAGTTCCTCGGCGAGCGCCAAGAAGGCCTCCATCTCATGCCGTTCCACCGTCGGTCCCCCTTGTGTTCGTTGATTGGTGAGTGTGGCGCATCGATCGTAGATGATCTTGGTCTTGATCATGAATTCGCAGACGCGGAGAGTGGATACGGGCCGCGACGACATGGCACGGGTGAGTGCCCGGCGGGAAATGTGCTCACCACGTTCCCGCAGGACGGCATGCCTATCGCGCTTCCCCTGGTCAGAAGCTTGCCGGGGGCTCGCGGCCCCGAATCCGATGACACAACCCGAGATCGGCAAGAGGAACAAAATGAATGCAAAAATTGCGAGCGCGGTGGCTTCCGTCGGCATTCTCGTAGCGGCCTCCGCGGCCACTGTCGTGACGGCCGGTTCCGCCTCGGCGGTGTCGGCCTCCTGCGTCAGGTACTTGCAGAGCAAGAACTACCAGCCCACCAACACGATCGTTGAATACTGCCGCACGGGCGGGCACTTCGACAGCGATCTGGAGAAGTCCATCAACTACCAGGCGTGCCGGTTCGGGCTTGAGGGCGCGGGCGTCAGATACGCCGACGCGGTCACGGCGTGCAACTACGCCCAGACGAACAAGTGACGCGAGCCTTCGGCCGTCACTGACATCGCAGGCGCGTCTGAGCGCCGCCCCGAGACATGTCCGGTGAGCCGCCCAAGGCCCACCGGACATGTCTCGTACGGATGCCCTTGCGCCGGCCTCGGCTCGGCGTCGGCTCACGCAACAACTACGTAAGGTCTCTGTTTTGATACGCCGTCATAGTGTGTCGAAGCGCCTGCGGACACCGCTGCTCCTCGCCACAGCCATGCTGGTGGTGAGCGGCCCCCTGGTGTCCCAGGCACTCGCCAGCGAGTCCCCACCCACACCCCCACGGTCCCCGGCCCGCGACACGGCCACGGGACGCGAGCAGTCCGCCGCACCCCGCTTGAGCCGGGTGGCGAGCCCGGACACCAAGCTCGGCAAGGGCTGGCAGAACAGCGAGGACCGGGCCGTGACCGGCGCGGCCGACGCGAACGGCTTCAGGATCCTCGTCGCCGACGAGGCGGACGCGTACGACTGGAAGGCGGTCGCGGCCCTCTCGGAGCCCGGGCTGCCCGCCGATTCGTGGATCGGCAACCAGTGCGTCATGGACGACTCCCATGTCGCGGCCGTCTACGCGCCCCGGGCGTTCACGAACAAGCCCGACCTGATGCAGGGCGGCGCGTTCACGGCGATCGTGAACACCAGGACCGGCAAGGTGACGAAGCTGCCGTTCACCGCCACCCTCGCCTACTTCGACCCCGCCTGTAACACCACCACGCACACCGCCGCCTTCACCCAGTACCGCGACATGAACGACGCGTCGAAGGTGAAGACGCGCGTCATCACGGTGAACACGGGCGGCAAGACGCTGACCACGACGGGCGAGCTGGCGGGGCAGGTGTCCTCGGCCGTCCCAGTGAAGGACGGCCTGGTCGCGGGCCTCGGCCGCGATCTCGTTCACATCGACGACAAGGGCAGGAGCCGACGCCTCGCCAAGGGCGCCAGCATCCCCTTCGACATCCGCCCCATGACGGGCGGCCGCATCGGCTTCGTGGACCGCAAGGGTACGAAGACGGCGCGGGCGCAGGTGTATGACGGCCGCGGCAAGGCGCGCACCGTCGCCACCGGACGCCTCGGTGAGCTGGAGCTCACGTCCGGTGCGCGGGGCCGTGCCTTCCTCACGGGCGACGCCAAGGGCGCGAAGACGGCGGGGAGCGGCATCACCACGATCGACGCACCCGCCGACACCGACGTCTCCTCCCACGGCCGCCTCGCCGTCAACCCCGTCCTCACCCCCGGCGTCCGGGCCGGACTGACCCGTATCAAGTCGGCCGGAAAGGGCTTCGACAAGGCGAACGAGCCCGCGGCCGGGGTGCGCGCCCGCTCCGGGCAGGCCCCCGACACTGCGGACGACGCGCCGATCACCGTCACATCGACCGCCACGGCGACGGGACGGAAGGTCGAGCAGCGGGTCACCTCGACGCGGTCGCACGGCGGCAACGGCCTCTCGCCCGCGTTGACCGGTGCCACCCGGCCGCGGGCGCTGGCCCGCGCGCTCGCGCCCGACTCCCACGACCCCCGTGACACCGACCGCTGGTGCTCGGTCTCCCGCAACGACATGAGCGCCCAGGCGCTGCAGCCGACGCCGAACCAGGTCGAGTGGGCGGTGGACATGGCCGTCCGCGGCGAACTGCGCGAGAAGTGGATCCGCCAGGGCGGCTACCGCGGCCAGGCCGGACTCGGCTCGATCGACCCGCAGGGTCTCTTTCCGCTGCCGAAGCTGAACGGAGGCGGCCGGATCCCCGCCAACGTTTTGCTCGGCATCCTGGCGCAGGAGTCCAACCTGTGGCAGGCGGAGAAGGGCGCGATCCCCGGCCAGATGGGCAACCCGCTGGCCGCCGTGGACGGCTACTACGGCCACAGCACGAAGGACAACATCCTCGGCTACTGGCGCGTCAACTGGGAGAAGTCCGACTGCGGCTACGGCGTCGGACAGGTCACCGACGGCATGCGCCTGCGGGGGCGCGAGAAGGACGGGGAGACGAGCCTCGACCCGAAGCTGCAGCAGGTCATCGCCGTCGACTACGCGACCAACATCGCCGCCTCCATGAAGATCCTCGCCGACAAGTGGAACGAGGTGCACACGGAGGGCCAGAAGATCACGGTCAACAACGACGACCCGTCCCGCGTGGAGAACTGGTTCACGGCCGCCTGGAACTACAACCTCGGCTTCAACCCGAAGTCCGACACGGCGAAGAACGGCGGCCACTGGGGCCTGGGCTGGTACAACAACCCCGCCAACCCCATGTACAAGAAGGGCGCGTGGGACCACCCCTTCATGGACGTCAGTCTCAGCCGGGACAACATCCGGGACGCGGCACACCCGCAGTACTGGCCCTACCAGGAGAAGGTGATGGGCTGGTCCGCCTGGTCCATCGACACCGGCTTCTCCTACGGCACGGACGGCCGCCAGGACTGGAAGGACGAGTCCGGGTTCTCCTCCGCCGGCTTCCGTCCCGCCTGGTGGCTCAACGTCGCCGACCGCTCCCGGGTCAGCCCGCCACTGGACACCTTCTGCAACAAGAAGAACAACTGCAACCCGTCCAACCCCGCCGACTGCCCGGACGAAGCCTGCTACCGGCAGTTCTGGTGGACGGAGGACAACGCGACGTGGAAGGCCGACTGCGCCCAGTCGTGCGGGCACGAGAACATCAAGTACGACACCTTGCGCTCCGAGCCCGGACGCGGCTACCGGCTCAAGAACGGTGAGCCGGTATGCGCCGACGCCCCGAAGGGCGCCGAGGTCGTCACCTCCATCCCCAACGGCACGGAGACGTGGTCCAGTTGCGGGAAGGCGTCGTCGAAGGGCTCGTTCGACTTCACCTTCCTCGCCGACCAGGACCAGCGCTACGAGGCGAAGGCCGACCTGCACTCGATCGGCGGCGGCCACGGCGGCCACTTCTGGTACTCCCACACGCGCAACGAGGACAACCTCGGCGGCGAGGACAACCGGATGACGATCAAGGGCAAGTGGACGCTCGGACACAAGCTCGACTGGGCGCGGGTCCTGGTGCACCTGCCCGACACCGGCGCACAGACCCGGCAGGCCGCCTACGTCGTGCACAACGCGGACACCACCAGCCCGAAGCGGCTCGTGACACAGCGCGCGGACCGGTGGGTCAGCCTCGGCGCGTTCCAGTTCACGGGAACACCGCAGGTGGAGCTGTCGAACGCGACGCAGGACGGCACCGCGGACGAGGACATCGCCTGGGGCTCGATCGCCTTCCAGCCCCTGCCCGGCAAGCCGAAGAACGCCGTCGTCGCCATGGGCGACTCCTACTCCTCGGGCGAAGGCGCCTCCGAGGCGGGAGGCAAGGACTTCTATCCGGAGAGCGACCACTACGACAAGCTCAACGAGAAGGTCACCGACAGCTGCCACCGCTCCAGGCACGCGTGGTCGCGCCAGGCGGCCCTCCCGGGCCAGACGAAGTCCATCGGGGAGCTGGCCGACGACCTCGACCCGCAACTGGACTACCACCTCGTCGCCTGCTCGGGCGCGCGCCACTACAACATCCTGAGCAAGGACCAGATGGGCGAGGGCAAACAGATCGACACCGGCTACCTCGACAACAACACCACCCTGGTCACCTTGTCGATCGGCGGTAACGACGCCCGGTTCACGGACGTGTTCAAGCAGTGCGTGTACAAGAGCCTGGACCTGTGCCAGAACTCGTCGATGGGCAACAAGGACCCGGACACCGGTTCCGGCGCGAGCGGGGAGACGGGACCGCTGAAGGACTGGGCGCCGAAGTGGCTCCACGATGAGATCCGTCCACGCATCGCCAAGACACTGAACGAGATCCACAAGCGGGCACCCCACGCGCGCATCGTCCTCATGGGCTACCCGCGGCTGCTGTCGGGGAAGGGGCAGTGCGTTCCGGGAATCGGCACCGCGGAGGCCCCGTGGCTGAACACCGTCGCGGACACCCTGAACGAAGAGATGAAGGGCGCCGCCGCGGACGTCGGGAGCGCGACCGGAGCGAACACGGTGTTCGCGGACCCCCGGGACGACTTCGAAGGCAAGACGGTGTGCGGTGACCCGGAGATGGTGCACGGCATCGTGAAGACGGGTCTGTCGAAGGCGGACCAGACGGGTGCGCTCGAAGTCGGGATGGCCTCGTTCCATCCGAAGATCGGTGGCGCGCGACTTTACGCGAACGCCCTGGAACGCGCTCTGAAGTAGCCCTTGGTGAACCTTCGGACACGGGGAATTGAGCTCCCCAGGTGATGGCGGGGCCTGAGCGTGCGCGCTCGGGCCCCGCCTGCCGTGCGGGCGGGTCTCCACCGCCACGGCTGTCACGCGGCCCGTCGGACAGACCTCTAGTACGGCAGGTAGTAGCTGAGCACGTCCGCCGTGAGCGGCGGGAACAAGGCCTGGAACAACTCGTCCCGCGTGGCGTACACGTCGGGGCGCATCCGGGAGAGGCCCTCGATGCCGTGCGGGCCGAACAGGAGCGCGGGCAGGTAGTCGGGGGCCACCCCGGCGCCGCCCACGGCTCCCGGGCCCTGCAGGGGGCCGCCGGTGACGACCTCGCCGAGGCCGTCGGCGAGGACCGGGAGGCGGTAGTGGGCGCCGAACGTGGACAGGACGATGTCGCGGTCACCCGCGTCGAGCCCGGCGGCGGTGAGGCGGCGCCAGAACAGCGGCCGCAGCCGGTCGAGGAGCGCCGCCACGTCCGGGACGCGCACGTAGTACTGCTCGGCGCCCGCGCGGGGCCCGGCGTCGAGGAACCCCTCCCAGGCGGCGGCGGTCACCGTGCCCGCCCGGTGGACGGCGCGCACCCGGCCGTCGGGGACCTGGGCCGCGACACCGCGCAGGAGATCCCGCGCCGCGGCCTCGTCGCGAGCGGCGGCCTCGGCGAGCAGCACCCCGCCGCCGTGCGGGGGAGTCGTGCGCCCGGTGGCGACGACGGCGCCGTCCTCTTCGAGCACCCACAGGCTGCTGGCCTCGTGCGCGAGCAGCCACCGGAAGCACCCCGCCGAGTGGGGCATGGCCACGTCGAACCGCTCCTGTGCCGCGTCCTGGAGGGCCGCGATGGCCGGGAGGTCGGCGGGCCGGGCGGCGCGCGGGACGGGGGTGCTCCCGCCGGGCGGCAGAGTGCGCACCGCCCGCGCCGGGGGGATGTCGATGGCGTACTCGTAGCCGAAGCGGCGGTAGAAGTACGGGATGCCGATCATGGCCTGGACGACATGGCCACGGGCGGTGGACCGTTCATGGGCCCAGCCCATGAGCGCCCGGACCAGGCCGCGCCCCTCGTACTCCTTGTCCGTGGCGACCAGCTCGACCTGACCCGCGGGCAAGCGGACGTCACCGACGCGCAGTTCCTCGTCGAGGAGCGTCGCGGTGGAGACGACCCGGTCGCCGTCGACGACCACGGCACAGGCCGCCCACCCGGCGTCGGGGTCCGTGACCACGAGGCGGTGGTCCAGGGCGTCGGCGGGTTCACCGCGCTCGGTGAGCAGCGCGCCGATCTGGTCGAGGTCGGCGGGCCGTGCCTGGCGCAGGAGAAGGCCGTCGGCGAGCGGGAGGTCCACGGGGGCGGCGGTGGGCGTCGTCATGGCCGGACTATCGCAGTGACCGAACCGCCTGTTCAACGGGTTTTCGCACGTCGTGGCGCCAGAGGGCATCGGCTAGGGCCGGTGGAACCTCACCTCCGGATACCGGGCCGACGGCCCGTCCAGCAGAGGTGTGTGCCGTCCGCGCAGATGCCGGTCGACGAACGCGGTGACATAGGCGCGAGTGAGGGTGTCACAGCGGGCGCCGTCCAGGTCCTGGCCCTTGATACCGAGCTGTTCGCCGAGCGGGGCCACATCGGTGAAGGAGCCGTGTTCGGTGCCGTCGATGCTCAACCACCGCTTCCAGCCGGTGAGCTGCCGCCATGTCCTGTCCCAGGTGGCGTCGGGCCCGCCGGGCACATGACTCGGCTTGCCGAGCATCAGCAGGGGCCGGTCCACGGGCTTGTCGTTGGGGAAGCGGAAGTTGCCGTCCATGTTGACCCCCGCCTTGACGCGCGTGTCGGACAGCAGGGCCGGGATCGTACTGAAGCCACCGGCCGAGTGCCCGACCATGGCCACGCGGCCGCCGTCGATCAGGCCGCCGTGCCGCCACGCCGGAGTCGGCCCGGTGAGCTCGTCGAGTACGAACGACATGTCCGCGGCCCGCACGGCCCCGACCCTGGGGAAGTCGTCGTCCGCACACGCCACGCACTCCGTGGTGCGGCCGTCGGGGAACGTGATGCCATGTGCCTCGTAGTTGTGGCCGACCCCCGCGACGACGTAGCCGCGGCTCGCCAGTTCCTCAGCGATGCCGGTCAGCGTGGCGCGCGGCATGCCGAAGCCGGGGGAGAGGAGGACCAAGGGGCGCTTGGTCCGCCCCCGGTCCGGTGCGGCGTCCACGGTGGAGTGGGTCACCACCGTGCTCAGCACCTCCGGCGGCAGCGCCGCCGCTTCGGCCGCACCCCCCTGCCTGCCCGGAGCACCGTGCGCGCGGCTCTCGCCGTAGGCCTCCAGATACGTCCGGGACTCCGCCGCGGTCATGTACGCCGCGCGCGTGCCCGAGGGCTTCGCCGCCGGATACCACAGCGACACCATCAACTCCCGCCGCTCGCCCGGCACCCACGGGTCGGCGCGGCCCTCGTCCTTGAGGTGAAGCGTGGTCAGGCCGATCCGATGACCACCCCCTGGCCCGGCGAGGCGCGGCGCCGCCGCGGACGCCCGCTCCGGCACCTGCTCGGCCCCCGCGGGCGCGGTGACACCGGCGCCGGCCATGACCGCGGCCACCACCGCACCCATCAGAAGTCCGCGTCTCATGAGAAACTCCCCCTCCACGTCGAGTTGGTGCGTCACGGGGACATGTCCTCGTGAGCGATCCGTCCTCCCTCACGCTAGGAACCAGACGCGGGCCCGCCCATCAGCCCCGGATGACAATCCCGGCCGGGCCCGTGCACCCCTGGGATGACATCCCCGGTCGACGTCGGCGCGGTCGCCGCGAGATGATCGCGTCATGAGTGAGATTGTCTTGATGGCGGATCCGAGGGTCGCCGCGATACCCGTCGAGGAGTGCGGCGAGCCGCTCGTCGACGTACGCGCGGGCGGCAGCCTGCTGGTCGACGAGCGGCTGCGGGACCCGGCCGACGCGTTCGCGTACCTCAGGGAAGGCGTCCACGAGCGGCTCCTGAAGGCGGACGCGCTGCTCCCGAACGGGGTGCGGCTGCTGTACGTCGAGGGCTTCAGGCCGCTCTCGCTCCAGCGCGCGTACTTCGAGGAGTACGCCGGTCAGCTGCGGGCGGCGAACGCCGACTGGTCCCCGGAGCGCGTCCACGCGGCGGCGAGCCGGTATGTGTCACCGCCGGAGATCGCACCGCACAGCGCGGGCGCGGCCGTCGACCTCACCCTCGCGGACACCGAGGGAAACGAGCTGGACCTCGGTACGCGCATGAACGCCGACCCTGAGGAGAGCGACGGCGCCTGCTACACCCACGCCCCCCACATCAGCCCCCTGGCTCGCGCGAACAGGGAACTCCTGGCCTCCGCCCTCACCGCGGTGGGCCTGGTGAACTACCCCACCGAGTGGTGGCACTGGTCCTACGGTGACCGCTACTGGGCCCTGGCCACCGGGGAGCCCGCGGCTCTCTACGGCCCGCGGGACTCCACCACACCGGCCTGACGGTCGGGTCAGGGCGTGACGATGGCGAAGTCGGGGTCCGGCTGCGTGAGGCAGCCGAAGACGGTGGCCGGGGCCGTCGGGTCATCGCCGGTGACGCTGATGTCGCCGCTCCGCCCGGCGCGCACTCTCCCGGAAAGCGGGAGCCGCCGCCGAGGGCTCCGACGTAGCATGCGCCGCGTGACGACCTTGGACGACGACACCCTCCGCCCGTTCCGCATCGACGTACCCCAAAGCGCCCTTGACGACCTGAACCAGCGCCTCGACCACACCCGCTGGCCCGACGAACTGCCCGGCGCCGACTGGTCCCACGGCGTCCCGCTCGGCTATCTCAAGGAGCTCGCGCACCACTGGCGGCACACCTACGACTGGCGGGCCGCGGAGGCCGAGCTGAACCAGTGGCCGCAGTTCACCACCACGATCGACGGAGCGAACGTCCACTTCGCGCACATCCGCTCGCCCGAGCCGGACGCGACACCGCTGCTCATGACGCACGGATGGCCGGGCTCGATCGTCGAGTTCGCCGACGTGGTCGGCCCCCTCACCCGCCCGCGGGCCCACGGAGCCGCCGGAGCGGCGGCCTTCCACCTGGTGCTCCCGACCATCCCCGGCTTCGGCTTCTCCGGCCCGACCACGAGCGCGGGCTGGGAGTTCAAGCGGGTGGCCGCCGCGTTCGCCACGCTGATGGCCCGCCTCGGCTACGCACGCTACGGAGTGCAGGGCGGCGACTGGGGTGCGGCCGTCTCCCGTGAACTCGGCCGCACCCGGCCCGAGCACGTCCTGGGCGTCCACCTGAACCTGCTGCCCCACGCGCACCAGGCCGAGGAGCCCCGCCCCGAGGACCTGGCCGCGCTCGGCCCCGAGGAGCGCGAGCGCACCCAGGCCTCTTGGGAACGCCTCCAGGCGTGGGCCCGCGACCGCCAGGGCTACGCCGACATCCAGTCCACCCGCCCCCAGACCCTGGCGTACGGCCTCACCGACTCACCCGTCGGCCAACTCGCCTGGATCACGGAGAAGTTCAAGGAGTGGACCGACTGCGAGAACCGCCCGGAAGACGCCGTCGACCGCGACCGGATGCTCACGAACGTGATGCTGTACTGGCTGACCGGCACGGCGGGCTCCTCGGCCCGCCTCTACTACGAGCGCGCCCACGCCGACTACTGGGGCGCCCCGGTCGAGCCCTCGACGACACCCACCGCCCTAGCCGTCTTCCCGCGCGACAACTTCCTTCCCCTGCGCCACATCGCGGACCGCACGAACACCATCACGCAGTGGACCGAGTACGACAGGGGCGGCCACTTCGCGGCCATGGAACAGCCGGAACTCCTCGTCGGCGACATCCGGAGGTTCTTCACAGGGCTGCGGAAGGCCGGGGCGGGCGCCTGAAGGGGGGGCACCGGGTGCCGGACGCCGTCAGGGCGTCGGGACCTTGGCGACCCCGCGGTCACCGGACGCGACCGGGGCGGTCACCGGCGTCAGGGTGTCGTCGGCGAAACGCGGGACCTCGTCGTTCTCGTCGCGGTTGCCGTTCTTCTCGTGGATCCACTTGCCCGCGAGCGCCGGAATCCAGGCGGAGAACTCGCTCTGGGTGAGGTCGGCCGGAACCTCGGCGCCACGCCGGTTGAGTTCGGCGGCCGCCAGCGGCAGGGCCGGATCGATCTGCTCGGAGGGGGTGTTCACCATGGTGGTGTCCCACACCTGGAGCGCGAAGGTGGTGCAGTTCCGCGCCGGAGTTCCGGCCCAGCCGCCGGTCAGCAGGTACTTCCAGCTGGGCAGCAGCGTGTACTTCTCGTCCACCTGCTTGCGGCGCGCGATCTCCCGTTCGAACGCGGTCTGCTGAGCCGGACTGAGCGCCTTGCAGCGGGCCGCGCGGGGAGCGTACGCGCCACCCCGGTCCTGCTTGCGGCTCGGCCGGTCCCACTCGACGAGCGGCTTGCCGGGCACGTTGATGTCATAGCCGGAGTAGTTGACGGACATGCCGTCCACCGGGCTGCCGTCGCCGTTGCGGCCGTCGGGGTCCTCGGGCTGGAAGGAGTACGTGTCATAGCGGGCGGTGGCGCCGCCCGCGAGCTTGCGCTGGAACGCGCCGTGCGAGTTGAAGTGCACCAGCCAGCTGTGGCCGAAGACATGCTGGCTGACGTTGAGTTCGTACAGGAGCTTGTTCGTCTGCTCGCCGTAGGAGAGCTTCCCGTACTTGCTCTGGAAGTCATCGGACTTCCAGAGCGCGTAGGCACGGGTGCCCACGTCCCAGACGTAGCCGCCGGTGGTCTTCTCGGTGGTCTCGGTGCTGTAGACGCACAAGGCGTTCTCGGCGGGCGCGCCAGCGGTCCGCGGGGACGGCGCCGACGGCTCCGCCGCGGCGGCGGGCCCGGTGAGGGCCGCCGAGACGAGGACGGCCGAGGTGCAGGAAGTGAGGAGGGAAACGCGTAAAGTCACACCGAAGGTATACATCGGATCAGGCGTTCATGATCATTTACATGATCGATTTCGCGCCACCCCGGCCAGCGTGATGCACCGGACGCGCCGCTCGCGAGCCCGCCTGGCAACTACGTCCACGCGACGGCCACGACGGCCGCGGCCGCGGTGAACACACCGACGGCATAGAAGGCCCACGGCTGTTTGTTGCGCATGCCCACCAGCGCTGTCGCCGCCACCAGGACGTCCAGGGCGAGTTTCACCCCCATCTTCGAGTGAACCACCGTCAGGTCCAGGGACGTTCGGGTCCAGATGAGTCCCGCGCCGGTGACCAGCTGGACGACCGCGCTGCTCAGCATGTAGCTGCCCGTCACCGGGTCCTTTCCGCGCAGCTGGAAGAAGATGCCGCCCAGGAGCGCCGCGAACCCGAAGAGGTGGAAGACGAGGAACACTTGCCGAAGGATCTCCATGGCGGTGATCGTTCCATAGAGACCGAACGAGTTGACGATTTTTCATACGGGAGCGCGACCGCGCCCAGGCTTGAGACGGGGCGCCGCGTCCGGGCAGCCGGGCGAGGGCGGAGTGATGCCCGGCCCGGTCGTGCGGGCCGGGCATCGAGACGTCCGGTACGGCGGCGAGGCCGGTCGGGTCAACCGGTCGCCGTCACATCCGCGGGCGTCCGTAATAGGTGCCCAACTGCTCGTGGTAGGCAGGGTCACCGATGTGCTTCTCCTTGTCGAACTCAGGAGAATTCTTGATCTCTTCCTTGGTGCGGTCGACGTAGATCGTCCGCTCCGGCACATCGATCCGGGTGATCGTCCCGGCAGGCAGGAGAACGTGCTTGCCGAAGATCCACACGCCGGTGTCGACGACGATGAAGGCGGCGCCGACGTCCTCGGAGTGCTTGTCGACCTTGCCGATGCCGCCGTCGCTCGCTTCGACCTTGAAACCCGTCAGTTCCGACCCGGCCCGGTAGCCGGCCGCCGGACGGTAGCCCCACATGTTCTCGTCCACGAAAGCATCCCTTCTCTAGGCCTCCCGCCCGGGAACACGACGGACGGGACCAGGGCCCGGGTCCCCCCTGCCGTGGCGTTCACCCACCGCGGCGGCGGGAATTTCCCCAGGCGTGCCGGGGACCGGCCGGGTCGTGGTTCAGCGCGCGAGGGCCGTCCGCGCGACCGCGAGGGCCTGCTCCGCGTAGCCGCGCCCGAACAGGACGGCGTGCACGAGGAGCGGGAAGAGCTGGTGCGGACCGATGCGGTCCGCCCAGCCGTCGGCGAGCGGCGCCGCGTCCTGGTAGGCGTCGAGGACGCGCTCCAGCTGCGGACAGCCGAACAGGTGCAGCATGGCCAGGTCGGTCTCGCGGTGCCCGCCGTGGGCGGCCGGGTCGATCAGCCGTACGTGGCCGTCGGCGCCCCACAGCACATTGCCGTTCCACAGGTCGCCGTGCAGCCGGGCGGGCGGCTCGGCCGGGCCCGCGAGTTCGGGCAGCCGCTCGCAGACGCGCTCCAGGACGCGTGCCTCGCCGGGCCGCAGCGTCCCGTCGTCGACCGCCCGGCGTACGTACGGCAGTACGCGGTGCTCGGCGTACCAGCGCGGCCACGGAGCGCCGGGCACATTGCGCATGGGGGCGCGTCCGATGTACGCGTCCTGGAGGCCGTCGGCGGGCGGGGCGCCGAACGCGGGCGCACCGAAGGCGTGCAGGGCGGCCAGGTCGCGCCCGAAGCGCTCGGCCGCGCGGGCCCCGGGCCTGCCCGTCGCCACCCGGTCGGTCACGAGCCAGCGCTCGTCGTACCCGTACACCCTCGGCACCCGGACCGTGCCCGCCGCGGCGAGCCAGTCCAGCCCCGTGGCCTCGGCCCGCGTCGCGCCGGGCGCCCCGTCCCGCTTGACCATCACGACCCGCCCGCTGCCCAGGGCGACTTCGGTGAGGGCCGATGACAGCGGACGCACACCTTCCACCGGCTGTCCGGTGAACCGGGCGGCGGCGTCACGCGGGTCCTCGGCGGGGGCGGCGGCCGGGGGAATGTCTCGCACAGTGCCCCATTGTGACAGCGGGGCGGGCGCGGAGCCGCGTACCAGCTCGGTGTCGCGCGGGGAGGCGTCGGCGATGACGGCAAGCCCGTCGGCCTTGGCCAGCTCCACCGCGTACCCGCCTACGCCCCCCGCCGCACCGGTGACCGCGACCACCCCGCCCCTCGGCACGGCCAACGCGTCCAAGGCCATCCGGGCGGTCGTGGCGTTCGTCAACAGGGTCGACGCCTCGGTGAAACCGGCCCCCGAGGGCGCGGGCACCACGGACGCGGCGGACACCACGATCCGCTCGATCACGCCCCCGGCGTCCATGCCGGGCTTGATTCCCGGCGAAGCCGCCCTGGACCGCCGGAGGTTGCGCGCACCCGCCACACACCCGCCGCACTCGGAGCCCCGGGGCACAATGCTGTGATGGCGGTCATCATCTGCGCGCACTGCGGCCACCCCCTCAGCGGCGAGGTCGGGGAGGTCCCGTACCCACCCACGCCCGAGGTGTTCACGGGGGAGCGTCTGGGGCTGCCGCTGCTGGCGCGGGGCACGTACGCGATCAGCCCCGTGACGCGGGCGGTCGTCCTGCACCCCGAGGACGCCCCCGGCACGGTGCCGCACACCAAGCAGGCGCGGCGCCAAGGCTGTTGCGGGCCCGACGGCCTCGACGGGCCGAACCTCCTGTGCGGCGGCTGCGGGGCCGAGGCCGCGGTGGAGCGGACCGACTGCTGGGTGGAGCACATGGTCGAGGTCGTCCCGGAGGCCGGGGCGATCAGCCAGGCGGAGCGGTAGCCGGGCGCCCGCCCCGCGACCGTACCGCTGGCGGGAACCGCGCGTTCGGCACCATCCGCACACGAACGATCACACCAGCTGAGATGATCTCTTACGACAACCGCGATGGCGAAACCGCTACGACAGACCGTTGTGGCACTCACGCCGTGGCACGACCGTTATGACAAGACCGCGCCGATGACCGGCGAATCATGGAACAAGTGAGGTAATCGAGAACCATGCCGACCGAAACGTTTGAGTTCCAGGTAGAGGCACGTCAGCTGCTCCAGCTGATGATCCACTCGATCTACTCGAACAAGGACGTCTTCCTGCGCGAGCTCGTGTCCAACGCCTCCGACGCGCTGGACAAGCTGCGCCTCGCCGCGCTGCGTGACGACACGCTCGACGCCGACGTCTCTGATCTGCACATCGAGCTGGAGATCGACAAGGAAGCCCGGACGCTCACCGTCCGGGACAACGGCATCGGAATGTCGTACGACGAGGTCGGGCAGCTCATCGGCACGATCGCGAACTCGGGCACGGCCGAATTCCTGAAGGAGCTGAAGGAGGCGAAGGACGCGGCGGGCGCGGAGGGGCTCATCGGCCAGTTCGGCGTCGGCTTCTACTCCGCCTTCATGGTGGCGGACGAGGTCACGCTGCTCACCCGGCGCGCGGCCGAGCCGAAGGGCACCCGCTGGACCTCCAAGGGCGAAGGCACGTACACCCTCGAAGAGGACGTCGACGCGCCGCAGGGCACCTCCGTCACGCTGCACCTGAAGCCCGCCGACCCCGAGAGCCAGCTGCACGACTACACCTCGGTGTGGAAGATCAAGGAGATCGTCAAGCGCTACTCGGACTTCATCACCTGGCCTGTCAAGCTGGTCGGGCAGCCGGGGGCCGAGACCGGCAAGGCCGAGGGGTCGGATGAGGCCGAAGGGTCCGACGAGGCGGCCGCGCCCGCCGAGCCGGAGACGCTGAACTCGATGAAGGCGCTGTGGGCGCGCTCGCGCGACGAGGTGTCCGAGGACGAGTACCACGAGCTGTACAAGCACATCAGCCACGACTGGCGCGACCCGCTGGAGACCGTCCCGCTGCAGGCGGAGGGGACGTTCGAGTACCAGGCCCTGCTGTTCATCCCGGCACACGCCCCGCACGACATGTTTTCGCAGAACTTCAAGCGCGGCGTGCAGCTGTATGTGAAGCGCGTGTTCATCATGGACGACTGCGAGGCGCTGCTGCCGCCGTACCTCCGCTTCGTCAAGGGCGTGGTCGACGCCCAGGACCTGTCGCTGAACGTGTCCCGCGAGATCCTCCAGCAGGACCGGCACATCAAGATGATGCAGCGGCGGCTGACCAAGAAGGTCCTGTCGTCGGTGAAGACGATGATGACGGGCGACACCGAGCGGTACGCCACGTTCTGGCGGGAGTTCGGCGCGGTCCTGAAGGAAGGTCTCGTCACCGACTCCGACAACCGCGACGCCCTCCTTGCGGTGACGTCCTTCGCGACCACGCGCGGCGAGGAGGAGACGACCACGCTGCGGCAGTACGTGGAGCGGATGGGCGAAGGCCAGGAGGCCATCTACTACATCACCGGCGAGTCCCGGCAGAGCATCGACAACTCCCCGCACATGGAGGCCTTCCGGGAGCGGGGCATCGAGGTGCTCCTGCTCACCGACCCCGTCGACGAGATGTGGGTCGACGCGGTGGGCGAGTTCGAAGGCAAGCGGCTGCAGTCGATCGCCAAGGGGGAGATCGACCTCGGCGCGGGAGAGGACGAGAAGTCCGAGGACGAGCGGGAGAAGCAGGCCGAGGAGTACGCGGGCCTGCTCGGCTGGATGAGCGAGCAGCTGGCCGACGACGTCAAGGAGGTGCGCCTGTCCGCACGCCTTACGGTGTCGCCCGCCTGCGTCGTCGGGGACGCGTACGACATGACTCCGGCGCTTGAGAACATGTACCGGGCCATGGGCCAGGAAGTGCCGCGTGCCAAGCGCATCCTGGAACTCAACCCCGGGCACCAGCTGGTGAAGGGCCTCAACGAGGCGTTCAAGGAGCGTGAGGACCGCTCAGGGCTCAGCGAGACCGCCGAACTGCTGCACTCCCTGGCCGTCCTGGCCGACGGCGGCCGCCCCGCCGACCCGGCGCGCTTCGTGAAGGTGGTGGCGGAGCGCCTGGAGCGCTCCCTGTGACGGCGCTGAGCGCCATGGCGGCGCGCTAGCCGCGAGGTGGGGAAGGGCCCGCCGTGCCCCAAGGACACGGCGGGCCTTTCACATGGGTGCCCCCCCCCCGCGCTGATGCGCTTGCCGGTGAGGACCCCCTTTTTTTGGATCGTCTATGCGAGACCCGGCTGCCCCCGCACGGCCTGGAACGTCCCCGCCGCGGTGTGCAGGACGAGGCAGTCGCACGGCCCTCGGGCTGACATGTCGGGTGGCGTGGTCAGGAGGACGCGGTTTCGGCAGTGGCGACCAGTACCGCGCGTCCGAGGGTGTGGCCGGCCATGGTGTAGCCGAGGACCGCCGGGGTGGCGTCGGCCGGGACGCCTATGGACGTGACGTCGAGGGCGTGCACCACGACGAAGTACCGGTGCGGGCCGTGTCCGGCGGGCGGGGCGGCGCCGGTGTAGCGGGCCGCGCGGGTGTCGTTGGGCAACTGGTAGGCGCCTTCCGGCAGATGTGAGCCGGCGTCGTCGCCCGCGCCCTCGGGCAGTTCGGCGCAGGTGACGGGAATGTCGGCGACCGCCCAGTGCCAGAAGCCGGACCCGGTGGGGGCGTCGGGGTCGTAGACGGTGACGGCATAGCTCTTGGTGCCGTCCGGGGCGCCGCTCCAGGACAGCTGCGGGGAGATGTCCTTCCCGCCGGGCAGGCCGGAGGCGTGCTGCCCGGGCGGCCAGGCGGAGCCGTCGGTGACGGTGGTGCTGGTGACGGTGAAGGACGCCGCCTCGGGGAGGCGGGCGAAGGGGTCGTTGACGTTCACGGTAACGCTCCTCGTCAGACGTGTGCGGGGGCGGCGGCGCGGCCGGTCGGGGGCCGCAGGCGAGACGGAACGGCACCGTCATCGATGGCGCCCCCGCTGTAAATCGACAGTAACACCAATAATCGATTATGGGCAGGATCGTCTATGCTGCCGTCATGACTGGTACGCCGCACGCCCCCGCCGCCGGGAAGCAGATGCTTTCCGAGCAGGTCTACGCACACCTGGAGGGCGCGATCATGCGCGGGGACTACGCCCCCGGTGATGCCCTCAAGCCGCAGGACCTCGCCAGGGAGCAGGGGGTGAGCCTGGCCGTCACGCGGGAGGCGCTCGTGCGCCTTGTCGGCGCGGGGCTCGCCGACCGGTTGCCCAACCGCGGATTCGCGGTCCCCTCGTTCTCCGACCGGCGCTGGCAGGAGATCACGGAAGCCCGCCGGACCATCGAGCCGGTCGTACTGCGCATGTCCATCGAGCGCGGCGACGTCGACTGGGAGGCCCGTGTGCGGGCCGCCCACCACCGCCTGGTCCGCACTCCGGCGTACGTGCCAGAGGAGGGCGAGTACTACACCGCCGCTTGGGCCGAGGCGCACAGGGTCTTCCACCGCACCTTGCTGGAGGGGTGCGGCAACCGTGCGCTGCTGGAGACCTTCGACCGGTTGTGGACCGCGAGTGAGCTGGCCCGCCGCTGGTCGGCGCACCGCAACCCTGACCGGGACGGCGCCACGGAGCACCGCGCGCTGGAGGAGGCGGCGCTGGCCCGAGACGCCGACACCGCGGCCGCGGTCCTGGTGCGGCACCTCACCCTGACCGCGGCCGCTCTGACCGACGATTCAGGTCAGGACACCTAGGCGATCGATCAGGGCCGTCGGTGCCAGGGGCTTGGCTTGCGTGAGCGTACGGGTCAGCTCGGCTGCCGCAGTCCCGCGACAAGGAGCGCCACGAGTCGGCGTGCGTCATAGCGGGGATCGCTGTCGGCGCCGATGCAGAGGTTCCCGATGCCTCGCATGAGGTGGTAGGCGTCGATGTCGGAGCGGATCTCACCGGAGTCTTCGGCGGCGTCGAGCAGTTGGGTGCACACCGGCACGAGGCGGTCGACGAAGTAGGCGTGCAGCGCCTCGAAGCTCGCGCCGTCCCCCCGCATGGCGGCCGCGAGACCGTGCTTGGTGACCAGGAAGTCGACGAAGAGGTCGACCCATCGCTCCAGGGCGGCGGAGGGAGTCGAGCAGGCCGCAAGGAAGGCGGGACCGGCCTCGGCGCAGGCGTCGACCTGGTGGCGGTAGACGGCGACGACGAGATCCGCCCGGGTGGGGAAGTGGCGGTAGATGGTGGCCACGCCGACACCGGCCTCGGCCGCGATGTCGCGCACCGGAGCCTCCACACCCGAGGCGACGAAGACCGCGGCGGCCGCGTCCAGCAGGGCTTGCTGATTGCGCCGGGCGTCCTTGCGCTGGGACCTGGCTGAGCTTCCCGGCTTCTGACCGCCGTCGTTCACCGCAGCACTCTCTCCATGGCCGAACCTGACAAAACAGAACAGCGTTTCGCATCGCATGTGGAACGAGGTTCCGTTTCGTTGATGATGGCAGACCGGCGGGCCAGTGGCCAACCCCGCCGTCATCACGCGCCACCCGGGATGGGGCAGAGCCACGCACTCATCAGCATCTGGGGCCCGCTCGGCCACCCGGACCCGTTCCTCGCCGCGCCCACCCTCATGCACGCCGTCGCCCGCGGCGCCACCCCGGACCTCTCCCGCCTGGTGGAACCGGCCTTCGCCGAGAGCGGGCTCGACCCCAGCGAGACGCCCGGGTCAGCCTCCCCACCGCAGGCGAAGCACCGCGCCTCGTCCTCGACATCGGCCGCTTGCGGGAGGACACCGGCTACCAGGCCGAGTACGACACCGAGCGAGCCACCAGCGACCACATCGCGTGGCCGCGCGCCGGCCACGCGAACTGAGCCAGGGCCCGCCGGAGCGGGCGCCCCTGCCTCGATGCCACGACCGGCGACGCCACCCGCACGGCACCTGTCCTGGCTCCAGCGGCGTCCCGACCCCGATCAGGCCTCCAGACGCGGCCAGTCGGCGAGGTCCCGCAGCAGCTGCCGGTCGTGCGTGGCGACGACGACGGCGGCGCTGGTGTCGCGGATCGCCGCGGTCATCTCGTCGACCAGGGCCGACGACAAGTGGTTGGTCGGCTCGTCAAGGAGGACGAGGGTGGGCCTGCCGGTCAGCGCCAGCGCCAGGTCGAGGCGGCGGCGCTGGCCCTCGGACATCCGCCCGACCGGCGTGCGCAGCGCCGCGGCGTCCAGCAGCCCGAGCGCCCCCAGCGGGACGGCACGCGCGTCGCTGAGCGCGCCGCGCGCCACCAGACGTCCCACGTGCCGGGCGTGCACGTCCCGGGCGGTGAGCCCGGGGTCCTGCCCGGCGGTCTCCTGGGTGACCCGGACGACGCGCGCATCCCGCGCGGTCCGCACGTACCCGTGCGTGGGTGCGAGCGCTCCGGCGAGGACCGCGAGCAGTGTGGACTTCCCGGCGCCGTTGGGTCCGGTGACGAGCAGCCGGTCGCCGCCGTCGATGACGAGGTCGACGGGCCCGCCGAGACGCCCCTCGACGGCGATGCCGTGCGCCCGCAGCTGCGGTGCGCCCCGCCGGACGCCCAGGCGCGGCCACCGCGCCACCGGGGGCGGCTGCGGCACGTCGACGCGGTGCGCCTCCAGGGCCTCCTGCTGCCGGTGCAGGGCCTGGACGACGCCCGGCGCGCGGGACTGGCGCTGGTGCTTGCCGGTCCCCTTGTCGGGGCGCCAGCCCGTGGAGAGGCGGTCACGGGCCTGCGCCACCGCGTCCCGCAGCCGCTGGTGCTCGGCCTGCTGCTCCTCGTGGTCCCGCTCCCAGCGCTCGCGCTCGCGGCGCCGGGCGTCCTGCCAGGCGTCGTACCCGCCCGCGTACAGGCGCGGCCTTCCGTCGCGGGTCGGGTCGAGGTCGAGGTAGCGGTCGGCGACGTCGCGCAGCAGCGCCCGGTCGTGGCTGACGAGGGCGAGGCCGCCGTCGTGCTCGCGCAGCGCGCGGGTGAGGAAGGCGAGGCCGTCGGCGTCGAGGTGGTTGGTGGGCTCGTCGAGCAGGAGGACGTCGTGGTGCGCGCCGAGCAGGCAGGCGAGGCGGACCCGGTAGCGCTGCCCGACGGACAGCGTTGCCAGGCGGCGCTCGCGGTCGGCGCAGGCGCCGAGGGCGTCGAGGGCGATGTCGACGCGGCGCTCGGCGTCCCAGGCGTCGAGCCGGGTGGCGGCGTCGAGGGCGGCGGCGTAGCGGTCGGCGGCGGCCGGGTCGCCCCCGGCCAGGGCGCACGCCGCCCGGTCCAGGGCCGCCAGCGCCGAGAGCGACGCGGCGAGCGCCTCGGACGTCAGCGTGCCGACGGTCTCGCCGTCCCGCGCGGACAGCTCCTGGCGGGCCAGGCCGAGCGTCCCCGCCCGGTGCACGGACCCCTCGTCAGGCGTGATCAGCCCGGCGAGGACGTGCAGCAGTGTCGTCTTGCCGCGCCCGTTCTCGCCGACGACGGCGATACGGGAGCGGGCGGATACGGTCACCGAGAGGCCGTCGATGACGCGCCGGGACCCGCGCGTGACGGTGACGCCCGCGGCGCGGACGTGCGCTCCGGCGCCCGTCTCGACGGGCAGGGTGGGGTTGGCGAGGTTCAAGGGTGCTCCGCAGCTCGCAGGGGAGCCGGGCAGCAAGAAGGCGCCGCCCGGCGGGAACCGGGACGGCGAGCGCGGATTCAGCAGAGGAAGGCGCCGCCGTCAGCGGGCGGAGCGGACCTTCTGCGACCAGATGCCTCGTGCCATATCCCCAGGGTAACGGAGCGCCGTCCCGCCGCGTCCCACACAGCACAACGTCCCCGCAGGTCACAGCGCGCGACGTCCCAGGAGCGCGTCACCTGCCCCGCGATCCGTGCGGCGGCCGTGCCGCCGTTGCGATGCTTCTCCCGTCCCGTTCAGCAGGAGTGCACCGGGCACTCGGGGGAGAGATGAGGATCGGATGCGAATCGCCGCGAAGGCAGGAGTGGGAGCCGTCCTGGCGCTGGCCGGGCTGGCCGGCGCGCTCGTCCCGGCGGGGAGTGCCCACGCCGACAGCTGCACGATCACGCGCTTCGGGCACAAGGGCAAGTACCTGTGCGGTACGAACTACCGCGCGGGCGCGGCCGACTGGAACCACGACCGCAAGGTCGACGAGTACTTCGTGATCGCGCCGAACCGTACGATCTGGCACATCTGGGCCAACTCGAGAGGCTGGAAGGAGATGCCGAACCGCGGCCGCGCCGACGACATCCAGGGCTGGGTGAAGGACGGCACCACCCGCATCGTGTACGTGAAGGTGTTCAAGCCGCGGCTGAGGTACTACCAGAGCCAGTTCTACAACGGCAGTTGGCACCGGTGGACCCAGGCGGGCTGATGGGTGCCCGCGCCCGGCGGAGCGGCCGCCGGGCGCGGGCCCGGGCGCGAGGGCGCCGGGGCCGCGCGTAAAGGAGTGGCGTACCCGTGCCTCGCGGCCGACCATGGCACGCATGAATGATCAACCCGCGCGATGGACCGAGGCGACCGTCTACCCCGACATGTGGACGGATCCGGGCGACGACCCCCGCGAATCAGGAACCAGCCCGGACGGCGAGCTCGCCACGTTGCGGGACTACTTGGTCAGCTACCGCCTGACCCTGCGCATGAAGTGCGAAGGCCTGGACGCGGAGCAGTTGGCGCGCCGCTCGGTGCCGCCGTCGACGATGTCGCTGCTCGGCCTGTTGCGCCACCTCGCCGAGGTGGAACGGGACTGGCGCAACTGGATCACGCACGACGAGCCGCTGGCCAAGCTGTACGGCGCGAAGGACGACGACTTCCACGGGGCCGTCGCCGAACAGGCCGTGGTCGACGGCGCGTACGCCGACCTGGAGCGTGAGCAGGCGGAGACCGACGCCGCACTGGCCGGGCACCCGGACCTGGGCGAGCGCCTGGGCAAGGACGGCATCTCGGTGCGGGAGCTGCTTGTGCACCGGGTCGAGGAGTACGCCCGTCACTGCGGGCACGCCGACCTGCTGCGCGAGTGCGTCGACGGCAGGGTGGGGCAGTAGCGGCCGGTGCGCGGCCGTCGCTCAGGTGTTCGGGGTGTCGTACGTGAGCTGGGCGAGCCCCGAACAGCTGACGCCGGAGTGCACGGAGATGGCGACCGCGCCCGCGGGCGCGTGATACCAGCGGAGCGACTGCCCGACGTCGATCTCCTTGCGGCCCACGGTCATGCGGCCGTTGCGGTCCCAGGGCACCAGCATCAGGAAGTTGTCGCCGGTGTTGGTGGGATTGCCCACCCCGCCGACCGTGGTGACCTCGTTGGTGAGCATGACGTACCGCTCCTCGCCTCCGGGGCAAGGGACGATCACGGTGGTCCTGTCGGGCATGTCCGGCCTCCCGTGGCACACGAAGCTGCGTTTCTCACGGTAGCGAGCACGTCAGCGCTCCTCGCGATAGTTCCCACGAACGGGTGATGGGGGGCGGTCGCGGGGACCGTGGGTGGTGCGCGGCCCGTCGGGGTGCGAGGGGCCGCGCTCCAGCCGAGGCGTCGCGCACTCCTCGGCGACGCCGGTCACGCCGCCCGGGCGAGGCCGTGGTGCGTACCGGGCCGCCCGGCCCTGCGGCCGTTGATGGACGGCACGCTGGCGTGGTCGCGGTCCGCGAGGACCGCGGCCCCGGTGTGCTTGCCCGCGTACATCGCGGCGTCGGCGGCCCGCTGCAGCAGCGACAGGTCGGCGGTGCCGACCTGGTCGGGAGTTGCGGCACCGATGGAGACGCCGACGCCGATCAGACGGCCGCCGCCGACGTCGACGGGCTGGGACAGCTCGACGGCGAGCTGGTCCAGGCACATGCGGCGGCGGTGGGGGCTGATCCGGGTGGTGAGGGCGAACTCGTCTCCTCCCAGGCGGCCCACGACGCCGTACTTGCCCGCCCAGGTGGTCAGCCGCGAGGCGGTCGCGGCCAGCACCCGGTCACCCACGGCATGCCCGAACCGGTCGTTGATCTGCTTGAAGTGATCGACGTCGACCAGGACCACGGTCGCGTCCCCGCCGCCGCGCCGCAGGACCTGCCGGGCCCTGACGGTGTAGGCGTCACGGCGCAGCAACCCCGTGAGCGGGTCCTTCTGCGCCGCGGCGAGCCGCCGGTGCAGCGCCACGGCGTGCACGGTCCAGCCGGTCAACGGCACGACGGCGGTGGTCAATAAGAGGACGCGCTGCCCGAGGTGGGACTGAACGCGCAGGATGGGGTCCATGCGGGAAACCTCCCTCTCGTCTCGTACGGGATGGATGTTCCCGGGACGGGCGTCCTGGTTCGAGCGCTTTCAACGACTGTCCGGGAGACCTCGCCATGCGGGACGCCGTGGACGCGGCCCTGCTGAGCGAGTCGTTCCAGCGCGCGTCGGCTGCGGGGGCCCGGCGGTGAGCGCCCGCCCACCGTGCGCGGCCGCGTGATCTGGCTGGAAGACGTCACAGGCGGGCGCCTGACCGGGGCGCGGCGCTCGCCCCGCTCCACCCGGGCCGATGTACTGGCGGGCAGGACAGCCCCGAGGCCGGAACTCCCCGCCGCCCGCGTCAGGATGCGCGGGGCGCACTGGGGCAGGCCCCACCCCCGATCATGCGGCGTACTCCAGTGACCGGACGCCTGTCGGTGCGCGAGGGTGGTCGGCATGACGACACGGTTACACCCCGCGAGCGCGCACAGACCTCCTCACCCCCACACCGCCCGCCGACGAGGCGGCCCCCGACACGCGGCGGCGGCCTGCACCCTGGTGGCAGCCGCCCTGACCGTCGCACTCGCCCAGCCGGGGCAGGCGGCCGAACGCCAGGCGGGCACGGCGACCGCCGCACCGACCGCGGCCGCGAGCGCGTCCGCGTACTCGTCCGCGAACGCCACCAAGGCGGATCAGCGCACCCAACTCACCGAGCTGGCCAGGAAACTGGTGGCCGCCGGGGCGCCCGGAGTGATCGTGCGGGTGGACGACGGCCGAGGCCGGCCGGTCGAGATCGCCGAACAGGCCCCCTGGGCCGCGCGGGACCACCGGCTCCGGGCGAGCGACGAGTTCCGGGTGGGCTCCAACACCAAGACCATGATGGCCGTCCTCGTGCTGCGCCTGGCCGCCGAGGGCAAGCTCGCCCTGACCGACCCGGTGGAGAAGTGGCTGCCGGGCCAGGTGCCGGGCGGCGACGCGATCACGCTGCGCATGCTCCTCAACCACACCAGCGGCCTCGCCGACTACACCGCGGACACCGAGCTCGTCCCGTCGATCCTGGGCAAGGACCGCAGGACGTGGACACCGGAGGAACTGCTGGCCGTCGGCGTGCGGAGCGATCCGCTCTTCCCGCCGGGAACCAAGTGGTCGTACAGCAACACCAACTACGCCGCGATCGGCGCGGTCCTGGAGAAGGCCACCGGAAAGAGCCTCGCCGAGCTGGTGCGCGACCGGATCGCCCGGCCGCTCGGCCTCAAGCACACCTACTACGCCGAGGACGCCACCTGGCGCGGACCGCACGCCCGCGGCTACGAAGTCGACGCGCCGCACATGCCGCCGCAGGTTCCGGCCGCGCTCAGGGAGTACGCGGGACCGCGCGGGGACGGCCATGTGGACGTCTCCGGCAACAACCCCTCGTGGGGCGGGGCGTCCGGTGCGGTGGTGTCCAGCGCCCGCGACTGGGGCCGGTTCTACCGTGCGCTGATGTCCGGCGAGCTGCTGCCCGCCGCGCAGCTCGCGCAGCTGCGCACCACCGTGCCGATCTTCCCGGACCAGCCGGAAGGGCCCGGCTACGGGCTCGGCATCCAGACCGCCGCACACGCGTGCGGCACGGTCTGGTCCCACGACGGCGGCATCCCCGGCTACCTCAGCGTCAACATCACCGACCCCACCGGCGGCCGCGCGGCCACCGTCCTCGTCGCGACGGAGGCCTTCGCCGAGTACCCGGACGCCTTCCCGAAGCTCCTCAAGGCCAGCGAGAAGCTCGTGACGGCCACGACATGCGCCATGTTCAACAAGCCGACGCCCGCCGTGGCCGACAGCGGCGGACGCGTGCAGCGTCCGTGACACCGGCGCGGCGTGGTCCGGTGTGGCCCGGACCGGATGACTCCGGTCCGGGCCGCACCGCCCTCACCCTCAGTTCGACAGGTCGGCGAACATCCCGGGTTCGTAGGAACCGCCCCGCATCCGCGTGATCACGCCGAGCCGGTTGGCGGCGTTGATCATGGCGACCAGGGAGACCAGCGCGGCGATCTCGTCGTCGTCGAAGTGCGCGCGCACCCGCTCCCAGGTCTCGTCGGACACGCCCTGGTGGGCGTCGGCGAGGCGGGTGCCCTCCTCGGCGAGCGCAAGGGCGGCCCGCTCGGCCGCGGTGAACACGGTGGACTCGCGCCAGGCGGCGACCAGGTTGATCCGCTGCGCGGACTCGCCCGCGCCCGCCGCCTCCTGGGTGTGCACGTCGACGCACCAGCCGCAGCCGTTGATCTGGCTGGCGCGCAGCTCCACCAGCTCCTGCAGGGACTTGGGCAGCGACGCCTCCTGGATCGCCAGATTGATGCCGTACATGCGCTTGCCGACCTTGGCGCCGACCGGGTTGGCCATCAGGTTGAAACGGGATTCCATAGCGTCGTCCTCACTCGCGGTTGTTTTCGGCTGACGCCCTAGAGATGCCGGCCGGCCGGGCCCTGTGACCGTTCGCGGAAGTGACGCGGGTCACCGGCTGCATGTGTCACGAGAGAGGGGGCGGCGGCATCTTGTGCGTGACACACGGTCGAGAGCGGACAGGCGGGAACCGGGTATGAACGAGCGCAGCGAGCCGACCACCGGTGCGGGCACCAGCACCGGCGCCAGCGGCACCGACACGGCCGACCCGCTCACTCCCGACAGCCGCATGGCCCTCGCCACCGAGGCGTTCGTCGGCCATCGCAATCTGCTGTTCACGGTGGCCTACGAGATGCTCGGCTCGGCGGCCGACGCCGAGGACGTCCTCCAGGAGACCTGGCTGCGCTGGTCGGGCGTCGACCTCGACACCGTACGGAACCCGCGTGCCTTCCTGGTACGGATCACCACCCGCGAAGCGCTGCTGCGGCTGCGCACGCTCAGCCGACGCAAGGAGTCCTACGTCGGCCCCTGGCTGCCCGAGCCGCTCCTGACCGCGCCCGACGTGGCCGAAGACGTGGAGCTCGCCGAGAGCGTCTCCATGGCGATGATGCTGGTCCTGGAGACGCTCGCGCCGACCGAGCGTGCGGTGTTCGTCCTGCGTGAGGTCTTCGACCTCGGGTACGACGACATCGCGGAGGCCGTCGACAAGACCCCGGCCGCCGTCCGCCAGATCGCCCACCGCGCGCGGACCCACGTCGCCGCCCGCCGACCGCGCGGGCCCGTGCCCCAGGCCGAGACCCGCGCCGCGCTCGCCGCGTTCCAGCAGGCCGTCGAGACGGGCGACATGCGGCGCCTGCTCGACGTCCTCGCGCCGGACGTGGTCCTGCTGACCGACGGCGGGGGAGTGGTGCGGGCCGCGCTCGTGCCCATCGCCGGGGCCGATCAGGTCACCCGCGTACTGAGTCGGCTCGTCGGCGTGGCGACCCTGCGGCCGACCCGGATCAACGGACACCCCGCGCTGGTCGTCCAGGTGGACGGCGAGACCGACACCGTCCTGACGGCACGCGTCGACGGCGGCCGCGTCACCGGGCTCTACGCCGTGCGCAACCCCGAGAAGCTGTCGCGGCTCGACCGCGAGACCGCGGTGAGCCGCTGAGCCCGCACGGCACCGCCGTGCGCCGAGCGGCGTACGCCGGGTGGCAGTTGGTGCGGGCCGGGGCGCGTGGCCCCGTGGCGCACCTCGGCTCTTCGGGCTCGGGCGCCGTCAGCCGTCGACGGGTGGACGGCGGGCCGGTAGGCATGACAGGGGGATCGCACGGGCTGGAGCGATCGCTACGGACAGCGAGCGAACAACTGGGGGCTACATGGCCATCATCGTCACCTTCGAAGTGCCCGGTGCCGGGCAGGATCTGTACGACGCCGTCATCAGCCGTCTGACGGACGGGGGCGAGTTCACCTCGCTCGCCGACATTCCCGCGCCCGGGCTGATCTCCCACGTGGCCGGGCCCGTCGACGGCGGGTGGCGCGTCATCGACGTGTGGGAGTCCGAGGAGGCACTCGAGAGCTTCTCGAAGATCCTCCAGCCGATCCTCGCCGACCTGGGCCACGGGGACACCGAGCCGCAGATCATCCCGGCGCACAACGTCGTCACGAGCTGACCGACGCCCGACGCCCGGGGCCCGTCCGCCGACGGCGGGCCGCAGGCCCGTGACCGTCGTGACCGCCGCAGTCATCCCGGCGGTCACGGCGGTTCTCGTCGTCAACTTCACTCCATCGAGTGGGAGACGTCCACCATCGGGCGTGGCCCTGAAACACCATGGGCACGTACCGCAGCGGTGCGGATCCGCACCGTCAGCGGACGTGAAGGAGAACCGAGTGGAGCACGACGAGGTCTACGAACCTCCCGCCATGGTGGAAGTGGGCGACTTCGCCGACCTGACCCGCGGCGAGGCCCTCGGGTCGTTCTACGAAGGCGGATTCCCGCCGTACGAGTGGTACCTCGGCCCCAACTGACCCCAGGACCAACCCCACATGACGAGTGACGTGCCATGAGCGGTGACGTGTGGTTCACGATCCTCCCGGATGGTGAATCCGGCGCGGCCGCGGCGCGGCTCCTGCGCCCCTGGGCCACCGAAACCGTCCCCCATCACTCCGGCCGGCCATGGCTGCTTGGCAGTTGGCCGGACGGGCAGCTGACGGTCGGGGCGGCGGGGGCGCGGCGAGTCGCGGTGATCGGGCGCTGCCCGGTCACCGCCGAGGAACTGTCCGCGCGGGCCGGACGGCTGCGCGGCATCGACGACGTGGAGCGGATCGCCCACGGCCTGACCGGAAGCTTCCACCTCCTCGCCTCCGTCGACGGCGCGGTCCGGGCCCGGGGCAGCGCGTCCGGGGTACGGCGGCTCTTCCACACCCGCCTTGCCGGGGTGTCCGTGGCCGCCGACCGCTCGGACCGGCTCGCCGCCGCGACCGGAGCGGCCCCCGACGAACGGCTCCTGGCCGCACACCTGCTGGCGTCCCCGCTTCCGTATCCGCTGGACGACCGCTGCGTATGGCAGGGCGTACAGGCCGTGCCGTCCTTCGACTGCCTGCTGCTCGACGCGGACGGTCGGGCCCGCACCCGGCCGTGGTGGACCCCACCGGAGCCGTCCCGCACGGCGCGGGACGGCGTGCCCGCGGTGCGCGCGGCGCTGCTCGCCGCGATGGACGCCTGCACGGCCGACGGGGGCACGGTCAGCGCGGACCTGTCGGGCGGCCTGGACTCCACCACCCTGTGCTTCCTGGCCGCCCGCGAGCGGGAGCGGAGCGGGGCGGGCGGGGCGAAGCTGGTGACGCTGCGCTGGCAGAGCCTCGACGCGGGCAACGACGACGCGGCCTGGGCCGCCCGCGCCGCCGCCCGCCTCCCCGGCGTCGACCACGTCGCGCCCGCCCCCGAGCGACGGACGCTCTGGTACAGCGACTTGGCGGCCCTCACCGGCGACGCCGTCCCCACCGACGAGCCGGGCCCCTGGGTGCGCGACGGGGCCAGGATGAGGACGCTGTGCCGCCTGATGGCCGCCCGCGGCTCCCGGCTGCACGTGATGGGCGGCGGCGGGGACGAACTGTTCAGCACGTTCCCGCCGCACCTGCACGACTACGTCCGACGGCACCCGCTGGCGGCGTACACCCGCATCCGTACGCAACGCGCCTCCCAGCACTGGCCGCTCGTGCCGCTGCTGCGCCAGCTCGCGGACCGCAGGACGTTCGGCCAGTGGCTGACCGGATGGGCGGAGAACCTGACCGCGGCGCAGCCGTCGTCACCCGCCCTGGCCCGGGGCGCCCCCTCGCTGGCCTGGGGCGTGGACCTGCGCATGCCGCCGTGGGCGACCCCGGACGCGGCCGAGGCCGTGCGGGACCTGCTCAGGGAGGCCGCGGCCACCGCCGGACCCCTCGCCCCCGAGCGCGGGCAGCACACGGCACTCGCGTGCGTACGCACCGGCGGCCGCGGACTGCGGCAGCTGGACCAGGTGACGTCGAGCGGCGGGCTCGCGCAGACCGCGCCCTACCTCGACGACCAGGTGATCGAGGCCGCCCTCGCCATCCGCGTCGCCGAGCGCGGCACGCCGGGGCGGTACAAACCGGTGCTCGCCGACGCCGTGCGCGGCATCGTGCCCGACGACGTGCTGCGCCGGGACACCAAGGGCGAGTACAGCACGGACTTCCACATCAGCCTGCGCCGCAACCGCGCCGGTCTCGTCGAGGTGTTCGACGGCTCGCACCTCGCCCGCGCCGGTCTTATCGACGACGCCGCGGCCCGCGCCGCACTGCTCGGGGTGCACCCCACCCCGGAGGCCCTGCGCCCCCTCAGCTCCAGCCTGGGCGGCGAGATCTGGCTGCGCGCCCGCGCCGCCCCCGCGAGGCCGCCGGGCCCCGCGCCCACCGAAGGAGCACCGTGAGCCTGACCCTGCGACCCGATGTGTGCGCGACCGACACGGCCGACGGCATGGTGCTGCTCGACGAAGCCACCGGCCGGTACTGGCAGCTCAACCGCACGGCGGCGCTCGTCCTGCGCGGCCTGCTCGACGGCGCCGGGTCACCGGAGGCCGCCCGCGCGCTGCGCGCCGCGTACCCGAGGCTCACCGCCGAGCGCGCCGACGCCGACACGGCCTCGCTCACGCGTGCCCTGCTGGACGCCCGCCTGGTGGTGCCCGCGTGAGCCAGTCCATGGTGCCCGCCGCCCGCGCGCGCCTGCCCCTGCGCCGCCGTCCGCCCGTCCTCATCGCCATCGGCGCGGCCCGGCTGATCGTCGCGTTCAAGCCGCACCGCATCCGCCGCGTCCTGTCCCTCGCCCGGCGCGGCGCCGCCCCCGCCACCTCCTCCCAGGCGCTGGCCGCGCGCGAGGACGTGGTGGCGGTCAGCGCGCGCTGCGCGGGGGAGGGCTGTCTGCAGCGTTCCGTGGCGACCGCGCTGCTGTGCCGGATGCGCGGCGTGTGGCCGGACTGGTGTACGGGGGTGCGCACTTCGCCGTTCCGCGCGCACGCCTGGGTGGAGGTCGACGGCCGTCCGGTGGGCGAACCGCACCGGCCGGGGGAGTACCACCGGATGATGGTGGTGGCGGTTCTGGGGCGGAACGGGCCTGAGGACACCGTGTCTTGAGCGGGCCACCCTGGTGTCGGTGTCGGTGTCGGTGTCGGTGTCGGTGACGGTGACGGTGACGGTGACGGTGCGGTTCGGCGCCTTTGGCGTTCACGCGTCCGTCGCGTCGTCCGCGGCTTGGGCCTCGACGACGCTCAGGACGGTGGGGGTGGGAACGACGCGGTTCAGACGCAGGCCCGCCTCGGCGAACAGAGCGCTGAAGTCGGCACGCGTGCGCTCGCGGCCGACCAGCGAGGCCATCATCAGCAGGTCCAGGTCCTTGGCCTGATGCGGGCGGTTGTCCGGTGCGATGACCGCGTCCACGACGAGGATCCGCCCGCCCGGGGAGAGCGCGCGACGGCAGGCGCGCAGCAGGCGGACACACTGCTCGTCCCGCCAGTCGTGCAGGATGCGCTTGAGGACGATGACGTCGCCCTTGGGGACGTCGGCGAAGAAGTCGCCCTCCGCCGTGGACCACCGTCCGGCGAGCGCCGCGTCGTCGCCGAGCCGGTGCCCGGCGAGGACATGGGCCTGGTCGTACAGCACCCCGCTCAGGCCGGGCCCCGCGCGCAGGACGGCGGCGAGGAAGCCGCCGTGGCCGCCTCCGACGTCCACGACGGTGCCGGTGCGCGGGAAATCGTAGGCTTCGGCGATCGGCCCGTTCTCCACGCCGGACATGGCGGCCATGCCGACGTGGAAGACGGCGGCGGTCTCGGCGTCCTGCGCGAAGTGGTCGAAGAACGACGTGGCGAAAATGGACTCGAAGACGGATCCGCCGGTGGTCAGGCACTGGTCCATCCGGCCCGCGGGGAGCCAGAACGTACGGTCGGTGATCATGAGGATGCCGTCCCGTACGGACCCTGGCACGTCGGACCGCAGGGCTTGCCCCGCCGCCTCGAGCCGGAACCGCCCCCGCTCGTCCTCGGCGAACAGGCCCCGGGTGGCGAGCAGCCGGAGCACTCGGGTCAGGGCCGCCGGGTCCGTCGCGGTCGCGGCGGCCAGCTCGGCGGGTGCGCGCGGCCCATCGGACAGGTGGTCCGCCACGCGCGCGAGGGCGGCCGCCCTGAGCGCGGCCGGGAACACGAAGCCGAGCGCCGCCTCGATGAGCGCGGCGCCTCCCGCGTCTCCGCTGTCCCCGCTGTCCGCGCCGTCCGTGGCCCGCTCACCGGCGGTTCCCCTGTCGCCCATCGCCCCGGCTCCTTCCGCTCCCGTGCCTGGTCGAGCACACCCGTGCCCCAGGGCACGCTCGCTCAACCCCCGTGTCCCACGCGTGGGTTACCCATGGCGCGAACTGAGCCGTCGCCGCGTCAGCCGAAGGGCACAGGGACGGTCAGTCACCGGTCCGGAGCCGAGCCGGGGGAGCGGTCAGGAGCCCGCGGCCGTGTCCGGGTGGAGGGCGTCGAGGATGAGGCCGAGGCCGAAGGCGAACTCGTCGCCGTAGTCGTAGCCGGGCTTCAGCACGTGTTCGGTGGCCAGTTCGGCGAGGTGGGGGTAGGCGTCGGCGGGCATCTCGCTGAGGATGGCGCCCGCGACCTCGTCGAGCTCCGCCGTGCCGGTGAAGGGCAGGCTCAGCTCCTGCAGGGCGAAGCCGTACAGATAGCTGTCGATCAGCGAGATGGCGTGCGCGGCCATCGCGACGGAGAATCCCCCGGCGCGCAGGGCCCCGATGACGGCGTCGTGGTGGCGCAGCGTCGCCGGTCCTGGCCGGGAGCGGGAGTCCATGAGGCCGATGGCCCAGGGGTGGGCCTTGAGGACGGTGCGGGCGGAGGCCGCGCGGTGACGCATGGCGCTCTTCCAGTCCGTGTCGCGCGGCGGCAGCTCGATCTCGCTGAACACCGTGTCCACCATGCCGTCGAGGATGTCGTCCCGGCCGGTCACGTGGTGGTACAGCGACATCGCCTCGACGCCTAGCGGTTCGGCGATGGCCCGCATGGTGAGCGCGGCCGACCCCTTCTCGTCCGCCACCGCCACGGCCGCGCGGATCACGCGCTCGCGGCTGAGCGGCGTACGCGCCGCGGTGCCACGGCGGTTCGTCCCACGAGGCTCCGCCTCGCGACGGCCCTTGGCTCGCTCGGGCACGCGCCCCTCCTCCTCGTCCGCCCCGTCTTGTTCGTCCGCTGTCCGCGCCCCTTGACCACCTTACAGCATAAGGCTAGCGTGCCTTACACCATAAGGTCCGTAACAGGTTGGCATCCTGGCGAAGGGGCTGCGCCATGAGCACGGAACCCGTGAAGAAGATCTGCGTCGTCGGCGCTTCGGGCAAGCTCGGGCAGTACATGGTCCGGCACGCGCTGGCGCGCGGATACGAGGTGGTCGGCGTGTGCCGGGAGCGCAGCGTGCCGAAGCTCGCCGCGTTCGACGGCGAGATCACCGTCGTCCCCGGGCAGACGGACGACCCGGAGGTGATCCGGCGGGCGGTCGCCGGGTGTGACGGAGTGCTGACGGTCCTGGTGCCCTGGGGCGTGCGGCAGTACGCGTCGGGCACGGCGCGGGCGGTGCTCGACCACGCGCGGCCGGGCGCGCGCCTGGTCTTCTCCTGCGGCTGGCACATCACGCGCGACGGCAAGGACACGTACTCGCGGATGTTCACCCTGGGCGTTCGGATCGCCGCCGTGCTCGGCAAGTTGGTGCGTGCCGTCGAGATCGACGACCAAGTGGAGGCCTGCCGCCGGGTGTTCGCCAGCGGCACCCGGTGGACCGTGGTGCGCGGCAGCTCCCTGGAGGAGGGCGAGAGCCAGGGCCTGCCGGTGTGGAGCCGCCGCGTGGGCGATCCGGTCCTGGCCAGCAATCGGACGCGCCGGGTGGACTTCGCGCTGTTCATGGTGGCGGCGCTCACCGACGACACACTCGTGCGGGAGGCCCCGGCGATCGTCGGCCGCCTGTCCGCGAGCGCCCTGGCCCATGCCGACGGTCCCCGCCGTCCTGCCTAGCCGTCGGCGGCTCCGAGGATTCCGCCGCCCTGGTCGGGGACCTGCCTAGCGCGTGGCGAGCCGTTCCAGCAGGGCGGCGCTCCGTGCCAGCAACGCCTGCTCCTCGGCCGTGAGTTCGGCCTCGATGGCCCGGGCGAGCCAGCCGACCCTGCGGCCGCGCTCCGCTTCGAGCGCGTCCCGACCCCTGTCCGACAGCTCGACCAGCGACTTGCGGCCGTCGGTGGGGTGCGCCCGGCGCGTGACCAGCCCCTGTTCCATGAGCAGCCCCACCGCCCGTGCCATCGACTGGGGGCGTACGCGCTGATCGGCGGCGAGGTCGCTGGTGGTCATGGCGCCGTCGCGGTCGAGTACGCCGAGCACGGCGACCTGGCCCAGCGGGATGAGGTCCTCGTGGGTGACGCGTCGGGTGAGCTTGCCCATCGCGGTGCGCAGTTCGGCGGCGATGGTGGCGGCTTCCGGGGTGGGCATAGGGCACTTTACCCCGTTGGTCAGCAAAGCTGCGCACCTGAGCTGTACAGCAATGCTGTACAGCAAAACTGTTCAGCATTGCTGTATGGTTTGCCTTGTCGGGCTCAGCGCCAGCGTTGTCGCAGCCGGGGCCGCGGCACACGACAACGGGAAGGACCTCCCATGTCCACACAGGCAGCCGAACCCGCCAAGAACACGGGCGCCGCCATCGAGAACGTCACCGCCCGCCGGATCATCGACAGCCGGGGCAACCCCACGGTCGAGGTCGACGTCGTCCTGGCGGACGGGTCCCTGGGGCGCGCGGCCGTCCCCTCCGGCGCCTCCACCGGCGCGAGGGAGGCCGTG
This sequence comes from Streptomyces sp. NPDC043996, assembly GCF_056435225.1. Lineage (NCBI taxonomy): Bacteria > Bacillati > Actinomycetota > Actinomycetes > Kitasatosporales > Streptomycetaceae > Streptomyces > Streptomyces sp. NPDC043996. Next base: position 484,455 of record NZ_JBWKEY010000004.1, on the reverse strand, counting down.
GAACTGCGTGACGGGGACTCCGCGCGCTGGCACGGCAAGGGCGTCGACCGCGCGGTGGCCCACGTCAACGGGGAGATCGCGGCGTCCGTGCGCGGCCGGGACGCGGCGGACCAGGCGGGTCTCGACACCGCCCTCGTCGCCCTCGACGGCACCGCCACGAAGTCCCGCCTCGGCGCCAACGCGGTCCTCGGCGTCTCCCTGGCCGCGGCGAAGGCCGCAGCGGCGGCCCACCGTCAGCCCCTCTACCGCTACCTCGGCGGCGCCGACGCCCACCTCCTGCCGCTGCCGATGATGAACATCGTCAACGGCGGAGCGCACGCCGACAATCCGCTGGACTTCCAGGAGTTCATGATCGCGCCGGTGGGCGCGGACACCTTCGCCGAAGCCGTCCGCATGGGCAGCGAGGTCTTCCACACCCTGCGCCGCGACCTGCTGGCCGCCGGGCACTCCACGGGCGTCGGCGACGAGGGCGGCTTCGCGCCCGCGCTGCGCACCGCCGAGGAGGCGCTCGACTTCGTGATGGCCGCCATCGAGCGCACCGGCTACCGCCCGGGTGCGGACATCGGCCTGGTCATGGACCCGGCGTCGTCGGAGTTCTTCCGCGACGGGGTGTACGACTACGCGGGCGAGGGAGTGCGCCGTACCCCCTCCGAGCACGCCGACCACCTGGCCAAGCTCATCGACGCCTACCCGATCGTCTCCATCGAGGACCCGATGGCGGAGGACGACCTGGAGGGCTGGCGCGAGCTGACCGCCCGTGTCGGCGACCGCTGCCAGCTCACCGGCGACGACGTGTTCTGCACCAACGAGACGCTGCTGCGCGAGGGCATCCGCACCGGCGTCGCCAACTCCGTTCTGATCAAGGTCAACCAGATCGGGACGCTGACCGAGGCGCTGACCGCGGTGGCCACCGCCCACCAGGCGGGCTGGACGGCTGTCATGTCGCACCGCTCGGGCGAGACGGAGGACACCACCATCGCGGATCTGGCCGTGGCGACCGGCTGCGGTCAGATCAAGACCGGCTCGCTCTCGCGCTCCGACCGCACGGCGAAGTACAACCAACTGATCCGCATCGAAGAGGAGATGGGCGCCGCGGCCCGTTTCGCGGGCCGCTCCGCACTGCGTCGGGCGTGAACAGCGCGCGGGGATAGCGGTCACGCGGGCCCCCGATCACGATCGGGGGCCCGCGTGTGCCGTGGCGCGGAACTCAGCCGTCGTCGGACGCGGCCCTAGCCACGACGCCGAGCCCGGTGATCGTATAGAGGCCGAGTGCGACAACCCCGCCACGCGATCCCCGCCGGGAAAGGACGTTCCGCCATGCCCACCACCTCTCTGCGGATTCCCACCGCGGACGGCCACGCCGACGCGTTCGCCGCCTGGCCCGACCGCGGCGACGGGGCCCGGCACCCGGGCGTGCTCCTGTACCCGGACGCCTTCGGCGTGCGGCCCGTGCTGTGGGAGATGGCCCGCGAACTGGCCGAGCACGGCTACTACGTCCTCGTCCCCCATCTCTTCTACCGGCACGGCCCGGCCCCGGTGATCGAACTCCCCGAGCACATCGGGGCAGCGGCCAGGGACGGGCTCATCGCCCAGCTGATGCCGCTGATCGAGGAGCACAGCACCGAGCGCGTCCTGAGCGACGCCGACGCCTACCTCAGGTTCCTCGCCGCCCAGCCCGAGGTCAGCGCCGGACCGGTCGGCGTGATCGGCTACTGCGTGGGCGCGGCCCTGGCCCTGCGCACCGCGACGGCCCACCCCGACCGGGTGGCCGCCGTCGCCGGATTCCACCCCGGCTTCCTGGTCACCGACGCGCCCGACAGCCCGCACCGCCTCGTTCCCCGGCTCACCGCCCGCGTCCACATCGGCCTCGCCGAGAACGATCTGACCCCCGAAGCCCTCGGCGAACTCGACAAGGCCCTGGACGCCGCGGGCGTCGACTACACCACCGAGGTCTACCCCGGCACCGTCCACGGCTTCACCATGGCCGACACCGACGCCTTCGACGCCGCCGCGCTCCAGCGCCACTGGGACCGTCTGCTGCCCCTCCTGGACCGCGCCCTCGCCGACGGCTGAGGCCCCGGCCCGGAAGCGGACGAGCCTTGGCCCGAGGCTCCACTGGCACGACGGGGTGGCGCGGGTAATCCTGGCGTCAAGGAGGTGCACACGTATGGGCATAGAGGATTTCGGCGGCGGCCAGACCGCGCAGTCCGACGTTCTGGTCGTGACCACCAACGACGTTCCCGGGTATCAGGTGCAGCAGGTCATCGGTGAGGTCTTCGGTCTCACGGTGCGCTCGCGGCACATCGGCTCGCAGCTCGGCGCGGGGCTGAAGTCCCTGGTCGGCGGCGAGCTGAAGGGGCTGACGAAGACGTTGGTGGAGACGCGGAACCAGGCGATGGAGCGGCTCGTGGAGCAGGCCAGGTCCCGGGGTGCGAACGCGGTCCTCATGATGCGCTTCGACGTGACGGAGGCGGCGGACGTCGGTACGGAGGTGTGTGCGTACGGAACCGCCGTCGTCCTCGCCCCCAAGGGGTGAGGCGCGGTCCCCCCACCCCGGAGCCGTCCGACCGGCGCTCTTATTGCACATATATTGCAGGTACGGAATATGTGCAGAAGGAGGCGCAGTGGGCGGACCTGTGGTGCTGGGGATCGAGTCGTCGTGCGACGAGACCGGCGCGGGGATCGTGCGGGAGGGCAGACTGCTGGCGCATGTCGTGGCGTCGAGCATGGACGAGCACGCGCGGTTCGGCGGTGTGGTGCCGGAGATCGCGGCCCGCGCGCACCTGCACTCCTTCAACCCGGTCGTCCGGCAGGCCCTGGACCAGGCGGGGATGCGGCTGAGCCAGATCGACGCCGTCGCCGTCACCACCGGACCCGGCCTCTCCGGCGCGCTCCAAGTGGGCCTGGCCGGTGCCAAGAGCCTCGCCTACGCGGCCGGGGTGCCCCTCTACGGAGTGCACCACCTGGCGGGACACGTGGCCGCCGACACCCTGGAGCACGGGCCGCTGCCCGCGCCCTGCGTGGTGCTGATCGTCTCCGGCGGGCACACCTCGCTGCTCCTGGTCCGGGACCTGGTGCGCGAGCCGATCGTGCACCTGGGCGACACCCTGGACGACGCGGCGGGCGAATGCTTCGACAAGGTCGCCCGCATCCTCGGGCTGCCCTACCCCGGCGGGCCCGCCATCGACCGCGCCGCGCGCGAGGGCGATCCGGGGGCGGTGACCTTCCCCCGCCCCCTCACGCGCCCCGGCGACGACCCGTACGCCTTCTCCTTCTCGGGCCTGAAGACGGCGGCGGCCCGCTGGGTCGAGCGGCACCGCCTGCGCGGTGAGGAGCCGTCCGTGGCCGACGGGGCCGCCGCGCTGCAGGAGGCCGTCGCCGATGTGCTGACCCGCAAGGCGCTCGCGGCCTGCCGCGCGTACGACGTGCGGACGCTGATCGTCGTGGGCGGCGTCGCCGCCAACTCGCGCGTCCGCGGCCTGGCGGAGCAGCGCTGCGCCGCGGCCGGGATCGAACTGCGCGTACCGCCCATGACGCTGTGCACGGACAACGGCGCCATGATCGCCGCCGTCGGGGACCTCCTCGTACGCGCCGGAGCCGAGCCCGCGCCCCTGGACGTCTCCATCGATCCGTCCGCCCCCCTGGAGTACGCCGCCTTGACCCCGCTCCCGGCGCATGCGGCGCGAGCCGCCTGAGCAGGGGCGGACCGGCACGGCTCCGTGAGGCCTGGCGCTCAGCCGCCGTCGCCGCTCAGCCGCTCGAAGACGAGCCGCCCCCGCGGGGAGAGTCGGTAGCCGACGGCGAGGCTCTCGGTCAGGCCGTGCTCCTTGAGCGTGCGGACGTCGGCCTTGAAGCGCGGGGTCTCCCGGTTCACGAGGGCCGCCAGCTCAGCGGCGCGCGTCCCGGGGTGATCGTGGATCAGTGCCAGTACGTCGCGGGTCCACGGCCCGCGGCGGCCGCGGGCGTCGATGCCCTGAAGGACGGCGACCACCTCGTCCAGCTCCGCCGCCGACAGGGCGGTGTCCGCACGCAACCGGGTGCGCGGGTCCTCGCCGACGGCCCGGACGCCGATCCGGTACAGCCGTCGGTCCTCGCCCGCGCGCTGGTCGGCGAGGAGGGCGGCCCGGTCGGCGAAGCCCGCACGGCGCGCGTCCCGCTCGGAGACGTCCGCCCGCGCCACCTCCGTCACCTCGACGATCTCCAGGACGCCGACCTCGGTCCGCAGCCGGGTGCCCGGGCGCACACCCGGGCGGCGCCAGCTGCGGAACGCCAAGTCGACCCGTCCGGACGCGATGTTCTCCAGCACGTCCCGCTTGAACAGCAAGGTCGCCTCCATGGGGAGTCGGGGAAGACCGAGGGGGAGCCGTCGCGCACACGAGCCTGCGGCGGCCACCGGGGCGCGCGCAAATTCGTTTGCCGTCGGTTCGTTCGGTCGGATAGGAAGCTCGCATGCTAACGGGGAACAAGGTCGGGCTCAGGGCCCGGCACGAGGACGACATGCCGATCCTTCAGGCCGAGCTCTACGACGACGTGGTCAACTCCTCGCGCGCCGAGAGCGGGCCCTGGCGGCCGACGACGGTCAGCGGGAACTCGCGGCTCACGGTGGACGACAAGGAGCAGGGCCACGTCCCGTTCTCCGTCGTGGAGCTGGACGGCGGCACGCTGCTCGGCACCGCGACGCTGTGGGGCATCGACACCCACAGCCGGTCCGCGCACATCGGCCTCGGGCTGCGCCCTGCCGCCCGCGGCAAGGGCTACGGCACCGACGTGGTGGCGGTGCTGTGCCACTACGGCTTCGTCGTGCGCGGCCTGTGGCGGCTGCAGATCGAGACGCTGGCCGACAACCCCGCGATGCTGCGCTCCGCCGAGCGCAACGGCTTCGTCCGCGAGGGCGTGCTGCGCTCCTCGGCGTGGGTGATGGGCGAGTTCATCGACGAGGTGCTCCTCGGGCTCCTCGCCCCCGACTGGAAGCCGGACGCGCGGAGTTAGGGCGCCGCCGCGGTCCACCCGCCCCGGCTCCGCGCGGGGGGCTTCAGCACCGGCGCCGTCACCGGCCCGCGATGTCGCGTACGACGCGGAGCGCGGCGTCGACGTCGCCGGTGGAGTTCATGACTCCGGTGCCGATCCGCGCGTACCCGAGGCTGTCGTGGCCCAGGTACGACAGCCGGACCTTGCGTTCGGCGGCGCGCGCGACCACGGCCGCGCCGGAGTGGCCGCGCACGCTGAAGCAGGTGATGCCCGCGGACATCTCGGGCGCCGCGGGCGTGTGCACCGTCACGCCGGGGATGCGCGCGAGGCTCCGCTTGGCCCGGGCGGACAGCTCCGCGATCCGCCCGGCGACCCGGGAGCGGCCCAGGGCCTCGTGGAACGCGACGGCGACGGGCAGGGCGAAGGCGTGCTCGTACGCGAGGAACCCGCCCGGTGACAGCGGAGCCGCGCCCTCGGCGCCGATGAAGCTGAGGAACGTCGGACGCAGCTGTGCCAGCGCGTGCGGCGCCACCCACACGAGCCCGGTGCCGCGCGGCCCGAACAGCCACTTGTGCGTTCCCGCGACGAACACGTCGGCGCCCAGGCGCGCGGCATCGGCGTCGACCGCGGCAAGGCCGTGCACCCCGTCGACCACGAGCAGGCAGCGGTCGGCCTCCGCGCGCCCCTGGTTGGCCTCCCGCACCGCCTTCGCGATGGCCTGGACCGGCATCCGCACCCCGGTCCGGGACTGCACCCACGTGATGCCGAGCACTCTGGTCGTCGGACGGAGCTGCGCGCGGACCTTGCTCACCACCTCCTCGGCGGTGGCCTCCGCGGAGTCGGCGAACCACGGGGCGAGCCGCACGCGCGCCCCGTGCTTCTCGGCCGACAGCTGGGCCGCGACCTGGTGAACGGGGTGGTCGTCCTCGCTCAGCAGGAACTCCTGGCCGGGCCGGGTGATCACCCCGTTGTAGACCACGCCGAGGCCGATCGTGGTGCTCGCCGTGATCGCGAGGTGCTGGGCCTCGCCGCCCACGTACCCGGCGAGGGACTCCCGTACGCGGTCCCAGCCCGTCGGCCCGTCGGGCAGGGAAAGGCCCGTCGGCACGAGCATCGGGTCGGCGTCGAGCTGCCGGGCCAGATGGGCCACGGCCGCGCGCACCGCACGCGGCTGGGAGGCCAGATAGAACGCCGCCAGGTGGATCAAGTCTGGGTCGAGGCGGAACTGCGCCCGCACCGCGTCCCAGTCCGGCCGTCCGTCCGCCCCGAGGAGCGGCCGCGTCCCCGCATCCGTGTACGTGGCCGCCTCCGCGGTCCCCCCACCCCAGGCGGCCACCGCCGCCGATCCCATGGCGCCCGCCAGCACACTTCGCCTGCGCATCCCCGTACCCCCAGATCTCAGATGTCGGAGCGATCCCGCCCCTGCTCGCCCTCCGCGACACGGTTCTCACTCCCCGTCAGCGTATGACTGTCAACCTGGTCAAAGCGGGCTTTGGCGGTGAAGTTGGCCGATAGTGTGCCGGTGTGCGTGCTGGCGTGCGTGCCGGTGAAGTCGCCGGTGTGCTGAAGCAATGGGCGTGTGGGGTGCGGCGCCTGTCGATGCCGCAGCCAACCGGGAGGGGGCCAAGCGAGGGCGGCCTCGTGAAGCAGCTGTGAATACCCTGTGGCGGCGATGTCAGTGCGTCCGCCTATGCTGCTCCACGACGATCACGCGGACCAGGGGAGGGCGCGGCATGCTCGGCAGGCTGTTCGGCAGGGGCGGGGAGAGAGCGGCGGCGGATCCGCACGCTCTGCCACCGCAGCGGCACAAGGACGGGACGTACGCACTGCGCGCGCTCGGGGACACACGGGTGTTCGCGCTGGTGGAGGCGGCGGGAGCGGGTGACTGGGAGGCGGTCAAGGCGGCGCTCGCGCCCTTCGACATCGGCCGTGACCACGCGGTCCTCGACGAACTCGCCAGCCTGGACGGCGTGCAGGACTGGATCGGCCGGGCCGTCGAGGAGGACAAGGAGCACCGGGCCACGGCCCTGCTGATCTCCGGGGCCCGGCACGTCAGCTGGGGCTGGGAGGCCCGCACCACCGCGCGCGCCTCGCACGTCTCGCAGGAGCAGTGGCGGCTCTTCCACCAGCGGCTCCGCCGCGCGGAGGAACAGCTGCTCGAGGCCGCCGAGTTGCAGCCGCAATGGATCACGCCGTGGCGCTGTCTGCTCACCTCCGGCCGTGGCATGTCCCTGGGCAACGCCGTCAACGAGACCCGGCTGCACGCGGCCCTGCGCCGCGACCCGCTGGACCTGGAGATCCACCTCGAATGGCTGTCCCTGATGCAGCCACGGTGGGGCGGTGAACCGGGGCAGGCCCTGGCGTTCGCCCGCGACGCGCTCGCCCGCGCCCCGCGGGGGCACCGCCTCGGCTGTGTGATCGCCGCGGCGCACATCCAGGACTGGGTCGAGTCGGACCAGGGGGACTGCCTCGAAACGCCCCTGATCCAGGCCGAGTTGCGGGCCGCGGCCGACCACAGCATCCTCCACCCCGACTACGTGCGGCGCCCGGGCTGGCAGCACGACTTCAACACCTTCGCCATGGCACTGTGGCTGGCCGAGGAAGAGCACACCGTCCGACGGGTCATGAAGGCGCTCAACGGCGCCCGCACCAGCGACCCCTGGGACTATCTCTCGGACCCCGAGAAGCGGTTCGCCCGCCTCCACCGCCGGGCTTGAGAGCCATGCTCAGCCTGAACGCCGTGCCTGGCCCGAGCGCCCTGCGCGCCTGAGTGCCGCGCCCGGCCCGAGTGCCATGCGAGGCCCGAGCGCTATGCCCGGCCCGAAACCCGCGCCGGGCCCGAAACCCGCGCCGGGCCCGAAACCCGCGCCGGGCCCGAAACCCGCGCCGGGCCCGAAACCCGCGCCGGGCCCGAAACCCGCGCCCGGCCCGAGCGCCACGCCGGTCCCGGTCCCGCCCGCCATCCGTCGCCCCTCCCACCCCCTCCGGACTGCCAGATGACCCTGCCCGACACCGCCGCGAACCCGGCCGACGCCGCCGACCGCACTTTCCAAGTGGATCTGCGCGGCCTCGTCGACCTGCTCTCCCACCACCTCTACTCCAGCCCCCGCGTCTACCTGCGCGAACTCCTGCAGAACGCGGTGGACGCGCTGACCGCCCGGCACGCCGTCGAAGCTGCCGCCCCGGCTGCCGCCACCTCAGCCGTCGCCGCCCCGTCGGCTGCCTCCGCGTCCGCCGCCTTCGGCATCCGCCTGTACGCCGACGGCGCGGTGGTGCGCGTCGAGGACGACGGCGTCGGCCTCACGGAAGCCGACGTGCACGCCTTCCTCGCGACCATCGGCCGCAGCAGCAAGCGCGCCGAGCGGATCGCCGAGCAACGCGGCGATTTCATCGGCCAGTTCGGCATCGGGCTGCTCTCCTGCTTCCTGGTCGCGGACGAGATCCATGTCATCAGCCGCTCCGCCCGCACCCCCGACGCCCCCGCCGTGGAGTGGCGCGGCCGCGGCGACGGCAGCTACACGGTCCGCACCCTGCCCGCCTCCGCCCGCCCCCGCCCCGGCACCACCGTCACCCTGACGCCGCGCGCCGACGCGGGCGAGTGGACCCGGCCCGCGCGGGTGCACGCGCTCGCCCGGCACTTCGGCTCCCTGCTGCGCCACCCCGTCACCTTCCACGACGGCACGAGCGCCCCCGAGGCGCCCGTCAACGCCGAACCCGCGCCCTGGGAACGCACGTACCCCACACCGGGAGCCAGGGCCCGCGCGCTGGCCGCGTACGGCGAGGACGTCTTCGAGTTCACACCGCTGGACACCATCGAGCTAGACCTGCCCGCCGTGGGCCTCAAGGGCATCGCGTGCGTGCTGCCCGACGCGGTGCCCGCGGGACGCCGCCACGGACATCGCGTGCACGTCAAGGGCATGCTCCTGTCCGAGAAGGCCGAGGAGATCCTGCCCGAGTGGGCGTTCTTCGTCCGCTGCGTCATCGACGCCGAGAGCCTGCGCCCGACGGCGTCCCGCGAGTCCCTGTACGAGGACGACACCCTCGCCGCCGTCCGCGACGCCCTCGCCGAGCGGCTGCGCGCGTGGATCGCGCGGGCCGCCGCCAGCGACCCGGACCTGCTCGCCCGCTTCCTCCAGGCCCACCACCTGGCCGTGAAGTCGCTGGCCGTGCACGACGACGAGATGCTGCGGACGCTGCTGCCCTGGCTGCCGTTCGAGACCACCGACGGCCACACCACCCTCGACGAGTTCGCGCGCGCCCACCGCACCGTGCTCGTGACGTCGAGCGTGGAGGAGTTCCGGCAGGTCGCGTCGATCGCCTCGGCCGCGGGCCTCGGCGTCGTCAACGGCGGCTACACCTACGACCGGCAGCTCGTCCACCGGCTGCCCGAGGTCAGGCCCGAGGCCAGCGTCGCCGACCTCGACCCGGCGACCCTCACCGCCCACCTCGACCCCGTCGACCGCGAGACGGAACTGGCCGCCGCCGCCTACCTCGCCCTGGCCCGTGACGCCCTCGCCGCCTTCGACTGCGACGTCGCGCTGCGCACCTTCCAGCCCGCCTCCGCCCCCGCCCTCCTCGTCGACAGCCGCGAGGCCCGGCACGAGCGCACCCGCTCCCAGCTCGCCCGCGAGCAGGAGGGGGGCCTGTGGGGCGACATCCTCGGCGCCCTGCGCCAGGAGGCCCCGCGGGCCCAGCTCATCCTCAACCAGCTCAACCCGCTGGTGCGCACCGCCGTCGCCATCGCCGAGCCCGAGCTGGCCCGCACCAGCGCCGAAGCCCTCTACGGGCAGGCCGCGCTGTTGTCCCGGCGCCCGCTCAGGCCCGCCGAGTCGAGCCTCATCAACCGTTCCTTCCTCGACCTCCTCGCCCACGCCCTCCGCAAGGACAGCTGACGATGCCGACCGCACCCCTTCCCCAGAACGCAGCCGAGCTGTACGAGGCGCTCGCGGAGAACGACCAGCTCCCCTACGGCCGCCCCCGCACCGTCACCGCCGAGGAACTCGTCGACGCCGCCGAGCAGTTCGCGGACCCCGTCCCGCTCATCCGCGCCCTCCTCGAACTCCAGGAGGCCTACACCTACGGCTCCGAGCCCCGCAAGTCACCCGTCGTTTTCGCCCGCCTGCTCACCCTCTTCGACGAGCAGCCGGACGCCTTCGACGCCCGCCTGCGCCACCTGCTGTTCTGGCGGTTCAAGTGGGTCGCGGGCGCCTTGCGCGCGCTGCCCGAGATGCCGCTGACCAGCCTGCGCCAATGGCTCACGGAGATGCGCGGCCGGTACGAGAAAGCGGGCCTCGACCTCCAGCCCTACTACGGGCAGGCGTACCAGCTCGCCGCCCACGTAGGCGACGACACCGCCCTCGCCTACGAGCTGTGGGCGGCCCGCACCCGCACCCCGCTCAGCGACTGCGAGGCCTGCGAGATCTGCGAGCGCGCCCGCCACCACCTCGTGGCGGGCGACGACGAGCGGGCGCTGCGCGCCTGGGAGCCCGTCCTCAGCGGACAGGAGTCCTGCCAGGAGGAGCCGGCCCGCTCCATCTCGTACGCGCTGCTTCCCCTGCTGCGCACCGGCGCCGCCGACCGGGCCCGCGCACTGCACCTGGCCGGGTACCGCGAGTGCCGCCGCAACCCCTCGATGTCCGCGGACGTCGGCCGGCACCTGGAGTTCTGTGCCCTGACCGGCAACGAGGCGCGCGGCCTGGAACTGCTCGCCGAGAACCGGAACCTGTTCGACGAGGTGGACTCGCCGCTGGACCAGTTCGACTTCCTCACCGGCGTGGAGGTCCTCCTCCAGCGCGTGGAGCGGCTCGGCCACGGCGAACTGCCCGCCGCCGGATACGCGGGCCGCACCTGGACCGTGGCCGCGCTGCGCGCCGAGGTGCGCGGCCGCGCCGACGACCTCGCCACCCGCTTCGACGCCCGCAACGGCACCACGGCCCACACCGACCGCCGCCGCGACCGCCTCGGCCGGGACCCGCTCCTGGACGCCCTGGAACTGACCCTGCGCGCCCGCGTCCTCGACGACCTGGCCCCGGCGGCCGAGCCCGCCGCGCCCGCGGCCCGCGCGGCCGCCGCCGTCCCCGAGGCGCCGCGCGACCTCATCGTCCAGGCGCGGGCGTGGGACGAGCAGGGGCACCCGGACGCGGCGGCCTGCTGGGCGCGCCTGCGCACCCTCGTCGCCGCCCGCGACTACGCCCACCCCGACGACCCGGCCGTGGGCCCGCTCGCGCGGCTGCGCGCGGACCTGCTGGCCGACGAGGCGAACCGGGCGGGCGACAAGGACGAGTACGCCGTCGCCGCCGCCCTCAGCGAGGAGGCCGCGGCGCTGTACGACGACGCCGGAGAGCCGGGCCAGGCCGCGATCGCCCGCGCCTGCGCCCTGCTCGCCACCGCCGAGGACGTCGACGGAGCCGAGGCGAAGGCGGCCGCGCTGACCTCCGCCCACGCTTCCCTGGTCCAGCTGCACGAGCGGACGCCGGGTCTGTCCCCGTACCAGGAAGGCCGACTGCTGCGGCTGCGGGCGACCGCGCTCGGTCTGCGCCTGCAGGCGTCGGGCAGCGCGGAGCACGCCCCGCCCGTCTTCGCCGAGGTGGACCTGCTGCACGCGTGCGCCACCCGGCACGGCCTCGTCGGACAGATCTCCGGCGGCCTGCTGCTGCGGGCCAGCACGCACGCCCTGTCCGGGGACCTGCCCGCCGCGGTCGCCGAGACCGACGCCCTCCTCGACCAGTTGAAGGCGCACGGCCCCGCCTGGCACCTGCCCCGCACGCTCGGCCTGCGCGGACGGCTCCACCTCGCCCTCAGGGACGCGCGAGCCGCGCACGCGGACCTGACCGAAGGCCTGCGCCTGGCCGCCGACTGGCCGGCCGACGTGGTCGACACCGCCCGTCTCCACGGCGATCTGGCCGAGGTCTGCGAGCACCTGGGCCGCCCCGAAGAGGCGCTGCGGCACCTGCTGCGCGCGGCGGAGTCGGAGCAGCGCCAGGGCAGCAGGACGGACGCGTTCTGCGCCTACGGCAACGCCGCCCAGTTCAGCCTGGACATGGGCCGCGTCGAGGACTGCATCGCCTTGCTTGACTCCGTCCTCGCCGAACCGGACGTCGCCGCCGGGAAGCTGGACGACCGGCTCGTGGCCCAGCTGCGGCTGACCCGCGCCCGCGCCCTGCACGCCGGACAGGACCTGAAGGCCGCGACGGCGGAGTTCCTCGCCCTCGCGGCCGAGTCCGCGGGCTGGGACGATGACCCGGGCAGCCACGCCATGATCGCCGGGCAGACGGCCGTACTCCTCGCCGAGGCGGGCGAGTTCACCCAGGCCCGTCGCGCCGCGGACCAGGCGCTCGCCGCCCACACGCGGGCTCCGCGCTACGAGCAGGTCAGCGACTGCCTGCGTGAGATCGCCCGCCTTCAGGCCAAGGAGCAGGGGTCCGAGGGCCTGGCGGACGCCCTCGCCCACCTCGCCGACGCGGGCCGGATCGCGGACGAGGCCCGCGCCGCCGGGTACGAGGCCCACGGCCGTTCCCTGGACACCGCCCTGGCCTACGAACACGGCCGGGTCAACGCCTACGCCGGTGCGTACGAGGACGCCCTGACCGCCGTGGAACAGGCCTTCGTCCTGCTCGGCGAGCCGGGCCCGGACCGGGCCCACGCCAGCGAGTGGGCCGAGTGCGTGCGCCTGGCGGCCGCCGTGGAGGGCATCTACCTTGAACGTGCCGTGCCCGCCATCGCCCGCCTCGACGCGGCGCTCACCCGTCTGACCGCCCTCGGCCACACCGAGGAGGCCGAGCCGCTGGCCTCCCTGGCGGCCGAACTGCGCGAAGAGGAGTGATACGGCGGGCCGGTGCCGCGGGCGGGGGGCCAAGACGGGCTGTCGGGAGATCGGGGTGAGGGCGCGTGGTGACACGCCGTACGGTGATCAAGGCGGCCGGAGCGGGGACGCTGGCCAGTAGTGGGCTGACGGCGTCGGCCTTCGGCGCCTCCCGGGAGGCGGGCGACGTCCTGGCGGTGGTGGAGAAGAGCGGCCACGCGGTCAGCTTCTACGACACCGCGTCGGGGCGGCGCCTGCGGTCGGTGCCCCTGCCGGACTACCCGCATGAGATGGTCGTCGACTCGCGACGGCGCTTCGCCTACGTGGGGCACTACGGAGTGCGCATGTCGTCCTCCGTGGGCGAGGGCGGCGCCGCGGTCTTCGTCATCGACCTCGCCGAGCGGTCCCTGGCCCGGACCATCGACACCCGGCCTTTCAACCGGGTCCACGGCATGGGCATCGACCGTGCGGACCGGCTGTACGCCCTCAGTGAGGAGAAGGCGGTGCTGCTCGGCTTCGACGAGCCCTCCACCGATACGGCACCGTCCAGAGCGGTGCCCACGCACGGCGTGAAGACGCATCTGTTCACGCTCAGCCGCGACGGCGAACGCGCCTATGTCACCGGCCTGTTGTCGCACACGGTGAGTCTCGTGCGCCCCCACGACGCCGCCGCGCCACCGCGGCTGGTGACGGTCGGTCAGCAGCCCGAGAGCAGCTGTCTGAGCCGGGACGAGAAGACGCTGTTCGTCGGGGCCCGCAAGAGTTCCGCCCTGGTGGCCGTCGACGCGCGCACGATGAAGGTGCGCCGCGACCGGACGACAGGGGGAGACCCCTTGCGGCTGTACACCCTCGACGACGACCGGCTGCTGGTGACGGACATCGCCGCCAAGACCCTCACCCTCTGGAGCACCGACCTGCGGCCGCTGCGCTCACTCCAGCTCGACGGCACACCGGCCGCCGTGTCCTTCCACCCGGCCGGGCCGCTGGCGTATGTGTCCCTGCTGGACACCGACCGCGTCGCCGTCGTCGACCTGGACCGGTTCACCGTGGTCGGCGGCTTCGCCACCGGGCGGGAACCGGACTCCTCCGCGCTGCTGCCCGCCCCCTCGTAAGCCAGGGCGCTCCCCACCGGCCGTCGCGCCGCGTGTCCGCGACGGCCGGTGGGGAAGGGGGGCCGAGGATCAGGCCCCGCTCTCCTTGAGCATGTCCTCACGCTCGACGATCTTCACGCGCTCGCGGCCCTGCGGCTCTCCGAGGGCCTTCTCGGCGGCGTCGAGGCGGTACCAGCCCTCCCACGTCGTGAAGCGGACCTCGCGCTCGGCGAGGAAGGCGTCGACGGCCTCCGGGGCCGGGGACGCGGGCTCCGGCAGACGGCCGTGCGCGTGGTCGTCCAGCAGGTTGGCGACCGTCTCGTTGGCGTCGCCCTTGGTGTGCCCGATCAGACCCACGGGGCCGCGCCGGATCCAGCCCGTGACGTACGTGGACGCCAGGTGCGCCCCGGTCTCCTCGATCACCCGGCCGCCCTCGTCAGGCACCGTGCCCGACGCGACGTCCCAGGGCAGCTTGGGCAGCTTGTCGGAGAGGTAGCCCACGGCCCGGTAGACGGCGGTGACGTCCCAGTCGTGGAAGGTGCCGGTGCCTTTGACGTTGCCGGTGCCGTCGAGCTCGGTGCGCTCGGTGCGGAGGCCGACGACCCGCCCGTCCTCGCCGAGGATCTCGGTCGGCGACTCGAAGAAGTGCAGGAACAGCTTGTGCGGGCGGTCGCCGACGTCGCGGATCGCCCAGTTCTCCAGCGTCTTGGCGACCATGTCGGCCTGCTTGTTGCCGCGGCGCGTCGCGATCGAGCCGTCGTCGTAGTCGATGTCCTCGGGGTCGACGATGACCTCGATGGTGGGGGAGTGGTCCAGCTCCCGCAGCTCCATCGGGCTGAACTTGGCCTGCGCCGGACCGCGGCGGCCGAACACGTGGATCTCGCGGGCCTTGTTGGCCTTGAGGCCGTCGTGGACGTTCGGCGGGATCTCCGTCGGGAGCAGTTCCGCCGCCGTCTTGGCGAGGACGCGCGCCACGTCGAGGGCGACGTTGCCGACGCCGAGGACGGCGACCTTCTCCGCGTCGAGCGGCCAGGTCCGCGGGACGTCGGGGTGCCCGTCGTACCAGGAGACGAAGTCGGCGGCGCCGTAGGAGCCGTCGAGGTGGATGCCCGGGATGTCGAGGGCGCGGTCGGCCGTGGCGCCGGTGGAGAAGATCACCGCGTCGTAGAAGGACCGCAGGTCGTCCAGGCTGATGTCGTTCGGGTAGTCGACGTTGCCGAAGAGGCGGATCTGCGGCTTGTCGAGCACCTGGTGCAGGGCCGTGACGATGCCCTTGATCCGCGGGTGGTCGGGGGCCACGCCGTAGCGGATCAGGCCGAACGGGGCGGGCATCCGCTCGAAGAGGTCGATGGACACTCCGGGGTCGGCGGCCACGTCGGACTTCAGCAGCGCGTCGGCGGCGTAGATCCCAGCGGGTCCGGCTCCGACGATGGCTACCCGCAGGGCGCGGTGCATGATCAGGTTCCCTTCGAGCGATGACAACTGACTCGTCGGCAACCGTAAACTAAGGCTAGCCTAACTTGACAGGCGGGGTCGGTCTGTGTCCGCATTTGCCCTGATCTAAGCGTTATGGCTGGCCGGGCGCGGGCGCGGGCGTGGGGCCGCCGGGCCGGAAGCGCTCCACCCCGACGATGTGCCGCACCTTGACGGGGCGCACGACCACCGCGACCCGCCGCTCCCCGGGCATGAGCCACTCGAAGCGTTCGCTGCCGAGGTACTTGCGGGCCAGCCGGTCCATCCGCTCGCGCGCTTCCTCGCCCTCGATGAACCGGTCCACCACGCCACTGATCTGCACGCGGTCGAAGGGATCGGTGGCGTCGGCGTGCGAGAGGTAGACGCGGGGGTCCAGACGAAGGTTCTCCTCCTTCACCCGGCCCACCGAGGTGTTGAACGTCAGCTCGTTCTCCCCCTCCAGGTCCACCCACATTGGGCTGACCTGAGGTGCTCCATCGGCGAACACGGTGCCGACGTACCAGATGTGAGGGGCTCGCAGCCGGGCGCGGACGGTGTCGTTGAACGTCGCGGTCATCCCGGGAGGCTACCAACCGTGACCGGCGGGGCGGTCTGGGGGAGTCCGTGAAAAAACATCGCCACGCGATGTCGAGAACCCGCGCCCGGCTCCGTCCCCGCAGTGAACACGGCCACAATGGGCCGTACCTCACCAAGGAGTAAGTGATGGCCAAGTACCTGCTGCTCAAGCACTACCGAGGCGCGCCCGCGTCGGTCAACGACGTGCCGATGGACCAGTGGAAGCCGGAGGAGGTCGCGGCCCACGTGCGGTACATGAACGACTTCGCGGCCCAACTGGAGACGACCGGCGAGTTCGTCGACAGCCAGGCGCTCTCCCCGGAGGGCACGTTCGTCCGCTACGACGGCGAGGGGCGGCCGCCGGTCACCGACGGCCCGTTCGCGGAGACCAAGGACCTGATCGCGGGCTGGATGATCATCGACGTCGAGACCTATGAGCGCGCGCTCGAACTGGCCGGTGAGCTGTCCGCGGCTCCGGGCGCGGGCGGGAAGCCGATCCACGAGTGGCTCGAGGTGCGCCCGTTCTACGGCGTGCGGCCCACGGCCACCGAGTGAACGAGCGGCTGCTCCGGGAGCTGGTGCCCCAGGTGATCGGTGTTCTCGTCCGTCGCGGAGCCGACTTCGCGGCGGCCGAGGACGCCGTGCAGGACGCCCTGGTCGAGGCCGTGCGCGGCTGGCCGGACGGCGAGCCGCGCGACCCCAAGGGCTGGCTGGTCACGGTGGCCTGGCGCAAGTTTCTCGACGCCGTCCGCGCCGACACATCGCGGCGGCGGCGAGAGGAACTGGTCGAGGCCGAGCCCGCCCCCGAGCCGGGCGAGGCGGTGGACGACACGCTGCGGCTGTACTTCCTGTGCGCGCACCCGTCCCTGACCCCGGCCTCGGCGGTGGCGCTCACGCTGCGCGCGGTCGGCGGCCTGACCACGCGGCAGATCGCGCGGGCCTACCTCGTACCGGAAGCGACCATGGCCCAGCGGATCAGCAGGGCCAAGCGGACCGTCTCCGGTGTCCGCCTCGACCAGGCCGGTGACGTCGCCACGGTGCTGCGCGTGCTCTACCTGGTCTTCAACGAGGGCTATTCCGGCGACGTCGACCTCGCCGCCGAGGCCATCCGGCTCACGCGCCAGCTGGCGGCCAAGACCCATCACGAGGAGGTCGTGGGCCTGCTGGCGCTCATGTTGCTCCACCACGCGCGGCGCCCGGCCCGGACCGGGCCCGACGGCAGGCTCGTACCGCTCGCCGAGCAGGACCGAGGCCTGTGGAACACCCGTCTGATCGCCGAGGGCGTCTCACTGCTCCAGGCCGCCCTCGCCCGCGACCGTCTGGGCGAGTTCCAGGCCCAGGCGGCCATCGCCGCGCTCCACGCCGACGCCCGCAGCGCCGAGGAGACCGACTGGGTGCAGATCATGGAGTGGTACGACGAACTGGTGCGCCTCACCGACAGCCCGGTGGCCCGGCTCAACCGGGCCGTCGCGGTGGGCGAGGCCGACGGCCCGCGCGCCGGTCTCGCCGCCCTCGCGGACCTCGACCCGTCCCTGCCCCGGTACGCCGCCGTCGCCGCGTACCTGCACGAGCGTGACGGTGATCCGGCGACCGCGGCCCGCCTCTACGCCCAAGCCGCCCGATCGGCGCCGACCATCCCCGAACGCGACCACCTCACGCGCCAGGCCGCCCGCCTCAACACGCGACTGCGCGGCTGACCGGCGCCCCCGCGGGCGCCGAGGCGGCGCACGGCTGCGTACGAAGAAGCCTCAGCGCGCCGGGGTGTGCAGAATCCCGTTGATCAGCACATCCAGCGCCCAGGTGTGGCGGTCGCCGGGGGAGAACAGGGCCTGCCGCAGTGACGTGATCATCGGGTAGCGGTCGGCGGGCAGGGCGGCGTAGCGGCGGTCGGCGGTGCTGATGGTGCTCTCTTTGTCCGAGCCCTTGGCGTCGTACGCGCTCTGCTCGGCGGCGGCCGCGGCGGTGTGGAGCCAGAGGAGGTCGACGGCCCAGGCGGCGGTGGTGTCGTCGAGCCCGCCGTCCTTGAGCAGGGCGAGCATGCGGTCGAGGACGAGCAGGACGTTGTCGCCGGTGGGGATGGCGCCCAGGGCGACGGCGGCCAGGCCCTCGTGGCGGCTCATCGCCTCGACGGCCGCGGCGGTCAGGGCGTGGAGCCGTTCCCGCCAGGTGCCCTCCGCCGTGCCGGGCGGGACGTGGGCGAGGGCCTGGTCGAGCATGGCGGCCATGAGGTCGTCGCGGTTGGCGACGTACACGTAGAGCGACGCGGGACCGGTGTCGAGTTCCTTGGCGACGCGGCGCATGGTCAGGGCGTCCAGGCCGTCGCGGTCGAGGATGTCCAGGCCGGTGCGGACGACGACGTCGCGGCTGAGGGGGGCCTTGGCGGGCCGTGCGCGGCGGCTGACGGGCTGCGTGCTCATGGAGCCAGCCTAACCCTGACAACGAACACTGTTTGACACGAACAGCGTTCGTTCTCTACCGTCATAACGAACGACGTTCGCGACGAACGTTGGTCGCGACGAACTGTGTTCGCGCAGCTCATGAAACAGCCCACTGATCGTGGCCGCGATCACCCTGGCGTGCTGCGGCCTGGCGGCCCCGCTGTCCCGCGCCACCCAGGCCCGGCACCACTGACCACGCCGCCACCACCGACCACGCCGCCACCGAGGCCGCTGCCCCACCTCCCGCCCTCACCCCTCCGCACCACCCCGCAACCAGCAGAGAGAACCACGCTCATGTTCCTGATCACCGGAGGCCGCGGCGCGGTCGCCACCCACCTGACCGCCCTGCTCCACCGCGACCGTCTCCCCGTGCGCGTCGGCTCCGCCAGCCCCGAACGGCTCGCCACGCCCGACGGGGTCGAGACGGTCCGCCTCGACCTGACCGACCCGGCCACCTTCCCCGCCGCCCTCGACGGCGTCAGCGCCGTCTTCCTGTACGCCGCTCCCGACCGCGTCACCGACTTCACCGCCCACGCCCACCGCGCCGGAGTCACCCACGTCGTACTGCTGTCCTCCTCCAGCGTCCTCGGCCCCGATCCCGCGAGCGACCCGCTCGCCAAGTCCCACCTCGACGTGGAGAACGCGCTGCTCGCCTCGCCGCTCACCACCACCATCCTGCGGCCGGGCTCCTTCGCCTCCAACGCGGGCGCCTGGGCCTGGGCCCTCAAGGCCGGACGCCCCGTCAGCCTGCCCTTCCCAGGCGCCCACAACGACCCCATCCACGAACGCGACATCGCCGAAGCCGCCCACGCCGCCCTCACCGACACCCGCCACCACGGCGGGACGTTCACCCTCACCGGCCCCGAGTCGCTCACCTTCGCCCAGCAGATCGACCAACTCGCCACCACCATCGGCGGCCCCATAGCGGTCCGCCACGTCACCCGCGAGGAGTGGAAGCGGGAGGCGGCCGACTACGTCCCCGCCGCCTACGCCGACGCCCTGCTGAACTGGTGGCAGTCCCACGACGGCGAGCCCGTCCCGCTCACCGACACCGTCGAGCACCTCACCGGCCACCCCGCACGCCCCTTCGCCACCTGGGCCGCCGACCACGCCGCCGACTTCACCACCGCCTGAGAATCCCGCGAAAGAGCGTGGGGGTGGGGCCCGCCGGACGACGGACCCCACCCCCACGCACGTACTCAGGCGCCGAGCCGGCTCAGACCCGGTCGGCGGCGATCAGGACGTACTGGAACGAGCCGTCCTTGTACGAGTTGATGAACGCCTCCTCAATGCCGGTGACCAGGGACGACGTCGCCCGCAGCTCCCAGTAGGGCAGGGTCGCCGGAGTCAGGTCGACGACGGCCTGCGGGACCAGGCGGTTGTCCGCCATGGCGCGCAGGTACTCCCGGCGCGAGTGGATGTTGCACTCGAAGTGCGCGTTGATCTGCGACACCCACTTCGACGGCTGGCCGTAGCGAGGGTTCCAGCAGCCGGTGATGGTCACATAACGGCCGCCTGACTTCAGCACGCGGGAGTGCTCGGCCATCAGGTCCTGCAGATCGACGTACATGCTCGACTCGTTGTTCCACGAGCCCGACGCCTGTCCCGTTTCGAAGGGCATGGCGAGCATGTTGCAGACGCGGGAGCGCACGGAGTCCTCGATGCCCAGTTCCAGGGCGCGCTGGTTGCCGAACTCGGCCTGCTTCGCCGACAGGGTCACCCCCTCGACCTTGCAGCCGAACCGCTGATGGGCCATCACCATCGAGCCGCCGCGGCCGCATCCCGCGTCCACGAGCAGGTCGTCACGGGTGATGTCGCCAAGGTGGTCCATGAGGGCCGAGGCCTGCGCCGACTCCAGGCGGTGGAGTTCGGCGATCAGGCGCTTCTCGTACTCGCTGTCCTGGGGGTCGCCCAAAGCGGCGGAGTCGATGTCACCGATGCCGTAGTGGTGGTGATAGAGGCCGTCGACGTCACCGAGGCGCAGATTGACGGGGCGCGCCTCGTGGTCCCAGTAGCGGGCGATGTCGCCCTGGTAGGGCGTCGCCGGGGAGGGGATGAACACGGACGGGCTCGCGGCGGTGCTCGGGGTGGTGCCGTTGGCGGTGATATCGGTGCTGGACATGGATAAGTCCCCCTTTACCAGAAGTCGGGAAGGCTGTAGCGGTAGGTGTTGGTCATGTGCCAGTAGTGGTTGCCGTCGAGCCAGACGGCCACGCCCCTCAGGAAGCGCAGTACGCGTGGGTCGGGGCAGGCCGCGGCCAGGTCAGCGGCCTCGGCCTCGAACTCGTGCATGAGCTCGTTGTGGACCTCGACCGCCTTGAGGTAGCCCTCCTGGTCGGAGACGCCCTCCCGTTCGGCGATCACCACGGGCAGGTTGAGGTGCTTGCCCGGGCTGTCGAGCTCCTTGGTGTACGAGTACAGGTCGTTGACGAGGGTCGTGGCGTTCCCGGCGAGCGCGATGACCCGCTGCATCGCGGGCTGGGCGTGCAGGTCCGCCGGGAGTTCATAGCCGCCGACGCTGTCGGTGATGGTGGGGCATGGGCGGAAGTTGTTGAACTGGCGCATCGCCAGGTACTCCCACACCTCCGGCACGTACTCCGTCTCGGTCCACGCCGCCTCCGCGAGGTAGCCCAGGTGCAGCCGGGCCATGTCGTGCCGGAACCGGTCGGCCTGGGAGGGCGTGGCCAGTTGGACGAAGTACTCCATGGCCGAGCGGTACGCGCGCCGGGGCGCGTCCGAGTGGAGCGACGCGGCCCAGGCCGGGGCGTACTCACCGGTCGTGTGCAGCGGGTCGAGGGCGGTGTGCGCGAGGAGCAGCCTTCCGCCCAGGCCGACCGGGGAGCCGCCGTGGTCCTCGCAGTAGCAGTCGTCGACCGCGTTCTCGGCGACCATCAGCCGGGCGGCGACCATCAGGTGGTCGACGGTGGGCGCGTCCGGGTGGCAGGCGACCATGTACCGGCCGATGGAGAACCCGTCGAACTGGTCCTCCCACTCCGGGGGATACGCCTCGACCTCGTCCACGGCCCATCTCTTGATCCGGCGGCTGACCTCCTCCACGCGCACCGGGTCGGGCTCCGGCACCGGGTGGAAATAGAGGCCTGGGATCGGCCTGCCCTCAGCCGGGGACGGCCGCTCGCACGGCTCCGGCTCTGGCTCAGGTGCCGACTCGGCCGTGGTCACGGGCACGGATGTCGGTACTGGTACTGGTCGTAGTGCTGATACGGGTGCAGGTACTGATGCGGGTACGTCCGGCAGGTGCTCCGGCGGCGCGGGCGGCTCCGCGCGGCGGGCGAGGCTCAGGCTGGCCGTGCCCAGGCCGCTGGGGCCGCGCAGGACGCGCGCCAGGGTGGAACCGGAGTCGACCCGCTCGGGCGGGCTCGGCAGCAGGGGGGAAGACCCGGAGTCGGGCATCCGTGGCTCCTAGATGAGAAGGGGTGAACCATCCCGGATCACCAGATCGCCGGATCGCCAGCTCACCGGAGGCCGGGTGGGCACGGCCGGACCGGGAGGGCGTGGGCTTTCGCAGCCGCGGGGCAGGTCCATGCGGAACCTAGGCGGGCCTGCGCGTGATCTGTACGTTCTCAAGCACGCCCAGCGCGTCGGGCACCAGGATGGCGGCGGAGTAGTACGCCGTCACCAGGTAGGACGTGATGGCCTGCTCGCTGATGCCCATGAAGCGCACCGACAGGCCCGGTTCGTACTCCTCCGGCAGGCCCGTCTGCCACAGGCCGATGACGCCCTGGTTGTCCTCGCCGAGCCGCATCGCGAGGATCGAGCTGGTGTTCTCCTTCGAGATCGGGATCTTGTTGCAGGGCAGGATCGGGACCCCGCGCCAGCCCAGGAACGGCTCGCCGTCGACGTCGACGTTCTCCGGGTAGACCCCCTGGGCGCTGAACTCGCGCCCGATCGCCGCGATCGTCCTGGGGTGGGCGAGGAAGAGCTTGGTGCCCCGGCGACGGCAGAGCAGTGCGTCCATGTCGTCCGGCGTGGGCGGTCCCGAGTGGGTCTGGATCCGCTGCTTCAGGGCGGCGTTGGGCAGCAGACCGAACTCGCGGTTGTTGATCAGCTCGTGCTCCTGGCGCTCGCGCAGCGCCTCGATGGTGAGCCGGAGCTGTTCCTCCGTCTGGTTCATCGGCCCGTTGTAGAGGTCGGTGACCCTGGTGTGGACCCGCAGGACGGTCTGGGCGATGGAGAGTTCGTACTCGCGCGGCTTGAGTTCGTAGTCCACGAACGTGCCCGGGAGCGCCGGTTCGCCCGTGTGGCCCGCCGACAGGGCGATCTCGGCTTCTCCGTGGCGGTTCTGCCGCTGGTGGGACAGGCTGCTGAACTGCTCGAGGTGCGCGCGCAGCTCCGGCGCCTGGGACACGACGGCGTCGAAGTCGGCGCGGGACAGGGTGAGTACGGTGCCCGCGGTCTCGGCGGTGGCGGTGGCGTCCCAGGTGGCGTCGGCGTCCAACAGGGCGTCCTCGCCGAACTGTTCGCCGTCGCTGACCACGCCGACGTCGACCTCCTCGCCGTACTTTCCGACGGAGGTCTGCTTGATGCGGCCATGGGCGATCAGGTGGATCTGCTCGGCGGGGGCGCCGCGCTCGACCAGCACCTCTCCGGCGCGGAAGTCGCGCTGCACGCAGCGGTCGGCGATCGCGCTCAGCACGTCGTCCGCTTCGAAGCCGCGCAGCAGGGCCAGTTCGCCGAGCTCGCGGGGGATGACGCGGAAGTCCGAGCCGTCCTGGACGAACTCGATGATTCCGTCACCGACGGTGTACGTCAGGCGGCGGTTCACCCGGTAGGTGCCGCCCTTGGTCTCCACCCAGGGGAGCTTGCGCAGCAGCCAGCGGGAGGTGATCTCCTGCATCTGCGGGGCGGACTTGGTCGTGGTGGCGAGGTTGCGGGCGGCCGACGTGCTCAGGCTGGTGCGCGGCTGCGGCTCTACCCGCGCCTCCGGGTCCGCGTCAACGCTCATCGGTCAGGATCTCCTTGATAAGGGCAGCGGCCAGCACACCTGTGCATACCGGCACTTAACGGGTGAAAGAGAAAGTCTTCGCTAATAGGGAAAGTCGGCGCTAATAACGTTGAATCCGTCCAGAACTTCATGGAACAGTAACGTCCGGTGCGCCCCCTCCACCCCCGGAAGCCGGGGGATTTACCTCGATGCGGTGAGGTTGTCGGGTCAGGTGTTTGACGCACTGGATGTCGGTATTCAGCCAGCACCGATCATGCGTGCCATGGCAGGGAAACGCCCCCACCCGCCTGCGGTTTTCCCTTGTCTCCCCGTTCGCCCGCCCGGTCTCGGGTGCCCCTTCGGTCCACTGGAGAGAACAGAAGTGGCCCCGGAATCAGCTGCCTTGGTGCGGTGAGGTCCCTACGCCTTGCGCAGTCCCGCGATGACGAGGGCGACGAGGCGGCGCGCGTCGTAGCGGGGGTCGCTGTCGGCGCCGACGCAGAGGTTCCCGATGCCGCGCAGGGGCGGATAGGCGTCGAGGCCGGAGCGGATCTCGCCGGAGGCGGCGGCCGCGTCCAGGAGGGTCTGCTGATTGCGCCGGGCGTCCTTGCGCTGGGGCCTGGCTGAACTGCCGGGGGTCTGGCCGCTGTCGTTCAACGCGGCGCTCCTTCTGTGGCCGGTGGCCGGTGGCCGGTCTTGTGAAACGGAACAGTGTTCCGTATCGTCATCGTAGTCGTAACGGAACAGCGTTCCGTTTTGCTCATTCTGGCAGACCTGGAAGCAGTAACCCAGGCCACTGTCACGACCACGTGCCACACGGACGGAAGAACGCGCGCCCGTCCGCGCCCGGCGCCCCGCGGCGGCCCATTCCGCCGCCGCTACCTCACCCCAGAGTGCGAAGGCACTGAAGGGAAGACACCCTGATGTCTGACTCGAACACCGCGACCACGCCTGCGACGGCGACCACGCGGACGGCCGCGGCCGTCCTGAACAACGCGAACGCCACGGGCGCACCCGGCGTGGTGGTTTCCGCGAAGCCGGTCGTGCTGCCCGCCCCGGGCCGCGGCGAGGACCTCCAGGTCCGCGTGTCCGCGCCCGCGACCGGCGGCGATCCGTCCGGCCTGCCCGTCATCGTGTTCTCGCACGGCTTCGGCTGGTCGATGAACGGCTACGCCCCGCTGGCGGACTACTGGGCCGCCCACGGCTTCGTGGTCATCCAGCCCACGCACCTCGACTCCAGGACGCTCGCCCTGCCCGCCGAGGATCCCCGTACGCCCCGGATCTGGCGCTTCCGCGTGGAGGACCTCATCCGCGTCCTGGACGAACTCGACACCCTGGAAGCCGCCTTGCCGGGCCTCGCCGGGCGCCTGGACCGTGACCGCGTCGCCGTGGCGGGCCACTCCTGGGGAGCCCAGACGGCGAGCACGCTCCTTGGCGCGCGCGTCCTCGACGCCGACGGCGTACCCGGCGAGGACATGTCCGACTCCCGCGTCACGGCGGGTGTGCTGCTCGCCCTGCCCGGCCTGGGCGACACCCTCACCCCGTTCGCCGCCGAGCATCTCCCTTTCATGAGGCCGTCCTTCGCCACCATGACCGCGCCCGCCCTCATCGTCGCCGGGGACAACGACGACTCCGCGCTGTCCACGCGCGGACCCGACTGGTTCACCGACCCCTACACCCACAGCCCGGGAAGCAAGAGCCTGCTCACCCTGTTCGAGGCCGAGCACTCGCTCGGCGGCATCCCCGGCTACGAGGTCGCCGAGACGACCGACGAGAACCCCGCCCGTGTCACCCTGATCCAACAACTCACCACGGTGTACCTGCGCAGCACCCTCCACCCCGGGGACACCGGCTGGAAGACGGCGACCACCGTCCTGGAAGACGACAAGCACCCGCTGGGGATGGTGCGCAGCAAGTAGCAGTCGGTGCCGCCGCATGCTTTCCAGCAGCGCCCTCCGGCGGTTGTTCGACAGAACGGCCGGTCGCCTCTGACCGCATCGGCGGTGCGAGAGGAGGCGACCGCGCGCGAGACGGCCGCCACGTGATGCCGTGGAATCCTTGCCGCGGCCGCTGCCACCGACATCAAGGGCGATGTGGCGTGGACACGGGCCGACCTCACCAGCACGCCACCCCCAACGGGCGCCTTCGACCTGGTATCCATCCAGTACTTCCCACTCCGGCGCGGACCGGGCCACGCGGCGCTGCGCGGCCTGCTGGACGCTGTCGCCCCCGGCGGCACGCTGCTCTTCGCCACCCACGCCCTGCCCGACCGGGCCCCGCGCCAGGAGCAGGGCCCCGACTTCGCCGATTACTACCGGCCCGACGACATCGCCCAACTCCTCGACCCCACCTGGGACGTCCTGATCAACGAGACCCGCCCCCGCGCCGCCCCGGCCCCCGTCGGCACCCGCCACACCCACGACACGGTCCTACGCGCACTACGCCTGCCGTGAGCCACCTGCCGCGCTCCCCGTCGACGAAGTCCCGCTGACGCACCGACAACCAGATCCGGCGCGACTTCGTCGACGGGGCGCACAGCAGTAGCTCCGGCTACGCAGGCACACGGGGGGCCGGGGCGCTGCCGCACCACGGCGGCTGACAGAAGGCCGGGGAGACAGTCCGCGCTCGGGCCTGCGGCATCGTTCCGCAGGTCGGTGGCATGCAAGCGGGAGCCTCGTTGCCGCACTGTGGCGGCACGCACTCAAGCTGATCGCTGCCCTTCTCCGTTCGGTCCGCGGGTGTCTGAACCGGCCGGTTCGAAGCTTCCCACGGCAGAGCCCGAGTCGGGGCCGCGCTGGCGGTTCCCACCCCCACAGCAAGAACCGAGATCACGACCAAGCTGACGCTGGCGACGCGCTGACTGATGTGACGCATGGGGTCCTCCTCAGAACCGACGTGCTGTCTCACTCGCTCAGACGCCCCTCCTAGCGCTCGACGTTGCGCGCTGACACAGCCGTTGGCGAAGGAGAACCTGCAGATCCAGCTGGCGGTACTGGTGAGGTGAGCGGGATTTGCCAGAGTCCCTCAACTGACGCGCCCCAGGGTCCATGCTGCCGAAGAGGCGAGCGAGGGCCCTGGGGCCTTGCGTGTCCGTGGGCCGGTCAGCGGGCGAGTGTGCCGAACTCGGTGCCGGGCCAGGGGACCTGGGTGGTGGTCGGGGGCTTGATCACGCGGGTGGGGGTGGTTCCGGCGAGCTTGCCGTTCTTCGTGCCGACCGACCACACCTGCGAGGTGTTCGCCCGGACCGGCAGGGCGATCTCGGGCTGCTTGTCGCCGTTGAGGTCCGTGGTCTTGAGGACGTGGGGGATGCGGTAGACGCCGGTGGGGCGGGGCAGGCCGGGGGCGTTGTAGGCGGAGAACGCGGCCCCGGTGCCGGTCACGCCCCTGGCCGAGCCCTTGAGCACGTACAGGCTGCCCCCGCTGATGTAGCAGTGCTCGCAGGTGGCGTGGCGCTCGCCGGGGGCGCCGACGACCAGGTCCGCGTAGCCGTCCCGGTCGAGGTCGGCGGCGGTGACGTCGGAGCCGAAGCTGTCCCCGGCCTCCACGCCGCCGGGGACGCCGGTGCTGTCCTCGGTGAGCACGTTGGTGGCGCGGTTCTCGTCCACACCGCCGGAGGCGCCGTAGCTGATCTGGACGCGGCCCGCGTGGCGTTCGGAGTCCATGACGTACGCCGAGTCGCCCACCGCGATGTCGCCGTACCCGTCCTTGTCGAAGTCGGCGATCACGGCGCTGTTGCCGCCGCGGACGGTGGCCGGGGTCTGCCGCAGCCCGGAGGCGCCGCCGAGCAGCACCCGGCCCCGCCGACGCTCCTCGCCGAGCACCACGAGGTCGTCGGCGGCGCCCTTGTTGACGCGGCCCACGGCCAGCCGCTTCTGGGCGTCCGCGTAGGTGAACGCGGCGCCCACGTTCACCGACTTCACGGCGGCGGGCGAGCCGTCCGCCTTGAAGGGCCCCTGGTACAGGCGGAGGGCCGTGGAGTAGCCGACGACCAGGTCGGCCTTCCCGTCCCCGGTGAAGTCACCGGCCTTCAGCACCGCGCCGAAACCGGGCCCGGCCTGGCCGCCCGGCAGCAGGACGCCGCCCTTGAGGCCGGTGGGGCTGCCCCACAGCAGGGTGACCTCGTCACCGGCGCCGGAGCGCGAGGCGACGGCGAGGTCCGCGTAGCCGTCGGCGTTGAAGTCGCCATTGGCCAGCGTCCGGCCGAACCGCTGGTCCTGCGCGGCGTCGCCCGGCACGCCGGTGCTGTTCTGAGTGACGGCCTTCAGCCCGGTCTTCTGGGCGCCGTGCTTCGCACCGTACGAGACGGTGACGTAACCGGCGCCGAGCGCCCGGACGGGCTCCTGGCCCTGGCCGGGAACGTTCACCGCGCCGTCCGGCGCGCCGATCGCGAGATCGTGGTAGCCGTCGCCGTTGAAGTCGTCGGCGTACCGGCTGGGCGCGGGACCCGCCGCGGCTGCCGGGGTCTGGGCGGAGACCAGCAGGCCCCCGGTGACAGCCAGGACCGTCGTGGCCCCCGCGACGGTCCCGACCGCGTGACGGAGGTGGCGACCCACGTCCGTGCTCCTCATACGTCCCCCACAAGATTCCGATGGATAGCACCTCCAAGACCCCCGACGTGCGCGAACGGTTGTGCGGATCTTCGTGCGGCCTGCGCTGGGCGCGAGGCCGTGGGGTCATGCCGTGTCCCGCTGCGCCCGCAGCGCTCCCACGGCCTTGAGGGTGCGCAGCGCCGCGTTCTTCAGGGCGGGGCGGTCACGCACCAGGCGGTGGGCGGCCCGCAGCGGCTCCCGGCGCAGCCAGTGCAGGGCGGCGCCGGGGCCGGTCGTGCGGAGGGCCCCTTCGTGGACGAGGAGGTCACCCGTCTTGAAGGAGTTCTTGTACGCGGCGTCGCCCCTGCCGAAGTCGAAGAGGCGGATGCCGGAGTCGGCGGCCGCCTCGATCATGCGCAGATACAGGATGCGGCCGGGGGAGTAGGTGGCGAGCGCACGGTCGTAGGAGGGGAACCAGCAGGAGAACACCGTGCGGGAACGCAGGCCGAAGTGGGCGGCGACGGGTTGGTCGCCCGCGTACAGCACGGAGAGGATGCCGGAGCAGTCGGGTGCGGTGGACGCCGCGAGCCGTTCCACGAGGCCGGCGATCCAGGGCTGGGCGAAGGGGTCCCGGCGGCCGGTGCGGCGGTAGTGCGCGGACTTCCACGCGATGAGCGTGCGCAGAGCGGCGCGGTTCCGCTCGTCGTGGACGTAGCGCAGCGGGCCGACGTCGCGGCTCATGCGGCGCTCCTGGGCGCGCGTCGTCTTCAGGAAGCCGCGCGCGTGGGTGCGCAGATGGGTCTCGTACGCCGTGAAGCCCTCGGTGAGGTCGATGACGGGTGAGGCGAACTGGCCGGTGGTGTAGGGCTGGAAGAGCTCCTGGCCGCTTTCGAGGTGGTTGAACTCCCAGGAGTTCAGGGAACAGGCGCGCATCAGGTGGTCGGGGTCCAGGCTCAGGTCGGGGTGCAGGACCGCGCCCTGGCAGTCGGAGACGCCGAGGCCGACGGCCTGGCCGTGGCCCCACCGGCTCCGCTGGTAGGGGAAGTAGCCGAGCGTGGCTCTGCCGTGGCGCAGGATCGCCACACGGGTGTCGTTCCGCGTGCGGCCGACGGCCCGGCTGAACTCCGCGCTCATGAAGGGGTTGGTCGTCGCCGTGTTCGTGGCCCGTAGGTCGTTCCACAGGCCGAGGTCCGTGGAGGTCAGGTCGTCCGGGTGCACGATGTCGATGCGTGGGGTGGCCATGGTGGTCCTGTCTTGCGGGGCGAGTGCGGCCGGCGTGCGCAGCCGTTTGCCGGGATAACGCCGAACCTCGACACAGGCAACCGGCACTGTGGGGAGTGGGTGATCGGGGGCCGGCCGGGTGGCACGCCATCCGGCCAGCGCGACGGATTCCCGGTCACCACCGCTCGCTCGGCCACGCCGACCGTGAGCCCGGTGGCTACGGTGTCAGGACGATCCGGTCGAAGCCCTCGCCCGCGTCCATCTTCCGGTGGGCCAGTACGGCCTACGGCGTCGCCCGCCACCCAGGCCGTGGCCTCCCGGCGGTTCGCTGCCTATGTGATCCAGGCGTTCGAGGCCCGCCCCGAGGCCGCCCCGCTGCCGGCACCGGCCCGGTTGTCGTAGTTACGGGCGTTCCGCTACTTCGGTGACAGCGCCCAGACCCCCGCTCGCGCCGCCGTCGCCGCGGCCCGTGCGGCCGCGTCGGCGTCGGCGCTGGTCGGGGTGCGCCCCGTGTTGAGGAGGGCGTAGTACAGCGGAGCCGAGACGGCGGCGATGACGGCGTGCGGATCGGTGTCGGCGGGCAGTTCGCCGCGGGTGACCGCGTCGCGGACGCAGCCCGACCACTCCTCGATGCGCACCTCGTAGAAGCGGTGCAGGGCCTGCGCGGCCTGGTCGTTGCAGAGGGACGCGGCGATCAGCGCCTTGAAGAGCCGGCCCTGCCGGGGGTCGGCGAGGGTCTTGGCGACCAGGCGGGCGTTCGCCCGGAGGTCCTCGTCCAGGCTGCCGGTGTCGGCCCGCGGCAGCGACTGCTCGGCCATGTCGGCCAGCAGGTCGGCGGCGAGCGCGGCGGGGGTGCCCCAGCGGCGGTACACCGTGGTCTTGCCGACGCCCGCGCGGCCCGCGATGTCGGTGAGGTCGAGCGCCTCGAACCCGTCGGCGGCCAGCGCGTCTCCGGCCTCCCGCAGGACGGCTTCGCGTACGCGGGCGGTGCGTCCGCCGGGGCGGACGGTGCCGGGGGCCGGGGTGGCAGGCATGGGTCCCCTCCTAGGGGTGTCGAGCGGTGCTTCACGATGCCACACACCATCCTATCGGGACTCCTGTTCCTTTACTGCGTTCGGCGTGCTAGCTTCGTGGTCGTAACGGAACGGCAGACCCATTAGGGTGCGTCGCTCCGAGGTTCCCCTGTCCTGCCCCGGCGTCCTGGTGTCCCGGCATCCCCGGCACCCGGCGCCCCGGGTGCTTCCCCGCCTCGCCGCGGTGAAGCCGAAAGGAAGTTCCGCCATGCCCGCAACGAAGTCCCCGGTGCGCCCGGCTCCGCGCCACACCACCGCCACCACTACCGCCGCCGCTCCTCCGGCTCAACCCCAGCGCCTGACCGGTGAGTTGAAGCTCGTCCTCGCCGTCCTGCTGGTCGCCCAGTTCATGCTGGCCGTCGACTTCTCGATCCTGAACGTCGCCCTGCCCGCCATCGGCGACGGCCTCGGCTTCTCGCTCTCCAACCTGCAGTGGATCGCCACCACCTTCGCCCTCAGCGCGGCGGGCTTCACCCTCTTCTTCGGCCGCATCGGCGACCTCATCGGCCGAAAGAAGATCTTCATCGGCAGCCTGGCCCTGCTGGGCCTCGCCTCACTCGTGGGCGGTCTCGCCACCAGCCCGGAGGTGCTGCTCGCCGCCCGCGTCGCCCAGGGCCTCGCGACGGCCGCCGCGACGCCGGCCGGGCTCGCCCTGCTCACCACCGCCTTCCCCGAAGGGCCCCTGCGCCAGAAGGCGCTGGGCATCAACGGCGCCCTGATGTCCGCCGGGTTCACCGCGGGCGCGATCCTCGGCGGCGTCCTGACCGACCTGCTCTCCTGGCGCTGGGCCTTCTTCGTCAACGTCCCCGTCGCCCTGGCCGTGATCCTGGTCGCGCCGCGGGTCATCAAGGAGTCCAGGCCCGCCGTCCGGCCGAAGCTGGACCTGCCCGGCGCCCTGACCGTCACCCTCGGTCTGCTCGCCCTGGTCTACGGCCTCACCCAGGCCGGTGAACACGGCTGGACGCACCTCCACGCCCTGACCGGCCTCGCCGCGGGAGCCGCCCTGCTCGTCGCGTTCTTCCTCATCGAGCGCAAGGTCGCCGAGCCCCTCGTCCCGCTGAAGACGCTGGGCCGTCGCAACGTCGCCTGGGGCAATGTCCTTGGCCTGCTCGCCTTCGTCACCGAGACCTCGCTGGTCTACCTCCTCACCCTCTACCTCCAGAAGACCCTCGGCTTCACCCCGCTCGCCGCCGGGATCTCCTTCGGCGTCCTCGGCATCGGCACCGTCGTCGGCGGACTCGCCGCCCCCAAGGTGATCGCCCGCTACTCGACGCTGACCGCCCTGGTCGCGGGCGGCGTCATCCAGACCGTGTTCACCGCCGCCCTCCTCTTCCTCGGTACGACGACGGGCGCCTCCCTCGCGCTGCTCCTGCCCGCCACCTTCTTCGGCGGCGTCGGCAACATGCTCGTCATCGTCGGCTTCATGGTGACCGCCACCAGCGGCCTCCCCGACACGGAACAAGGGCTCGCCACCGGGCTCGCCTCGATGGCACAGCAGGTCGGCATCACCATGGGCACCCCGGTCATGTCCGCCGTCGTCACCGCGAGCACCGCGGGCGCGGCCACGGCCTCCGCCGTCCACCACGGCGTCACCGTCGCCATCGCCGTCAACGCCGGGCTCGTCCTCCTCGGGGTGGTGTTCGCGGCCGTGTTCCTCCGGGCGAAGCGGGGTGCGGGGCGCCCGGTGCAGTCCTGACGTACGTCCGTACTTCGTACGGCTCTCAGGCCCGGACGCCGGGCTCCCCGCCCCCAGACCGCGCAGCCCTCCCCTTCCCGCACCCCAAGGAGCACCCCATGGACCTCCAGCTCACCGACAAGGTCATCGTCGTCACCGGCGCCACCAGCGGCATCGGCCACGCCACCGCGCACCTGCTCGCCGCGGAGGGCGCCCACGTCGTCGCCGTCGCCCGCGGTGCCACCGCCCCCGACACCCTGCCCGCCACGGCCGACTTCGTCCGCGCCGACCTCACCGACCCCGAGGCCGCCGAGCGGATCGTGGAGCACGTACGCGGTGTCCACGGACGCCTGGACGGCCTTGTCAACAACGCCGCCGCCCTGACCTCCCAGCCGTCCTTCGCCGCCATCGACGACGACCAGTGGCACACCACCTTCGCACTCAACCTGCACGCCCCCGTGCGCCTCACCCGCGCCGCGCTGCCCCTGCTCCAGGCCAACCCGCACGGCGCGAGCATCGTGCACGTGGCCAGCGAGGCCGCCCGCCTGCCCGACGCCACCATCGCCGACTACGCCGCCTCCAAGGCCGCCGTGCTCTCCGTCTCCAAGTCCCTCGCCACCAGCCTCGGCGCCGTTGGCATCCGCTCCAACGTGGTCTCGCCCGGCCCCACCCGCACCGCCCTCTTCGACGCCCCCGGCGGCTTCGCCGCACAACTCGCCGAACGCTTCTCCCTCCCCGCCGACCAGGCCGTCGACCACTTCATCCGCGAAGAGCGCCGCCTGCCCACCGGCCGCATCGGCACCCCCGAACAGGTCGCCGACCTGATCGCCTACCTCCTCTCCCCGCGCGCCTCCCAGGTCACCGGGGCCGAGTGGAACGTCGACGGCGGAGCGCTGCGCCAGCTGTGACCGCCGCCGCACCCAGCGACACCGAGAGGATCTCTCCCGTCATGAACACGAGCAGCGCCGTCCTCGACGGCGAGGTCACATGGCAGCACCTGACCGTCCCGGCAGCGAGCCCCGTCCCCGTCCGCGTGTACGAGCCAGGACCCCGGCCCGGCGGCTGGCTGGTCTGGGCGCACGGCGGGAGCTGGAGTTACGGATCCGCCGCCGCATGGCACCCGGTCACCCACCGCCTGGCCGCCCTGACCGGCTGGAACGTCGTGAGCGTCGACTACCGGCTCGCTCCCGCGCACCGCCACCCGGCCGCGCTCGAGGACGTCCTGGCCGTACTGGACTGGGTGCGGGAGCGAGGCGGTGCCGAGGCCCGGACGGCCGTCGGCGGGGACAGCGCGGGCGCCACCCTGGCCGCGAGCGCGGCCCTCGTCCAACGCGACCGCGGACACCGCCTGGACGCCCAAATCCTGGCCTACCCGCCCCTCGACCCGGCCTGCGACGCCCCCAGTTACCGGCGGGACCCGGCCGCCTTCCCGCAGCCCGGCGTGTTGCGCGGGGCCTGGCGCACCTGGCGCGGCACCGGCCCCGCCACCGCCGTCGCGGCCGACGGCACCGCCCTGTACAGCAGCCCGCTCGACGCCCCCGACGCGCACGGCCTGGCGCCCGCCGTGCTCGCCGTCGGCGCCCTGGACCCCGTCGCCGACGACGTCCTCGCCTACGCCGAGCGCCTCAAGGCCGCCGCCGTCCCCGTCCGCCTCGTCCACGCACCCGGCACCGGGCACGCCGACGTCCTCCATCCCCGCAGCCGCCTCCTGCCCGGCCTGGCCGACGCCGTACGGCACCTGCCCCTGGCCTGAACGGCATCCGGCCCTCTCCGCGGACCGCCCCCGAACGGTCACCCTCAACCAACAGCACGGAGGCCACTCCCATGACCACCACCCCGGCCGCCACCACCCCGCCCGCTCCCATCGAAGCCCTCGTCCGCCACTTCACCGACCTGCGCGAAGGCACCCACGCCGGGCACGTCGAACGCTCCGCCAAGGAAGCCGTCTTCGCCACGACGACCGAACTGCTCGACGCCCCCGCCCGCCAGGCCCTCGCCGAGTTCGACACCCATCTGCTGCTCGGCACCGGCACCCTCCACGCCACCGGCCCGCGCCGCGACGAACACGGCGGCAGCTACGCCACCTGGAGCCTGACCTGGCCCGAACAGCGGCGCGCGGGCATCGCCGCCCTCGCCCTCCACGCCCACTTCGGCGCCGGCTTCCTCCACCCCCACCTGCGCGGCACCACCGTCGCCGAATGGCCCCTCAACGTCTTCACCCCGGACCAGGCCGCCGAACTGCTCCCCACCCTCCGCGCCATCGTCGCCGCCGACCTCCACAACCTCGTCTTCCAGCGGGACTGGCGCATCGTCCCCGCCCTGGACGCAACCGCCGTGCCCCGGCGATGACTTCGCCTGCCAGGCGGCCCGTCAGCGCCGCTCGGCCAGCGCGGTGATGCCCGCCGCCGCGGCGGTGGCGAGGTCGGTGACCATCGCGTCGTCGACGGGCAGATTGAGGATGTACAGGGCGGAGGCCAGGGATCCGAGCAGCAGCAGGTGGGCCATCGCGGGGTCGACGGGCCCGGCCAACTCGCCGCGGGCCACGGCCTGTTCGATGATGTCGGCGAAGCAGGCCTGCTCGGCAGCCAGGAAGGTGTCCGTGAACCGGGCGTCCAGTTCGGGATTGACGGCGATCTCACTGATCAGGGCCGGTGCCAGCTGACGGGCCGTCGGCGTGGCCATCCGGACGTGAAAGGCGCGCACCAGCGCCAGCAGGTCCCCGCGCAACGAGCCGGTGCCGGTCAGCGGAGGCAGCTGCTCTTCGTACATGGTGGCGGTGAACGCCATCTCGGCCTTGGAGGCGTAACGGCGGTAGATCGCCGCCTTGCCCACCCCCGCGCGCGCCGCGACCTGGTCGACGGTCAGCGCCGGATAGCCCACTTCGTCGATCAGCTCACGGGTGGTCCGCAGCACTTTCTCGTCCACGCGACTGTCCCGGGGGCGCCCGCCCCGTTGCTTTCTCGCTGTCATGCCTGCATTATACGGAACTAGAGTATCGAAACTATAGTATCGAAACCGGCGGTATCGCAGCGATGCTTTCGGAGGTTGCTGGTTCCCGTCCGGCTATCGGTGACAGGAGCGATATGAGCAGCGACGAGGGGCGGAGAACGCAGACAACCCAGAGAGCGCAGAGAGCGCAGAGAACTGGGAGAACTGGGAGAACTCAGATGATCAAGTGGGCTGGCTGGATCATCACGTTCTGCGGAACCGCGCACACGACCGGCGCCCTGACGGTGGAGCAGGCCGCACGCCACGCGGAAACGTGGTTCAGCGGCGGACTGTGGAGCGAGGACCTGGCCGAAATGAGCCCGGCGGGCAGCGCGTACTTCTTGAGCCTGGACAGCTTCGGTGTGCCGCTCGTCCTGGTCGGCCTGACGGTGCTGTGGCTGGACCGCCGCGGCATCACCCCGCCGGTGTTCATCGCCTGGACGCTGGGGGCCTGGACCGTCGTCGACGCCGTGGTCCTGCCGTTCACGCCCTGGCCGCTCTTCCTGCTCGCGTGTGTCCTGCTGCTGGTCGGGGCCCGCCGCGACCACCCCGCGCCCACGGCTGGGCGTCCCGAGCGTGACCACGCGCCGCGCCACTGACGGGAGGCACGTCGCCATGAGAATGCCCAACAGCGCGCACACGGATCAGCCGTGGCGCATTCATGAGATCGCCGCCGACTTCACTCTCGAGGACGTGTGGGCGCTGCCGACACCCGGCGGCCCGGACGACTTCGAGCGGTTCGTACGGATGGGTGAGCGGATCGCCGGTGAGGACCACCGGCCGACGGACGGCTGGGCGTGGCCCGCGCGCGCTCTGTGGGACCTGCGCTGGCGGCTCGGGCGGCTGCTGGCCTGGGACCGGCCGGAACACGACCTCGGCGCGCGGGTGCCGAGCCTCCGGGACCGGCTTCCGGCCGATCTGCGCGACGGCCCGGTCGCACCGGTGCCCCACGGGACGCCCTTCCGGCCGGTCTACCTCACGCACAACGAGATGACCTGGGAACTGTCCAACAAGACCGTGCACTGCCTCTCCCACTACGGCTGGGTCCCCGACGGCTCGGGGGGCTATCGGGCGCAGATGGCCGCGCTGGTCAAACCCAACGGACCGTTTGGGCGGGCCTACATGGCCGGGGTCCGGCCCCTTCGCCATCTGGTCGTCTATCCGCAGCTGATGCGCCAGACCGCCCGCAGATGGCAGGCCACCCCGCCCGGCCCCGCCACCGTCACCGAGCCTGAATGAGTCACCGGGTTCGCCTAGTTCTTGGCCCTGCGCTCCCGGCGCCGGTCGATGATCTCGTGGATCTGGAAACCGGCCAGCAGCACGGCGGCACCGCCCCCGACGAAGCTCATCCACGGCCCCCACTGCTCGGGGAAGGACCTCCCGGACGCCACCGCGGCGGAGCCGCTGTCCCGGGCGGGTGCCGGTGAGGGGCCGGGCGAGCCCGCCTGGCTCGCGGACGGCGAGAGCGACGGGCTGGGCGGAGGACTGGGCGGAGGACTGGGGGTCGGGCTGTTGGCGGGGGTGAGCGTCGAGCCGGGAGTCGGGCTGAGCGTCGAGCCGGGAGAGGGTTTCGAGGCCGGGGCGGAAGACGGGGAAGACGGCTCAGCTGTCGGCTTGGACGACGGGGCGATCGACGGCCTGGTCGACGGCTTGAGCGACGCTCCGGACGACGGCTTGAGCGACGTCCCGGACGACGGCTTCGGAGGCGGTGACGGCTGCTGGGACGCCGCCACCGGTCCCGGCCTCCGCGTCCCCTTCGCGTCCTCCACGTAGTGGGGCACGGCGAAGTGGGCTCCGACCGCGACCGCCGCGAGCACGAGCCACAAGGCGGCCCATCCGGGCTCGCCGTCCTCGGCCATGAAGACACAGGCGGTGAGGAAGAGAGCCGCCGCGGGCCACGCTCCGCCGAACGCCGCCTCCTGCCACGTCAGGGGCCAGTCATGGAAGACGTACCAGCCTCCGGCGGCGAGGAGCAGCAGCACGAGGAGCCCACCGAAGGGATGCCCCTCGTCGAACAGCGCGAGCGTCCCCAGGAGCGTGATCCCGGCCCCCAGGCACACGACTCCGAATACCAGCCACTCCACCCACCCCATGCGCCCTCCCCATGGGCGCGGGCCCGCCTGACCGCGGACCGTGTCCTTGAAGGACGCTCCGTACGGCAAGGGAGTTCCGATCCAGCCACGCCGCGCGCACGGCCGTCACGTTAGCCTCCCCGTCGGACTCCGCGACAGGCCCGCGCCAGCGCGTCCTCGGCCTGGGCTGCCAGGGTCGTGACGAGGTCCGCCGCGGACGGCAGGCCGGTGATGAGGTCGACGCCCTCGCCCGCCCAGAGCGGCAGCGGCGGAATCGCGCCCCGCGCCACGTCGTCCTGATAGTCCTGGCGGGCCTGGGAGTCGGCGGCCAGTTCGCCCTCCCGGCCGCGCCAGCGGTCGAGGTAGGGGTGGCCGAGCGTGCGGGCGGTGTACTGGGTGGGCCAGCTCGAGCCGCGGGCGATGTCCCACACGCCGCTGCGTTCGGTGTCCTGGCCGCGCCCTTCGACGAGGGCCTTGCCGACGGCAGGGTCGACCAGGGCTTCGGCCGTGGCCTGGAAGCGGGTGCCGATGACCGCTCCGGCCGCCCCCAGCGCAAGCACCGCGGCGACCCCGCGGCCGTCGGCGATCCCACCGGCCCCCAGGACCGGCACCGGCGCCGCGAGGTCCACCACGAGCGGCACGAACGGCAGTGTGGAGCGGCCGCGACGGGCGCCGTGGCCGCCGCTCTCGGTGCCCTGCGCCACGACGACATCGGCGCCCACGTCCAGGGCCCGTCTGGCCTCGTCCAGATCGGTGACCTGGACGATCAGCGCGGCATCCGACGACCGCCGGATCCGCTCGACGAACGGACTCGGGTCACCGAAGGACAGCATCACGGCCGCCGGGCCGAACTCCAGCGCCCGCTCCACCGCCCCGGCATCGACCGCCCAGGCCAGAAAGCCCACACCCCACGGCCGGTCGGTGCCCTCCGCGACGATCGGCAGCTCCCGCTCCAGCCAGCGCCGATCCCCGAACGCGCCCCCCAGCAGCCCGAGCCCGCCCGCCCGGGAGACGGCCGCGGCCAGCGCGCCCCCGGCCGAACCGCCCATCGGCGCCGACACGATCGGATGCCGTACGCCCAGCGACTCCGTCAACTCCGTGGACAACGCCATGGCCGCATCATCGCGCGCGCCGACGACCGGGTCACGGGCCGAGGCGGCTACCGCGGCCGGTAGCGGAAGTTCGAGAAGGTGGCACGGGCGTCGGTGCTCTTCCAGAAGACCGTGAGGCCGATGTAGCTGGTGGTCGGGTGCACCGCGGTGCTGCGCAGTGAGCTGGACTCGCCGCCGTTCGCCCGGACGGAGAACGTGACCGCGCGCTCCGTCACTTCGGCCGTGAGGCGGAAGGGCTCGCCGCCGGTGGGAAGGCCTCGCTCCGCGCGGTCGTACTCGGCCCCGTCGAGGACCTTGACCAGGCCGAACTTGCCCGCGGTGCCGGCGCCCGAACACACCGCGAGCTCTTCGAAGGTCGTTCCCGTGGCATTGGTGTGGGTGGCGAATCCGGCACAGGCCCCCTCGGCGGTGGGGTCCGTCTCGGTCAGATCGGTGATGTCGACCGTGAGCGTGTAGCGGGACGGGAACGACTCGTCGCTGAGGCGGAATTGGAGCTCCGCGTTGTTCTCGGCGATGCGGCCGTTGGAGGCCCGGAGCTTGCGGATCGTGGTGCCGCCGGTGGAGCAGGACGAGGTGCCGCCCACCTTCCGCCAGGAGAGCGCGGGGCTGGCGCCCTCGCAGCCGGGCTGTGGGAAGGAGTGGGTTCGCGGGCGGTCCGACCAGGGCCATCGCTCCATCAGGTACAGGCCGGACAGGGTGGCGACGAGGAGCAGGGCCGCGCCCAGAGCGCCGGGAAGCAGGATGCGGCGGCGGCTCGGCGTACGGGGCGGGCCGGGGGCGGCGGCCGGGACGGGCTGGCCTTGGCTCTCGGTCGGAGCCTGGTGGCTGTGCGTGGGGGCCCGGTGCGCGCCGGGCTCGGCCGGACTCGTGGGAGACGGCGGTGGGGCGGGGCCGCGGACGGACTCGGTGGACGACTGGGGCGGTACGGGGGTGGAGGGCGAGGCGGGAGGGGTGGAGGCGGGCGGGGTGGTGGGCAGGGCGCTCACGGCGTGTTCGCGGAGGAGGCGGGCGACCCGGTCTGGCATCCAGTCGGGCTCCGAGAGGAGCAGGGTGGCGGCGGCCACGTCCCCGTCCGCGCCGCGCGCGAGGGTCAACTGGTCGAGCAGGCAAGCCACGGCGGGCCGCCGGTCGGGGCGTTTGGCGAGGCAGGCGGCCACCACGGCGCGGAGTTCGGGCGGCACGGCGGACAGGTCGGGCTCTTCGTGGACGGCGCGGTAGTGCAGGGCGTGCGGGACACCGGAGCCGAACGGACCGCTGCCGGTGGCGGCGTACGCCAGGACCGCGCCGAGGGAGAACACGTCGCTGGCCGGTCCGACGAGGCGGCCGGTGAGCTGCTCGGGGGACATGAAGCCGGGGGTGCCGATCGCCATGCCGGTATGCGTCAACGCGGTGGCCTCGCCCGCGACGGAGATCCCGAAGTCGATCACCCGGGGGCCGTCGACGGCGAGGAGCACGTTGGACGGCTTGAGGTCGCGGTGGACGATGCCCGCCGCGTGAATGGCCTCCAGGGCCTCGGCGAGCCCGGCGCCGAGCGCGAGGACCGGCCGGGCGGGCCAGGGCCCGTGTCCGGCGACCGCCTCCTCCAAGGAGACACCGGGCACGTAGACGGTGGCCAGCCAGGGCGGGGAGCCCTCAGGGTCGGCGTCGACCACACCGGCGGTGAAGGCCCCGCTGACCCGCCGGGCGGCGGCCACCTCCCGGGCGAAGCGCCGCCGGAAGCCGGCGTCTTCGGCCAGCTCCGGGCGCACCACCTTCACCGCGAACAGCCGACGCCCCGGCGAACGCGCCAGATACACCCGGCCCATGCCCCCGGCGCCGAGCCGGGCCACCGTCCGGTAGCGCCCCACCCGCCGCGGATCCTCCGGTTCCAGCGCCTCGAACACCGCCACGCCGCGCCCCCTCACCCCGGTGTGCGGCTCCCCGAATCCACCCCGAAGCCACCGCCATGGATGCCGCCCGCTCCCCGTACGCGGCCGCCCCTCCAGCGACCCGCCCCCGCGTCACCGGTCGCCGATGGTCCTCGGCACCATCCCGTCACCGCAGCCGTACGGCTGTGTGTTCACCCGTACGAGGGATACGGCGGGCCGGCGGCCGGGGCGGCCTCGTGCGTCACCCCGGCCACTGGCCCCGGCTCACGCCTCGCTGGCCTGCAAGGCGGTCGGCCGATCCCCGAGGTGGCGCCAGCGCACCGGGTCGTGCGCGTCGGCGTCGCCGCGGGCGGTGGGCAGCGGGCCCGGGGTCGTGCAGTCGAGGGTGAGGACCTCGTCGCCGCCCGGCTGGAACGCGTAGTCGACCCGGTCGAGCCGCGACGGCACGCCCAGGGTGTCCAGCGTGGCGCGCAGCCGGTCGAGCGCCGCGTAGCGGTGGTCGCTGGTGTGCAGCACCACGGGGAACAGCCGCACTTCGCGGCGTGCCACCCGTACCAGCTCGATCAGGGCGCTCAGGTGGAACTGCTCGCTCAGCTGCGCCCCGTAGGAGAACAGCAGATGCGAGCTGAGGACGAGGTCGAAGGAGCGGTCGGCGAAGGGGAGGTGAGGCAGCGCGCCCGCGACGTAGTGGTCCGGGCGGGCCGCGATGTCGGCGGTGAAGGCGCGGGCCGACGCGGCCCGCAGCCGGGTGAAGCGCTCGGGGCCGCCGAACCAGTCCCACACGAAACGCTCCGCGTTGGCGGCCACGTACGCGTGCTTGTGCTCGATCTCGCGCAGCGCGAGCGTGCCGAGCTGGCCCCGGTCGGGGCCGTACTGCGGATCGACGGCGAACGCCTCGATGCCGCGCGCCCCGGCCTCGGCCACGAAGCTCGCGGCCCCGCCGGGGCAGTCGAGGACGCGCAGGGCGAGGTCGTCGTCCGAGAGCGCGAACATCGCCCGGTACTCGTCGAAGGAGCGGGCACTGACCAGCATCGCGTCACCCCCTGCCGATGTAGGGCATCGTCGTGGGCAGCACCGTCAGGGACTGCACGTTGGTGTCGAGCGGCATCGACGCCATCAGCACGAGGGCCTCGGTGAAGCGGGCCACCGGAATGGTCGCCTCGACGGCCAGCGAGCCGTCGCCCTGCCTGGAGGGCGGCTGCGGGCTTCCGTCCACCGGCGTCACGTTGCCCACGTCGATCTGTCCGCAGGCGATGCGGTACGGACGGCCGTCCAGGGACAGGCCCCGGGTGATGCCGAGCACCGCGTGCTTGGCCGTGGTGTAGGCGACGGCGTGGGGGCGCGGCGCGTAGGCGGACGGCGCGCCGTTGTTGATGATGCGGCCGCCCTGCGGCGACTGGTCGCGCATCACGCGGAACGCCTCCTGGGAGCAGAGGAACGTGCCGGTGACCGTGGTCGCCATGATCTGGTTCCAGTCGTCGACGGCCACCTCCCCGACCGGCTTGCGGGGCACCACCGCGCCCGCGTTGTTGAACAGCAGGTCAAGGCGGCCGAAGTGGTCGACGACCGTGCGGAACAGCGCCGCGACCTGGTCGGGGTCGCTGATGTCGGTGGGCACCGCGAGCACCCGGTCCGCACCGGCGCCCGACAGGGCCGCGGTCTCCTCAAGGGCCTCCTTGCGCCGCCCGGCGAGCGCGAGCGACCAGCCCTGGTCGAGCAGGGCGAGCGCGGCGGCCCGGCCGAGGCCGCTGCCGCCGCCGGTGACGACGCCGATCCTGCCGTCGCCGCTCATCGCTCGTTCATCCAAGCGCGCAGGATGCGCCGGGACGTGGGGCCCGGCACGTCCACGTACGGGGAACGGCCGTGCAGCACACGGCTGTTGCGGATCATCAGCAGATCGCCCGCGCCGAGCTGGAGCCCGAAGGCGATCTCCGGGCGGTAGAGGACCTCGTCCAGGTAGTCGAGTGCCTCCAGACGCTGGGCGTCGAGCTCCGCGGACGCCCGTACCGTACGGGTCTGGTAGTAGCAGCCGATCGTGCCGTCGTCCTGGGTGAACAGGATCGGCGTGACGACGATCTGCTGGCCCGCGCGGCCGGTGCGGTCGAAGCGCCACTCCTGCTGCAGCAGGGCGAGGACGTCGGGGCGTTCGCGGGCGATGATGTCGTACACGTGCCGCGCGCTGGCCAGCTTGGTGGTGCCGCCGCCGTCCGCCGCGGGCGTCAGACACAGCAGCACGAGCAGGTCGCAGGTGTCGCAGTGGAAGCCGAGCTCGGTGGCGCCGTCACCGTCGCGGTCGCGCAGGATGGTCCACAGGTCGCCCTGCGCGTTCTGCGGAATGGCCCCGCCGACCTCGTCGAGGACGCGGGACAGGCTGGTGATGAGGTCGGCGTCGGAGGCGTCCGGGGAGATGACGTTGCGTACGTTCACGAACCCCACGGCGTCCAGGCTGGCGCCGATGAAGTCGCGCACGCCGGTGTACGCCTGCTCGCCCGCGCCCCAGTGCCCGGCCAGCGAGTCCGGCCACAGCAGCCGCCGGTCGTCGTCGGAGACCGACAGCGACCACACGTCGCGTGCGGACTCCAGATACTCGCTGGTCCAGCCGATGTCGTCGATGGTGGTTCCGGTCATGGCGTGATCAGTCCTTTCGGAAGGCGTACGGGGCATGCGTCCACGCGAGGCCGTCACCGCACCGCCGCGGCGACGGCGTCGGACCACAGGGCCAACGCCTCGTCGATCTGCTCGGCGGTGACGACGAGCGCCGGGATCATCCGTACGGCGTTGCCGTGCACCCCGCAGGTCAGCAGGAGCAGGCCCCGCTCGGCGGCGGCCTGCTGGACACCGCGGGCCAGGGCGGCGTCGGGGGAGCCGTCGGGGCGGCGGAACTCGCTGGCCAGCATCAGGCCCGTGCCCCGCACGTCGACGATGGCCGGCACGTCGGCGGCGGTCTTGCGCAGCCCGTCCGCGAGGCGGCGGCCCTGCTCGGCGGCGTTCTCCACCAGGCCCTCGTCGCGGATGACGTCGAGGGTGGCGAGGGCTGCGGCGCAGGCCACGGCGTTGCCGCCGTAGGTCCCGCCCTGCGACCCCGGCCAGGCCCGGCCCATCAGCTCCACCGGCGCGGCGATCGCCGACAGCGGGAAGCCGCTGGCCAGACCCTTGGCGGTGATGAGGATGTCCGGCGCGACGCCCGGGGAGTGCTGGTGGGCCCAGAACTGGCCGGTCCGGCCGAAGCCGCTCTGGATCTCGTCGAGGACCAGCAGGATCCCGTGCCGGTCCGCACGCTCGCGAAGGCCCGCGAGGAAGCCCGGAGGCGCGGGCACGTAGCCGCCTTCGCCGAGGACCGGTTCGACGAACATCGCGGCGGTCTCTTCGGGCGCGCTCACCGTGGCGAGGACCTGGTCGAGGCCGTGCAGCGCGTGCTCGACGGCCGCCTCCTCGCTCAGGCCGAGCCCGAAGGCGTGCGGGAACGGCGCCACCGCGACGCCGGGCATCAGCGGGCCGATCCCGGCGCGGAAGCGGGTGCCCGCCGTGCTCATCGCCGCCGCGCCCATGGTCCGCCCGTGGAAGGAGCCGTCGAACACGATCACGTTCTGGCGGCCGGTGGCCTGCCGGGCGAGCCGCAGGGCCGCCTCCACCGCCTCGCTGCCCGAGTTCAGGTAGAACAGCGAGTCCAGGCCGTCGGGCAGCACGTCCCCCAGGCGCTCGGTCAGCGTGAGCAGCTGGTCGTGCATCACGGTCGTGTACTGGCCGTGGATCAGCTGCCCCGCCTGCCGCCGTACGGCCTCGACCACCCGGGGGTGGCAGTGGCCGGTGTTGGTCACGCCGACACCGGCGGTGAAGTCCAGATAGCGCCGGTCGTCGGCGTCGTACAGGTACATCCCCTCGCCACGGGTGGCGACCACGGGCGTGGCCTGCTTGAGCATGGGGGAGAGCTGGGGCATCGCGTCACTTCCTAGAGGGTTGGTCGGCCCGCCGCGCTGGCGGGGCCGGTTGGGGCCGTACGAGAGAGTGGTCAGCGGGCGGGATCGGCGGGGACCGGCGAGCGGTGCGGCAGGAAACCGACGTCGGCGGCCCAGGACAGCGCGGCCGACCACCACTCGGCGGTCGGCTCGGCGAACCGCACCCCGAGCCGGTCGAGGACGGACTGGCTCCACGCGCTGTCGACGACGACGTTGCGGTCCCCGAGCTGGGACCAGGTCGAGGCGATCCTGGCGACGGTCGGATGGTGGCGCTCCGCGCGGGCGAGCGCCGCGGCGAACGTGGCGTCGTCCGTGAGCCGCACCGGATAGCCGTGCCGGACCATCCACGCCACCAGCTCGTCGTGGGCGACGGTGTGCGGGGACTCCTCGTGGTAGACGCCGGGCGCCGCGTGCGGATGGAGGGCGAGCGCCGCGATCCCGGCCGCCACCGTGTCCACGTACGAGAACTCGAACGTTGTCGAGGGGCGGCTCGGCGCCGCCCCGGCGAGGACGTAGCCGCGCACGGTCTGGTAGATCCGGTTGTCGGCGACATTGCGCTGGAACGCCCCGGTCCCGCTGTGCGCCGCGATGTGGCCGCTGCGGTGGACGTAGGCCTGGCGGCCGGACGCGGCCCAGGCGCGCACGGTTTCCTCGGCGCGGAACTTCACCTTCTCGTACGGGGTGCGGAAGGTCTGCCCGATGCGCAGGTCGGCCTCGCTGAAGCGGCGCGCGGGGCCCTCGACCTCGCCCGAGACGGCCAGCGTGGAGACGTGGTGGAAGCGGGCGCC
The DNA here is from genome assembly GCF_056435225.1 of Streptomyces sp. NPDC043996. Lineage (NCBI taxonomy): Bacteria > Bacillati > Actinomycetota > Actinomycetes > Kitasatosporales > Streptomycetaceae > Streptomyces > Streptomyces sp. NPDC043996. The sequence goes on along the minus strand of NZ_JBWKEY010000004.1, from coordinate 439,905 downwards.
GGGGGCGTGGGCGTCGATCCAGTCGAGCAGGCGCCGCACCGCGGTGTGGTTGGTGCGCTCCAGGTCGGCGGGCGAGGCCACCAGGCGGACGTCGGCCGCCGCGTGGACGACGACCCGCGCCGCGCGGGCGCGGGCGAGCCCGGCCGGGGTCAGGCCGAGGCCCTCGGCGGTGATGTCACCGGCGATGACGTCGGCGCCGCCGAGCCGCCGGGCCGCGTCGGCGTCGCTGTCGCCGCGGACCAGGCAGGTCACGCGCGCGCCCCGTGCGGCCAGTTCGTCGAGCACGTGCCCGCCCAGATAGCCGGTCGCCCCGGTCAGGAGCACGGGCACCGGCTCGCGCGTCACCCGCCAGTGCCCGCGCGGCGGCGCGACGCCGGTGTGCACCAGCTGGCCGGACGTGGACACCGCCGCCCTGACGTACGGCGGGGGCTCGGCGTCCGCGGCGGCGGCCACCGCGCGGGAGAACCCGGCGACGATCCGCTCCGCGCTGTCGTGCGCGAGGCGCGGCCAGGCGTACACCAGGTCGGTCACCAGGCGTCCTTCGACGATCCGGGCGGTGAGGCGCAGCCGGTACAGCGAGTCCCCGGTGGCGCAGCGGGCCGCTCCGGCCTGTTCGTCCGCCACCGACCAGCCCAGGGAGGGCTCGTCGGGCAGCCGGAAGGTGCCGAGGAAGTTGAACGCCGCCTCGGGGCGCACGCCTTCGACGTCCATGGGCAGCTGGGGGGCCTGCCGCACCAGGTCCTCCACCTCCGCCGTGCGCCGGGTCGCGTCGGGCGCGGCGGTGGCGTCGACGGCGAGCCATTTGACGGCGGTGAACCAGCCCACCGTGTCCAGGTACTGCCCGTCGTCCCCGTCGGTCTCGCGGCCGTGCGTCTCCACCTCCACACCGAGGCTGCGCTGACCGCTCCAGGCGAGCGCGGCGTCGGCGAACGCCGAGAGCAGCACCGCCTCCAGGCGCTGGGCGCGCCCGTGCCGCGCGACGAGCCTGCTGGTGGCCTCCTCGTCGAGGCTCCAGACGAGGGTCGCCGGTTCGGTGCTCGACGTGGCGTCGTCCACGGGCAGCCGCGGCGCGACCGCCGGGTGCGCGGCGGAGGCCCGGGGCGCGGCGGCGGCCCACGCGTAGAAGTCGGCCGTCGGCGGCAGGTCGGCGCGCCGCCCGGACAGCGCGGACCGGTAGGCGGCGGCGAGGTCGTCGAGGAGGATGCGCCAGGAGAGCCCGTCGACGACGAGGTGATGGGCGATCAGCGCGATCCGGTCGTCGACGCCCGCGCCGCCGGCGAACAGATGCACCCGCAGCAGGCGCCCGGCCTCCGGGTCGAGACCGCGGTGCAGCTCGGTGCAGACCGCGCCGACCACTTCGGCGGCCGCGTCCTCGGCCCGGATCGGGGAGTGGCTCACCGCGTCCAGGTCGCCCGCGGGCCGCAGCGGGCCCAGGCCGCCGGGGCCGAGCGGCCTGCGCAGCGCTGTGTGCCGGTCGAGGACGGCCTCGACGGCCCGCGCCAGGGCCCCGGCGTCCACGCGCTCCTCGCAGCGCAGCAGCACGGACTGGTTCCAGTGCCGCGGCTCGTCGACGGGCTGGCGGAACAGCCACCGCTGGGCGGGGGCCAGGTGGCGCGGCTCGGCGGCGAGGGCCTCGGCGCGCGGCTGGGGCAGGCGCCGCGAGGAGGCGGCCACCGCCGCCAGGCCGGTGGGCGTCGGGTGGTCGTAGAAGTCCTCGAACGCGACGCGGTGGCCGCGCCGCCGCAGGAACGCGATGGTGCGCATCGCGAGGATCGAGTCCCCGCCCAGGCTCACCACGTCCGCGTGCGGATCGACCACGGGCAGGCCCAGGGCGTCCGCCCACAGCTCGCACAGCGCGTGCGCGAGCGAGGCCGCGGAACGGTCGGCGGGGCGCGCAGGGGCGGAGGGGCCGGGCCGCGCGGTGCGGGCCCGTGACTCGATGAGGCCGGAGACGACGGCGCTCAGGCGCGCGCGGTCGAGCTTCCCGTTGGCGCCGAACGGGAACTCCGGCAGCGCGAGGATGGGCTGCGGCACGGAGTAGCCCGGCAGCCGGTCGTGGAGGTGCGTCTGGAGCGCGGCGAGCGCCTCGTCCTCTTCCCCGTCGCCGGTCAGGCGCACGGCGGCCAGGAGCTGGCTGCCCGCAGGCGTGGCGCGCACGATCACCGCGCCCTGGCCGACGCCGGGGAACTCCTCCATGGCCCGCTCGATCTCGGCGGGGTCGACGCGGAAGCCCCGCACCTTGACCTGGCGGTCCGAGCGGCCGACGAAGACGATGTTGCCGTCCGGCCTGCGGCGGCACACGTCGCCCGTCCGGTACATCCGCCGTCCCTCGTACGAGAGGAAGCGGCGCGCCGTCTCATAGGGACGCCCGAAGTACCCGGCGCTCACGCCCTGCCCCCCGATGTGCAGTTCACCCTCGGTGGCGGCGTCGGGCACGGGGGTGGGGGAGCCGGGTGTGTGGGGCACGAGCCGCAGCTCGGCCTCGCCGATCGCGGTGCCGATGGGCACAGTGGGCTCGTCCGCGGGCAGGTCGGCCACGGCGGAGGCGAGGAAGCAGGTGGCGCCGACGGTGGTCTCGGTCGGCCCGTAGTGGTTGGCGACCCGCGCGGCGATCCCGTCCTGGAGCAGGCGCGCGGCGAGCGACCGGGGCAGCGCCTCCCCGCCGAGCAGGACGGTGCCCAGGGCGGGCGCGTCCCGCGGCCGCCCGGCGAGCAGGGCCGTCAGGTGCGAGGGCGTCGTCTTGAGCACCGAGACCCCGGCCTCGCGCACGGACGTCCAGAACGCCTCCGGGTCCCGCGCCTGCGCGTCGGGCACCACGTGCACCGACCCCGCGGTCGCGAGCGCGAGCAGCCAGGAGGTGTGCCCGAGGTCGGCGGCCAGGGTGGTGACGTGGGCGACGCGCGGCGCGTCGGCATCGCTGAGGCCGAGCCGGTCGCGCAGGGCGAGCGCGTAGTGCACCGCGTTGGCGTGGGTGACCGCGACGGCCTTCGGCTCCCCGCTGGAGCCGGACGTGAACGACAGGTACGCCAGGTCGTCCGGCGCGCACGACGGGGTGCGCGAGGGCGAACCGGAGGGCGCGGCGGTCGCGTTGAGCGGGTCGCCGGGGTCGCTGGCGGCGAGCGCGTCGACGTCGACGTACGTGGTGCGGTACGGATCGGGGGCGCCCGCGTGCGGAGTGGTGGCGAGGACGTGGCGCACCTTGACGGCGTCGAGGCGCCGGTGCACATCGCGCGGGCTCCAGCCGGGGTCGACCAGGACGGCGACGGCGCCCGCGCGCAGCACGCCGTGCAGCAGCGCGCACATGCGGGCGTCCCGGGGGCCGAGCAGTGACACCCGGTCGCCGCGCTCGGTGCCGAGGCGGGCGAGTCGGGCCGCGATGTGGGCGGCCACCGCGTCGAGTCGGCGGTGGTCGATGGCGCGGTCCGCGTCGCTGAGGGCGGGGCGGTCCGGGTGGGTCAGGGCGTTGCGTATGAGCAGGTCGGGCAGTGTGGCGTCGGGCAGCGACGCGGGGGAGCGCATCGCTCGGGTCATGGGCGGAGACCTCCGGTGGTGGCGTTCGGCGCGCCCGGGCTGTCGTCGGCCGGGGCGAGCGGGGCGAGGTCACCGGCGATGTAGGCGGGCAGCTCCTCGCGCGGCGACAGGCGTCCGGACAGCTCCCAGGCGAGCAGGCGGTGCAGGCCGTCGAGGTGGACCAGGCCGTCGTCGGTGGGCAGATCGGCGTAGTGGTCGTGCGGAATGGGGCGGGTGGTGAGGTAGATGGAGCTGAACGCGGCGGTGCGGAACAGGGCGATCTTGCCGCTGCAGACGGGGTTGGCCGCGGTGAACTCCGCCTCGTGCGCCCGCAGCAGGTCCGCCGCCTGGCCGACGGTGAGGCCGGTGCGCGGGACGAGCTCGCGTCCGCCGCCGCAGCCGAGGTGCCAGGGCAGAAGGACCGAGCGGACGTCGGCGCGGGAAAGACGGATCGTCGACCAGATGCCGAAGGTCGCGTCGGCCAGGCGCAGCGCGCTGTCCGCGTCCACGTTGGTGTTGACCTCGTGGGCGCGGGTGACGGGGTGGTCCTGGTGGAAGCGGGCGCGCACTTCCTCGAAGGTGGTGGGGGCGATGATGTGCATCCGTGCCGTCCTCTCTCACGCCTGCCGGGCGTACTCGGTGAAGTGCCGCTCCGCGAACAGCTCAGGCCACCGCCCGCCGTCGAGCTCACGGGCGCGGGCCGTGGCGAGCATGTGCCGCCAGTACGGCTTCACGGGCCGCCAGCGCGCCCCGGTCTGGCAGTACGACGCGTCGACGAAGTAGCGGGGCGGGGCGCCGGGCGGGCTCGGCGCGGGTCTGCGGGCGTGCAGCAGGGCGGAGTTGATGAGCACGGTTGAGCCGGGCGGGAGCACGTCGATGACGACCTCGCCGGGCAGTTCGGCGGTGCCGAGGTGGGCGAGCGCGGACTTGCTCCAGGTGTTGCGGTGGGAGCCGGGCGCCACGGTGAGGGTGCCGACCGTGCCGTCGAGCCCGCCGAGGTAGTGCAGCGCGTGCACCATCACCAGGTCGCGGTCGCCGAGGTCGTTGGGTTCGTGGTCGTGGTGCCAGGCCTTGCCGGGCGCCGAGGGGTTGTGCCGGTCGCTGTGCAGGTGGTGGAAGACGAACGGGGCGCCCATGAGGTCCGCGATGATCCGCAACAGCGGCTCGTGGGTGAGGAGTTCGCCGTGCGCGGGCAGTTCGAGCTCCATGACGGGCGGCGGATCGTGCTCGTTGGGGTCCAGGCAGGCGGCTATCGAGCGGGACCGCAGCCCGTCGTCGACCCAGCGGTCCACCTCGGGTACGAGCCGGTCGAGCAGTGACGCGGGCAGCAGGCCGGGCAGGACGAGATAGCCCGCGTCCGCGAAGTGTTCCCGTTGCGCCGATACTGTCCCGCTGCCCTCGAAGGACAATGGCATTTGCCCCACACCTTTCCGTGACCGGGAGTGATGATTGAGGAATGACGAATGGTAAATGACGAATGACGGTTGGCGAATGACGTAACGACGGTTGTCGAATGACAGATGGCTAATGTCGGACTGGAGTTGACAGCGTTGTCAGTGCTATTGGTTCGAAGGGGTCGCGACCGGCTCAGAGCCGACCGGTGCCGCTGGTTCTGCTCGATCCGCCGGTTCTGTTCGAGCCGCTGGATCCACTGAGTCCGCTCGGCTGCGACGGCGGTATTCCCGGTGGTGGGGCGACTGTTCGGGGACTCGGCGTGTCGGCTCTCCCCAGCGAGGAGAACCGGGTGCCGAGCCACACGAAGAGCTGGATGGCGGCGATGGCCGTGAACAGTGCCGTGACGCCGAACTCGACGACCAGCCAGCTGCCGAGCAGCGAACTGACCGGAACGGCGGCGAAGGGAATGGCGCGCTGCAGTCCCACCACCCTGCCGAGGAATTCGGGGTCGACCGCGCCCTGCCGGTAGGTCCGCCAGGGCACGATGAACGTGGAGGTCGTGGTGCCGACGACGAACCAGCACACGGTCAGCGCGCCGATACCGGGCCATATCGCGGGCACCGTCAGGGCGAGGGCCTTCACTGCCATGGCCGACCCCATGAGCGTGCCCGGGGAGAACCTCCGCAGCAGCGCGGGCGAGGCGGCGGCGCCCAGGACGGCGCCGAGTCCCTGGGCCGCGGCGATGACCGCGAGGGAGGCCGGGACGTCTCCGTCGGGTCCGGCGACGATGTAGACGAGGTTGGCCGCCGCGGCGGGGAAGGTGAAGTTGGCCAGGGTCAGCAGGATCGTGGCCGAAAGCAGAGCGTGCTGCGTCGCCACCATGCGCACGGCCGCGACGGCGTCCGGCACGAGTGAGCGGCACGCGGCCCGGAACGACGCCATCAGTCGCTGCCGCGTCGCGAGGACGGCGGTGGCCCCGATAAGCAGCGCGGAGACGGCGAACGACGCCGCGTTCAGAAAGCTCGCGGCCGTCGGGCCGAGCAGCGTGACGACCGCGACGCCGGCGACCGGGCCGAGCATCGCGAGGGTGCCGTCCGCACCCTGGACCCAGGCGTTCATGGCGGCCCGTCGGTGCCCGGCGACCCGTTCGGTGATGAATCCCTGGAACGCCGGGAACGAGAAGGGGCGTACGCAGCCCAGCAGAAAGGCCGCCGCCATCACCAGGATCGTCGGCGGTTCGATCAGGCAGAGCACACCGATTCCGGCGACGATCACCGCGGAGACCACATCGCAGGCGATCATCAGCTGCCGCCGGTCGGCACGGTCGGCGACGACTCCGCTGAACAGTCCGATGACCACGAACGGCACGAATTCGACCGCGTAGGTCAGCGCCGTCGAGACCGCGGAGCCCGTCAGCTGGAGCACAAGGACGGGCAAGGCGAACCGGAATATCCAGTCCCCGCTGCTGGAAATGATGAACGCCGTCCGTAACAGCCTCTCGTCCCGGCGCTGGGGGTCGGGCTTCGTCAGGGAGTGCGGTACGCGTTGCCGACACAGTGCACAGGCGGCGCGGGATGAGCGCGTGACGTGTAAGCGCCGTCCATGCGTGTGAACAGCAATCACAAACCCTCCCTCGCAAAGGAAAAGCACAGAAAAACGGAAGCGCGTACTTGACGACTCCGTGTCGTACGTGCGGTGTTCGGGGCCTTGGTCGGATCGCCCTCAGAGAAGCACAGGAGGCTTAGGTTCCGCCATCCTCGTCCTGCAATCTGAGACCATTTCAACATGTGCAACGCTGGCATTTCATCATGTGCAACGACAGGTAATTCCTGGCGTGCTTGGCGGGGGAATCTACTCGCGCCGGATTGGTAAAACAAGCCATTGACTGGCCGCGGTGCGAGGGGTATGGTCTACACCACTTCGCATGCAATGCGCAGGTGAGGTGTGCCCACTCGCGCCCGCGATGGACCTGCCCGTTGCATTACTCGCGAGTTATACCGGTGAGTTAACTTCGGCTGCCTCCGGAGCGGCCGGATCGCGGACCGTTGTGTCCGTGTCCGTATCCAGATCCGTATCCGCATCCAGATCCCCTCCCCGCCCGCACGGGTCATCTGTACGTGCACTCTCGCGAGCGCGAGCGCGGGCGCGCGGGTGTGCGGGTGTGCGCGAGCGGGGGAGGGCGGCCGGGCGACGCCTTCGGCTGCTGGTGCCGCCATCCACGCGGGCGAGGGTCACCTCGGCGCGGCGGCGTGCCGGGTGCCCTCGCGAATGCCTCGCTTCCGGCGCATGAATTTCAGGGGTCGGCCCGTGGAATTAAAGGCGGGGCCGGCGGTCAAGAATGCCTTCGAAGTCGAGGCTGCGCCATTTCACGCCAACGCTTTTCCGCCTCTCTATTGCGCGCTCATATTCTCCTCGAATCGCATTCGAGGGTTCGTGGCCGCCGCGAAACGGAAAGAGGATCCGCCGATCAGGGAACTCGCTCTGGGGCCCGCCGCCGTTGATCTCACCGGAGGAAGTCGATCGCCTGCCCGCTTCGGCCTCCGCCCGGGCCGAGGCGGTGGCTGCCGCCTGCCGGGTGGAGAACGACCGCAGCCTGTCGGTGGGGGTGCGGATGACGGAAACATCGCCGTGCGGTACCAGTGAACCGCGACAGCGGGAGGTGCCTTGTCGGTCGGAGCGATGGCCCGCGACCGTTCCAGTTCACGTGCGACAACAGGCTCCAGAACCAGTGGTGGCACCACGGTCAATTATTTTGGAGAGACTGGTCATGTCGTCGGCCCAGGCGCTGACGGCGGTGAAACTCCTAGACGCCAGCTCTCTCGTCTTGCTGGGGGAGACCACATGGCGTGGAGGCCGCTGATGCCGCAACCGCGGGCCGGGCGGGACTACTTGGGCGGAAGCTCCGCCGTGACCTCCATGGCCCACTTCAGCAAGTCGTCAAGGACGTCGTCGTCGAGGATCTCCTCGGCGAGGACCACCCAGCCGTTCTGCTCCTTGCCGCGGAACACCATCTGCTTGGCCCCGGGGCGGGACAGGGCCTCGTCCATGCCGTCAGGTCCGACGCGGACCATCAGGCCCTCCTCGTACCGATTGGGCCAGAGCGTTGCCCTGCATTCGGCCTGTACGGAGCGGTCATCGGGCTCGGCGCCATCGCGGGACCCGTCCTCGGCGGCGTCCTCACGCACCTGGACGTGCTCGGCCTGGGCTGGCCCGCCTGGGGCTTCGCCCTGATGGCCGCCTCCCTGCCGCTGTTCACGCTGTTCGTACGGCACCAGCGCGCCCACTCCCGCCGCGGCGCCACACCGCTGGTGGAGCTCTCCCTGGGCGCGGCCGTTTCGGTCCACCACCTCGTGTCGCGCTTCGGCCGCAAGGTCCTCCAAGCGGGCGCGCTGCTCATGACCGCGGGCATCCTCGGCTACCTGTGGGAGGCACACCAGTACGGCAGCACCCTCACCCCCTGGCCCATGCTGGCACCGCTGGCGGTGATGGGCCTCGGCATGGGCCTGCTCCTGTTCACCTTGCCCCGGCACGCCGCGCACCTCCGCCGACCGAAGCGGTCACGTGCCTGTCACGAGTGGGAGAACACCGCCACGTCGTAGCGTTCGAGGACTGGTCGGGGCTCGCCCGGCGGCTGGCTCCGGGCCGCTTCCTCCAGGCGGACAAGGCCCCGGTGGAACTCCTCAGCGGTGAGATGGGTGAACTTCGACTGCGGCCGCCCGGCCAGCCGGGCCCGGTACCGCTCCAGGGTCGCCGCGACCGGCTGGGCGAAGGAGGTGACCTCGTCCAGGGTGAACCCGGCGGAGCGGAAGTCGGCGACCACGTCCTCCTCGCCCGGGAAGCGCAGCTCGTCGATCGCCCGGAGCCGCGGCCAGTAGTCATACACCAGCGCGTCGAGGCGTTCGCGGAACGTGGTGCGGACGACCACTTTCCCGCCGACGCGCAGCACGCGGGCCAGCTCCCGGGCCGCTCGCGCGCGGTCGGGGACGTGGTGGATCACGCGGGACAGCAAGGCCAGGTCGAAGGAGTCGTCGGCAGCGGGCAGCGCCTCCGCCTCTCCCGGCAGATACCGCACCGCGGGATGCGGATGGTGCCGACGGGCCTCGACGAGCATCGCCTCGGACGCGTCGACGGCCACCACCTCGCTTCCCTCGATCCAGCGGGCCATCGCGGCCGAAAAGACGCCCGTTCCCGATCCGATCTCGACGATGGACGGCGATGGCCGCCGCACCTGGGAAGCGATCAGCTCGACCCAGGCCCGCAGCGAGGCTTCGGGCATCTCGTTGCCACGCTCATAGGCACCGGCCAGTCGCTCATCGTCATAGACACGGCTCATGAGACCGATCCTCACCCAGGGATCACACCCAGACAAGAACGACGAGCGTGATCCGAACCTGGTTCGGTGCGCCTACGAGCCCCGTGACGGCCAAGACCCGGCCCGGTGGCCAACGCGTCGTACGGTCAGTGCGCAGGGCGATGACGAGGGCGATAACGCGCCACCGCTTCATCCGTCCAGGTGGGTTTGTGCCGGCTGTGAATGGCGGGAGTGTCAGCCGAGCAAGCAACTCCGTGTGGAAATCTGGCTGTTGAACCACCTTCCCACTCTCGCCCTCGCTCTGATCATGGTCGGTGGCATCGTCTGCCTTGCCTTGGCGGGCAGCATGCTGACCTACCGATGGCATCCCGCGCTCGCCGAGGGCGAGCACAACGACATGGTCGGTGCGGGGCTCGGCATGTTCGCCGCGATCTACGGGATCATCCTGGCCTTCGTCGTCGTCACCCTGTGGACCGAGGCGGACGAGGCCGAAGCGGTGGTCGCCAACGAGTCGACGTACCTGGCACAGATGGTCCGGGACTCCCAGGCCTTCCCCGCCCCGCAGCGCACCCGCCTGGAGAACGCCGTCGACGCGTACGTCCACGCCCTGGTGGACGTGCAGTGGCCGCTCATGCGCGAGGGACACCCCAAGTACGGCGCCACGGAAGAGGCGATAGGGGAGATGTTCGCCGCGCTGAACTCGTTCGAGCCCAGGACGGAGCGCGAGAAGGCGTTCTATCGCGAGAGCATCAGCGACATCAACAAGATCGTCGCGGAGCGGCGGGCGCGCATCACCAAGGCCCAGCAGTCCCTGCCGGGGCTCTTCAAGGTGCTGGCGTACGGGGGCGCGCTCGTGATCATCCCGCTCACGTTCCTGTACGGGAACAAGAGCCGACGCGTGCGGCTGCTGTTCGTCGGCTCCGTCGCCGCGCTCGTTGGGTTCAGTCTGCTGCTCGTCCTCGTGCTCGACCATCCGTTCGCTGGTGACATCAGCGTGACGCCGGATCCGTTCAAAGAGGGTGCCCTGTCGAAGTTCTGGTGAGCTGTGGGCTGGGCTGAGGAAGGCCTGTCAGAAGGCAGCGGGCGAGGGTGTCCAGCGCCGTGCACGGGAGGTGCACGGCGCTTTGAGCCACTCTCGTTTGTGCTGCCCAGACCGCGCCGCACCGCTCGGTCGGCGTGAACCGGAGGTTCTCGCGGAAGGGCTCAGTCGCCCCGGAGGCGGACCGCCGCGCGCCCGGACGCCGGGTCGCGCTCCAGGATCACGTACCGGCTGAGGACGGCGAGAGCGACCAGGCAGCCGCTCATCTCCAGACCCTCCTCCACGAGCGTGCCCAGCATGAGGACGGTGCGGTGGCCGTTCTCGAGGGCCCAGCCGTTGAACGCCTCGGTGAGCAGCGCACCGCCCAGATACACCCCCAGTGCCCCCAGCAGCCCGAATCGCAGGTCACGGGGGAGCTTTCGCGCCCACAGGACGGCGCACACGGTGCCCGTCGCCGCGAGGAGCGCGCCGGGCAGCACCCAGGCGTGCGTGGGCAGCGAACCACCGGCCCACTCCTTCCACGACTTGCCGACTTCACCGAGTCGCTCGTGCAACGACGCCGTCTCGTCGATGCTCAGGAGCGCGGTCGCGGCGGCGAGCCCAAGCCAGGACAGCCGCCCCGGGCGGGCGTCGCGCCCACTGAGCAGCGCGGCTGTCAGCGCCATGCCCGTCACGGCGAGCAGCAGCGTGCTGTTCCACCACGTGGCCAGGTTGGCCTCGACGTCGACGTTCACGAACCTGCGGACGCCCGGGATGGCGTCGTAGTGGTTGTAGGCACGCGTGGCGAGGTCGGCGAAGAGTAAGAACGCGGTGGCGCCCGTGGCGAGCCACAGGACGCGGCGGGCCGGCGGTCTCCCGAGTCCACCGGCGCGCTGGTCGTGGGTTTGAGTTTCGGTCATGCATACGGAGGCTAGCGGTTTGATCAGATGAGGATGTGCTCGGGGCGCCCCGCAGGGTGCACCTTGAGACAGGGCGCGTGTGACCGCGCGTACGCGATGAACTCGGCGTGGGCGCTGGGGTGGTGACGGTTGCGTTCAACCCGGCTTGAGTTGGGACGGTTGCGTGCACCGGCCGTCCGTGAGGGACGGTGCGTACGGGAAGGTGCAACGTGGGCGGAGTGATGACCCTGACGCAGGCCGCACAGGCGCTGCGGGAGGGCGAAGTGACCAGTGTCGGTCTCGTAGAGGCGGCCATCGCCGCCGCCGGGCGCTCGGATGACGTGCTGGGTGTGTATCTGACGCGTTTCGACGAGCGGGCCCGGGCCGCGGCCCGGCGCGCGGACGAGGAGTTGGCGTCCGGCGTGGACCGGGGGTCGCTGCACGGGATTCCGTTCGGGGTGAAGGACACCATCGCGGTGGCCGACGGACCGACGACCGCGCAGAGCCTGGTGCACGACCGGAATTGGTGGGCCGGGCGGGACGCTTCGGCGGTGGCCCGGCTGCGGGCGGCGGGCGCGGTGATCACGGGGAAGACCACCGCGATGGAGTTCGGCTGCGGACTGCCGCAGGCGGACAAGCCGTTCCCCTTCCCGCGCAACCCCTGGCGGACCGACCGCTGGGCCGGAGGCTCCAGTTCCGGATCGGCTAGCGGCGTCGCGGCGGGGATGTTCGCGGCCGCCCTCGGCAGCGACACCGGGGGCAGCATCCGCATGCCCGCCGCCTTCTGCGGGGTCACCGGGTTGATGCCGACGTACGGCCGGGTGCCCGAGGACGGCTGCGTACCGCTCGGGTACAGCCTCGACCGCCTGGGCCCGCTCGCCCGCAGCGCGCGGGACTGCTCGGCGGTGCTGCGCGCGCTGGTCACCGACCCGCATGGCCACGGCGCGCCGGAGGGCGGCGCTCCCGCGGGCCACGGCGGCCGCCACGCCCCGTACACCGAGCCCCGGTTCGACGGCGATCTGACGGGAGTGCGGGTGGGCGTCGCGCGTGCGCACCACTTCCCCGACGACGGCGACCCGGCGCTGCCCGGAGTGTTCGACGCGGCCGTGTCCGTGCTCACCGGGCTCGGCGCGCGCGTGGTGGAGGTGCGCCTGCCGTACTGGCGTGAACTGGTCACCGCGATGTTCGTGACCGTGGCCAGCGAGGGCCTGGCCCACCACCGAGGTGACCTGTCCCGGCGCTGGGACGACTACTGCGTGGCCTCCCGCGGCCTGCTCGCCATGGGCGCGCTCGTGACGGGCGCGGACTACGTCCAGGCGCAGCGGGTGCGTACGGTGGCGCAGCGCGCGGTGGACGCCCTGTTCGCGGAGGTGGACGTGGTCGTGTGTCCGACCGCGTCGATCGGGGCGCCGCCGTTCGGCGCCCTGGCCGACGCGGCGGGGCACCAGGACCAGGCCGGGGTGTTCGGCAAGGTCCATACGCCGTACTGGAATCCGCTGGCCAACCCCGTCCTCGCGGTGCCGATGGGCGTCACCGGGGCCGGGCTGCCGCTGTCGCTTCAGCTCGCGGGGCCGGTGGCGGGCGAGGCGACGGTCCTGCGGGTCGGGGACGCGTTCCAGCAGCGGACCGACTGGCACCTGCGCGCCCCCGACCCCACCACGTACGCGTCGGGAACGGCGAACGGCGGGGCCCGCCCCGCCACGGAGGTGCGCGCGTGAACGGGCCGTATGACGACGCCCTCACGCTCACCGTGCGCGCCCTGCTGGATGCCGCGCGGCTCCCCGCCGACGAGCACCAGCTCGCCGGGCTCGTGACGGCGTACGCCGCGCAGCGCCCGGCCGTGGACGCGCTCTTCGACGTGAGCCGGGCACTGGCGGGCGAGACCGGGCGTCCCTCTGCTACGCGGGATGTGCCGCGGAGACCGTCGCCCGGAAGTCCGGGCACCGCTCCAGGTCGTTCCCGTGGGCACAGGTGAGGAGGTGGTGGAGGTAGGCGCGGGCTGAGTCGAGCTGGGCGATGTGCGCGTCCAGCGCCGCGACGCGCCCCAGCACGGTCGCCTTCCAGTCGGTGCCGGTGCCGGTGCCGGTGCCGGTGCCGGTGGCGGTGCTGGTGCTGGTGTCCGCGTCCGTGCCGGTGTCTGTGTCTGTGTCTGTGTCTGTGTCGGTCGCGGTGCCGTCACGGTCGAGCAGCGTGCGGATCTCCTCGACTGACATCAGCCCGGTCTCCCGCCACAGCTTGATCAGCGCGACGCGGTAGACTTGCTCCGGGTCGAAGTACCTCCGCCCGGACCGCCGGTGCGGCTCCACGAGCCCGCGCCGCTCCCAGTAGTGCAAGGTCGACAGGGGCAGCCGGAACCGGTCCGCGACCTCCCGTATCGGTGTCAGCTCATCCATGGACCCATGACATCAGGTCGACGGGCGGACAGGCGGACAGGCCGCGGACATACCGGCAGGTCGAGAGGCGGACGAGCCGACCCGTCACGGACGCGATACGGGCAGTGAGCCCACCGGGCACTCCGCCACGCCCACCGTGTCGCGGGTGATCGCCTCCACGTTCTCCGCGGCCTTGGCCGGGTCGGTGACCCAGAGCCGGTAGAAGTCGAACGGGCAGTCCGCCACGCCCCGTTCCCCCTCTCCGGCGGCGTGCACACCGGAGTAGCCGCGGTGCAGGAGCTTGAACAGGTGGTTCTGCGACTGGTCGTGGGCGCGGGCGTCGCGGATGGCGGACACCGACAGCTGGGCGTACTGGATGCCGTACTCCTCCTCGCCCGTCTCGCCGAGCGTCCGGCCGTCGAAGCCGATGAGCGCGGAGTGCCCGAAGAAGGAGTAGACGCCGTCGAATCCCGTGGCGTTGGCGACGGCGACGTAGCAGTTGTTCGCCCAGGCCATCGCCTTGGCCATGAGGACCTGCTGGTCCTTGGCGGGGTACATGTAGCCCTGGCAGCGCACGATCAGCTCGGCGCCCTTCATCGCGCAGTCGCGCCAGATCTCGGGGTAGTTGCCGTCGTCGCAGACGATCAGGGAGATCTTCATGCCCTTGGGGCCCTCGGTGACCCGCGTGGCGTCGCCCGGGTACCAGCCCTCGACCGGACACCACGGGAAGATCTTCCGGTACTTCTGCACGATCCGCCCCTGGTCGTCGATGAGCACCAGGGTGTTGTACGGCGGCTTGTGCGGGTGGTCCTCGTGCTGCTCGCCGGTCAGCGAGAAGACTCCCCAGACCCCCGCGTCGCGGCAGGCGGCGGCGAGGACGTCGGTCTCCTCGCCGGGCACGCGAGAGGCGGTGTCCAGCATCTCGGCCGGGTCGTACATGATGCCGTGGGTGGAGTACTCGGGGAAGACGATGAGGTCCATCCCGGGCAGGCCGACCTTGACGCCCTTCACCATCTCGGCGATCTTTTGGACGTTCTCCAGTACCTCACTCCTGGTGTGGAGCCGAGGCATCTTGTAGTTCACCACCGCGACCCCGACGGTGTCCGGGCCAGAGGCGATGTCACCATGGCGCATCGCGTGCTCCTTCCGTTGTGTTGCTTGGCCTGTCGTGGCGTTGCCTTGTCTTGCGGGTGTCTCCGCCCAGAGAAGCGCCCGCGCTGGCGGCCTGACAAGCGGGGAGTCAGCCGGGAACCGGACGCGGCGGGCGCCCGAGGAAAACCCTTCCCCAGCCCCCGCCGAAACCGGTCAACCCCTATGCGCCCACGGCGTCTTCGACGAATCGCCGCAGGTGCGAGCGCACAGCGTCGGGCCGCTCCAGCCAGGGCTCGTGCCCCGCGCCTTCGAGCAGAGTCAGCGGAAGACCGAAGCGGAGCGCGAGTGACTCAAGCGCCGAAGCCGGACGGGGATCGTCGGCCCCGCCGAGCAGCTCCGTCCGTACGGGCAGGCAGGCACGGAGAGCGGCGAGGTGCGCGTCGAGCGGATCCGCGCGTCCCTCGCCGCCGAGTTCGGCGTTCATGGACCAGTTGACCGGGCGCCGCCGCCGGGCGCTCTGCCCCGCCCAGCGCCACCCGCTCCCCGGATCGGAGTGGTCGGTGAACCAGGCCAGCGTGAGCAGCTCGACTTCCTGCTCCTCCGTGCGGTGCGGCAGCTCCTCCAGCACGCGGAGCCGTTCCCGCTGGGCGGCGGACATGCGGCGGTCGCGCTCCGCCCGGTACCCCGTACGCCAGTCACCGGTGAACGGCCCGCACATCAGCAGCATCGCGGAGACCCGGTCGGAGTGCCTCAGGCAGAAGCGGCTCGCCAGATCCGTGCCGTAGGAGTGCCCGATCAGCACGGCCCTGGGCACGTCCCACGCGTCGAGCAGCTCGGCGAGATCGTCGACGTGCCGGGCGAGGGAATGGGGTCCCCGCCACGGGGACCGGCCCGTGCCGCGCTGGTCGTAGCGGTACACCGGCGCGAGGTCCGCGATCATGGGGGCGAGGCCGCCCAGATAGTCCGGCAGCCCCGGACCGCCATGGAGCAGGACCACGGCCGGTTTCCGAGCCGTGCCGCCCAACACCGTCCAGCACAACCGCGCCTCGTCGGTCATCGACACGAGGCCCCGCGTCTCATTCAACGTCACCGCGGAGAACGTACCGGTGTCACCGAGGGTCCGCCAAAGGCGGCGCGTCTGTCACGCTAGGCGCGCGGAGGTTCACCGATCGGGGGCGGCGGGCCGCGGACCGCCGGGAGGGAGCGTGCGTGCCGGTGAACGCTGGTGGGGACGTGGGCGCCGGTGTCGTGGCGCGCCAAGTCGCGGAGATCCTCGTCCGCACGGACGGTGCGCTGGGCCGACGGGGGTCGGGGTACCGCATCGCACCCGGCACGGTCCTGACGGCGGCCCACGTCGTCGCCGGGGCCGCGAGCGTGCGGGTCCGGTTCGATGCCGACCTGGCCACGGAATGGACCTCGGACGTGGTGTCGTGGTGGGCCGACCGGCAGTGCGACATCGCGGTCCTTTCCCTCGCGCCGCGCACCGCCGAACCACCGGTCATCAGGCCGAGGTTCGGCGGTATCGGCGCGGGGCGGGCCGCGGTCCTCGCCGTCCGCGCCGTGGGCTTCCCCCGGTTCAAGCTCAGGCGCGACGACCAGCCCGCCACGGACGCGCCGGGCTGGTACCGCGACTCGCACCAGTGCGACGGCGTCGTCGCGGTGCTCTCCAACCGGCGCGAAGGCACCCTTGAGATCACGGTGCCGGCACCGGCGTCCGACCCCGATCCGGAGGTGTCGCCCTGGGAAGGCATGTCCGGGGCCGCGGTGTGGGCGGGCGAGCGCGTCATCGGCATCGTCACCCGGCACCACCGCTCCGACGGCCTCGGCCGACTCGCCGCGGCACGCTTGGACCTCGCCCTGACCGGACTCGACGAGGCCCGGCGGGCCGAACTGCGCGCCCTGCTCGGCCTGCCGGACACACTGCCCGATGCGGTCCCGCCCTCCAGGGGCGAGCGGGTGCGCGGCGCCTACCAGGCACAGGTCCGTGACATCGCTCCTGAGCGGCTGCTCGACCGAGAGGCCGAACTCGGCGAGTTGGTCGCGTTCTGCGCGGGGGACAGGACCTACGCGTGGTGGCAGGCCGGACCGTGGGCGGGCAAGTCGGCGTTGATGGCGTGGTTCGTCCTGCACCCGCCGACCGGCGTCGACGTGGTCTCGTTCTTCGTCACCGCCCGGCTGGCCCACCAGTCCGACCGGGACGCCTGCGCCACCGCCCTGATCCAGCAGCTCGCCGCGCTCTGCGGCGAGTCCCCGGACGGCCCGTTGCTCGCCGGTGAGCGTCGGGGCACCCTGCTGCGGCTGCTGGACGACGCGGCGGGCCGGGCACGGGAGTGGGGACGTCGGCTGCTGCTGGTCATCGACGGCCTCGACGAGGACAGGAGTACCGGCGGCAGCATCGCCGAACTGCTGCCCCGACGCCCACCTCCCGGGGTACGGGTCCTGGTCGCCAGCCGCCCGCATCCCCCGCTCCCCGACGACGTCCCCGGCGACCACCCCTTGCGTACGGTCGTCGCGAGGCGGCTCGGCGTTTCCGCGCACGCCCGTGACCGCCAGCGCGGCGCCACCCAGGAACTGGGCCTGCTGCTGACCGGAGAGCAGCCGCACCGTGACGTGCTCGGGCTGATCACCGCTGCCGGGGGCGGGCTGACGCTGGGGGACTTGGAGTACCTCGTCACACGGCCGCGCTCGGAGATCGAGCCCTTGCTGGGCGGGCTGTTCGGCCGCACCATCGGCGGCCGGATCGCCGAGCGGTCGGCAGGGTCCCCGGGGGAGCGGGTGCACCTCTTCGCCCACGAGACGCTGCGCGTGACGGCCGAACAGCGGTACGGCGCGGGGCTGGCCGCCTACCGCGACCGGCTGCACGACTGGGCCCAGACCTACTGGGAGCGGGGCTGGCCCGCCGACACTCCGGGGTATCTGCTGCGCGACTACTCCCGCATGCTCGCCAGCGCCGGGGACATCGCCCGGCTCGTCACGTGCGGCACCGACCAGGCCCGCCACCACCGCATGCGCGCTGTCACCGGCGGGGACGCCCTGGCCTTCGCCGAGATCGACATCGCGCAGCAGCTCCTCCTCGCCGAGCCCGAGCCCCACCTCACGAGCCTCGTGCGGCTCACCTTCCACCGAGACCAACTGACCAGCCGCTACAGCTTCATTCCCGAGGAACTGCCCGCGGCATGGGCCAGCATCGGGCACTACGGCCCCGCCGAAGCCCTCGTGAACAGCATCACGGACTGGCGCAAGCGGACGCGAGCCTGGTGCGCGCTGGTGCGGGCGGTCGCTGCCAGCGGCGACCGCGACCGGGCCGCCGAGTGGGCCGACGAGGTGGAGACGTTCATGGAGCGGCGCCCTGATCCCCTCGACAGGGCACCGGCGCTGGCCCAGCTCGCGGAGGCGGTGGCCGCCGGAGGTGATCACGAGCGGGCCGCCCGCCTGGTCGGCGAGGCAAAGGCGCTCGCCGGGCCGACCACGTACCCAGGAGTGCCGACGTGGAAGCTGGCCCAGCTCGCGGCGGTCGTGGCCGATGGCGGTGAGGGCGCCCGTGTCGCCCGCCTCGCGGATGGCGCGGAGGGTGAAGCGCGGCGGTCCACCCAACTCCATGAGCGGGCGGGGCTGTTGACCCGGCTCGTGGAGCTCGCTGCGCTCAGCGGTGACCACGACCGGGCCGCCCGGCTGACCGGAGAAGCACATGCGGTCATCGGGCAGATCGGGCAGAGCGCCGAACCGTACTTCACGGAGTCCCTGATGCGGGAGCTCGTCGCTGCGGTGGCGGCCGGTCCTGACTACGACAGGGCCGCGGCACTCGCCCGGCAGCTCAGCACTCCGTACGAGCGGGCGACGGCCTTGGCCAGGCTCGCACCGGCAGCGAGGACGCGCGGCGATCGGGCCGCACAGCTCATCGCCGAGGCGGAGGCGCTGGCCGGGTGGACCACGGACGCGCCCACCCGTGCCCGGGTGCTGCCCCTCCTCGTGGAGGCCGTCGCGGTCTGCGGCGACCGGGACCGGGCCGCGCGGTGGGCGGGCGAGGCGCAGACACTCATCAGGCAGACCGCACACCCGTACCAGGAGTCGACGCTGGGCGCGGTCGCGGCGGCGGTGGCCGCGGGCGGTGGCTACGCGCGGGCCGAGGGGATCGTCGGCCAGATCACCAACCGGGTCGCGCGGACCTGGGCCTTGGTCCGGCTCGCGACCGCGGTGGCCGCGCGGGGCGACCGCGAGCGGGCCGCCTGGCTCCTCGCCCAGGCGGAGGCGCCCGACCATCAGCTCGGCATCACGGACCTGTTCGTCCTGGTCCACCTGGTGGAGGCGCTGGCTGTCGGTGGGGACCGGTACCGCGCCGCCCTGATGGCCGACGCGGTGGAGGCGTTCATCCAACGCGAGCCCGACCAGCTCCTACGTGACCATGTGCTGCCCGAGTTGGCGGTGGCGGTGGCCGCCAGCGGTGACTACGCGCGGGCCGAGGCGCTCATCGGGCACATCGGTCAGCTGCCCGCGCGGACGCTGATCAGGTGCGCTGAGCTGGCGGCTGCCGGAGGCGACCACGATCGGGTCGCCCGCTGGGCCGGGCGGACGGAGGCGTTCATCGGGCAGCTCAGCGACCCCGGCCAGCGCGTGGACGCGACGACCGGTCTCGCGGTGGCGGTCGCCCCCTACCGCGACCAGGCCGCCCGGCTGGTCGCCACCGCCGAGGCACTCCTCCGGCAGATCACCGACCGTGACCCATGGGAGGCGGCGCTGGCCGGGCTCGCTCGGGCGGTGGCCGCCAGCGGTGACCTCGCGCGAGCCGAAGCGCTGTCCGGGCAGATCGCCAACCCGTATCACCGAGCGTGCGCCTTGGCCCGGACCGCGGAGGCGGCGGCCGTCGGTGGCGATCGTGACCGGGCCCTTCGGCTGGTCGGCGCGGCGGAAGCCGCCGCCGTCCAGACCCCCGAATCACCCCGGGAGCAGCGGGAGTGGCTGCTCACCCGGCTCATGGCGGCGGCGGCCGCCGGTGGTGACTACGCGCGGGCCGAGGCCCTGGCCGGACGGATCCCCGGCCCGCGCCCCCGGGCGGAGGCGATGGCCCGGCTCGCGGGGACCATGGCGGAAGCGAGCAAGCGGTCGGCTCCGGCTCCGGCTCCGGTTCCGGGGCAGCGGCACACGACGTCGCCGCTGATGGCTCATGCGCGACGTCTTCTCGCCAAGGCACTCGTTTCCGGTTCCTGGAGCACGGGACCCGGGGTCATCGTCGACGGTTCCTGGGGCGAGTTCGTGATCGGACTCGCCCGCGTCGACCCGCTGGCCGCCACCGCACTCGCCGACGACATGCTGAGCAGATGGGGCCTGAACGCTCTGGCCGCTGAGAAGCCGTATCCCCACCGGGCATGAATTGCCCGGGCCCCGCACCCGCCGCGCATCACGACCCCTCTGGCGGGTGGCACTCCTGTGGGGCGCTGGACCGTGCGGCGACGGGACGGGCCGGGTTCCAGAGCCGGTCGGCCTCACCGCGAGCGAGGTGGTCCTCGTAGACGCGCACCTTGTACCGCATCACATCGAGGGTGTCCTGGAGCTCGCGGATGCGCGTCTCCACCTGGGTCGCGTGCAGGCGCAGCAGCTCAAGGCGTTCGTGTTCGTTGCCCGGGCCCTGCCGGACCAGCTCGATGTACTGCCGGATCATCGCCAGGGACATGCCGGAGGAGCGCAGCTTCGTGCAGATGGCCAGCCACTCCAGGTCTTCCTCGTGATAGACCCGGCGGCCGTTGGACAGGCGCCGCACCGGGTTGGCGAACAGGCCCTCCCGCTCGTAGAACCGCAGCGCGTGCACGCTCAGCCCGCTGCGTTGTGCCACCTCACCGATGCTCAGGTCCATGAGCTCTTCTCCCTCGGCCAGCTGTTGATCTAGACCCGACTCTAGGTTCTAGCGTCGAGCCGTGGGCCCGTCGGGCCGTCAGAACAGGGGAGAACATGGGCGTGTGGCTGGTCACCGGGGCATCGCGCGGGCTTGGCGCGGCGATCACCCGGGAGGCGCTGGAGCGAGGACACCGCGTGATCGCGACGGCGAGGGACGCGGCAGCGGTGCTCCGGGCGTATCCGCACGAGCCGGACGGACTGCTGGCCGTGGACGCGGACGTGACCGAGCCGGAGCAGCTGAGGGCGGCGGTGGCGGCGGGACTCGCGGCGTTCGGCCGGATCGACGTCGTGGCCAACAACGCCGGGTACGGCCTCGTGGGCGCGATCGAGGAGACATCGGATGACACGGTCCGGGCGCTGTTCGACGTGAACGTCTTCGGCGTGCTCAACACCCTGCGGGCGACCCTGCCGACGTTGCGCGCCCAGGGCTCCGGCCACGTCCTGAACATCGGCTCCGTGGGCGGCTTCGCCACCGCGCCCGCGGTCGGTCTCTATGGCGCGTCGAAGTTCGCCCTCGAAGGCGTCTCCGAGGCGCTGCACGGCGAACTGGCCCCGCTCGGCGTCCGCGTCACGATCGTGGAGCCGGGCGGGTTCCGCACCGACTTCCTCAGCGGGTCGAGTCTGCGCGTCGAACCGGCCTCCATCGCCGACTACGCCGTCGGCGCGGGACCGGTGCGCGAGGCACTGGCCGAGAACGACGGCCGCCAGCCGGGCGATCCGCGGAAGGCGGCGAAAGCCATCGTCGACATCACCGAGGTCCCCGAGCCGCCGCTGCGCCTGCAACTGGGCGCGGACGCGGTCCAGCGCGTCGAGGCGAAGCTGGACCTGGTGCGCCGCGAACTCGACCAGTGGCGCCACGTGGCGCTCTCCACCGGATCCTGAGCGGCCATCCGCTCACCACCGGGTCACGCCGGGGATGAATCCTCTCTCCGCTCGTGTTGAACCTCACGGCACAGTCCGTACACGACGTCCGTACACGACGATGGGTGGGCCCGATGTCCCTTGAAGGTGAGTACGAGCCGAGTCCGGCGCAGTGGGTGCGCGAGCAGGTCGAGCTGTACGAGAGCTCGGGCGGCACCCAGGGAACGACGCTCTGGGACACGGGCCTGCCCGTCGTCATCCTCACGACGCGCGGCGCGAAGAGCGGCAAGATCCGCAAGATCCCGTTGATGCGCGTGGAGCACGAGGGGCGGTACGCGGCCGTGGCCTCCAAGGGCGGCTTCCCGCGGCACCCGGTCTGGTACTTCAACATCGTGTCCGACCCGCACGTGGAGCTCCAGGACGGGGCCGTGCGCCAGGAGATGACGGCCCGCGAGATCACCGGGGACGAGAAGGCCGAGTGGTGGGAGCGCGCGGTCGCCGCGTTTCCGCCGTACGCCGAGTACCAGGAGAAGACCGACCGCGTGATCCCCGTCTTCCTGCTGGAGCCCGTGCGCGGGTAGGGCTCGATACGGCGCCGTCATCGGCGTGTGGTGCGACGGCTCCGGCCGCCGGGTGATCGTCGCCTGGCGGCCGGAGCCGTGTCGGTGTCACGGCCCCGCCAGCAGTGCGGTGCGCGGGGTGGTGGCCGCCGCGCTCCGCCCTGGGCTGCGGTTTCGTCAGTGGACGGCACCGGTGAGGCAACGTCCGGACGCTGTGGCGCATCTACTACGCGGGGGTGCCCGCTCGGCCCTCCTCGTACGTGAACGGAGCTTTTAGTGATCATCGGCCTCCTGACGGCTGTCGCGGCCTCGGCCTGCTACGGCACGGGATCGGTCCTGCAAGCCGTGGGATCCCGCAAGTCCGCCCGTCGGGAGGCGGCCGCGGCGTCCACCACCGGCACCACGCAGCACGGCGGTCCGAGCCTGTCGTCCACCGCCAAGGCGGCCATGACCTGGGAGTTCATGGTCGGTACTGTCCTTGACTTCGTGGGCTTCGCCCTGGGCGCGCTGGCCGCCCGGCTGCTTCCGCTGTTCCTCTCGCAGACCGTGATCAGCGCCAATCTGGTGATCACCGCGCTCCTCGGCATCAAGCTCCTCGGCATCAAGCTGACCCGTGCCGAGTGGCGCTCCATCGGTGTCGTCTGCGCCTCGCTGATCATGCTGGCCACGGCGGCCGGGGCGGAGGGCGAGAGCCGGGGCTCCCACGCGGCGCACTGGTGGCTGCTCGCGGTCACGGTGCTGCTGATGGGCGGTGGCACGCTGCTGGTGCGCCGACTCGGCTCGCGCGGTGCCATCACCGCCGGTCTCCTGTCGGGCCTGGGCTTCGGCGCCATCGGCGTGGGAGTACGCGTCCTTGACGGGGTGGACCCCTTCGACCCGCTGGCCCTGGTGGCCGACCCCGCCCTGTACGCCATCCTCATCGCCGGCGCCATCGGCATGTACCTGCACACCGTCGCCCTCCAGATCGGATCGGTCAACGGCGCCACGGCGGCGCTGGTCGTGGGGGAGACGATCCTGCCGGGCATCCTCGGGGTGCTGTGGCTCGGTGACTCCTCACGCCCGGGATTCCTATGGCTCGCGATCACCGGCTTCGTCCTGGCCGTCGCCGGAGCCGTGGCAGTCGCCTGGTACGGCAAACCGGAGAGCGCGGCCACACACGGACCCGCCGCCGACGACGGGCCCCGCCTCCAGGACAAGGACCTCGTGAGCACCGGACGGGCAGGCGCCGCCGAGTGATCCACACCCCCGGTCCTGGCTGGCCGGAAGCCGCCCCAAGGGTGGGCCAGGGGCACTGTCGTGTCCACGAGGGCGGCTGTTAGCCTCCGGCCTCGTGAGGGACACCGTGTACGTGGGGAACGCCGGCAAGGACGCGGCACTGGACCGGGGGTGGCTGCTCGGGCACTTCAGGGACGCCGGCGATCCGCGCCACAGCGACGACGTAGAGATCAAATGGGGTGTTCATCCGCCCGGGGACGAGCGGGCGCGGTGGGTGAAGGGCGAGGAGCGCACGGCTCTCCTGGTCCTCATCAGCGGGCGTTTCCGCGTCGAACTCCCCGGCCGGAGTGTGCTGCTGGAGGAGCAGGGCGACTACGTCGTGTGGGGGCGCGGGACCGACCACTCATGGCGCGCGGAGGAGGAGTCGGTGGTGCTGACCGTGCGCTGGCCGTCCGTGCCCGGCTACGCGGTGCCGGAGGCGAGCACGCCGGAGCGATGAGCACAGGCGCTCAGGATGCCCCGCCACTGGGTGCCCGTGCCGACCTCGAAGCGCACGCCGTCGATCAGCCGGCGCCGTGTTCGGTCATTTCCGCCGTGCGCGGGCCGGTGGCGCTACGGTCCTAGGCGATCCGGGGGAGGGGCGATGCCGACGACGGTAGTGGGCTATCGGCTGGGCAACGGGACGTGGCAGGCCACCGTGCTGGTCACGGAGACGGGGCGGCTGCACCTCGCCACCGGGGTGTACGGGCAGCTCGGCAAGGTCTCCCGGCCGCGCATGCCGGTCGGTGTGCACCCCGTCCACGCGAGGGTGATGGACCTGCGCCGACGGCATGCCACGTACCTGTCTCGCGGCTACGAAGAGGTGCTGATCCCGCCCGCCTGCGTGCGCCTCGCGGCCGCGGAGCCGCCGCTGACCGACGAATGGCCCCAGCGCACGGATCCGGCGGCCCCGGACCTGGTGGGCGAGTTCGCCGGTGCGGCCCCCACCAAGCCCCAGGTCCTGGAGGACGCCGTACACGACTTCTACACGGCGATCGGCGTGCCCACCCGCCCCCGCGGCCCCGTCAGCGCCCCGCGCCGGGCGCCCGCCGCCCTGACGCCCCGCGCCGCCGAACTGCGGCGCCTCTTGACCAGCGGCACGTGCGTCACCGGGTCCTCGCGCGCCACGGGGTACGCGGTCAGCGCGGACGGCGTACGGCTGTACGGCTCCCGCCGCGGCGCGCCCCTGAGCCGTGACGACGTCGTCGAACTGCGGGCGGCGCTCACCGCGTGGCTCACCCTGCCGAGGTCCGGCCCGCAGCAGGCGGGCGGGCAGTCGCAGGGAGATGCCTGAGGTTCCCTGCCGCGCGCTCCCAGGCCGGTGGCGACCGGCTAGGTCGGCTCGGCCGGGTCGTGGGTGATGAGGTCCCCCGGCTGGCACTGGAGGACGTCGCAGATCCTCGACAGGGTCGAGAAGCGGATGGCCTTCGCCCGGCCGTTCTTGAGGACCGACAGGTTGACCACGGTGATGCCCACCCGCGCGGCCAGTTCGGTGAGCGTCATGCCGCGCTCGGCGAGGACCCGGTCGAGATGGATCCTGATCGTGTGGAGTTCCTCTTCGGGCATCAGATGGTCCCTTCGAGGTCCTCTCGCATCCGCATGCCCTCACGCATGATCTTGCCCATGATGACCGCGGCGAGACCGGCGAGGATGAGCACCTGCGGTCCGGAGACCGTCGGTCCGGAGCCCACGATCGGTGCCATGCTCGCGACGAGCCAGGAGTGCGACCAGCCGACGACGAGCCCGGCCACCGGTGTGCCGACGGCGACGAACCAGCCGAGGGTGGAGAGCCGCCGCGACACCTTCTCGGTGAACGGCCCCTCCTCCTGGACGGCCGTGAACAGCCGTGAGAACAGCAGCAGCGCGAGGCAGCCGACCAGGAGCCAGGGCAGTGTCCCGCCGAGGTCGGCGGCGCGCTGGCCCGTGGACGGGCTGTCCTGGCAGAGGCGTGTGGCCATGCTGGACGCCTTCACGCCCTCGCTGATCGGCAGCTCGCCCTCCAGCGTGGCGTTGGCCCAGAAGCCCGTCCGCACGCAGACCGCACCGTCGTCGAGCATGCGGGAGAGCCCCGTGCCGACGAAGACGAGCCCGGCGAGCACCGCCAGGACAAAGGTCACCGAGGACAGAGCTCTCGTAAGTCGCGTGTTCACCGCGTGCCTTCCTATCGATTTTCGATATGCCTCAAGGTAGGGGGCATATCGATATTCGACAAGTCCAGGCCCTCGGCGGGGCCGCGGCGAGGGCAGCGACGGGATCGGCTACGCGGTCTCGTTCGCGCCCACCGGGATCTCGAAGACGAGGTGGAGTCCGTCGCGCTCGTTCCCCGTCTCACGCACGCGCGTGAAGCCGAAGCCCGCGATGGTGGCCAGGGAGGCGGCGTTGTCGGAGCTGATCGTGGCCCGCACGGTCCTGACGCCGGGTTCGGAGGCGGCCCGGGCGAGGAGCGCCTTCAGCATGGCGCGGGCATAGCCCTGGCGGCGGTACTGGGGCACGACGGTGTAGCCGACCTCGACCACACCGGCGTCGTCCGGCGGCCCGTGGAACCCGGCGTCGCCGATCACGGTCCCGTCCGGCTCGGACACGGCGGCCCGTGTGATCCAGGGGGCGGCTGTGGGGTCCTTGGCGAGCTGCTCGGCGCGGTAGCCGAAGATCCAGCGGGCCCGCTCACCGACGAAGTGCTCGTCGAGCGCGACCCCGGCCGCGGCGCTGCCACCGTCGAGGTCCCCGTCGGCGAGCGCCCGCAGCGCCTCGGCACCGAGCTCGACGAAGCGGACGCGCTTGGGGAGGGAGAGAAGTTCGTTGGTCATCGCGGAGATGCTGACCCGGCACGGCGAAGGTGTCCACCGTTTTACGAGGTCAGACCACGGTGCCCGGCCCGGCCGGGCCTACTCGGGGCAGGCTGCGCCGACCCCCTCGCGAGGCCGAGGTCAAGCCGGTTCCTCCACGAGCCCGAAGCCTTCGGGGAAGCCTTCCAGGAACTCCCGCCGAGCCGGATCCGTCTCCTCCGCGGCCATCGCCGCCACCAGTTCCAGGAACTCGCTCCGCTGCTCCTCCGACAGCAGGCTCACGAGGTGGGCGACGTTCTCAAGGACCTTGACGGCGTCGTCCGGATCCATCTGTTCGTCCTCGCAGCCGTCGATGAACCAGAGGACATCGACCAAGGCCTCCGCCAGCGCACGGGTCAAGGACGGGTACGTCGTCATCAGCGTGTTCTCCCGGTACGGCGAAGCCATGAGGTCTGGCCATCCCACCACAGGCCACGGTCGGCACCGTCATCGAACCCTCGCAGGGCCGCTGGTCGGCCGTCGCGTCGTCGAGCGGTACTCGCCCGGTGTGATGCCGTACTCCCTCCTGAAGGTGCGGCTGAAGGCCGCGGCGTTGGTGAAGCCCCAGCGTGCCGCGATGGTGTGGATCGGCTGTGCCGCGTAGCGGTCGGAGGTGAGGTCGGTGCGGCAGCGGTGCAGGCGGCGGCGTCGGATGGTGGCCGCCACCGTGTGGTCGCGGCCGCGGAACAGCCAGTGCAGGGTGCGTACCGAGAGGTGGTGGTGCGCGGCGATCGCCGCCGGAGTGAGGTGCGGGTCGCCGAGGTTGGCGTCGATGAAGGCGTCGATGCGGGCGAGCCGCATCCGGTCGTGGGACTCGGGCGGCACCCGGTCGTGGACGTCGGCCCAGTGCCCGAGGAACGCGGTGGCGAGTTCCCAGGTCGCGACGCCTACCCGGGCGGCGGCATGGCCCTCCAAGTGGGATGCCTCCTCGGCGACGCTGAGGAGGTGGCGGGCGAGGATGCCCGCCATGCCGGTGCGGCCGGGCACGGCGTTCGCCAGCAGGTGGTCCACCTTGGCCGTGGGCAGGGGGAGTTCGGTGCGCGGCAGGTGCAGGATGATGGCCTTGGAGATGCCGTTGTGCGAACCGGCGAGACCACGCCCGTCGAAGGGCGACGAGGTGCTCCACAGGACCAGGTCACCGGCCGCCATTCTGGCCTCGTTGCGGGCCTGGGAGATCCACATCTCGGTGCCGAGGATCAGCGTGAGCTGGTAGTCCTCGGGGTCGGAGTACCGGATGAGCGCGGGGGTGCGCTCCGACCTGATGGCGGGAAACGACATGGCGGTGAGCCGTACCGCCCCGAGCTGCGCGATACCGGCTGTGGCCGGGAAGTCCCCGGCGCGGTCGGTGGTGATCCGGGTGGGCGCGACGTCCTGCTGGATCAGGTCGCGCCACCATTCGAATCGGTGCTCCGGCTCCACCACGGCACTGTGCAACACGGTCAGACTCATAGACTCGACCCCCGTTGAGCACTGGTGACAACTGCGTTCCTGCCAGCCTCACCAGCACAGGGCCGTGCCGACAAGCGACCGCCCGGCCGATCAGTGGCGGCGGGCGCCGTTTTCTGAGGTTCCCCTGAGGATCTTGGCCATCCTCCATGGGTAGGTTCTGCGCACGCCGTACGTGACCACTACGGCGTACACGCGGTGTCGCGCGATGGCGCGCGATGTGCGGAACCCAGCGGGACTTACGAGACCTAGCACGATTTGCGGGACCTAGCGGGATTCATCGGGGGGCTCTTATGGATGTTCTGTTCAACCTTGCCTTCATCGTGCCGGGGCTCATGGCCTGCTTGGCCATCGCCGGAGCGGTCACCATCCTCAGACGCTCGGCCTGGTTGTGGCGTGCGTGGCACAGCGGAGTGACCGCCGAGGCGCGCTGTCTGCGCACCTACACGACGACCTCGAGCCACGGCGGCGACAGCCACCACGTGTCCACGACCCTGCATCACGTCTACGAGTTCGTCACGCGTGACGGCCGCGCGGTGCGCTTCGAGGAGGAGGACGGCCCGGGGACCGTCCTCGAGGGCGACATCGTGACCGTGTACTACGCCCCCGAGCGGCCCGACCGGGCGACCGCGCACGCGCCGCGCCCGCTCGCGAACGCGGCGACCACGATCTTCATGCTCTGCTTCCTGGGCGTGGTGATCGTGTTCTGCGTCTACTTGGCCCTGGGCGTGGCGGTCTTCCAGGACGGCTTCGGCTGGGGTGCCGTCGAGGACGACCCGGGCGGCGAATTGCCCGCGGACGCGGTGTGGGAAGAGTCCGACTAGGGCCCTACCCCCGGATGTTCACATCGACGCAGGCGTAGAACGCGTTGGCCGTGTCGGCGATGTTCCAGACCGCGAGGACCTTGTGCTGCCCCCGGAGGGTGCCGAAGTTGACGGGGTGGCGGACGAACTGGGGCGGCTGTGCGCCGCCCTGGTCGAACTCGGCGACCTTCTGGGAGCCCACGAAGTACTGCCAGGTGGTCGTGGAGTGCTGGGCGGTCAGCTGCCAGGTGAAGGTGGTGGAGGCGGCGACGCTGTGGACGGTCCAGCCCTTGGTGTCGTCGTCCAGGTCCGCGAACTGGGCGTTGCCGCCGCTGCAGCTCTTGAGGCCCTTGGGCCCTTCGACGGCATCGGGCTCCCACTTGATGGGGCCGCACTCCAGGCTTCCGTTGAAGCACTGGTCCTGCCGGCTGGCGGGTGAGGTCACCCAGCCGTGTGCCTGGGCGGGGTTGGCCGGGAGACTGACGGTGATGAGCGGTGCGAGGCCCAGGACGAGGGCGAAGGCCAGACCGCGTGGCGTTCGCATGACCATCCCTTCCGTGGTGATCGGTGACAGGAGTGCGGGTGGCGGGACGCCGGCGCCGGTGCCGCGGGAGGCCCCACCCGGAAGGTGGGGCCTCCCTCGTACTCCGCGCGCGGCAGTCACGTTCTACGAGTTCGCGCAGTGCTTCCAGGCGAAGTGGTAGACGCTGCTGGCCTTGGCGTCAGTGGAGTCCATGGCCATGAAGCTGGTTCTGCCGGGGTCCGAGGTGCCGAGCAGGACGCGGAGTTCGGTGTTGATGTTCAGGTTTCGCTTGGAGCCGCAGGGGACCCAGTCCAGGTCCTCCCAGGGGGTGGTGTCGGTGGCTTGCCAGTTGTCGGCGTACGGGCCGCGCCACCGGTGGGTGCCGGAGGTGGTGCTGGGTGAGCCCTGGAAGTAGTAGGAGGCCTTCTCCACTCCCTGGACGCCGGACTGGAGCGAGGCGTAGCCGCGGTAGTCCGCGGACGCGATGGCGTAGGTGTAGTCGACCGGGGCGTGGACGATGAGGCTGAGCTGGCAGTTCTTGCGGAAGTCGGTGGGGTCGGTCTGGTTGCCCGCGCTGGCGAGGTAGTCGCTGTAGGTGACGGTGAAGGCGGAGTTGTCGGGGGCCGGGGCGACGGCCGCGGTGCCGCGGGGGCAGCCGGAGCCGTTGATGGTGGCGACTTCGATGCTGATCCTGTCGGGGGGAGCGGGGACGTCTTCGGTGGTGCTGGATGGAGCCAGAGTCATGGCGAACAGCGCGGTGAGCGCGCCAGTCGCGAGGAGTCCACTGGCCATGGTGTTCCTCTCGCGTTGGGTGGTGCGCGAGTCCTGAACGGTGGTGCGAGCGGTTTCAGGAGGGGGTGCATGCGCCCACGAGGGTGCTGGTGGGGGATGCGGGGCGGGCGGGTGTTGGGGATGAGCGGGCCGCCCGCTGACTGAGGGCCTCAGGCGACAGGAATGGTACGAACCAAGAAGGCTGCCGCCAAGGGCAAGTTCAGCCATGCGTGGCGGCGGGAGGGCGTGCGCGCTCAGTGCGCCAGCGTGACGTCCACCGGCAGCTCCTTGATGCCGTTGACGAAGTTGGAGCGGACGCGGCGCGGCGAGCCGGTGAGGCGGATGTCGGCCAGGCGGGGCAGGAGCTCCTCGAACATGACGCGCAGTTCGAGGCGGGCCAGCGAACTGCCCAGGCAGAAGTGCGGGCCGCCCTTGCCGAACGCGAGGTGGTCGGTGGCGCGGCGGGTGACGTCGAAGCGGTAGGGGTCGTCGAAGACGGTTTCGTCGCGGTTGCCCGAGGCGAACCACAGGACGACCTTGTCGCCCGCCGCGATCCGCGTGCCGCCCAGTTCGGTGGCGCGTGTGGCGGTGCGCCGGAAGTGGTAGACGGGTGAGGCCCAGCGCAGGAACTCCTCTACGGCACCCGGCATCAGGGAGGGGTCCCCGCGCAGCAGCTCCCGCTGCTCCGGGTGGTCGATCAGGGCGAGCATGGCGTGGGAAATGGCGTGCCGGGTCGTCTCGTTGCCCGCGACGACGAGGAGCAGGAAGTAGTTGTCGAAGTCCCGCGCCGACAGCGGTACCCCGTCGCTCGGCGGCTGGTTGACGAGACGGCTGACCAGGTCGTCGCCGTCGCCGCCGGTGCGCCGTGCGGCCAGCTCCCGCCCGTACGCGAAGACCTCACGTGCCGCGGGGCTGCGGAAGGGCAGATCGCGGTAGCGTTCGCTCTCCTCGCTGTCGAGCAGGACGTCCGCGTAGTCGGGGTCGGTGTTGCCGATGATGCGGTTGCCCCAGTCGATGAGGCGCTGGGTGTCCTCCTGGGGGACGCCCAGCATGCGGGCGAGGACGTTGATGGGGAAGTCGGCCGCGATCTCCTGGACGAAGTCGAAGGTGCCCTTGGCGAGCGCGGCGTCGAGGGTCCGCGCGGTAAGGCCGCGCAGGAACACCTCGTACGTGGCGACGGCGCGCGGGGTGAACCGCCGTTGCAGCAGCCTGCGCAGGGCGCGGTGGCGGGTCCCGTCGGTCTCCATGAGGGAACGGCGGATCTCGCGGTGCTCCTCGTCGACTTCTTCGAGGTTGGTGAACTCCGTGGACGTGTACGTCTCGGGGTCGCTGCCCGCGCGCACGATGTCGGCGTGCCGGGTGACGGCCCAGAAGCCGCGGTGCGGCGCGGGCTCCGGCTGCCAGTGGACGGGGGCTTCGCGGCGCAGGGTGTCGAACATCCGCCAGGGCAGCTCGCCGTCGGTGAAGTTGTCGTGATCGGCCAGGTCGACCGCGTCGAGGGGCAGCGGTTCGCAGGGCGCGGAGGCGAGGTCCATGGGCGGTCGTCCTTCGAAGCGGGCGGGCGGAGGAGAGGAGGAGGCGGCGGTGACGGGAGGGGGGGAACGGAGGGAAACGGGGGTACGGCCCGCGTGGCGTGGCGTCATGTGAGGAAGGCGTACTCCGTGAACTCCCAGTCGGTGACGTACCGCTGGAACCGTTCGATCTCGTCGCGCTTGTACGCGAGGAAGGAGCGGGTGAAGTCGGTGCCGAGGACCTCGGTGAGCTCCGTGTCGCCCTCCAGCGCGTCGAGGGCTTCGCCGAGCGTGCGCGGCAGTCGCGCCGCGGTGCCTTCCCGGTAGCCGTAGCCGTGCAGGGGCGCGGGTGGCTCCCGCTTCTGGCGCAGGCCGAGCCCCACGGCCGCGATCGTGCCCGCGACGGCGAGGTAGGGGTTGGCCGTGGCGTCCCCGAGGCGCAGTTCCAGGCGGGTGCCGAGGCCGCGCTCGGGCGGTACGCGGAGCATCGCGCTGCGGTTGTCGAGGCCCCAGTCGATCAGCCAGGGGGCGAGGGTGTCGGGGCCGAAGCGCTTGTAGGAGTTGACGGTCGGGTTGAGGAGCGCGGTGAGCGCGGGCGCGTGGGCGAGGACTCCGGCGATCGCGTGCCGCGCGGCGGCGGAGAGGCCGTGCGCGTCGCCGTCGTGGTGGCCCTCGAAGACGTTGCGGCCGTCCGCGTCCACCATCGACAGGTGCAGATGGAAGCCGGAGCCGCCCTCTTGGTTGAAGGGCCTGGCCATGAAGGTGGCGAGGCGTCCTTCCCGGCGCGCGATCTCCTTGACGGCCGACTTGAAGAGGAACGCGCGGTCGGCGGCGTCGAGTGCCGCGGAGTAGTCGAGGTTGATCTCGAACTGGCCGCTGTCGAACTCGCGGTTCCCGGCCGTCGCGCCAACCTTCAGGTCCCGCAACTGCCGCAGCGTGCGCAGCAGATGCCCGTCGGGGTCGCCCCGCCGCCCCGCGCTGTAGACATTGCCCTGGCCCTGCCCGTACGGTGCCCAGCCGGTCGCGGCCCGCTCGTCGCGCTCGCACAGGTAGTACTCCAGCTCCGGGCCGATCAGCGGGGTGAGTTCCGTGCCGCTCCAGCGGAGGACGCCGCGCAGCAGGTCGCGTGGGGATTCGGGGGCGGGGCCGCCCGTCGCCGGGTCCAGGGGATCGCCCAGGCACCAGGCGACACCGGGCTCCCAGGGCAGATCGCGCAGGGTGTCCAGGTCGGGCCGGACCGAGATGTCCGGCATCCCCGCCGACAGGCCTCCGGGCATGGGGACGGTGTCGCTCTGGGGGCTGGTGTGGTAGACCGCGCGGCAGAACGCGAGGCCGTGCTCCGTGGCGCTCGGCAGGTGGTCGAGGAGGACGTCGCGGGCGCGGTCGGCGCCGAGCAGATCGGGGTAGACGACGCGCACCACGTCGATGTCGCGTGCGCGCAGTTCCGCGACGGCTCGATGGACGGGGTCCGGGCCTTGGTCGCTGTGTGCCGGGCTGACTTCGCTCACCCTGTCCAGCCTTCCTGCGGGGCTTGTGCGCGGGCTCACCGGAGGTATCGTTTGGGGTCAAACAATAGGGAGGCGGGTGGGCGTTGCGCAAGGGGGAGGTGCGTGAGGGGGTGGCGCGCCGGCGGCGCGTTCCCGCCGGTCGTGACAACTCGGGGGCGACGGCATAACGTACGGGCCCAAACGAGCAAGTGAGCGGCGAGCCCGAGGAGTGTGCTGTGCCCACCGTGCCGACCGGCCGTACCGTACGAGGGTTCTTTCCCCCCAAGACCGCCACCGGGCGGGCGTCGCTGATCCCGGCACCGCCCTGGTACTACTCGGGTGACCTGCTCACCATCGAATACCGCACCGATCCCGCGCGGGTACGCGAACTCCTCCCCGAGCCGCTCGCCCTCGCGGACGACGACCCGGGCGCCGTCGCGCTGATCTGGGCGGACTGGCAGTCCTGCGGGGCGGGCAAGGAGGAACTGCTGGACCCGGTGCGCGGCCAGTACAAGGAGTGCTTCGCGGTCGTGCGCTGCGGCTACCGGGGCCGGACCTACTCGCGCTGCGCGCACATCTGGGTCGACAAGGACTTCGCCCTCGCCCGCGGCATCCACCAGGGGTACCCGAAGAAGCTCGGCTCCATCCATCTGACCAGGCCGCATCCGTACGGCCCCGCGCCCCGCGTCGAGCCCGGCGCCGTCTTCGGCGCGACGCTCGCGGCGGGGGACCGG
This sequence comes from Streptomyces sp. NPDC043996, assembly GCF_056435225.1. Lineage (NCBI taxonomy): Bacteria > Bacillati > Actinomycetota > Actinomycetes > Kitasatosporales > Streptomycetaceae > Streptomyces > Streptomyces sp. NPDC043996. Next base: position 406,643 of record NZ_JBWKEY010000004.1, on the reverse strand, counting down.
CGCCTGGCGCAGGCGGTCGTCACGCTGCGCGAGCCGTCGCCGACGGGCGGCTTCGTGAACGCGCACCCGATGGCCCACCACCGCTGGCTGCCCGCGATCGACGGCAAGGGGCTCGCCCTGGACGAGCTCGTCGAGAGCGGAGCCGCGTCCTTCGAGGGAGGGCAGGCATGGGCGGCGGACGCGACGCTGGACCTCTTCGAGTCGCCCACGGAGGAGCTGGCGGCCCTCGCGGTGGAAGAGCCGATCGGGGCCTACTACCGCCAGGTCGGCGTGTGTTGGGACGGCGGGACGGTGCTGGAGCGGGGCGGCGGGGCGTAGCAGCCGGAGCGGAGGCGGCGGCTCAGGGCCTGTCCGGCGGATGCCGCCGGACAGGCCCTGAGCCCAGCAGGTCCCCCGGGGCCGGGCCTGGGCCCGGTCGCGGGGCGGGCTCAGCACTTGAGCGTGAAGGTGAAGTCGCCGGTCAGCTTGCCGGTCAGCCGGACCGCCGAGACGATCTTCCCCTCCGTGATGAGCCGCTCTACTTCGGCCCCCGACAGGCCGCAGCCGTCGGCGATGAGCCGTACGGGCCGGACGGGGATCCGTGCCGCGAAGTGGACCGAGACGTCGATGACCTCGCGGTCCAGGTGACCGGATCCGCCGGTGTCGAGGCGCCAGGCGTCCGTCCAGTCCAGGGCGATGCGATTGCGGCGCAGCACGGCCGGATCCTGGAGCAGTTCGGCGGCCAGGCCGAGGTCGTTCTCGTGCAGCCGGTCCAGCAGACCGGGCCGTACGGAACGGACGTTGACCCGCTCCAGGAGCGGGAGCTTCGCAGTGTCCCCGCAGCCCTCGCAGAGCACGAGGAGCCAGGCGTCGATGAGCTTGTGGTGGGCGTTGACACGGAACTTGCCGTTCGCCCGGAAGCGATCGGACGCGCACGCGTGGCAACGGCGGAGGACGAGAGGCAGGCAGGTGGGCATGACCACCCAGCGGTTGAGCACAGAAGTACACCGGTTTCAGTGAGAAGTCCGCAGCATGAAGCGGCGCGGCGCACGGGTGCGACGCGCGACCAGACAGCGCTCGGGAGGTCTCACACGGTGTACAACAGCACGTCCTTGCCTAGGCGACTCGGTCCGGCAGCACGGTACGGGCGCACGACGGCGCGGATCCACTGGTTTTCGCGCGCCCGGACGCGCGCCCGGACGCGCGCCCGGACGCGCTCCCAGACCCGGCACGCGCTCCGCCGGACAGGGGCTCAGGTCCGGGGGCTCACGGTGAACTCGAAGGGCACGTACCCGGCGTCGACCACGGTCGTGCCGCCGTCCACCGTCAGCGTGGCCCCGTTGACATAGGACGACCGGGGCCCGAGCAGCCACAGCACGGCGTCCGCGACCTCCTCGGCGCGCGCCGGGCGCCGCTGCGGGACCAGCGCCGTGATCCGCTCGTACGCCGCGTCCAAGGAGATCCCGTCGCCGAACTGCCGCATCTCCTCGTCGCCCATCTCGGTCCGGGTCCAGCCCGGGCAGACCGTGTTGGCGCGTACGCCGTGCGGGCCGAACTCCGCCGCGATGGCGCTGGTCAGCATCCCGGCGCCCGCCTTGGACGCGGCATAGGCGCCCGCGCCCGCCGGGGCCCGCAGCCCCGCGATCGAGCCGACCGTGACGAACGCGCCCCGCGCGGCGACGAGATGGGGGAGGGCCGCGCGCGCGAGCAGGAACACGGAGGTGAGGTTGGTGCGCAGCGTGGCGTCCCAGTCGTCGTCGCTGAGTTCGAGCAGGCCGCCGGGGCGCACGACCCCGGCGTTGGCGACGACGCCGTCGAGGCGGCCGTGGTCCCGGACCACGTCCGCGACCAGCGCGTCGACCTGGCCGCGCACGGTCACGTCGGCGACGTAGGGCGTCGCCCCGCACCGGTCCGCGACCTCGCGCAGCGCGTCGGCGCGCCGCGCGCACACGGCGACACGCGCTCCCTCCTCTGCGCCGCGCACGGCGACGGCCGCGCCGATGCCGCTGCTGGCCCCGGCCACGAGCAGGACGCGTCGGCCGGAGGGGTGGGTCTTGCTCTGCTGGCTCACGGGGAAACTCCCTGTCGCGAGAGGGCGGTTCGGTGGACGTGCTGTTCGGCGGCGGTCCTTGGGCAGGGAAGGAGGGGGCGGGCCGGGGAGGGGCGGGTTATCGTTTGAGCCCGTAAGGATCTCGGCCCGTAAGGATCGCGTACGGGAGCAGTCGTACGGAAGTGGAAGGACCCCGGCCGGGATCGCGGGGGCGGCGAGAGAGAAGCGGGAGAACACGACGTGACGGGGCACCGTTCCATCCGGGAGACCGAGAAGGCCGTCCAGGCCAAGCTGGGCGACACACCGATCCAGCACGTACAGATGGTCGCGGTGGCGAACATCTACCGCGCCGCCGCGGCGGTGCGCCAGCACTTCGAGAACTCCGTGCTGCGCTCCGCCGAACTGACCTGGACCTCGTTCGTCGTGCTGTGGGTCGTGTGGATCTGGGGCGAGACCGAGACCCGCCATGTGGCGGAGGAGGCGGGCATCTCCAAGGGCACCCTGACGGGCGTGGCCCGCACGCTCCAGAACCGGGGTCTGCTCGAACGCAACGGCCACCCCACCGACGGACGCCTCGCGCTGCTGCGCCTGACGGACGAGGGCGAGCGGCTGATGGCCGAGGTCTTCCCCGCCTTCAACGCGGAGGAGGTCTTCGTCGCCGACCGGCTGACCGACGAGGAGTGCGAGACGCTGGCCGGGCTCCTGCGGAAGATCGTGACGCAGACGGAGGAGAACGGGGAGGAGCGGCGCCTGGCCCTCCTCGACGGCGCCGACCCCCGGCCGCGGCGCAGCGGACGCCGTCCCTCGCGCGGCTGAGGCAGCGGCCGCGCCGGTCAGGGGAGCCGCCCGGCGCTGGCGCCGACCAGGGCGTCGAACAGGCCCTGCTGGCCGGGGTCCGAGGCGGCCGTGTCCTCGGGGTGCCACTGGACGGCCGCGAACCACGCGCGGCGGCCCGGCAGTTCGAGGGCCTCGACGGTGCCGTCAGCGGCGCGCCCGGTGACCGCGAGGCCTGCGCCGATGCGGTCCGCGCACTGGTGGTGGTAGCACGAGACCTCCACGCGTCCGGCGGCCCCCGCCACCGCTGCGGCCGTCGCTGGCGCCGTCCGTGTCGCGGCCGCGACCGCCGACCCCGCCGCGAGCGCGACGTGGTGGACGCGATGCCGGTGGTCGCCGTCCTCGCCGCCCATGTCCTGGCGGAGCGAACCGCCCAGGGCGACGTTGACGATCTGGAGCCCGCGGCACACGGCGAGCAGGGGAAGGCCGCTCGCCAGCGCGTGCCGGGCGACCGCGAGGTCGAACGCGTCCTGCTCCGCGTCGACGTCGTAGACCCGGGTGTGGACCTCGGCGCCGCTGGCGTACAGGCCCGGCGCCACGTCGCCGCCCCCGGGCAGCAGGACCCCGTCGCAGCGCGCGAGGCGCTCGGCCGCCTCCCGTGGCGGGCCCGGAAGCATCATGAACGGCTCACCGCCCGCGCGCAGGACGGCGTCCGCAAGCGCCCGCGCCGTCACCACCGCGCCATAGCGCAGCGCCGACGCGGTGGCGGAGAAGCGCTGGGGGAGGGCGATGAGGGGACGCGCGCCGGGGCGCGGCCAGGCGCCGGGGGAGCGGCGGGGACCGGTGTGGATGCCGTGGCGCAGGGCGGTCACCACTGGAGCCAGACCGTCTTGAGCTCGGTGTACTTCTCCAGCGCGTGGACGGATTTGTCACGCCCGTTGCCCGACTGCTTGTAGCCCCCGAAGGGGACGGAGAGGTCGCCTTCCTCATAGCAGTTGACCCAGACGGTACCGGCGCGCAGCGCGCGCGAGAGGCGGTGGGCGGTGCCGAGGTCGGCGGTCCACACGGCGGCGGCGAGGCCGTAGTCGGTGTCGTGGGCGAGCGCCACCGCCTCCTGCTCCGTGTCGAAGGTGAGGACGGAGAGCACCGGGCCGAAGATCTCCTCGCGCGCAAGCCGCATGCCCGGCGTCACCCGGTCGAAGACCGTCGGCGCCAGATAGCTGCCGCCGGGCACGCGCTCCAGGCGGGACCCGCCGGTGCGCAACCGGGCGCCTGCCTCCCGCCCCGCCCGTACGTGGTCGAGTACGGCCTCGGCGCGGGCCTCGCCCGCCACCGCGCCCATCTCCGTCGCCGGGTCCAGCGGGTCCCCGACGCGCAGCGTGCGGGCGCGCTCGACCACGGCGTCCACCACCCGCTCCGCCACCGATGAGTGCGCGAGCAGCCGGGAGGGCGCCGTGCACATCTCGCCCTGGTTGAAGAAGATCCCCCATGCCGCCGTGGCGGCCGCGGCCTTGAGGTCGGGCGCGTCCGGAAGGACGATGTTCGGGGACTTGCCGCCCAGTTCGAGCCAGACCCGTTTGAGGTTGGAGTCGGCGGCGTAGCGCAGGAAGTGGCGCCCCGTGGCCGTCGACCCGGTGAAGGCGAGGACGTCCACACCGGGATGCAGGCCCAGGGCGCGGCCCGCCACGGGGCCGTCGCCCGCGACCACGTTGAGCACGCCCGGCGGCAGCCCCGACTCGTCCGCGACGCGGCCGAGCAGCAGCGCGGACAGCGGTGTCAGCTCGGACGGCTTGAGCACGGCCGTGCAGCCCGCGGCGAGCGCGGGGGCGAGCTTCCAGGCGGCGAGCGTGAGCGGGAAGTTCCAGGGGACGACCGCGCCGACGACGCCCGCGGGTTCGCGCGTGACGAGCGCGAGCGCCTCGGGGCCGGTCTGCGGGGCCTCGTCGCGCAGTTTGTCGGCGAGCTGTCCGTACCAGCGGAACGTGGCGATGGCGGCGCGCAGTTCGATGTCGTACGCCTCGCTGATCGGCTTGCCGTTCTCCAGGCTGATGGTGAGGGCGAACTCGTCGCGGTGCCGCTCGATCAGGTCGGCGAGGCGCACCAGGGCCCGCCCGCGCTCGATGGGGGGCAGGCGGGGCCAGGGGCCCGAGTCGAAGGCGCGGCGGGCCGCGTCGACCGCGTGGCCGACCTCCTTCTCACCGGCGTCGGCCACGACGGCCAGTTCGCGGCCGTCGCGCGGGGACAGGACGCGGAAGGAGGCGCCCGAGCCGTCCTCGTCGGCGCCCGCGACGCGGTGGCGGGTGGGCGGCACCAACTGGTCCGCCCGGCGCAGCCACGTGTCGTGACCGCTGTCGCTGGCTGGCATGAACGCGCCTCCTGTGACTGTCTGTTGGGCCTGCTGCCTGCTGCCTGCTGCCTGCTGCCTGCTGCCTGCGCCTGCTGCCCGTTGTCTGCTGTCTGCGCTTGCGCCCGTACGTGTGCGTGCGTGCGTGTCACCGGCATGTCGTTTGGGGTCAAAGGATAGCCGTGAGGTCCCGTCAGGGAAGGGGGTTGACCGTCCAGATCGCGGCCACCTATGTTGTTTGGGTCCAAACGAAATGGAGATGGCGATGGCTCCTCCCGCACCCGCGCCCACCGCCACGGTGGCCGGAGTCCCGGTCGACACCCGACACTGGATCGGCGGCGAACGCCGCGCCTCCCGCGCCACGTTCACCGACCGCTCGCCCCTCGACGGGGCGCCGCTCGCCGAGATCGCCCGGGGCGGCGCGGAGGAGGCCCGCGCGGCCGTCGCGGCGGCGGCCGCTGCCTTCCCCGGCTGGGCCGCGACGCCGCACCGCGAGCGCGCCCGGCTGCTGCACGCGATCGCGGACGGCGTCGAGGCCCGCCTCGAAGACCTCGCCGCCGTCGAGACGGCCGACAACGGCGGGCTGCTGCGCTCCCACCGCCACGGCGTCATGCCCCGCGCCGCCCACAACCTCCGCTTCTTCGCCGACCGCCTGCTCGCCCTCGGCCACGACGACCTCACCACCCGCGGCCACACCCACCACATCACCTGGGACCCGGCGGGCCCCGCCGCGCTCATCACCCCGTGGAACGCCCCCCTGATGCTGGCCACGTGGAAGATCGGCCCCGCACTCGCCGCCGGGGACCCGGTGGTCCTCAAACCCGCCGAGTGGTCCCCCCTCACCGCCTCGCTCCTCGCGGACATCACCGCCGACGCGGGACTGCCTCCGGGCGTCCTCAACGTCCTCCAGGGGTACGGGGACGAGGCGGGCTCCCCCCTCGTGTCCGACCCCGGCGTGCGCCGCGTCAGCTTCACCGGGTCCGTGCCCACGGCCCGGCGCATCGCCCGGGCCGCCGCCGCGCACCTGGTGCCCACCAGCTTCGAGCTCGGCGGCAAGTCCCCGCTGCTCGTCTTCGCCGACGCCGACCTGGACCTGGCCGCCGACCTCGCCGTCGAGCAGTACGACCACGCGGGCCAGGTCTGCCTCGCCGCCACCCGGCTGCTCGTCGAGGAGCCCGTACGGGACGCCTTCCTCGCGCGCTTCCTGCACCGGGCCCGCGCCCTCGTCCAGGGCGACCCCCGCGAGGAGCGCACCGGCATCGGCCCCTGCGTCCACCCCCGGCACCTGGAGCGCGTCGACGGCTTCGTCCGGCGGGCCCTGGCCGACGGCGCCACCGCGCTCATCGGCGGCGGCCCGCACACCGAGCTGAACGCACGCACCGGCGGCACCTACTACCGTCCCACCCTCCTGACCGACGTCGCACCGGACGCGGAGATCGTGCGCGAAGAGGTCTTCGGCCCCGTGCTCACCCTCCAGACCTTCCGCGACGAGGACGAGGCCGTGGCCCTGGCCAACGACACCCGCTTCGGCCTCGCCGCCACCCTCGCCACCGGCGACCGCGACCGCGCGGCCCGCGTCAGCGCGCGGCTCGTGGCCGGGACGGTGTGGGTCAACTGCTTTTACGTCCGCGACCTCGCCGCGCCCTTCGGCGGCTCCCGCGCCTCCGGCATCGGCCGCGAGGGAGGCGACTGGAGCTTCGACTTCTACTGCGACCTCAAGAACACCGTCACGGCGCCGAAGGGATGGCGGGACCATGGGTGAGATCGTCGGGGCGGGCCTGCTCGCCCACGTCCCCACCATCGTCCTGCCCGAAGCGGTGCGGCGGGAGCTGAACGAGGGGGAGGAAGTCAGCCTCGTGCCCGGCCTTCGCGCGCTGCGCCGGGACGTCTTCGAGGCCCTCGACTACGACACCGTCGTCGTCCTGGACTCGCACTGGGCGACCACCGTGGAGTTCGTCATCGCCGCACAGGACACCAGAACCGGTCTCTACACCTCCGACGAGCTGCCGCGCGGCATGTGCGGCATGCCCTACGACTTCCACGGCGACCCCGAACTCGCCCGCGCCATCGCCTCGTTCGCCGACGCGCACGGCACCTGGATCACCCCGATCCACGATCCGTACCTGCCGATCCACTACGCCACCGTGAACCTGTGGACGTACCTGGGCAAAGGGCTGCCCGACAAGCGGTGGCTCTCCATCGGCGTGTGCCAGACCGGGGACGCCGAGGACCACCTCAGGCTCGGCCGCGCGCTGGCCGACGGCGTCGCCGCGCTCCCGGACCGCAAGGTCCTCCTGATCGCCTCCGGCGCGCTCTCCCACACCTTCTGGCCCCTGCGGGAACTGCGCGACCACGAGGCCAGCGACCCCGCCCACATCCGCACGCCCGAGGCGCGCGCCGCCGACGAGGAGCGCATCGCCTGGCTGTTGCGCGGCGACCACGCGCGCGTGCTGCGCACCATGCCGCAGTTCGCCGCCCACAAGCCCGAGGCGGGCTTCGGGCACTACCTGATGCTGGCGGGCGCCCTAGGCGAGGAGCGCCTGAACGCACCCGGGCGCGCCTACAGCGCGTACGAGAACTCGGTCGGCACGGGCCAGATCCACCTCTGGTTCGACCGCCCGGCGGGCGGTTGGAGCGCCCCGAAGGGGCGCGGGGAACTGCGCGCTCAGCCACAACGCACCCGCGGACCGCAGCGAACAGACAGGGGCAGCCTGTGACCGGAAACAGCGAACCCATGGGCACCACGGATGGGGGCGGGACACGCGAGTACCGCCGCATCCTGCTCGACGGCGCAGCCGTCCACGTGGTCCGGCAGGGCGACGAACTCGTAGCAGGCGACGGCCGCCGCACACCGGCGGCCGACGCCCGGCACCTGCCGCCCGTCCAGCCCTCGAAGGTGATCGCGGTGCACCTCAACCACCGCAGCCGGGTTGAGGAGTTCCAGACCTCGCTGCCGCCCGCGCCCACGTACTTCCACAAACCCGTCTCCGCGCTGAACGCGCACCACGGCGCGGTGGTGCGCCCCGAGGGCTGCCGGTACCTCAACTACGAGGGGGAGATCGCGCTCGTCATCGGCCGCGTGTGCCGCAACGTCGCCCCGCGTGACGCCGGGCGGTACATCGCCGGATACACCCTCGCCAACGACTACGGCCTGCACGACTTCCGGGACACCGACGCCGGTTCGATGCTCCGGGTCAAGGGTTCCGACACGCTCTGCCCGCTGGGCCCCGGCCTGGTCACGGGATGGGACTTCCACGGCAAGTACCTGCGTACGTACGTCAACGGCGCACTGGTCCAGGACGGCTCCACCGACGAGATGACCTGGGACATGCACTACCTCGTCGCCGACATCGCCCGCACCATCACCCTCGTCCCCGGTGACGTCCTCCTCACGGGCACGCCCGCGCACTCGCGCCCGGTCAAGCCGGGCGACGTCGTGGACGTCGAGGCGGAGGGCCTGGGCCGGTTGACCAACCGCGTCGTGGCCGGGCCGACGCCCGTGCGCGAGGACTGCGGAGCACAGCCGACGGCCTCGGAGGAGGTCCTGTCCACGGCGTTCGGCGGCGACTGGGAGTACCGGGGCATCCGGGCGCCCCGCGCCTAGCACCGGCAGCCATCGCCTGACCGGGGTCTCCGTGCGGAGGCCCCGGTCAGGCGTCGTTCATGCCTGCGTCGGCTCGGGCGGCGCGGCGGTGGCCCTGCCGGGCCCGGCCGTCGGCGCGGACACGGACGTGGCGGCGAAGAGACGGGCCACGCGCTCGCGCTCCGCCGGGCTCTGCGGGATGAGATACGCGCAGGCCAGGTACACCGCGAGGTTCAGCGCCATCCCCACGATCCCCGATGTGAGGCCGTCCAGCCAGGGAATGGAGGTGGGATAGGCCGCCGAGAGCCCGGCGGCGGTGCAGAAGCCGACCACCGTTCCGGCGACCGCGCCGGTCCGGTTGCCGCGCTTCCAGAAGAGCCCGAGGAACTGCGGCACGGCGAGCTGCACCACCCCTTGGTAGGCCATGATCGACAGCGTGATGAGGTTGCTGAGGCCGATGTTGGCGACCAGCGCCGCGGCCACGGTGTAGAGGCCGATGGAGATCTTCGCGGTGAGGAGCCGCCCCTTGTCGTCCATCGGCCGGTACACCGCCACCAGGTCGTTGGCGATGAGCGTGCCCACGGACTGCAGCACCCCGTCGGCCATGCCGATCTGCGCGGCCAGGACGCACAGGGCCAGGGCGATGATGACCCACGGACCGCCGATCTCCTGGCCGAGGGTGAACAGGGCCCGGTCGGGGTCGTCGGAGACCCCGGGCAGCGTCCCGGACAGCAGGGCGACGGTCAGCAGCAGCCCGGCGAAGACGAGCGAGCAGGGCATCGCGAGCACGGCGGAACGCTTGACGCTGCGCACCCCGTCCGCGGTGAACAGCCGCACGAACATCCCCGACAGGCACCAGCCGCCCACCGACCCGGTGAAGGTCAGCGCGAACAGGTAGAGCCCGCCGCTGCCGCCGCCGTCCACGGGCAGCGACAGGTTCTCGACCGGAAGGCGGGCGAACCCGTGGCCGGTCGCGACCAGATAGACGATCAGGCCCACCAGCAGGGCCGATCCGAAGACGTACGCGATCATGCCCTGGTAGAAGTCCGTGACGACCACGCCGCGCATGCCCATGCGCACCGTCCAGAACTGCCGCGCCACCAGGACGAGTACGCCCGCGAGCACCGACTGCGAGTAGCTGAGGTGCCCGAAGGAGATGTAGTAGAAGATCAGCCCCATGGCCTGCATCCCGAGCACGGTCATCGGGAAGTTGACCAGGACCTGGATCAGCGCGGGGACGGTGCGTGCGGAGGTGCCGCCGTAGCGCAGGCCGAACAGGTCGGACTGGGTGCGCAGGCCGTGCCGCGCGCCCCACAGCCAGACGCGCCGGGACATCAGGTACATCAGCAGGTAGGCGAACAGGCCGTAGATCAGCAGATGGAAGCCGATCACCCCGCTGCCCGCCGCGAGCCCGGCGTCGGCGATGAAGACCGAACCGGGGAACCAGGTGTTGAGGACCGACATGGTCTGATAGCCGCTGCCGAAGCTGCGCCCGCCGACGGCGTAGTCGGTGAAGTCGGCGTCACGCTGACGGTGCAGGTACAGCGTGAGGAGCACTCCGGCGAAGAAGAGCACCACCATGCCGTAGCCGAGGACCACATTCACTGGGGACGAACCCTTCTCGGTTCCGGGGGTGTGTCAGTCGAGTTCGCCGCGGGCGGCCTCGACGCCGTACAGCACGACGACGCCGGCCGAGATGTGCGTGCCCAGGGCGAGGAAGTAGCAGACGGAGAGCGGGATCCCGGACTGGAAGCGCGGCGCGCCCGCGGTCCAGTACACGGGCGGGACCAGCGCGAGGACGGCGTCGAGCCCGAACCAGGCGCCGAAGAACACCCACTTGCGCCGCGCGGAGAGGGAGATGGCCCAGCGGGCGAACCGCCCCGGCGCCGCCCCGGCTGACGGCCTGGGGAGCGGCCGCGGCGCCCTTTCACCGGGTGTCATGGACGATCTCCCCGTCGAAGACGGTCATCGTCACCGGTGTCGTGGCGATCTCGTGCGGATCGGCGTGGGGGAGATCGCCGTCCACGACGCAGATGTCGGCCGCCTTGCCGGGTTCGAGCGAGCCCTTCCAGCTCTCCGCGAAGTCCTGCCACGCGGCGTTCGAGGTGTACGCGCGGATCGCGGTCTCCAGGTCCACGCACTGCTCGGGTCCGCTGCGCCGCCCGCTGGCCTTGGACTCGCGCAGCATCATCGAGGCCACGCCACGGCGCCAGTCGGGGTAGGTGATGGGCGCGTCCGAGCTGGCGGTGACCGGGATCCCGGCCTGAACGGCACTGCGTACGGGCCATTGGTACGCGGAGCGCTCGGGCCCCACGATGGTGTCCATCACGTCGGCGATCGCGTCCTTGACCCCCGGGTTCATGTTGATGCCCCAGCCGTACTTGGCGAGCGTGGCCAGGGACCGGGCGGAGGTGAAGTCGCCGTGGATGACGTAGTGGCGCGCGTCGGGGCGCGGGGCGTCGGTCTGTGCCGCTTCGAAGGCCTCGACCACCGCGTCGATGCCGTGGTCGCCGGTGATGTGCACGCCGAGCTGGTGGCCCGCCGCGTGGGCGTGGCGCACGATCGCGTCCAGTTCCTCGACGCGCTGGGCGTGACTGTGGCCGTGCAGACACAGGCTGCCGTGGCCGCCGCCCACATACTCCTCGTGCATCCAGGCGGTACGGCTGGGCGGGATGCCGTCGGCGAAGAGCTTCACGCCGAGGATACGCAGCAGCCGTGGATCGGCCCCGGCACACACCCCCTTGAGCTGGGCGAGCCGTTCGGGCAGGTGCCGCGCGGCGCCGCCCATCTCCAGGGGCAGCAGCAGCACGCTGACACGCGCCCGCAGTTCACCGGCCGCCTCCAGGCGTGCGTACGTCTGGAGCGTCTCGGTGTCCGCGACGCCGAGGAAGAGCGAGGTGCCGCCGGGGCCGAGGCCGGGCTCGGTGAAGCTGGTGATGCCCTCGGCGTGGCAGACGGCTATGGCGGAGCGGATGGCGGCCTCGCGCGCGGGGTCGTCCATCAGCGGGACCACGGCGTTCACCAGGTCCTGCGCGCCTTCGCGGAGGATGCCGGTAGGGGCGCCGTCGGCGCCGGTCTCGATGACGCCGCCGGGCGGGACCGGGGTTTCGGCGGTGATGCCCGCGGCCTCCAGGGCGCGGGAGTTGAGCCAGGAGGTGTGCCCGGAGAACTCGTACAGGAGCACGGGGTGCTGGGGCGCGACGTCGTCCAGGTCCTGGCGGCGGGGGGTGCGGCCCGGTTCGGCCAGGCACTCCGCGAGATAGCCGACGTCCCATCCGTTGCCGAAGATCCAGGCTCCGGGCGGGAGTTCGGCGGCCTTGCGGCGCACGGCCTCGCGGATGTCGGCGAGCGACGACACGGCGGGGGCGGCGACGTCGAGGGCGAGCGGCGGGCGGGTGGCGCCGAAGGCGGCGGCGTGCAGATGCGAGTCGTTGATCCCGGGCAGGGCGGTGCGCCCCTGGAGGTCGACGACCTCCGTGCCGGGGCCGATGAGTTCGCTCAGGTCGTGGGTCCGTCCGGTCGCCGCGATCAGGCCGTCGCGGACGGCGACGGCCTGCGTGGTGCGGAACGCGGCGTCGACGGTCAGCACGGTGCCGTTGACGAGCACGAGATCTGCGGGCCTGGGCATGGATGACCTCCTTCCTGCTTTGTTTGGGCCCAAACAATGCCCGGGGCCCGGCTCCGGCGCAAGGGTTCTGCGTGAATCCGGGCGGGGGCGACCGCTGTCGCGGCGACGGGCCCCTGGAGGCGGCACCGTCACCCGGCGAGCCGCTCCACCCGCCGCATCACCTCGCGGCAGAAGTCCCCGACCCCGTCCGGGTCGTCCGTGAACTGCGAGGGCTTCACGCAGAACGTCGTGAAGCCCTGCTCCATCTGCTCCGGCACGGCTTCGAGCGCCCGCGCGAGGCTGGCCACCGACGTCGCGTCGGGGAAGACGGCACGGGTGCCGCCGACCATCTCGAGGCCGGACATGTCGCGCCCCGCCTCCGCCATCGCCGCGCGCAGCTTGTCCAGCTCTCCCGGGGCGGGCCGCCCCAGGGGGTTGAACCCGTGTCCGTACCTGACCAGGCGCCGCAGCACCGCGTCGTGCAGCGTCGAACCGCCGAACCACAGCTCGGGGCCGCCCGCCCGGTGCGGCTTCGGCTCCAGCCAGACGTCGCGGAAGCGGTAGTGCGTGCCCTCGAAGGTGGCGGGCCCTGGTTGCCAGAGGGCCTGCCAGGCGGCGAGGTGCTCGTCCAGGAGCCGGCCGCGGTGGGCGAAGGGCACCTGGAGCGCGGCGTACTCGTCCTCGCTCCAACTGACCGTCGGCAGGACGACGAGCCGACCCCCGCTCAGCAGATCGAGCGTCGCCAACTCCTTGGCGAGGAGCAGCGGATGGCGCAGTGGCGCGAGGACGGCCGCGGCGGCGAGCCGGACGCGTTCGGTGACGGCGGCCATCGCCGAGAGCAGCACGACGGAGCTGGGCCAGGGCGTGTCCGGCGCCTGGTTGCCCGGCAGGGCGTACTCGCGCGGGTTGGGCATCGGGCTCCTGGCCCCGGCGTCCGGGCCGAGCACGATGTGCTCACTGAGCATGACCGAGTCGAATCCGGCGTCTTCCGCCTCGCGGGCCCAGCGCACCAGGGCGTTCAGATCGCAACGGCCGCTGGTCATCGTCCAGTTCTCGGTCAGCACGAGCGTCATGCGGGGGTGGGGCTTGATGGGGGTGCGGGGCGTGGTGTGGGGAGAAGGCTTGGTGTGGGTGTGGGTGTGGGTGTGGGTGTGGGTGTGGGTGTGGGTGTCGGGCTGGGGCTGGGGCTGGGGCATCCGGGCTCCCGGGGTGTCCGAGGGCTATTGTTTGACCTCAAACGGTATGCCGGTGTGTCGCCGTTCCTCAAGAGTCGCGGGGGCGAATCGAGCGAAGCCCCGGGGTCTTCGGGGTTCTCAGGGCGCTCGGGGGGCTGGATGTGGCTGAACTTGTGCTTGGCGGCAGCCTTCTTGGTTCGTACCATTCCTGTCGCCTGAGGCCCTCAGTCAGCGGACGGCCCGCTCATCCCCATTGCCGCCCGCTCGGCATCCCCACGCCAGCGGGCGTGGGCGCATGCACCCCTTCTCCTGAAACCGCTCGCACCATAATTTCAGGACTCGCGCACCACACGACGCGATAGGAAGACCATGGCCGGCGGACTCCTCGCGAGCGGCGCGCTCACCGCGCTGTTCGCCATGGCACTGGCTCCACCCACCACCACCCACGACGTCCCCGCTCCCCAACCGCCCCCCGACAAGATCCGCATCGAAGTCGCCACCGTCAACGGCTCCGGCTGCCGCGAAGGCACCGTCGCCGTCGCCCCGGCACCCGACAACACCGCCTTCACCGTCACCTACAGCGACTACCTCGCCAGCGCGGGCCACCAGGCCGACCCCATCGACTTCCGCAAGAACTGCCAGCTCAGCCTCACCGTCCACGCGCCGGTCGACTACACCTACGCCATCGCGTCCGTCGACTACCGCGGCTACGCCTCACTCCAGTCCGGTGCCCAGGGAGTGGAGAAGGCCTCCTACTACTTCCAGGGCTCACCCGACACCACATCGGAAACCCACCGGTGGCGCGGCCCGTACGCCGACAACTGGCAAGCCACCGACACCAAACCGACCCCCGACCTCGACTGGGCCCCCTGCGGCTCCCAGCGCAACCTGAACATCAACACCGAACTGCGCGTCCTGCTCGGCACCTCCGACCGGGACAAGACCAGCTTCATGGCCATGGACTCCACCGACGCCAAGGCCAGCAGCACCTACCAGCTCGTCTGGAAGCAGTGCGCCAACACCTGAGAGGCAAGCCCAGGGCCTCGATCGGGTAGCCAGGGTGGCCCGAAGCCGGAAGTCCGGCTCCGGGCCACGGCGCGGCACCGCGCCGGACGTGCCACGCCAGTGCCACAGCAGTACCACGGCCGACCTCCACGATGAATCCATCGGCCACCGCGGCGAGCAGGACCGCGGTGAAGGCAGGAGGTCTCGTCATCGTGGACGGCTGGTTCTTCGTCGCACTTCCGGACTGTGAGCGTGCCGGGCGTATCGCCCGGCGGCTCGCCCCGGACCTACATCTGATCTCCCGTCATGCCTCGGGCCGCCCACTGCTGTTCGCCCGGTCGCCGACGGCTCAGCGGGTGACCGCCGAGCGGGGCGGCGCCCGAGCCGCGGTCATCGGAGTCTCGTCCGCGACCGAGGAATCGCTGCGCGGCGCGCTGGGGCGTACGTCCGGCACCGATGTCCTTGACGGCCTGGCGCATTCGTTGTCCGGCAGTTTCCATCTGATCGCGGCCGACGGCGACCGGCTGCGGGTGCAGGGCTCCGCCAGCGGGCTGCGCCGGGTGTTCCACGCCGTGATCGACGGCGTACACGTGGCCTGCGACCGGGCGGACGTGCTCGCGGACCTCGGGGGCTTCCCGCTGGATGACACCGAACTCGCGATCCGGCTCCTTCGGGTGCTCCCGCATCCGCTGGCGGAGGGGTCGATGTGGCGGGGCGTGTCCGCCGTACCGCCGGGATCGGCCCTCCTCGTGGGTGACGGCGGCCGCCGGGCCCGTACCACGGTCTGGTGGCGGCGCCCCGAGCCGGAGCTCGACCGCCGCGCGGGCGCCGAACTGCTGCGCGGTGCGCTCGAAGCCGCCGTGGACGCACGGACCAGGAACGGCGGCACCGTGCACTGCGACCTCTCGGGCGGCCTGGACTCGACGCCGCTGTGCTGGCTCGCGGCCCAGGGCCCCGCCGACCTCGTCGCGACGACCATGTACAACGACGACCCCGGCGGCCGGGAGGATCTCGTGTGGGCCCGGCGTGCCTTGCCGAGCATGCCGGACGTGCGCCACGACACGGTCAGTCTGGACGACACTCCGCAGTTTTTCGAAGGCATGGAAGCCATCGGGCAGCGCCTCGACGAACCGTCGCAGGCGTATCTGTCCGCGCCCCGCATCAGCTACTGCATCGAACGGGCTGCGGCGCGGGGCGCCGGAATGTACCTCAACGGGCTCGGCGGCGACCATCTGCTGTGCGGCCTTCCCGTGTGGGACCACGCGCTGTTCCGCCGCCGCCCGCTGCTCGCCCTGCGGCGCGTCAGGACCGCGCGGCTGCTCGACGGCCGTGCGCTGCTCCCGGGCGTGAAGGAGCTGCTGGACCGGGAGAGCTACGGCGCCTGGCTGCGCCGGACGGTGAACGCGGCACGCCGGGTCCGGGAGGCGAAGCCGGACCTGGGGATGGCGTGGGACGAGGCGGTCGCGCTGCCCCGCTGGCTGAGCCGCGACGCGGCGGCGGCCCTGCTCACCCGGCTGCGGCAGCGGGCCGCGGACGCCGAGCCCCTGGGGGCCGACCGGGCGCTCCACGCGGAGCTGGCGATGGTGCGGGACGGCTGCCGGATCGTGCGCGGGACGCAGCAGTTCGCCGCGACGCTCGGCATGCCCTTCGAAGCGCCGTTCTTCGACGACCGGATCGTCGAGGCGTGCTTCGCGGTACGCCACGAGGAACGTCACTCGCCCCTGGAGTTCAAACCGCTCATCAAGGCGGCCATGAGGGGTGCCCTGCCCGATGAATTCCTGCGGCGGAGCACGAAGACGGGCGGCAGCCCCCAGGCGGTCCGCGGGCTGCGCGATCACTGGCCGACCGTCCTGGGCCTGATCGAACAGTCTCCGCTCACCGCCCGCGGAATCATCGACTTCCCCGCGCTCGCGGCCGGGGAGTCCCCCGGGCACATGGGGATGCCTGACGCCTTCCTGGACCCCACCCTCAACTGCGCCATGTTCACGCGCAATCACCTCGCCGGTGGCCGTCGCGACGACAGCGAGGAGGTCACCCATGAGCCTGCGGCTTCATGACCATGTGTCCATGACCGAGACCGAGTACGGCCTGGTCGTCCTGGACGAGAACACCGGCCGCTACTGGCAGCTCAGCGCGTCCGCGGCCCTCGTGCTCTCCGCCCTCGCGCGGGGCGCCACCGCCGACGAGGCGGTCACCGCGCTCACCGACCGCTACGAGGTCGGCGCGGAGCGGGCCCGCGAGGACGTCGACGCGCTGATCGGTTCGCTGCGCGCGGCCGGGCTGGTGTCCCGATGAGCATCCCCCTGCAGCCTGAAGGATCGATGGTGGTGTCGCCGCGCCACCGCCTTGCCGCACACATGGCCGTGGCGGCCGCCCGGGTGCTGGCGCGCCGCTCGCCCCGGCGGATCCGGTCGGTGCTGCTCCGCGTGCGGCGCGGCGCGCGTCCTGCCACCGTCGCGGAGACGTCCCTGGCCAGGGAGACCGTACTCATGGTCAGCCTCAGATGCCGCGGCGGGCGGGCCTGTCTGGTGCGGTCGATCGCGACGGCGCTGCTGTGCCGGACCCGGTCAGTCTGGCCGACCTGGTGCGTGGGCGTGCTCAAGGCCCCGCCGTTCATCGCGCACGCCTGGCTGGAGGCGGAGGGCGAGATGGTGGACGGGACCACCGACGCCACGCACTACACCCGGCTCATCACCCTCGAAGCTCCCGCCGGAAAACCGGCGGGACGGCACACCACCCGCACCGGAAGGAGGTGAGCAACATGGAGAAGGAGACGTACGCCGCACCTGTCCTGGTCGAACTCGGTTCTTTCAGTGAGGAGACCGGAATCTTCGGGCCCCCCACCAGGCGAGAGTTCGTCTGGCTTTACGACAGGTGGCTGTGACACGCGCCGCCGTCGACGCGCCCACCCGTCTCCGAAAACGAGGTGACAGCCATGGAGGGGGACGTCCACGAAGCGCCCGCTCTCAACGGGCCCGGAGCCTTTACGGAGGAGACCGGGTTCTTCCGGAACGGGGAGTACGCAGTACCCGTCCGGAAGCAGAGCGGCTGACGGACGGCTAACCGCAGGAAGCCGGGTGCGGTGACAGCTCGTAGGACACGAGCGGCTCGCCGCACCCGGTGGCCATCGACAGGGACGGGGAACCCGATGCGCGCGAGTGACCGGCTGCTGGCCTCGACGGTCGGACGGAACAAGGGCCTGTGCGCGGCCCTCGGGGCGTGGTACCTGACGGAGACAGCCGTCGGCCTGCTGCTGCCCTACGCCCTGGCGGGCACCGTCGACGTGGTGCTCGGCCGGGCCACGGGCACCGCTCCCTTCGTGCTCGTCTGCGTAACTCTGCTGGCCCAGACCGTCGCGGAGGCCGGTTCGGAGATCACCGAGGCCCGGATGAAGGCCGCCACGACGGCGCGCCTGCGGCACGACACCTTCGCCCGGATCTTCCGGCTCGGCCTGTCAGGGCGGGACCGGTTCACCCCGGGCGACCTCCTGAACCGTTCGACCGAGAGCACCGCGGAAGCCGGGGCCGCGGCGCCGAACCTGCTGCGCGGCCTTTTCGGCGCCGTCACCGCCGTCGGGGGACTGGTCGCGCTGTTCCTCATCGACGGGCGCCTCGTCCTCGCCTTCCTCCTCGGCATCCCCGTCGTCGCCCTCCTCGCCCGCTTCCTCATCCGCCGCACGACGACGCTGACCAGCGCCTACCAACAGGCGCACGGCGAGCTGGCCGACCGGTTCGTCGACGCGGTCGCCGGTGCCCGCACCATCCGGGCCTCGGCCACCCTGGACCAGGAGGCGCGGCGGGTCCTCGAACCCCTCCCACGGGTGCGCGCCGCGGGGACGGGCTTCTGGGAGGCGCAGCGCCGGGCGGGCTGGTACCTGTCGCTCCTGGCCCCCGCCCTGCGGATCGCGGTCCTGGCGACCGCGGGGTACGGAGTCGCGGCCGGGCGGCTCACGCCGGGCCAACTGGTCGCCGCGCAGCTCTACTTGACGTCCGCGATGCAACTGCTGTCCCAGGTCGGGGTCTTCGCCGAGCTGGGCCGGGTACGGGGCTCCGCCGAACGCCTCGCGGAGGTGTTCGGCGCGCCCCTGCCCCCGGTGGGACGGGGGGCGCTGCCGCCGGGCGACGGCGCGCTCGCGTTGCGCGATGTCACCGTGCGCGCCGGGGGCGAAACCGTACTGGACCGGGTCAGCCTCGATGTGCCCGCCGGGCGCACGCTGGCCGTGGTCGGTGCCTCGGGCGCGGGCAAGACGACGCTGGCGCTGGTCGCCGGAGCCGCGCTGACACCGGACGAGGGCCGGGTGCGGCTGGACGGCACCGACCTCGCCGCGACGGACCGGGCCGAGGTGCGCGCGGCCATCGCCTACGCCTTCGAACGCCCCCATCTGCTCGGCGGCACGGTGGCCGGGATGATCGGCTACGGCG
The DNA here is from genome assembly GCF_056435225.1 of Streptomyces sp. NPDC043996. NCBI lineage: Bacteria > Bacillati > Actinomycetota > Actinomycetes > Kitasatosporales > Streptomycetaceae > Streptomyces > Streptomyces sp. NPDC043996. The sequence continues at coordinate 387,705 of NZ_JBWKEY010000004.1, read as the reverse complement.
ACCGGCCCGTGAGCACCACCGCCGTGCGGGCCGCCGCGCGGGCGAGCCGCGCCGACGGATTCATCAGCCGCCTGCCACGGCGCTATGACACGCCCGTCGAGGAACTGCGCCTGTCCGGCGGGGAGTTGCAGCGTCTGGGGCTCGCGCGCGCGGTGGCGCGCGGAGCCCGGGTGGTGATCTTCGACGATGCCACGTCCAGTCTGGACACGGCGACCGAGAACGAGATCGTGCGGGCCCTCGACGAGTCGCTGCGCGGCACCACCCGCGTGGTCGTGGCCCACCGGAGCGCCACCGCCGCTGCCGCCGACCTCGTCGCCTGGCTGGAAGGCGGCCGGGTCCGGGCGGTCGGCCCCCACCACCGGCTCCTCGCCGACCCCGCCTACCGGGCGGTGTTCGGCGTCGGCCAGGAAACCACGGAGGCCTGAGTGGCAGGCGACCCGGCGCGTCCCGCCCCTTCCGTGGTCCGGCGGACCGTGCTCGCGCTGCTGCGCTCCCACCGGCGGAACCTGGCGGCGCTGGCCGCGTGGTCCCTCGTCGAGATGCTCCCGGTGCTGCTCTCCGGCTCGCTGGTCGCGGCGGCGCTCGACCACGGGTTCCTCGCCGACCGGCCCGGCCGCGGCCTGCTGCTCCTGCTGGCGTACGGGGCGGCCCTGATCGTCGGCGCCCTGGGCACGCGGCAGGCGATACCGCACACGGCGGCCGTCGTGGAGTCGCTGCGCGACGAACTGACCCGGCAGGTGGTGCGGGCGGGGCTGCACCGCGCCGTGTACGAAGGGGGAGAGGCGGCCGACGTGTCGACCGTCGCCCGGGTGACCCGCCAAGTGGAGCTGGTCCGCCAGATCTCCGCCGGGCTGCTCCTCTCGCTGCGCATGGTCGCCTTCAGCGTCGTCGCCGCCGTGGTCGGCCTGTTCGCCCTGCACCCGCTGCTCGCCGCCGTCACGGGCGGCTCGGTGCTGGCGGCCGGTGCGCTGATGGCGCTCCTGACGCCACTGCTCAGGCGCCGCCACGTCGCCCTGCTCCAGGCCCAGGAGGAACTCGCGCGCGGCAGCGGGCCGCAGCTCACCGGCGTGCGGGACGTCGTCGCCTGCGGCGCCTGGGAGACCGCGGGCCGCACAGCGGGCGCCCGCGTCGACGCCGAGGCCGCGGCGGCGGTGGCCGCCGCCCGCGCCGGGGCGGGCCGCGTCGCCGTCGTCGCGCTCGGCGCGCGGCTGCCGTTCGCGGCCCTCCTGCTGTCCTCCGGCTGGGCCCTGCGGACGGGGCTGCTGACCCCGGGGGCCCTGGTCGGCGCCATGGTGTATCTGCTCCAAGGCGTCGAGCCCGCGCTGCACGCCCTGGTGCAGACCGTCGGCAACATGGGCCTCGAGCTGTCGGTGACCCTGCGCCGACTGGCCGCCTTCCTCGACGTGCCACCGCGGCCCGGCTCGGGCACCGCCCCCATGACCGGCACCGGCATCACGCTCAAAGACGTGTCCTTCGCCTACGGCCCCTTCGCCGAACCGCTGTTCACCCGCGCCACGCTGGACATCCCCGACGGCACGCACCTGACGATCGTCGGGCCGAGCGGCATCGGCAAGTCCACCCTGGCGATGCTCATCGCGGGCATCGAGGTGCCCGGCAGCGGCGTGGTGGCACTCGGCGGCACGCCGCTGCCGACGCTGGCCGAGACGGAGCTGCGCCGCCATGTCGCCGTCGTACCGCAGCAGTCGTACGTATTCACCGGCACGCTCCGCGAGAACCTCACCCAGCTGGCCCCGAAGGCCGGTGACGACCGCCTGGACGACGCGGTGGCGGCGCTCGGCCTGGCGGAGACCGTGCGCCGCATCGGCGGCTACGACGCGCCGGTCACCGGCGCGGGACCGCTCTCCCAGGGCGAGCGGCAACTGATCACGCTGGCCCGGGTGTACCTCTCTGACGCTCGTGTCGTCATCCTGGACGAGGCCACGTGCCATCTGGACCCGGTGGCCGAGGAACGTGCCGAGCGGGCCATCCGCTCCAGGCCCGGCACGCTGATCGTCGTGGCGCACCGCATCACCTCCGCGCTGCGCGCCGAGCGGATCGTCCTCGTCGGCCGCGACTCGCTGACCGTCGGCGGCCACGGTGAACTCCTGGCCGCCGCACCGGAGTACGCCGCGCTCATCGGCTACCAGGCCGTGGCCGGACCACGGCTGGAAGACGCCCCTGACGCCAGGCCCCGCTTGTAGGGTCACCACGGCATGAGTCGACCGGTGCGGCACGACATGGAGGCGGGGGCCCATGACGTCAGTCCGTTCCATCAGCGTGGCCCTGATCGACGATCACCCGGTGGTCCTCGCGGGCATCGCATCCTGGTACGCGGCCTCCACCGACCCCGAGGTGCGGGTGGTGGCCACGGGAGCGACGCTGTCCGCCGCGACCACGGGACCCGGCGGAGACGCGGACGTGGTGATCCTCGACCTCCAACTCGGCATGGGGCTGCCCGCCTACGCCGAACTGCGCCAGCTCGTCGGACAGCAGCGCCAGGTGATCGTCTACACCATGCAGGACAGCGCCCAGGCCGCGCTCACCTGCCTGGACATCGGTGCGTTCACGTACCTCACCAAGGCGGAAGGCGTTGACCATCTGCTCCGGGCCACCCTGGCCGCGGCCGCCGGCGTGCCGTACACGCCCCCGGCGCTGGCCGGGGCGCTGGGCAGCGACACCCGGCGCGAGCGCCCGCACCTCGCGGCCCGCGAGGTCGAAGTGCTCCTGGAGTGGTTCCAGTCGGAGTCCAAGGCCATGGTCGCGGAGAGCCTCGGCATCTCCGTGCGCACGGTGAACACCTACCTGGACCGGGTGCGCATCAAGTACGCCAACGCCGGACGGCCCGCGACCACGAAGGCCAACCTGGTCGCGAAGGCGGTTCAGGACGGCCTGATCTCGCTGGAGGAACTCTGAGCGGAGGCATCGGCGCCGTCGTCGGCGTCGGGCAGCGCGTAGCTGGACTCCACCCACAGACGCCCTTCGTCCCTGACCACGCGCGTGCGCACACCGTGGCCCGCCGCCGCGGCGAGCTGCGCCTCCGGCCGGTCGATGACCACGCCGACCCGCACCTGCCCGGCACTGCGCACCACGGTCGTCCGGGCGGTGCGCCGGGCCGCCGCCAGGGCCGTAAGGACCGGCTCGGTCAGCGCCTGGCGCACCGGCCGGGGCACGGCGACGGGGTCGCCCCGCACCGCGAGCTGCACGCTGACGCCGTTGCGCTCGGCGACGTCGATGCAGGCCCGCAACTCGTGGACGAGCGGGTCGGCGGCGTAGTCGTGCTCCGCGAACAGCCGCCGCAGCCGGGCGGCTTCGAGCGCGCACCGGCGCCGCACCGACTCCTCGCGCGGATCGATCGCCCCCTCGGCGAGCCCCGCGATCAGCGGCAGCACGGTCGTGTCCAGGTCACGGTAGCGGGCCCGCTGGTCGGTGTGGATGTGCGCGGCCACCTCCGCCGACGTCTGGAGCCGTTCCTGCTCCCGCAGCGTCGCACTGGCCCGCGTGGCCCGGTCCGACAGCAGCCGCACCGCGAGCGCCGCCGACGCCTGGAACGCGCAGATGGCCAGCGAGCTCATGGCGATCCCGGCCGCCGCCCGCCGGGAGGGCACCCCCGCGATCAGCAACTGCGCGGCGGTGGCGGCCATGTGGCAGCCCAGGAACAGCCACGTCGTCGTACGGGGCCGGTCGAGCAGCAGCAGGACACCGAACCAGCCCACTTCGAGGATCGACCAGTGCGCACCCATATAGGCGTCGACGGGCAGCTGACTGGTCGCGGTCAGGGACGCGGCGAAGGTGGCGGCCACCATCGTCCACACCCAGCGCCGTGACCGGCGCCGTCCCCGCAGCTCCTGCACGGCGTCGGCCACCAGGACCGCGCTGAGCAGGGCGAAGCAGGCGACATGCAGCCAGGGGCGGCGATAGGTGTCCAGATGGCTGAGGAGCACGGGCAGCGCCAGGGCGCAGTGGATGACACCGACCGTGAGGAGACTCGCCACGTGCAGCCCGTCGCGCATGCGCACGGAGATCTGCCGCGCCAGGGGCTCGGCGGGCTCGATGGCCCGCTCGCCCCCGCTCGGGGCCGTGTCCGCGGCCGTTGCCGCGGCCGACGGGTCAGCCACGGGGCCATTCCAGACGCACGGTGGTGCCTTCGCCGGGGGCGGACTCGACGGTGGCCCGGCCGCCGACGGCGTGCATGCGCCCGATGACGGACCTGGCGAGGCCCTGCCGGTGAGCGGGTACGTCCGCCGGGTCGAAGCCCGTCCCGCCGTCCCTCACGACGACGACCGCGCGGTGGCCGACCCGGCTGATGTGGACCTCCGCCGTGGTGACGCCCGCGTGCCGGGCCACGTTGCGCAGCAACTCGCCCACGCTGTCGCGCAGCGCGGTGGCGGCCGGTCGCCAGACGGGCCCGAGGCCGGGGTCGGTGCGGGCCTCGACGCGGAGGGAGTGGGCCGAGATCTCCTCGGAGAGCAGCTCCATCAGGCCGACGTCGTCCATCCGCCGCCGCTCCGGAGCGAGCCGCTCCAGGTCGCGCCGGGCCTGTGCCCGCAGCACCTCGGGCCGGATCAGCGAGCCGGGCACGGAGGCCATGAGCAGCGTGGCGCAGGCGGTGTCGTGCAGGATGGCCAGATGTTCGCGCTCGGCGGCGCGCCGGGCCTCGGCGACCTGCCAGCTGAGGCGGGCGGCGGCCGCCCGCGCGGCCGCGGTGTCGGCGGCGCGGCTGCGCCGCAGCAGGAGCTGGTAGAAGGTGTAGGCGAGCGCGGACTGGGCGAGCAGCCACAGGATGTTGGGCAGGGCGGCGCTCCAGGCCGTGGGGCGGTCCAGGACGACGCCCGCGAGGTCGGCGCCGGTGACAAGGAACCCGGCCAGCGTTCCGGCGACGCCCGGGTGGGTCAGCTGGTAGCCGACGACGACGATGCTCACCGAGACGAGGATCCAGGTGTTGCCGTGCAGGTCCTGGGCCGCGGGGACCGTGCACGCCTGGGTGAGGCACAGGCCGGTGACCACGGTGAGGTCCACCGCGGTGAGCAGACGGGTACGCCGGGCGGACGGCAGCCACAGGAAGTAGGCGACGGACCACGCGATCGCCACGGCGGCGAACACCACCGCGAGCGGCAGGTCGGCCACCGGCATGGCCGCCACGGTGAGCACGGCGCACGTACTCACCACGACCAGGCGCAGCCAGCCCGACATCATCCGGGCGAAGCCCAGGAACTCGCGTTCCATGGGCCCTGGCCCCGGGCCCGCCGCGGCCCGTTCCGCCGCGGTGGCGGGAGGGTTGCCGGAGTCCGCGGAGTCAGTGGTCACCGCCGTCCATGATGCGGGCCGCGAGGCCCCGGGAGAAAGGGCAGTTCGCGACATGTGGGTCGAACGACCGTCACTCCCCTTGGGCCGTCGGCGGTAACTTCCCGGTGTGTACCCCGGCGACGGTGCTGACACCGCCGGTCGCCGAGGACACGAGGGCCGCCTGCTGAGGCGCGCCACGGGGGCAAGAGGGGGACGGGCGAGTGCAGAGGATCGTCGTACGACTGCTCGGCGCGCTGGACGTCACCTGCGGAGCGCAGCGGCTGACGGTGCCACAGGGGCGACCACGGGCTCTGCTGGCCGCCCTGGCCCTGCGGCACGGGCAGGTCGTGCCGGTGGAAGAGATCATGGAGCGGCTGTGGGGGGACGAGCCGCCGACGGCCGCGCGGACGACGGTCCGGGGGCACGTCAAGCGGCTGCGCCGGGTCCTGGACGGCTGCCATGACGAGGCCCGGTCCGTGGTCGACGGGGGGCGCGGCGGCTACCGGCTGAGCGCGGAGCGGGTGCTGGTCGACATCACCGAGTTCCACGACAGGGCCCGCGGGGCCGCGGCCGTGGCGGCGGCCGGGCCGGACGCGGAGGCGGCGGCGCTGGACGGTGCCCTCGCCCTGTGGCGGGGACCGGCCCTGGCCGGGATCGACGCGCCGTCGCTGCACCAGGACGCCGTCCCCTCCCTGGAGGAACTGCGACTGCGGGCCGTCCACCGCCGCATCGCGATCGGCCTGGAACGGGAGGACCCGGCCGATCACATTCCGCGGCTGCGCGACACGCTGGCCGCCGATCCGCTCCAGGAACGGTTCTGGTCCCAGCTGATCCTCGCCCTCCACCGGTCGGAGCGACCGGCGGAGGCACTGCGCGAGTACGAGAGGTGCCGACGGCTGCTCAGCGAGCGACTCGGCGTCGACCCGGGCCCCGAACTGCGCGAACTGCACCAACGGATCCTGACCGGCGGCCCCACAGCGACCGCCCCGGCACGCCCCGGGACCCGGTCCGGTGTCCCCGGCCGGTACGTGCCCCGGCAACTCCCCGCCGACGACGTGCCCTTCGTCGGCCGCGCCGACGAACTGGCCGCCCTCGACCGGGAACTGCTCGACGCGAGCGGCCGCGCGCAGGACCGCAGCGGACGCGTGCTGCTCCTTGACGGCCCCGCGGGGGTCGGCAAGACCGCCCTCGCCGTCCGGTGGGCCAACCGGCGACAGGAGCGCTTCCCCGATGGGCAGGTCTATCTCGACCTCAACGGGTTCAGCGCCGACCGGCCGATGAGCGTGGCCGACGCGTTACGCGCCCTCCTGGTGGGGCTCGGCGCGGCGCAGGACGAACTGCCCGCCGGCCCCCACGAGCGCAGCGCCCTGCTGCGCAGCGCGCTCGCCGGGCGCCGGACCCTGCTCGTCCTGGACAACGCGCTGTGCCCGGAGCAGATCCGCCCGCTGCTGCCGGGCCCCACCGGCACCACCTTGGTGACCAGCCGCAACCAGATGCGCGGCCTCGTCGTCAGGAACGGCGCCCGGCGCCTGACCCTGCCGCCGCTCGGCCCTGAACAGGCCGTCGTCCTGTTGAAAGACCTGCTGCCCGGGCACCGCGCCATGCCGGACTCCCTGCGCGAACTCGCCGCGCTGTGCGGCGGTCTGCCGCTCGCCCTGCGCATCCTCGCCGAACGGGCGGCACTGCGGCCCGAGGTGGCCCTGGCGCGGCTCGTGGACGAGATCCGCGGGGAACGTGAACCCTCGCGCGCCTTCCGGCTCGGTGAGGACAGCACGGACCTGGGCGCGGTCATGTCCTGGTCGCTGCGAGGGCTCACCGAAGCGGCGGCCCTCCTCCACGAGGCGCTGGCCCGGAACGCCGGTGTCCCGATGCGCCCTGCGGACGTGGCGGACGCGCTGGGCGTCCCGGAGCGGACCGCGGACGCGCTCCTGGACGAGCTGGCCCAGATCCACCTCGTCGAACGGCACGGTCGCGACCGGTACCGGCTGCCTCCGATCTCCGCGGCGTGCCCCGTTCCGCGTGCTTCGCAGCGGGGCGGTCTGCAGGGGGCGGGAACCGGCGGGTGACGATCGTGCCCTCGCCACGGACTCAGCCCTCCGGCTCGGAGAACCCCTGAGCGAGGCCGCGATGCCGGTCCGCGGCCAGCTTCCCCTGGGCAGGGCTGATGGGGGAGCCCGGCATGCGGCTCAGGCGTTCGACCTCCGCGGCGAAGCGCAGGTGCTCGCGTCGCGCGTGCTCACGGCAGGCCGGGCAGGTGACACGATCCGCACGCGAAGAGGTCATCGCGTACGGCACCCGCAGGCCGCATCCCGTAGTGACGCGGCTCGGCAGGTCACCGACCAGATCGAACGTGGACGCCACCACGTTCCGGACAGCGGCCTCCTGGCGGATCAGCCTCGACGCCACGTGAATGTGCGGATCGCTCTCGCCCATGGGTCCTCCCCACCCCGGCACACGGCAGGCGACGGGTGCTCGCGCCGCGGGCCGCGCTTGACCTTGACACAGTGACAAGGCCTTCACTGCTTGCCAAGGAGGTGGTCCGATGACGATCACAGGACAGGGCCCGGGGCAGGGCCCGGTGCGGGAGACAGTGGTGGTCCGGGAGCTTCGGGGGCTGGAGGACGAGCGGTCGTCCGTGCGGCTGCGGGCCGCTCTGGCGGTCGGCTCGACGCCTGACGTCCGCTTCGTCGACAAGCTCATCGAGCGCTGCGCGATCGAGCCGGAGTTCTTCGTCCGCGACATGCTGACCTGGGCGCTCGTACGCCACCCGGTGGCCATGACGCTCCCCGGGCTGCTCCGCGCGGCCCGTTCGGAGCACGCGCAGGCACGGAGCCAGGCCCTGCACACCCTGTCCAAGATCGGGGACCGGCGGGCGTGGCCGGTGATCACTCGGGCGGTGTTGACCGACGCCGACGAGGAGGTGGCGCGCAGCGCCTGGCGAGCCGCGGTCGTGCTCGTACCGGAAGGCGAGGAGGCCGCGCTCGCCGCGGTCCTCGCGACGCAGCTCGGGCGGGGCGGGCGGGAGACGCAGCTGAGCCTCAGCCGGGCCCTGGTCGCGCTGGGGGAGGTGCTTGTGCCGGCCCTGCGGCCTGCGACGATGGCCCCTGACCCGCGGGTGCGCGCGCACGCGCTCGCCACTCGGCGGCTGCTTGAGGACCCGGACGCCGGATTCGAGTTCGCGATCAACGAGGCGAAGCGCGTCGTGGCTCTCGGCGGGACGGGACAGGAGGGACGATGAGGCGTGTTGATCGGTGAGGTGGCGCGGCGCTCCGGGGTCAGCGCCCGCATGCTCAGGCACTACGAGTCGCTCGGCCTGGTGCGGCCTTCGGGCCGTACGGGCTCCGGCTACCGGGAGTACTCCGGTGACGACATCCGCAGGATCTTCCACATCGAGAGCCTGCGTTCGCTCGGCCTGTCCCTGCGCGCGATCGGGCGCGCCCTGGACGACCCGGGCTTCACGCCCTCGGCGCTCGTCGGCGACCTCATCCGCCAGACGCGTGCACGCGTCGCGGCGGAGACCGAACTGCTCACACGCCTCAGCCGGATCGACGCGGCGGAACCCGCCAGCTGGGAGGACGCCCTTCAGGTCGTCGCGCTCCTGCAAGCGCTGGGGTCCAAGAGCCCCGACGCCCGCCAGCGGGCGGCCCTCGCCTCGGGCGACGAGGTGCCGGTGCCGGTGGAGGCCCTGGTCGAGGCGGTACTGAGCGAGACGGTGCCGAACGTGGCGGGAGCCCTTCGCTGGGCCCTCGCGCGCTCGGGCGACGGCGGCGCGGAACTCCTGGCCAAGGGCCTCGGCTCACCCGTCGCCGCGGTGCGGGAGCGCGCCGCGCAGACCCTCGCCGCACTGCCCGGTGACGAGGCCACCGCACGGCTGCGGACCGCCCTCGCCCACGCCGACGCCGCGGTCCGCGGGGCCGCGGCGCTGGCGCTCGGGACCCGCGGCGTGGCCGACGCGATCCCGACGCTGATCGACATGGTCGTAGCGGGGAGGAACGACACGGACGCGGCCGACGCGTTGAGCGTGCTGGCAAGCGACACCGCGACGGCGGACCGGATCGCGGCCGCCCTCGTCGAGCGCCTCGCCCACGCCACCACGGCCGCGCCCGCACGCGGACGGCTGACCCAGGCACTCGCGGACATCCCGGGAACCACGGCCACACACGCCCTCGTCGAGCTGTCGCACGACGAGGACCCCGCCGTCGCGCACACCGCGACCTATCTCCTCCACCTGCGCGACGCACGGTGACGGCCCGTTCCCGAATTCCGTGAGATCGCCTCCCCGATACCGGACGCACAGTGGTACGCCCATCCTTTGGCCATGAATTCGGCGTCAGGGTGCGAACAGGCATTCCCCCCGGGAAAGGGAATGGGATGATCGCGCCTTGTGCTCCTGGTGTGCGGTCGATTCTCAAAAGTGCCCCCCATGGGTACGTGTTCTCAGACGGGCGTCGCAACTGACGGGGAACTGGCTACGCTTTTCACGTCCCGGCCTGTGAACCGGCCTTAGGGCAGGCGCCATTCGGTCGTTCCAGGAGACGTCGAATCGAGGGGTCCCGTCCGTGCTTCGCTGCTGCGCTCGGCGACTGGGCACCACCTTCGTGCTGGTACTGGTGGCGGTCACCTGCACCTATGTGCTCGCCGCGCTGAGCCTGGACCCGCGATCCCATTACGCCGACCGCAACCCGCCACCGTCACCCGCCGAGATCGACGCCGTCCTCAACGCCTACAACCTCAACCCCGAAACCCCGGTCGCCGAACGGTTCGCGCGCTGGGCGCGGGGAGCCGTCCACGGAGACCTCGGCCGCACGGTGTCCGGCGCCGAAGTGAGCCCCGAATTCCTGCGCCGCGCCGCGACCAGCTCCCGTCTCGTGCTGATCGCCACTGTGATCGGTTCCGTCGGCGGAATCCTGCTCGGCGCCTGGAGCGCCACCCTCCGCGAGCGCCGGGGCGACCGCGCCGTGACGCTGGCCTCCTTCGCCGTCCTCGCCACTCCGGTCTTCGTCATCGCGCTCGCGCTGCAGCTCGGGGCGAGGCACATCAACGAAGCGGTGGGAAGCGGCCTCTTGGAGTACACCGGAGAGTACGCGCCAGAGGCCACGGGCACCGGGGACCGGCTCCTCAGCAGAGCCCAGCACCTCCTCCTCCCGAGCATCACGCTGATCGCGTTCCAAGTCGCGCTGTTCAGCCTGTACCAGCGCAACACCATGCTCGATGTGCTGCACGAGGATTTCGTGCGCACCGCCCGGGCCAAGGGCCTCTCCCGGCGCACGGCCCTGCGCAGGCACGCGCTGCGGGTTGCGGTCCTGCCGCTGCTTCCGCTGCTGACGTACAACGCGGTGCTGACCTTCACCGGAGCGCTGTTCATCGAGAAGGTCTTCGGCTGGCACGGCATGGGGGAGTGGCTCGTGGACTCCGTGCTCGCCCAGGACGTCAACGTGGTGGCGGCGGTCGGCCTGTTCACCGCCGCGCTGGTGCTCGTCGCGGGCCTGATCGCCGACGTCCTGCACCTCGTACTCGACCCGAGGAGCAGGATCGCATGAGCACGCTCCCCGACCCCGGCGCCCTGCTGACCAAGGCCCGGGGAGCCGCGCCAGGACCCAGGGGCACGGGCCGCCGCGCCGTGCGGGTCCTCGCAACGCTGCGGCGGCACCCGGCGGCGCTCGCCGGCGCGGTGCTGCTCACCGGTCTCGCCGTCCTGGCCTACGGCGCACCCCTGCTCCACCCCTGGGACCACAGCGACCTCGACCCCCTGGCCCTGCGCCAACCCCCCAGCGCCGACCATCCCTTCGGCACCGACGGCGCGGGAGCGGACGTCTTCGCACTGGTCCTGCGGGGCACCCAGCGATCCCTCGTCATCGGCCTGCTCACCGCGATCCTCTCCACGGCGCTCGCCATCGTCATCGGGACCGTCGCGGGCTATGCCGGGGGCTGGCCGGACCGCGTGGCGCTCGGGGGCATCCACCTCTTCCTGGTGCTGCCGGGGTTTCTGCTGGTGGCGGCCCTTTCGCCGGTCATCGAGGACGCGAGTTGGCTGCTGCTGGTCGTGTTCCTCTCGGCGTTCAGCTGGATGATCAGCGCGCGTGCGGTACGTGCCAGTACGCGGTCGCTGAAGCGGCGCGACTTCGTGCGGGCGGCCCGCTACCTCGGTCTGCCCGGCCGGACGGTGGTCCGCCGCCATGTGCTGCCCGCACTGGCCTCCTACCTGATCATCGACGCGACGCTGCAGTTCGGGTCCGCCGTGATCGCCGAAGCGGGCCTCGCCTACCTGGGCTTCGGGGTGCGGGCACCGGAGGTGTCCCTCGGGGCGCTCATCGCCGAGGGAACACCGGACGCGATGGCGTACCCCTGGCTCTTCTGCTTCCCCGCGGGATGTCTGCTGCTGCTGTGCCTGTCGCTGTTCCTGATCGGCGACGGACTGCGCGACGCGCTCGACCCGGGGGCAGGGGAGACGAGAGGCGCGCGGGCCTCGACCAGGCGCGCCACCACCGACGACGGCGCCCACCCCGGGACCGCGCCGACGCGCTCCCCCGTCCCGCCGGTCCTTGAGGTACGGGACCTGCACGTCTCCCTGCCGAGCTCCGGCGGCACCGTCCACGCCGTGCGGGGCGTGTCCTTTCACGTGCGCCCCGGCGAAGTGCTGGCCATCGTCGGGGAATCCGGGGCCGGGAAGTCGGTCACGGCGTCGGCCGTGCTCGGCCTGCTCCCCGAGCACGCCGACGTCCGCGGTTCCGTACGGCTGCGCGGCCAGGACCTCTTGTCGCTCAAGGAGACCGGTCTGTGCCGCATCCGCGGCAACGACCTGTCCATCGTCTTCCAGGACTCGCTCTCCTCACTGACTCCCGTGTACACCGTCGGACACCAGATCGTGGAGGCCCTGCGCGTGCACCAGCGTCTTTCCAGGACGGCGGCGCGCCGCCGGGCGGTCGAACTCCTGGGCCTGGTGGGCCTGCACGATCCCGCGCGGCGGATCGACTCCTACCCGCACGAGCTCTCCGGCGGGATGCGCCAGCGCGTCGCCCTCGCCATGGCCCTCGCCAACGACCCCGCGGTCATCGTCGCCGACGAGCCCACGACCGCACTCGACGTGACCACCCAGGCCCAGATCCTGGACCTGATCGGCACGGCGCGCACAGCCACGGGAGCGGCCGTCGTGATCATCACGCACGACCTGGCGGTGGTCGCGGGCCTCGCCGACCGCATCCACATCATGTACGCGGGACGCTTCGTCGAGGAGGGACCCGTGGACGACGTCTACGAGCAGCCTCGGATGCCGTACACGATCGGACTGCTCGGCGCGGTGCCCCGCCTGGAGACCAACCAGCGCACCCTGACCCCGATCGAGGGAAACCCGCCGAACTCGCTGTCCGTGCCCCCGGGTTGTTCGTTCGCGCCGCGCTGCCCCCTGGTCATGGACGCCTGCCGGGAGGGAGAGCCCCCTCTGGAGGCCCGCAGCCGCGTCGGCCATCCGGTCGCGTGCCTGCGCGGCGAGGAGATCGGGCGGCGGCAGGAGGCCGGACAGCCCTGGGGGCCAGTCCGCACAGGGGATGTGCCGACCCCCGTCGCGCCGAGCCCCGACCGGAGCGGGGAGCCGCCGCGCGCGGAGCGGCCCGTGGTCCTGCGGATGGACCGGGTGGCGTACCACTACCCGGCCCGCCGGTCCACGCCGCGACGGCCCCGGACAGGCCTGGTGCGGGCCGTGGACGACGTCAGCCTGGACATCAGGCAAGGCGAGACCCTCGCCCTCGTCGGCGAATCGGGCAGCGGCAAGACCACCCTGCTGCGCCAGGTCCTGGAACCGACGCCGCCCCACAGGCACTACCAGGCGGGCGAGGTGCTGGTCGCCGGTCACGACATCCGCCGTGCGACGCCCGGCAGACGGCAACAGCCCTGTCGCGAGGCGCAGATGGTGTTCCAGGACCCCTTCGCCGCCCTGGACCCGCGCATGACTGTCGAGGACATCCTCACCGAGCCGCTGCGAGCCCACGGCTGGACGCGCGAGGCGAGCACCGGCGAGGTCGCGGGCCTGCTCGCCCTCGTCGGCCTCGGCCCCGAGCTCCGAGGCCGGTTCCCCGCACAGCTCTCGGGGGGCCAGGCCCAACGGGTCGGCATCGCGCGGGCGCTGGCCCCGCGGCCGAAGCTGCTGCTGCTCGACGAGCCCGTCGCGGCGCTCGACGTCTCCGCGCAGGCGACCGTGCTCAACCTGCTGCGCGCGCTGACGGCGGACCGGGGCCTCAGCTGCCTGCTGGTCACCCACGACCTGGCCGTCGCCGCCTATCTCGCCGACCGCGTCGCCGTCATGCACCGCGGGCGCGTCGTCGAAGCCGGAGCCGCCGCCACCGTCCTCGCCCGGCCAAGCCACCCGTACACACGGGTGCTGCTCTCCGCGGTGCCGCGGCCCGAGCCGCGCCTCGAGCGGGCCAGAGCCCGGCTGCCGCTGCTCGACGAGCCGCCGGGACCGGCGGACACCCGCGCCGGGTGTCGCTTCCGGCGCCGCTGCCCCCGCTACCCCGGCCTGGCCGCCGAGGAGCGCCGACGCTGTGAGCACGAGGACCCGATGCCGTCGGCACAGGGAGGGGACCACACCGCGGCCTGTCACTTCGCGGGCCCGCAGGAGGCCCCCGGTTGAGGGCCGCCAGCAGCCGCCGACCTCCGCGCAGCCCATCCGGCCCGGAGCGGCGGGACCCGGTAGTCACACCCACAGGAGGCGGCACTATGCGCCCTGCTCGCACGGTACTCACATCGGTGGTCGCGGCCGCGGTCTGCGCCTCGCTCGGCAGCGCGTGCTCCACCAGCCAGGACAAGCCCTCGTCGAAGCCACCGGCGGCCAGTCAGGTCAACCCCGTCGACCGTGCCGACCTGACGCAGGGAGGCGCGCTCAACTGGCCGGTCACCGTGATCCAGGACAACCTCAACGTCCGCCATCTCGACGGCGGACACATCGACACCCGGCGCGTCGTGGAGTCGATGATGCCCATCATCATGAAGAGCGACGCACGCGGCCGGGTCACGCCGGACCCCGACTATCTGGCCTCCGCCGCGTCCCGGGTGCGGGCCGGGCGGCAGCACGTCACCTACCGCATCAACGACAAGGCGCGCTGGACCGACGGGTCCCCGATCACCTACCGGGACTTCCAGGCCAACTGGAGAGCGCAGAACGGCAGGCGGGCCGCCTTCCACGCGGTGTCCCACACCGGCTACGAGCTGATCACGAAGGTGTCCCGGGGCCCCGGCGGAGACCGTGAGGTCACCGTGGACTTCGCCAGGCCGTTCGGCGAGTGGCGCTCGCTGTTCACGCCGCTGTACCCGGCGTCCGTCATCCGCACGGCCGACGGCTTCAACAACGGATTCCGGGGCGAGGCGAGCGTCACCGCGGGCCCGTTCACGTTCGCCCACCGGGACGAGACCGCGAAAACGCTGACGGTGGTGCGCAACAAGGCTTGGTGGGGGAACGCTCCCGTACTGGACAAGATCGTGTTCCGGGCGCTCGACCCGAGCGCCCACGCCGGGGCCTTCGCCAACGGAGAGGTCGACTTCTTCGACGTCGGGGCGAAGGCCGCCGCGTACCGCTCCGCGCGCGACACACCCCACGCGCAGATCCTCCGGGCCGGAAGCCCGAGCCAGCACCAGTTGACGATGAACGGGCAGAGCGCCTTCCTGAAGGACGCCCGCGTCCGGCGGGCCCTGGCGCGGGCCATCGACCGCCGGAGGATCACCCAGGTCGCGCTCCAGGGCGTCGCGGCCGGCACACGGCCGCTCGGCAACCACTTCCTCCTGCCCCAACAGGACGGCTACCAGGACAACGCGGGCCGGATCGGCACCTACGATCCCGCGGCGGCCCGCGCGGAACTCGCCGCCGCGGGCTGGCGACTCGACGGCGAGGTGAGGGAGAAGGGCGGGCGGAAGCTCGAACTGGACTACCTGGCCATGAGCGGCAACGACGTGGCGCGGAACGAGGGCCGGGTCATCCAGGCCATGCTCCGCGACGTGGGCGTCCGGGTGAAACTCACGTTCGTTCCCGAGAACGCGCTCTTCGAGCGGCACATCATCCCGGGCACCTTCGACCTGTCGGTCTTCAGCTGGACCAAGAGGCCCTTCCCCGTGTCGGTCAGCCGCAGCATCTACGTCAAGCCCCAAGGGAAGGACATCCAGCTGAACTTCGCGCGGACCGGCACGTCGCGGATCGACGCGCTGCTCGACGAGGCGGCGACCCGGACGGACAAGCGCGCGGCCATCGACGCCATCAACCGGGCCGACCGCCTGATCTGGCGGGAGGCGGCGACCATCCCCCTCTACCAGGAGCCGGGCATCGTCGCCTCGAAACGCACGCTCGCCAACCTGGGCGCCCAGGGCTTCGCCTCCGTCGTCTACCAGGACATCGGCTTCACCCGGTGAGGGGCCTCGGAGACCGGTAGAGGGCCTCGAGAGCGTCGTGGAACCGCGCGTGGACGACGTGCCGCGCGACCTTCATCGAGACGGTCAACTCACCCTCGGCGAACGACAGATCGCGCTCCAGGACCAGGAACGACTGGGCTCGGTAGTACTCCTGAAGGGTGGCGTTCGCCTGGTCGAGCGTCCGCGTGAGCTCCCCCAGCAGGACCGGATCACGGACCAGTCGGGCGATGTCGGTGGGCAGCCGACGCTCGGCCGCCCACTTCTGGGCGTACCGCTCGTCGAGCGTCAGCAGGACCACGAGATGGGGCTTCGACTCGCCGTAGGCGACCGCGTGCGAGATCAGCGGACTTGTGCGCAGCGCGCTCTCGACGGGGTGCGGTGTCACCGCCACGCCGTGCGACAGCTGGATCAGTTCCTTCTTGCGTCCCGTGAGGGTCAGATACCCGTCCGCGTCGATGCTGCCGAGGTCCCCGGTGTGCAGCCAGCCGTCGCGCACGGCGCCGAACGCGTCCTCGTGATAGCCCCAGTAGCCGCGGAAGACATTGCCCCCTCGGATCAGGACTTCCCCGTCGGGTGCGAGGGTGACGTCGACGCCGGGCAGGGGCCTGCCCACGGTCCCCAGGCGGTAGGCGTCAGGGGTGTTGGTGGTGGCGGCCGCCGCGGTCTCCGTCATTCCGTAGCACTCGACGAGGGGGACTCCGCAGCCCAGGAAGAAGGAGAGGATCTCCTGGGAGCACGGCGCGCCCGATACCGTCACCCTGCGCAGCGCGCCCCCGAAGTGCGCGCGGACCTTGGCGAACAGGGACTTCTCCGTGGCGTCGAACCACTCTTGCAGGCGGGGCGGCAGACTCTCGCCGCGCTGGACGCGCTCCCGTGCGTCCAGGCCCGCCCGTGCCGCTTCCACGATCAAGGCCGCGTCCTGCTCGGGCCAGGAGGCGAGGACCGAGCCGTAGATCTGCTCCAGGGCCAGCGGGACGAGCGGCAGGATCTGCGGCCGTGCGGCGCGGATCTCCTCCGCCAGGCTGTCGTCAAGGCCGCCCCGGCGGAAGACGAGCGTGTACCGGGACCACCAGGCCAGGACCTGCATCAGCATCGCGATGGTGTGCGGCCCCGTGACGACGAAGACCGTTCCGTTGGTGTCGTCGGCGGGGGCCTCGCGGGGCGGCTTCGGGTGCGCCCGCAGGACGCTGACGTAGTTGCCGTGGCTGAGGGCACAGCCCTTCTTGGGGCCCGTGGTGCCCGACGTGTAGATGATGACCAGCAGGTCATCCGCGCGCACCGCGTCCGAGCGCCGTGCCAGCTCCGCCGCGCAGACGCCGTCCCGGCCCCGGGCCCGCAGCGCGTCCAGGGTCAGCGTGGGCGCGGGGTGCTCGGCGGGCGTGGTGCGCGCGGTGCCGGGCGGGGCGTCCATCAGGACGGCGTGCCCCAGGTGGGGCAGGCGGTGCCAGACGGCCCGGACCTTCGCCAGCTGCGCCTCGTTCTCGCACACCACCACCCGTGCGCCGCAGTCACCCAGCACATGGACGATCTCCTCGGGCACCGTGGAGGGCAGCAGGGACACCACGACGAGGCCCGACGCCGCGGCCGCGAGGAGCGTCGTCGTCCACTCGGGCCGCAGCGCGCTGAGCACCGCCACCCGGTCGCCCGGAGCCAGGCCAAGGGCGAGCAGGCCGCGCGCCGTGCCCTCGCTCAGGTCCCAGGCCTCGGCGTACGTCAGGTGGTGCGGGTCGCCGCCGGGGCCGCGCCAGCGCAGGGCGGGCGCCGTGGGCCACAGCCGCGCGTTGCGGCGCGCCACATGGGCCAGGGTTCCGCCGGGGCCGCCCGGGTCTTCCCGGCCGTCGCCTCGGGCACCCTGGCCCTGCCCCGCGACCGGGGTGGGGGCGTCGGCGTTCATACCGCTCCTTCGTCGAGATCGGCGTGGAGCAGGTAGCCCCGCTGCCGCACGGTCTTGATGAGCAAACCGAGTGGGGCGACCCGGCGGCGCGTACGCGAGATCCTGACGTCCAGCGCGTTGCGCCGACCGGTGTCGTCGTCGGGCCACACGCCCGCGGCGAGCACCTCCCGGCTGACCACCGACCCGTAGGACTCGATGAGCAGACGCGCGATCGCCGCCTCGCCCGCCGCGAGCGGCACGTGCCGCCCGGCGAAGCGCAGCACGTCGTTCGCGTCGATCACCGGTTTGCGCAGCGAGGCCCTGGCGCGCAAGGTGTCGCAGCGCACCCGCAGCTCCCTCTCGTCGACCGGCAGCCGGACCCAGTCCTCCAGCGGGTCCAGGGTGCTCGGCGGCTGCTCCCCGGGAAGCACCAGGAGCAGCCGGGGCGCCTTGCGCAGACGCAACTGGTGGACCACGGCGGCCTGTTCCGGCCAGCGCAGCGTCGGAACGCCGCCCGTCGTGCGGTGGATGCTCCGACGGCCCGGCGACGCGGGGGGCACGGCCTGCCGCGTGTGTCCGGGCGGGCCCGCGGGGCGGGCGGGCCCCGGGGGAAGCGGTGCGGGAGTACGGATCATGTGTCTTCCTGGGGCGCTGGGGGACGTGTGTTCTTCGCTGCGTTCAGTGGGGTCCAGGGCCGAGGAGGTCCAGCGTGAACCAGGTCCTGGTGCCCTTCTGGGTCCGGCCGCAGCCCCACGCGGAGGCCAGCGCCTCCACCAGGAGCAGGCCCCGGCCGTTCTCGGCGAGGTCGCCCACGCGGCGGTCGGCGACCGCGGGCACGCCCTCGCACCCGGAGTCGTCCACCGTGACGACGAGCGATCCGTGCGCCTGCCGGATGCTGACCTCGACCGTCTCCTCGACCATCTCCTCGGTCTGGGAGTCGGTCCGCGAGCCGGTCCGCGAGCCGGTGCGGGAGTCGTGCCGGGAGCCGGTCCAGGAGAGGCTTCGGAAGTCGGTCCGGGAGCGTGTCGGCGTCTGCTTGACGGCGTTGGACAGGAGTTCGCAGAAGAGGAGTTCCACGGTGTCCGCCTGGTCGCCCCACCCCCACTCGACCATGGAGCGGCGCACCCGGTGGCGGGCGCCGGGCACCGCGCTGACGGCGGCGGGCAGCCTGAGCCGCAGGGTCTGGAACTCCGTCGTCCGTCGCGGTGCACGCCCCGGCTGGTGGCCGCCGTCGGCGCGGGCGGTCTCGGCGTGGCGCTCGGCCTGGCGCTCGGACTGGTCAGGGGCGGTCGCCGAGGGCTCCGCGCCGTGCGGGTGCCGGGCCCGCCCGGTCTCGGCCCGCCCGGTCTCGGACCGGGTGCTGTGCACGGGCCTGGTCTGCACTGCCACGTTGCCGACGTGGTCGAAGAACGGAGTCATCTCTCTGCTTCCTCGGTTCCGCTGGGCGGAGCTGTGGGGGATCGCGCCTGTCGACATCCAGAGGACCGCGCGGATAAATAGGGGTTCAATGCGGGACGCCACCTAAACGCGCGGTGGACAGCCCGCGATGCGTGGCGGACAGCACGCATATCGGGGGCGCTCGCGCGTCGGACCGTTGGGCGCTGGGGGCGCGACGGCGTGTCCGGATTCGCTTCCGCGCGCCCGGAAACGGGTCGCATGACGACGGCCGGACTGGCTAAGCTGGACGTCTGGTTTGGTGGCGGGCGGGTGCGCCCGTGAACACCCTGCAGAGGACGAGAACCGGTGGTTCAGTCGGTGACTTCCGCGGACATCTCGGGGATGCGGAAAAATGGCTTCACTCTGGTCGGCCGCGAGCGGGAGCTCGAAGACCTCGTCACCTTCCTTCGAGGCCTGCCCTCCGTCGTCATGGTCGAGGGCGAGGCCGGATCAGGAAAATCACGGCTGGTGGGCGAGGCACAACAGCTTCTGACAGCTGCTGGTACGAAGGTGACGACGGGGCTGTGCCACCCGTTGCGCGAGCCCTTCCCCTACGGCCCCGTCCTCGAAGCCATCGGCAAGGCGGCTGAACACCTCCCGCCGGACTGCCTGCTGCCTCCCGAAACCGCGACGCTGGCCGCCTACCTACCGACCCTCGCCCCCCACCTCGACGACTCCCGGCAGCCCGCGTCGGCCATGCCCGAGCGCCTCCGACTCCTCCTCGGCATCCGGGCCGTACTGCGCGCGGTCGAACCGGTGGTCCTCGTCATCGAGGACATGCACTGGGCCGACGAGGCCACGCGCGAACTGCTGTTCCTCATCGCCCGCGAACCCCCGGGCGGGCTCGGCCTCGTCCTGACCTACCGCGCGGAGGACCTGCCGCCCACCGAACCGGTCCTGGGCAGCGCCTACCGGCGGCCGATCGGCGTGTCGGGCGGCGAGATCCAGCTCCAGGCGCTCAGCGCGCGCGAAGTCACCGCGCTGGCCTCCGGAGTCGTAGGGCGAGTGGCGGGCCACTCCCTGGGGCGGGTGCTCTTCCGGCGCAGCGCCGGACTTCCCCTAGTGGTCGAGGAGGACCTCCTCACGCTCCTTGACCGGCGCAAAAGAAGCACCTCGCAAGGCCTCGAACAGGAAATGGAGTTCCTGGGCAGGTCACCGGCGCCACGCTCCCTGAGGGAAGCCGTCCACGAGCGCCTCGCCGAACTGCCCGAGCCCGCCGCCCACCTGGTGGAGGCGGCGGCCGTCCTCGCGGTGCCCGCGGCACAGGACGTCCTCGCGGAAGTCGCGGGACTGGAAGCCGAACAGGCCACGGCCGCGCTCACCCAAGCCCTCCACCGCTCCCTGCTGCACGAGCCGGCACCCGCCACCTACGCCTTCCGCCACGTGCTCGCCCAACAAGCCGTGTACGGAGACCTGCCGGGCCCGAGACGGCTGCGCCTGCACCAGCGGGCCCACAGCGCCCTGCGCGGGCAGCGGCAGCCCGCGCTCGTCCAGATCGCCCACCACTCCAAAGCGGTCGGGGACAGACAGGCGTGGCTGCGCGAGGCGGAGGAGGCGGCCCGCGAAGCGGTCACCGTGGGCGACGACGGCATCGCCTCCCAGCTCCTGCACGGCATCCTCGGCGAGGAGGGGGTGCGGCCTGAGGTCCGCTCCCGCGTCGCGCTCGCGCTCTGCGACATCGCCCACAAGTTCACCCGGTTCGCCCACCATCTCGCCATCATGCGGCGGCTCGTGGACGACTCCACCCTCCCCGTCCAGACCCGCGGCCGGGTGCGGCTCACGCTCGCCGCGGTGCTCATGAACCACGCCGGTGACGTGGCCTCGTACCGCGAGCTGATGACGGCGTTGGAAGAACTCGAACCGTGGCCCTCGCTCGCCGCGTCCGGCATGCTCAGCGCGATCTACTACGAGCGGACCCAGACGCCCGCCGAGCTCGACCGCTGGGTGGGCCGGGCCGAGCGCGCCCTTGAGGGCTGTGCGGACGAGGAGCGGATCGCCGAACTCGAGAGCGCGAAGCTGCACTTGCTGTCGAGGAAGGGCCATGCCCGCCTCTGGGACCTGGTCGACGCCGTCCCGCGGTCCTCCGCACACCCCGAGACGCACCGGCAGCGCCTCATCGCCCTGTACAACGTCGGATCGAACGCGCTGAACCGGGGGGAGGACGCGCGTGCGGGGGCGCTGTTGCGCGAGGCGGCCCGTCTCACCGCCGACGGCGTCAACCCGTCCCTGGAGTGTTTCGCCCGGACCCAGCTGTTGCGCTTCGACTGGTTCGCGGGCGCGTGGTCCGGCCTCGAGGAGCGCCTCGACGAGCTGAACACGACCTGCCCCGACATGGCGATCGCGCAGCGGGAACAGGCCCTGATCGGCGGGAGCCTGGCGATCTGCAAGGGGCAGTGGGGCACGGCGATGGAGCACTTGGAGTTCGCCCGCCACGCGGGTGAGCGCATCGGCGGGACCGTGTGCGCCCTGCACTCCGCGGCCGCGACCGCCGAAGTCCACCTCGCCCGCGACGAACCGGACAAGGCATGGGCAGCGCTCGGCCCCGCGATCCGGCTGCTCCGGTCCTCCGGGATCTGGTACAAGCCGCTGGGGGTGATCCAGGCGGCGGCCCGCGCGGGCCTGGCCACCGGTCACCGCGAGGAGGCACAGCGCCTGGTGGAGGAGGCCCTGGAGGCGCGCGTCAGCCATGTCGCCCCGGCCGCGGACGCCGAACTCTGCGTCGCTCGCGGAGTCCTTGCCCAGGACACCGACCCCGAGGGCGCGGCGCAGTGGTTCCAGGACGCCCACGACAAGTGGACCACCATCGGCAGGCCCTACCCCGCGGCCCGGGCCGCGGAACTGCTCGCGTGGTGCCGCGGCGGTCCGGGCGCCCAGCTGGACGCCGCCGCTCTGGCCGGACCGCTCGACACCTACAGCAGGCTGGGCGCCACCGCCGACATCGCCCGCTGCCAGCGCGCCTTGCGCCAGGCGGGCGCCAAGCGCCCCGCGACACCGGGACGGCGTGGCTATGGAGAAGGCCTTTCGCCACGCGAGGCCGAAGTGGCCCGCCTGCTCGCCGAAGGCGCCAGCAACCGCGACATCGCCCAGGCGCTCTGCCTCTCGGTGCGCACGGTCGAGCACCACGTCGCCCGGACGCTGAAGAAGCTCCGCGTCGACCACCGCGCCGAGGTGTCCCGGGCCCTCGACGCCCGCCTCGGCGACGGCCCGTCCAGCTGAACACCGGTGGTCCAGCTCAGCGGGGCGCGGCGGACATGCGTGCACCCCTGCCGGAGCGTGCTCCGGCAGGGGCCGCGTCGGGGGACGCGTCGGCTACGCACGCGCGACGATCTTCTTGGCGTACCACTCGCCGTTGGTGAACGTGGCTTCCACCAGCGCGTAGACGCCGACGCGCATGGGGCCGTAGTACTCGGCCCCGTTCCGGAGGCTGAACCGCATCTGGCCCTGCGCGGTCGCGAGCTCCAGGTAGTCGTCCTTGAACGCGGTGATCTTGCCGAAGAACTTCGTGACCTCGGCCGCGTTCGCGGCCCGGTCGGCGGCCGGGGCGCTGATCGCCGTGACGGGCGTGTGCTTGGCCTCAGCCGCCTGCGCCGTCGAAGCGAAGGCGCCCACGACGCCGACAAGGCCGATGACGACGGACGCCGTCTTGACCATGAGATTCTGGAATCTGCTCATCACGCACTCCTTGATGTCGGTGCCTGGTATCCCGTGGAGGTAAATGAAGTACGGGACCCAGGCAGCTATTTGACACCTCGAAACATATCCTTACGCTCTTTTCGCGACTGAGTTTGTTTCACTTTTCTTGCGGCGGCTTGGGAATTGATTTCCCTGAAGGGTGGCTGGGAAAAGGAAACGCCCGGGTATCCGCTGGAGCGGATACCCGGGCGAGCGGCGAAGCCTTACCAGGTGACGATCACCTTGGCGGTGTAGACCCCGTCCTTGAGCGTGGCCGTGACGTCGGCCTGGGCGCCGACCGTCAGCTGGCCGACCCAGTAGGCGTCACCGGTGAGCAGCACGGTCAGGACCGTGCCACCCGTGGCGACCTTGACGTGGTCGGGCGTCACGGCCGTGAGCTTGCCCTGGAAGTGCACGTACTGCCCCTGGGCCGCGGTGCTTGACTCCGCGGAGCGCGCCGGTGCGGCCGCCTGCGCGGGACCCGCGACCGCGACGCCGACCGCGCCGATGAGAGCGGTGGAGCAAAGGATCCGGGCGATCCGGTGGGAGGTGTTCAGCATGGGCGTCCTTCTTTCTCTGTCTCATGGGAAGGGAATTACGGCGGGCTTGTGTTTTTCAGCCCTCGGTCAGGCTATTGGCTGCCCGATGCGATCGGTATTTCCTTTCCCTTTCCTTGCGTTGGCGCCTGGAAAGGGAGGCGAGCGAGCCCTCGGCTGATGAGGCAGCAGAGCAGCAGGACGACGAGCGGAAGCGTCATCGTGGTGCGCCAGGCGCTGAGGAACGCCTGCTGGAAGACGCTGTCGGCGAAGGCCGTGAAGGAGTCGCTCTCGGGCGCGGACAGACCGGCTGGAGCCGGTGGCCGCGCGAGGCTGTCGCCGGAGACGGACAGCAGGGAGTCGGTGAAGGGAGCGCGCAGCCGGGCGGGCAGGTCCCGCCCGGCGGCGCGGGTGTGCGCCGGAAGGTCGGCGGAGAGCCGCATGCGCAGCAGGGATCCGACGGCGACTCCGCCCAGCACGCCGCCGATCTGCCGGGCGGTGTTGAGGACGCCCGACGCGCCGGACGCCAGGGACGGGGCGACGCCGTGCAGGGCCAGGGTCGTCACGGGGGCGAGGGTGCAGCCGATGCCCGCGTCGGCGATCACCATCGGGGGCAGCAGCTGCCAGGCGTTCATGCCGGGACGGGCGCACAGCACGGTCAGGGCGAGCCCCACCGCGTAGACGAGGACGCCGACGGTGAGGAGCCGAGCGGTGCGCGCGCCCTGGCTCCACCGGCCCGCCACGATAGCGACGACACCGACGGTGAGGGCGGAGGGAGCGGTGACGACCGCGGCGGAGAACGGATCGTGCCCGAGGATGTTCTGCAGGTACAGCAGCAGCGGCAGGGCGGTGCCGATCACGGCGAAGTGGACACCGGCACCGACGACGGACGCCCCCACGAACGTGCGGCTGCGGTACAGCGCCCGCGGCACCAACGGCTGGCCCCGCGCGCGCCGTTGCTGCGCGACGAGGCCCGTCAGCAGCGCCGCCCCCACGCCCACCCAAAGGCCGGACACCGCCGACGCGGCGCCGCCCGGCCGCCCGTACCCCAAGAGCCCGTAGCAGCAGCAGGCCAGACCGGACGTGACGAGGAGGGTGCCGGTGACGTCCCAGCGATGCGGTACGCGCGGGCGGTGGTCCGGCACGAACACGGCCGCCAGGACGAAGGCGACGCCACCGACGGGCCCATGGGCCAAGAAGATCCACTCCCAGCCCGCAAGCGCGATCAGCCCTCCGCCGGCCAAGGGCCCCGCCACCGCGGACAGACCGATCACACCGCCCCAGACGCCGAACGCCGCGCCCCGCCGCCCCGGCGGGAACAGGACCGTGATGAACGCGCTCGTCTGCGGCGTCAGGAGCGCCGCGCCCACGCCCTGGACGACGCGCAGGGCGATCAGCTCGTGAATGCTGTCGGACGTCCCGCACCAGGCGGCCGCGAGCGTGAACACCGTGAGCCCGGCCAGGTACAGGCGCTTGGGGCCGAAGCGGTCACCAAGGCGTCCCGCCGTGATCAGCAGCGCCGCGTAGGTCAGGACGTAGGCGTTCACCACCCACAGCGCCTCACCGAGACCGGCGTCGAACTCGCTGATCATGACGGGGACGGCGGCGTTGACCATCGTCGTATCCATGATGACCGCGAAGAATCCGGTGCACAGGACGGCGAGGACCAGCCACGGCCGACGGGGAGACGCAGGGGACATGGGTGCTACGGCCCTTCATGGGTGCGCTGCCGCTGGAGTGGGGGTCATCGGGCGCTGTAGCCGCCGTCGACGACGAGTTCGGCGCCCGTGACGTAGGAGGCCGCGGGCGAGATGAGGAAGCCGACCGCGGCCGCGACCTCCTCCGGGCGGGCGGGGCGCCCCAGGGGCGTCTCGTCGATGGCCCGCTCCACGAAACGCGCCGGGGCGGTGCTGGTCATGGCGGTGGCGACCATGCCGGGGTAGACGGCGTTCACGCGGATGCCGCTGGCCGCGAGTTCCACGGCCGCGGCGGTCGTCATGGAACGTACGGCGCCTTTGGCCGCGTGGTAGGCGAACGAGGCGCCGGAGCCCACGAGCGCGTAGACCGACGCGACGTTGACGATCGCGCCGCCGCCCGCGGAGCGCAGGCACGGGGCGACGGCCTTCATGCCGAGGAACGTCCCTTGCTGGCAGACGCGGACCACGCGGGCCCACTCCTGCTCACTCGTGCCCTCCAGCGGCTGGTGCCCCAGCGCTCCGGCGTTGTTGACCAGCACGGTAAGGCGGCCGAAGCGGCGGCGCGCAAGGCGCGTGACCCGGGCCCACGACTCCGGTTCGGTGACGTCGAGGGCGCAGCCCAGCGCACGCCCCGCCCCGCCCGCGGCGTTGAGGTCGGCGGCGGCCCTCCGGCAGGCGTCGTCGTCCAGGTCCGTCACGAGGACCCCCATGCCGCGCGCGAGGAAGTGCGCGGTGACGGCCCGGCCGATGCCGCCCAGCGCGCCCGTGACCAGGGCCACCTGGCGGTCCGCCGTCATCGCCGGGCCGCCTTCGGGCCCGGCAGCCAGGCGAGCGCCGCGGCATGGCCCCTGGCGTGCGTCAAGGAGACCCGGGGGAGCGGCAGGCCCTCGCCGCGCAGGAGCCGCCCGGCGGCGCCGCCGAGCCGGAGCACGGGTCCGGCGCCGGACTCCCGGAGCACCTCCACCGCCCGGCAGGTCCGGGGATCGTCCGGCAGGCCCAGGAGCGTGGCGATGGCGAGCTTGGCGGCCTTCCGCGCCGCCAGATGCTCGTGCGCGCGCCGGAAGCCGAGGCTGAAGGAGATCTCGTCGGGGGTGAGCCAGTCCCGCCAGCACGCGGCGTCCGGAGCGGGAATCCGCGCCGGTGGGAGCAGCACGAGAGCGGGGGCCGCCATCACCGCACCGCCGTCGTCGCCGCGGCCGCCGGGCCGGTGTACGGCGCGAGGACGAGGGAGGCGTACGTGCCGCCCCAGTTGGCCGCCGTGACCAGACAGGCCCGGCCCGCGTCGGCCGTCGCCTGGAGGTACGGCAGGACGGGGCCGGGCGTGGCTGGCGGGCGGACCTCGGGGCTCCAGCCGTCGCGCACCGTCTCGACGGCACAGATCGCCGACAGCAGCGAGGTGGTGCTGTGCACATGCCCGACGTACGGGCTGAGATTGCTCAGCCTGACCTCTCCGGGCCTGAACACCCGGGTCACGGCGCCGACTTCGGCGGCGTCGATGGCCGCGGTGCCGCGCGCGTCCCCGTACACCGTGCCGATGGCCTCCGGGGCAAGGCCCGCGTGATCGAGGGCGCGGGTGAAGCTCTCGGCCCAGGCCTTCCCGGAGGGGTCGTTTCCGGCGACGCGGTAGGCGTCGGAGGTCACCGCGTGCCCCGTGACCTCGGCGAGGATCGTCGCCCCGCGCCGCAGGGCGTGCTCCAGGGACTCCACGACCAGGGCGGCGCCGCCCGCGCCGAGGACCGTGCCGTCGGCCGGGGTGGCGTAGGGGCGCAGGGTGTCGTCGGAGAGCAGGCCGAGGCGGTCGAAGCCGCGATGGAGCAGGGGAGTCAGTTCGTCGGCGCTGACCGCGAGCATGACGTCGGCCTCTCCGCGCCGCACGAGGTCGGCGGCGTAGGCCAGGCCGCTGAGGCCGGAGACGCATCCGGTGGCCAGGGTGGACAGCGGGCCGCGGATCTGCAGGGCGAGGCAGGCGTGCCCGGCCGCCGCGTTCATCACGGAGTTGGGGAAGAGGCGGGGGTTGACCCGGTGCGGGCCCACGGTGCCGATGGTCTCGCTGAGCTGGGCGACCGTCTGCATGGGACCGCTGAAGGTGCCGAAGATCATGCCGACGCGTTCGGCGTTCGCCTTGGTGATCCGCAGCCCGGCGTCGCGCACGGCGAGACGGCTCGCGGCGAGGGTGAGCAGGCCGATCTGGTCGAGGCGGCGCGCGTAGGCCGGGTCCACGTGGCGGCGGCACTCGGCGCTGTCGACCTCCGCGGCCCGGCGGGTGCCGGACAGGGACACATCGGTGCGGCGGGCGTCCCCGATCGCGCTGGTCCCCGCGCGCAGCGCGTCGAGGAAGGCCTCCCGGCCGCTGCCAAGGGCGGTGACGGGACCGGCTCCGGTGATGACTACGCGGTGGTCGGGCACGGCCGCGGGCGGCACCGGACGACGGCCGAGGACGAGGGAGCAGTTGTTGCCGCCGAAGGCGAAGGAATTGGAGACGACCACGTCAAGGGCGTGCGGGCGGGCGTGGTTGGCGACGATGTCGCGGGGGACGTCGGCGGGCCGCGCGACATTGACGGTGGGCGGCAGGATCCCGTCGCGCAGCGCCAGGACGCAGGTCGCCGCCTCCATGGCACCGGCGGCCCCCAGCATGTGGCCCACCTGGGACTTGGTGCTGCTCATGGGCACCGGCCGCGCGGGCGAGAAGAGGTCCGTCACCGCCTTGGTCTCGGCCTTGTCGTTGGTCGGGGTGCCCGTTCCGTGGCCGTTGACGTAGTCGACGTCCTCGGGGGCGAGCGAGGCTTGGGCGAGGCTGCGGCGCATGGCCCGGTAGGCGCCGTTGCCGGCCGGGTCGGGGGCCGTGGCGTGATAGCCGTCGCTGGTCGTCGCGTAGCCGAGGACATAGCCGAGGGTGGGGGCCCGGCGGCCGCGGGCGAGGGACTCCGCCTCCAGGACGAGGAAGGCGGCGCCCTCGCCGAGACTGGTGCCGGTGCTGCGCGAGTAGGGCGCGCAGGGCTCGGTGTCCAGGGCGTTGAGGCTGTCGAACCCGGCGAGCGAGAGGATGTCGAGCACGTCCACGCCACCGGCGATCATGACGTCCGCGCGGCCCTCGCGGATCGCGTCCACCGCGTACCCGATGGAGTTGGATCCGGCCGCGCAGGCGTTGGAGAGCACCACCTTGGGGCCCCGCAGCTGGAAGGCCACGCTGATCGCGTCCGCCGAGGTGTACAGCGGATAGCTGGTCAGGCGGTGCCGCCCGCCCGCTGCGGGACCGCCCTTGAGGATGTCCCAGTGGAAGCGCTCCCCGTGCTCCAGGCCCCCCACGGAGGTGCCGACGGCCACCCCAACGCGGTAGGAGTCGTAGTCGGGCAGGCGTAGGCCCGCGCCCGCGACGGCCTCGGACACGGCGGCGAGGGCGAGGCGGGTCGCGCGGTCGGGCCGGATGCCGGTGCGCCGCACGTCGGCGGGCACCGAGCGCACCTCGCCCGCGTAGCGGCAGCTGAGCGTGGACACATCGAGGCGCTCGGCCTTGCCGATGCCGCTGGCGCCGCTCCGCACGGCCTGCCAGACCTGTTCCGCGCCGGTGCCGAGCGCGCAGCTGATGCCGATTCCGGTGACGGCGACACTCTCTTGGCGCCGTTGGCTGGTGCTCATGTTCTCTCCTGTTCGCTGCTGCCACTGCCGTGGCCGGGGTGGGCCGCGTGCTGAGCGGCTCAGTCGAGGGGGACGCCGAGGCTGGTGGCGGTCAGGAAGGGCGCGGAGATGGTGCGCACCACCGCCGAGCTGCCTTCGAGGCGGAACTCCTGGCCCGACGCGGCCACGCCGTGGTCGACGGCGGCGGTGCCGATGAAGCGGCCGAGCTGGGGGGACCACACGCAGTGCGTGACGGTGCCCACGACGGCGTCCTCGACCGCGACGGCGGTGCCCCGGCCGGGCGCCGCCTCCAGGCCCGGTTCGGCGGTCCAGCACACGGGCGAGCGGTGCGGGCGCGGGCCGCGCTCGCCCAGGGCCTGGCGTCCCACGTGGTCGAGGTCGGGGTCGAGCATCCACTGCAGGCCCACGTCGAAGGGGGTCACCGGGCCGCCGGTGTGCTCGCTCTCGTGGCTGGCGAAGCGGACTTCCATGCGGCAGACGTCGACCGCTTCCCTGCCGCACTCCACCGCGCCGTGCGCGACGAGCTCCGCGCGCAGCGCCGCCGCGTCCTCGGCGGGGACGAGGAACTTGTAGCCGTACTCGCCGGTGACGCCGGTCCGCGAGAGCGTCACCGGCTTCCCGTTCCATTCGACGCCGACGCAGCTGCGGTAGGACAGCGAGGCGACGGGGAAGTCGAGATACCGCTGCGCGATCTTGAAGGAGGCGGGGCCTTCGACGGCGAGGACCGTGAGCCGCGCGCTGATGTCCTCGACGGTGACACCGGGCCGGTCGGCGGCGGCCTTGAGCAGGTGGGCGATGGCGGCGGGGGCCTGGTCCGGCCAGACCTCCAGGAGGTAGTCGGTGCCGTGGCAGTAAATGAGCGCCTCGGCGACGATGGTGCCGTCTTCGCGCAGCAGCAGCGAGGAGGTGCTCTGCCCCTCCAGGAGGAAGTCGACGCCGCGCGTCCCGACCCGTCCCAGGTAGGCCGTCGCCTCGGGCCCGGCGACGGTCAGCAGGCCCGCGCCGTCGTAGTCGACGAGTCCGGCGCCCTGGCGCAGGGCCGTGTACTCCTCAGCGGTGGTGGTGCGGTGAGTGGTCATGGTTCGTCTCCAAAGGTGGCTCGGTGGACGCTGTCGGTACGGAAGCAAGCGGGGCCCGGAGGCCGGGGCCGCGGGAGGGCGTGGTGTGGCGGCCGGGCGTCGGGAGGGTGCCGGGAGGGCGTGGTGCGGCGGCTGGGCGTCGGGAGGTGCCGGGAGGGCGTGGCGCGGTGGCCGGGCGTCGCGGCGTGTCAGGGGGCGAGTTCGGTGACGGCCAGGCGGGCGGTCATCACCAGGTCGCGGCCCACCGCGGCCTGGCCGGTGACCGAGATCAGGCCGCCGAGCCGGGGGCCGCTGTGCGCGCGCACGGTGACCTGGTCTCCGGGGAGCACGGGCTTGAGGAACTTGGCCTGGCGGATCTCGGCGAGGTAGCCGACCCGGTCGGCGACATCCGCCACCAGGCCGCCCGTCGTGGAGCGGGCGGCGGCGCTGCCGTAGATGACCGCGGCCAGTTGTGCCACGCACTCGACGAGGAGGACTCCCGGATAGAGCATGCGGCCGGGGAAGTGACCGGCGAGGACGGCGTCGGAGGCGGTGACGTTCTTGATGGCCTCCGCGCTCGTGCCGGGTTCGAGCGCCGTGACGCGGTCGAGGAGGAAGAAGGGGTAGCGGTGCGGCAGCAGCCGGGCGATGTCGTCGGCGCTGAGCACCGCGTCTGTGGGCGCCGAGGAGGGCGGTGTGCTCATGCGCGGGCGCCTTCGATGTGGTCGACCAGGCGGTTCAGCGACAGGAGGCTGTGGGTGTCGTCGTCGGTGACGGTCACGCCGAAGGTGTCCTCCACCGCCATGGCCAGCTCCAGGGTGTCGATGGAGTCGAGCTCCAGGCCGCGGCCGAACAAGGGCTGGTCGTCGCCGATGGTGTGCGGGTCGACGTTCAGGGCGAGGCGTTCGACCAGCAGCTTCTTCACCCGCGTGCACAGTTCCTGCCGGGCCGCGGCTCGGCGGGTGGCCTCGTCGAGTGTCATCACCATGGTGTTCTCCTTCAAAGGGGGTGAGTGAGGGGGTGGGGCGCGCGGCGGGAGCCGTCGCGCGGGGGCGGCCGATGGGGCCGCCGCTAGCAGATGAGGCCGCCGTCGACGACGAGGGAGGCCCCGGTGACGTAGGCGGCGGCGTCACCGAGCAGGAACCGCACGGCGGACGCGACCTCCTGGGGCCGCCCGATGCGGCCGAGCGGCACGTGCCCCAGGTTCTCCGCGAGCCGGTCCGAGGGGATCTGCCGGGTCATCGACGTGTCGATGAAGCCGGGCACCACGCAGTTCACGCGGATGCCGTAGGGGCCGAGTTCCTTGGCGAGCGCCTGTGTCAGCGCCACGGTTCCGGCCTTGGCCGCCGCGTAGTTGGCCTGGCCCACCGGGGGGCGTACGGCGCTCGTCGAGCTCACGGTGACGATGGAGCCCGCGCGGCGCCGCGTCATGAGGCGGGCCGCCGCGCGCGTGCACAGGAACGCGCCCGTGAGGTTGGTGTCGATGACCTTGCGCCACTTGGCCTCGCCCATCATGAGGGCGTAGCCGTCCTGGGTGATCCCGGCGTTGCTGACGAAGGCGTCGAGGCGGTCGTGTTCGCTGCGGATGGTACGGAACATGTTCTCGACGGCGGCCGCGTCGGCGATGTCGGCCTGGACGAGCCGGGCCTCGGGCTGTATCGCCTGGACCTGGGCCAGCGCCTCCTGCGCCTGTTCGGGCTTCCCCCGGTGGTTCATCAGGACCGTGGCCCCGTCGCGGGCCAGCTCCAGCGCCACCGCCAGGCCGATGCCCCGGGTGGCCCCGGTGACCAGGGCGACGCGTCCTTGAAGTTCGCTCACGTCACTGTTCCTTGCTCGAGGGGGGACGCGGCCCGCGGCGGGCTCACCGGGCCGGGCGGCGCGGGAGCGTGCCGCGGCGCGTCCGCGGTCGTCAGGTGGCGTGCCGTGCGGGCCATCTCGCGGGCGAGGCCGCTCAGTACGCGCCCCGGGCCCGCTTCGACATAGGTGTCCGTGCCGAACGCGGCCAGGGTGCGCATCACGTCCCGCCAGCGCACGGGGGAGATGACCTGCGCCCGCAGGTCCTCGCGGTAGGCCTCGACGTCGGTGACCCGCAGGCCGGTGGCGCTGGACACGAACGGCACGGTGGGCGGGGCGAGCGCCACGTCGGCGAGGTGCTCGGTGAGGCGTTGGTGGGCGCTGTTCATCAGCGGCGAGTGGTAGGCGCCGCCGACGGGCAGCACGCGGGCCCGCAGCGCACCGGCGGCGCTCGCGGCGGCGGCGACGTCCGCGACCGCGGCCCGGCTTCCCGCCACCACGGTCTGGCGCGGTGAGTTCCAGTTGGCCACGACCGCGACCTCGTCGCCGACCGAGGCGGCGCGGCAGAGGCCGCGCACCGCTTGCGGTGCCAGGCCGACGATCGCGGCCATGCCGCCCGGGCGGGCGGCGGCCGCGTCCGCCATCGCCCGGCCCCGGCGGGCGACCAGCGACAGCGCGGTGTCCTGGTCGAGACATCCGCACGCCACCAGGGCGGTGTACTCGCCCAGGCTGTGCCCGGCGACCACGTCAGGCCGCCAGCCTTGGCGCCGCAGCTGTTCCAGGGCGGCCAGGGACCAAGTGAAGACGAGGACTTGGGCGATTTCGGGGTCGGCGAGCGCCGCGGCGTCGGCGCGCCTCATCAGTGCGCGTACGGGCAGTCCGGTGACGTCCTCGGCGCGGCGCCCCAAGGCGTCGGCCCAGGGCCCCCACCGCTCCATCTCGTAGCCCATGCCGGGGAACTGGCTGCCCTGCCCGGGAAAGACGAAGGCGACGGTCGGGCTCATGGGCGTGGCCCCGCGTCCTGAGCCGCCGCCCATGCGAGGGCCATACCGGACCCCAGGGGCGTCGACGCCCCGACGACGTCGAGGCGTTCGGCCTCGGCCCAGTCGCTCAGAGGGCCGCTGAGGCGTACGTTCCAGGGCCTCTCGTGGTGGCCGCCGACGGGGATCTCCACCTGGATGTCCGCGAGGCGCGCCGTCGCGGGCAGGCCGCCCACCGCCTTGACGACGCTTTCCTTCACGCCGAAGCAGTGCCCGAGGATCTCCACGAAGGTCCGGTCAGGGGTGGCGAGTTGCCGCGCGGTGTGCCGTTCGCGCGGGGTGAAGTACCGCCGCGCCAAGCTCTCGCCGGAACGTGTGAGGGCGAGCTCCCAGCGGCGCAGATCCACCAGGTCCACACCCGCTGAGCAAAGGGGCGCCGGGATGGTCCCGGCCTCGTCAGGAATTCTCATGGGTTGGTCTCCGCCCGTACTGAAGAGAGGCGAGTTCGGAGAAGGAATAGGTCCCCGTGCGGGCGAATTCAATGCGAAGGGAATTCAAAGCGAAGGAATTCAAAGCGCCGCGGGGAAACTCCTCCAGGCGGCATGAAGCTAAAGTCCGCGGCGAGCGCCTGTCAATCAGCGCGTCAGCTGCCCGTCAGATTCCGGGAATGGGCGGGCGGCCGCTGAAAGATTCACACAAGCCCTGAAAGGAACGGGACACGTTCGCTGCCCGCGCCGTCCTCCTGGGCTTGTCTGGCAGCGGACACAGCAGCCGCTGACCGCTGCGCCACGGGCCAGCGGCCCGGCAGCGCCTCAGGAGCAGCGCCTCAAGAGAGGACCGAGGAACCCATGCCACGTCTCGTGCAGTCGGCCACCCACCTCATGCGCGACGTCAGCGTAGAGGCCACAGCCCGTGTCCGCTGGGGGGAGTGCGACCTCCAGGGGCACGCCTACTACGCCAGTTACATCCCCTGGTTCGACCTCGGGCGGGAGAAGTTCGCCCTGGACGTGGGCGCCGACTACCGCAAGTACCAGATCGCGACCACCGATCTGTACGTCCGCTACCACCAGCCCGCCAAGTACCTCGACGAGCTCGTGGTCAGGACGTGGGCGGCCGCGCCCGGCACGCTCACCTACTACTACGAGATCTACCGCAAGCCGGGCGGCCAGCTCGTCGCGGAGGCGCGCACCATCCACGCGTTCGTCGACGCGGAGCGCGGTGTGCTGACCAAAATCCCCGACGACATGCATCACGCCTTCGTGGAATTCCTGGAGAACTACCGGAAGCGCAAGAGGAACCCGGTCCCTGACAAGGCGGCGGATTCGAGCATCCGGGCCGGCAGGGAACATTCCGCGGGTTCACCCCGAAAGTCTGGAGAGACGTCATGAAGGACGGAGCGCTCGACCGCCTGCGCGGACAACTCCTTGGAGAGGTGGTGGGACCGGGGGACGCCGGTTACGACACGGTGCGCCAGGTCTACAACGCCATGATCGACAAGCGTCCCGCGGTCATCGCCCGGTGCCTGGGGACCGCGGACGTCGTCACGGCGGTGCGCTTCGCCCGCGAGGAGGGACTGCTGATCGCGGTGCGGGGCGGCGGGCACAGCGTCGCGGGACACGGGATGTGCGACGACGGGCTCGTCATCGACCTGTCCCTGATGCGGGGCGTGCACGTCGACCCCGAACGCCGCACCGCGCGCATCCAGGGCGGGGCGCTCCTTGGGGACGTGGACCGGGAGACGCAGCTGCACGGCCTGGCGATCCCGACGGGGCAGATGTCGGAGACCGGCATCGCCGGGCTCACCCTCAACGGCGGGGTGGGCATGATGCTCCACAAATACGGGCTGACCTGCGACAACCTCCTGTCCGCCGATGTGGTCACCGTGGCTGGCGAGCTGGTGACCGCCAGCGCCGACCGCCACGAGGAACTCTTCTGGGCGCTGCGCGGCGGCGGCGGCAACTTCGGCGTGGTCACGTCCTTCGAGTTCCAGGCACACCCGGTCGGGCCGATGATGCTCGCCGGTTTCCTCGCCCACCCCGTCGAACGGGCCGAGGAAGTCCTCACGTTCCTGCGGGACTTCAGCGCCACCAGCCCCGCGCACCTGAGCGCGGACGCGCTGTTCATCCACGCCCCCGAGGCGGACTTCGTGCCCGAGGAGTTCCAGGGCATGCCCATGGTGGCCCTGTTCGTGCGCTACTTCGGCCCCATGGACGACGCCTGGGAGACCGTGCGGCCCCTGCGGGACTTCGGCAGCCCGCTGTACGACAGCGTCGGACCGATGCCCTTGGTGGCCGTGCAGTCGATGCTCGACGCCTTCACCCCGGCGGGCAACCTGCACTACTGGACCAGCGAGTTCCTGCCCGGCCTCGGCGCGGAGCAGATCGCGGCCGTCGCGGCCATCGGCGCCGACCTGCCGTCGTCGCACACCACCATCAACGTCCACCCCTTCGACACGGCGGCCACGGCCGTCGCCGCGGACGCCACCGCGTTCGCGCATCGCGAGGACAGCTGGCTGATCCATGTGATCTGCCAGTGGAAGGACCCCGCCGACTCCGACCGCTGCCGGGCCTGGGTGAAGAAGGCGAGCGCCCAGCTCAAGGCCTTCGGCCACGGCAACACCTACCTCAACACCACGTCCGAGGACGACGAGACGGACCGCGTCCGCGCCTTCTGGGACGAGCCGCGCCTGGCGAGGCTGGCCCGCGTCAAGGCGGCGTACGACCCGGACAACGTGCTGCGCTTCAACCACAACATCACCCCGGCCCCGCCACGGACCACCCGATGAACCGCCATCGCCGCGCCCCACGGCACGGCCGCCCCCTCCACGTCGTGATCATCGGGGCGGGGATCAGCGGCCTCGGCCTGGGCATGGCCCTCACACGGGCGGGCCACCACGACTTCACGATCCTCGAACGGGCCGACGACATCGGCGGGGTGTGGCGCGACAACACCTACCCCGGCGCCGCCTGCGACATACCGGCCCCCCTGTACTCCTACTCGTTCGCGCCGCACGTCTGGTCGCAGCGCTACGCCGGACAAGGGGAGATCCTGGAGTACCTGCGCGCGTGCGCGGACACCCACCACCTGCACGACCATCTGCGCCTGGGAACCGAGGTCCGCTCGGCCCGCTTCGACGAGGACACCCGTCGCTGGCTGCTGCGCACCCAGAGCGGCGACACCTACGAGGCGGACGTCCTCGTGCCCGCCTGCGGCCAGCTGAGCCAGCCCGTCTCGCCCAAACTGCCCGGCGCGGAACACTTCACGGGACGTATCTTCCACTCGGCGCGCTGGGACCACGGCCTGGACCTGGCCGACCGCAGAGTCGCGGTGATCGGGACCGGCGCCAGCGCCCTGCAGATCGTGCCCGAGGTCGCGAAGCGGGCGGCGCACCTCACGGTGTTCCAGCGCTCCGCCCCCTACGTGGTGCCCCGCTGGCAACGCGCCTACCGCCCCGCCACCGGACCCCTCGGCCGGATCGGCGCCAAGGCGGCACGGCTCGGCTGGTGGCTGTTCAACGAGCTGACCGTGCCGGGCCTGACCCGGCGCGCCCGCGTCCGCGGATTCACCGCCTACGGCTGCGCGGCCCAACTGCGCAGACAGGTCCACGACCCGGCGCTGCGCGAGCGCCTCACCCCGCGCGACGAGGTGGGATGCAAGAGGATCGGGATCTCCAGCGACTACTACCCCGTCTTCAACGAACCCCACGTCGAACTGGTCACCGACCCCGTCGCGGAGCTCACCGAGAAGGCGATCCGCACCCACACCGGCAGCGAGCACCCGGTCGACGTCATCATCCAGGCCACCGGCTTCGCGGCCACTCAGTTCCTCGCGTCGCTGCACATCACCGGCCGCCACGGCCGTGCCCTTGCCGACCACTGGCGAGACGGCGCCCGCGCCTACCTCGGGATGACGGTGCCCGGCTTCCCCAACCTGTTCGTCCTGTACGGACCGCACACGAACGTCGGCGCCGGGTCGGTCGTCCACATGGTCGAGAGCCAGATCCGCTACGTCCTGGACGCGCTGCGCGTCATCGGCCGCGGCACGCGCCCCCTGCTCGACGTGCGCCCGGACGCCGAGGCCGCGTTCACCGGCGAGATGCGCCACCGCCTGCGCTCCACCGTCTGGTCGGCCTGCCGCAACTGGTACCGCGGGAACAACGCGTCCGTCACCACCAACTGGCCCGGCCAGACGGCGGAGTACCGCCGCCGCACCCGCCGCGTGAACCTGGCCCACTACCAGCCCCGCGGCCCCGCGGACCACCCGCGCGCATGAGCCCGCTCGCGCCCCCTCTGAGGTCACCGTAGGAGTCCCCATGCCCTTGCACCCGCAAGCCGAGGCGTTCCTGGACCAGCTGGCCCGGCTGCGCACGCCTCCCCTGGAATCGGTCGACGTGCCCACGCTCCGCGAACTGATGGGCGGCCTGCGCGGGGCCCAAGGCCCCGCCGAGCCGGTCGCGTCGATCACCGCCACCCAGGTGCCGGGTCCGGCCGGAATGCTGCCGGTCCGCGTCTACCGGCCGGGCCCGCGCCCAGGACCGCGCCCCCTGATGGTGTTCTTCCACGGCGGCGGGTGGGCCGCCGGAGACGTGGAACTGCTGGACCGGCCGCTGCGGAAGCTGGCCAACGCCAGCGGCGCCGTCGTGGCCAGCGTCGAGTACCGGCGCGCCCCCGAGACGCAGTTCCCCGGCCCCGCCGAGGACGCGTACGCCGCGGTCGGCGCGCTCGCCGAGCGGGCCCAGGAGTTCGGCGCCGACGCCGGACGCCTGGTGGTCGCGGGGGAGAGCGCGGGAGGCAACCTGGCGGCGGCCGTGTGCCTGATGGCCCGGGACCGGGGCGGCCCCGCGATCGGCGCGCAGCTGCTGATCTGCCCGAGCCTCGCCCCCGCCGCGGACTCCCCCTTCGCCTCCTACCGCCAGTACGCGACGGGATACCTCAACACCCGTGCCGCCATGGCTCACTTCTGGGACCTGTACCTCCCATCGCCGCGGGACGGGAGCAACCCCTACGCCGCCCCGCTGCTCGCACCGGAGCACACGCACCTTCCGCCCGCTCTCATCCTGAGCGCGGAGTACGACCCGCTCAGGGACGAGGCGGAGGCGTACGACCGACACCTGCGCACCAGCGGTGTCCCCAGCACCGCCCGCCGCTACGACGGCTCGCTGCACGTGTTCTTCCTGCTCTGCGAGTCGTCCGCCGCCGCCCAGGCACGCACCGACATCACCGGCTGGATGCACGCCCGCTTCCCCGTCGAGGACGCGGCGCGCAGCAGCGCCAGCTGAGAAGGAGCCGCACATGCCCGCCTACGATCGTCTGTACATCGACGGCGCCTGGGTGCCGTCGCACGACACCGGCTCGCTCACCGTCGTCGACCCCACGACCGAGCGGCCGCTCGCCTCCGTGCCCGACGCCACCGCGCGCGACGTCGACGCCGCCGTGCGCGCGGCACGCGGCGCCGCCGACCGGTGGGCGGCCACACCCGTGGCGGAGCGGGCCGGGCACCTGCGCGCCGTCGCCGCGGAGCTCGACCGCCGCGCCGAGTCGGTGGCCCGCCTGGTCACCCAAGACGTCGGCAGCCCCCTGTCCTTCGCCAGGGCCGTGCAGATCCCCCTGCCGGTCAACAGCTTCCGCCACGCCTCCCACACGGCCACTGAGTACCCCTTCGAGTACCAGCGGGGCCCCTCGCGCGTGCTGCGCGAGCCGTACGGAGTGGTCGCGGCCATCACCCCGTGGAACTACCCCGTCCACCAGGCCGCCGCGAAGGTCGCCTACGCGCTCGCCGCCGGAAACACCGTCGTCCTCAAGCCCAGCGAGGTCGCGCCCCTGAGCGTCTGGGAGCTGACCGACGTCATCGACTCCGTCGGCCTTCCGCCCGGCGTGTTCAACCTCGTCTGCGGCAGTGGCCCGCGCACGGGCGAGGCGCTGGCGGCGCACCCCGGAGTCGACGTGGTCTCCTTCACCGGCTCCACGCACACCGGCCGCAGGGTCAGCGCCCTGGCCTCGCGGACCGTGAAGAAGGTGACGCTCGAACTGGGCGGCAAGAGCCCCGCGGTCATGCTGGCCGACGCCGACCCGGCCCGTGTCGTACCCGCGGTCATGGCGTCCGCGTTCCTCAACAACGGCCAGACCTGCTCCGCCCTCACCCGCCTGATCGTGCCGCGCGAGGCCCTCGCCGACGTGGCGGAACTGGCCCGCCACACCGCCGCGGGCTGGGCGCCGGGAGACCCCGGGGACGAGCGGACGCGGCTGGGGCCGCTGGCGTCCGCCGCGCAACTCCAGCGCGTACGGGGACACATCAGGCGCGCCCTGGCGGACGGAGCCGAACTCGTCACCGGAGGCGAGGAAGCGCCCGCCGGCATGACCCAGGGGTTCTTCGTACGCCCCACCGTCCTCTCCCGGGTCTCCCCGGCCATGGCCCTCCACCACAAGGAGGTGTTCGGCCCCGTCCTGGCCATCGAGGCGTACGGCAGTGAGGAAGCGGCCCTGAACATCGCCAACGACACGGTGTACGGCCTGGCCGCGGCCGTGTGGTCGGCCGACGAGGACCGCGCGCTCGCCGTGGCGCACCGCCTGCGCGCCGGGCAGGTGCAGGTCAACGGAGCGCCCTTCGACCCCAACGCGCCCTTCGGCGGCTACAAGCAGTCGGGCAACGGCCGGGAGGGCGGGCCCGCGGGCCTTGAGGAGTTCCTGGAGACCAAGGCCGTACAGATCTGATCCACCGCCCGTCCCCCCGTGAACCTCCGTGCGTCCTCCTCTGATCCACCGCCCGTCCCCGCACGACGCGTTCCCACGCCCATCGGCCCGGAATCCGGCCCACCACACCCCTGCGAGAAAGGCAGAGCCATGTACCACCGCACCCTGTTCAAGTCCAAGGTCCACCGCGCGACCGTCACCCAGGCCGACCTGCACTACGTCGGATCACTCACCCTCGACCTGGACCTGATGGAGGCGGCCGACCTGCTGCCCGGGGAGAAGGTCGACATCGTCGACATCAACAACGGCAACCGCCTGTCCACCTACCTCATCGAGGGGCCGCGCGGCTCCGGCGTCGTCGGCATCAACGGCGCGGCGGCCCGGCTGATCAGCCCCGGCGACCTCGTCATCATCATCGCCTACGCGCACGTCCCGGACGGGGACGCGGCCCGCTTCGTGCCCAGGGTCGTCCACGTCGACCAGGACAACAAGATCTGCTCGCTGGGGTCCGACCCGGCCGAGCCGCCGCCCGGC
Source organism: Streptomyces sp. NPDC043996 (assembly GCF_056435225.1). Lineage (NCBI taxonomy): Bacteria > Bacillati > Actinomycetota > Actinomycetes > Kitasatosporales > Streptomycetaceae > Streptomyces > Streptomyces sp. NPDC043996. Next base: position 348,124 of record NZ_JBWKEY010000004.1, on the reverse strand, counting down.
AGCGACATGACCCGGGGCGACCACCTCTTCGTCGACTGACGGGCCGTGCTCCCACCGACCCTGGCCCCCACCACCCGGCACGAGTCCCGGACCCACCCCTGAACGACGAAAGGGCGAGCCCCTCATGTGCGGCATCGCAGGATGGATCGCGTTCGACGCCGACCTCAGCCACCAGCAAGAGACCGTCATCCAGCTGACCCGGTCGCTGCGCACGAGGGGCCCCGACGCCTCGGGGACCTGGCTCGGCAGGCACGCCGCCCTCGGCCACCAGCGCCTCGCGGTCATCGACCTCGACGGCGGCGCGCAGCCGATGACCGCGGCGACGCCGGACGGGCCGGTGGCCCTGACCTACAGCGGCGAGGTGTACGACTTCGTCGCCCTGCGGCAGCACCTGCGCGGCCGCGGCCACTCCTTCCGTACCGCGAGCGACACCGAGGTGGTGCTGCGGGCCTACCTGGAATGGGGGGACCGCCTCGTCGAGCACCTGAGGGGCATGTACGCCTTCGCGATCTGGGACGGCCGCACCGACCGCCTCCTGCTGGTCCGTGACCGCCTGGGCATCAAGCCCCTCTACTACTACCGCACGGCCGACGGGGTCGTGTTCGGCTCCGAGCCCAAGGCCCTCCTCGCGCACCCGGCGGTCGAGGCCGCGGTCGACCACGACGGGCTGCGCGAGATCCTCCTCGGCGTGAAGACTCCCGGCGCGGCGATCTGGCGCGGGATGAGGGAGCTGCGCCCCGGCCACCTCGCGACGGTCGACCGCGGCGGCGTGCGCGAGCGCGCCTACTGGAGCCTGACCGCCCGCCCGCACACCGAGGACGCGGACGCGACCACCGCGCACGTCCGCGAACTCCTCAGCGGCGCGGTGCGCGAGCAGCTCGTCGCGGACGTCCCGCGCTGCCTGCTCCTTTCGGGAGGGCTCGACTCGAGCGCGATCACCGGCTTCGCGGCCGCCGCGCTGAGCGCGCACGGCGAGCGCCCGCGCACCTTCTCCGTGGACTTCCAGGGCCACAGCGACCACTTCACGCCCGACCACCACAACGTCAGCCCCGACGCACCGTACGTACGCGAGGTCGTCAAGCACCTCGACACCGACCACGCCGACATCGTCCTCGACGCCGGTGACCTCGCGAGCCCCGCTGTGCGCCGGGCCGCCGTGCGCGCCAGGGACCTGCCCGTCGGCCGCGGCGACATGGACCACTCCCTGATCCAGCTCTTCGGCGCGATCCGCGAGCAGTCCACGGTCGCGCTGTCGGGGGAAGGCGCCGACGAAATGTTCGGCGGCTACTGGTGGTTCCACGACCCCGCGCTACGAGAGAGCGAGGGCTTCCCCTGGCTGACGGCCGCGCTCGGTCAGGCACGCCAGGAACGCGCCTTCCTGCCACACGACGTGGCGGAAGTCCTCGACCTGCCCGGATACGCCGTCGACCGCTACCGCGAAGCCGTCCGCGAGACCCCGGCGCTCGACGGCGAGAGCCCCGTCCAACGCCGCTCACGCGAACTGCTCTACCTGCACCTGACCCGCAGCCTCACCGGCATGCTGGAGCGCAAGGACCGGCTCAGCATGGCCGTGGCACTGGAGGTGCGGGTGCCGTTCTGCGATCACCGCATCGCGGAGTACGCCTTCAACATCCCCTGGTCCCTGCACGCGGCACAGGACCGCGAGAAGAGCGTGCTGCGTGCCGCGGCACGCCCCGTGGTGCCCGAGAGCGTGCTCCTGCGACGCAAGAGCCCCTACCCGATGACCCAGGACCGGCGCTATGTGTCGGCGCTCCAGGAGCAGGTGCGCGAGGCCCTGGCGGAACCCGATCACCAGGTCTTCGCCCTGTTCGACCGAGCGGCGGCGACCCGCGCCGCGTCCGTCCAACCCGCCGACCACCCACGCCCCCAGGCCCTGCGCGCCGCACTGGAGAAGTTCCTCGACCTCCACACCTGGATCGACCTCTACTCCCCTCAGCTGCGCCTGTGACCGGCCCAGGGCGCCAGGGGCGGCGATCGGTACGAAGGCCGCGGCCCCGGCCTTCGTACCGATTCGCGCGAAGCCTGCCGGGGCCCTCCCGCGCCTACCTATAGTGGCGGCCCGGTCACATACGGCGTGGGGGGCGTATGAACGAGGACGAGCTGGGCCGTGACGTCGTACGGGCCGTACTGCCCGACGGCACCGAACTGCTGATCACCGCCAGCCGGGGCCGGGGGCCCGTCGAGCGGGCGGGGCGGGTGTTCGGCCTCGACGGGGTGCAGAAGAGCATCCATGGCGTGATGGACCTGGTGCGCGGATCCGTACGACAGGCACAGCCCGACGAACTCACCGTGTCCTTCGGGCTCGACGTGGCGGTCGACGCCGGTGGCCTGATCGGTCTGGTGACCGGCGCTGGTGGCAAGGCCACGTTCACGGTGACGGCGCTGTGGCGGTCCAAGGCGGGCGCGGCCGTGACACAGCCCGGAGCCGCCGGAGGCGCCGGGGCCGCCGGGGGCGACGGATCGCCGACGATCGGGGAAGGGCCGGGCGATGGCACCCCGGCCGCATGAGGACCCCCTCCTGGACCTGCTCGCCCGCTGCACGGTGTCGATCCGGGGGCGGAGCGGTCGCCGGAGCGACGAGGGCACCGGGTTCCTCGTCGGCCCCGGCCTTGTCCTGACCTGCGCGCACGTCGTGGCGAACGAGGACCATCCACAGGTGTTCCTGGAGGGTCGCCCGCTGACGGCCACCGTACGGACCCGCTATCCGCCACAGCGCGGCACCTCCCTGAACCCGCCGCCCGATCTGGCTCTCGTCGACGTCGCCGTCGACGCGGCCGACCACCCCTGGGTGGAGCTGGATGAGCGGCAGGCCCGCACCGGACGCGACCGCGACGACCTGCTGGCCTTCGGCTGGACCCGCGCCCTGGGCGACGGGGCCCCGGGTGCCGGGCCCCTCCTGCACTCCATGGGCTACGTCGGTGAAGGCACCGTCCACATCGACGGCCACGAACTCCTCGAACTCGACGGGCGGCCGATCGTCGAGCGCATGAGCGGCGGACCGGTGCTCAACCTGCGCACCGGCCGCGTGGTCGCCGTGATGAGGATGGCGCGCGACGGCCACTTCCTGAGCACCGGCGGCTGGGCCGTGCCCCTCGCCGGTCTGGCGTCCACCCACACGTTGCGCCAGGAACTGGCCTCCCTGACCGCACGGAACCCCACCCACCCCGCCTGGCGCACGGCCCGCCGCAGGTCGCTCGTGCCCCGCCTGGCCGAACTCCTGCGCCCCGCCCACCGGCCCGACGACGCCCTGCGGGTGCGCGCCGAGGCCACCGCCCCCGACTCCTACAGCCGGGCCCAGCTGCTGCTCCCGAGCCTGTGCCTGGTGCCCTTCGGCGGCCGCGACGCCGAGCACGACCGCCTCGCGGCCTGGTGCGCGCAGCCGGAGCCGTTCTCCCTGGCCCTGGTCACAGGACCGGGAGGCGTGGGCAAGTCGCGGCTCGCGGTGGAACTGGCCCGCACGATGGACGACCGGGGCTGGATCACCGGGATGGTCCCGCGGCCCGCCCAACTGGCCGCGCCGATGGCCTGGATCGGCCCGCTGACCGACGCGCTGGAGGCACTGGACGAACCCGCCTTGCTCATCGTCGACTACGGGGAGGACCATCCGGCGCTCGTGGCGCTCACCACCGCCCTGGCTGCGGCCGCCGAGCGCACCCGCCGCCCGGTCCGGCTGCTGGTCCTCGCCCGCCAGGAACGGCACCTGCTCCGGGAGCTGAGCGAGCAGCTGGACTCCGCGCTGCGCCCGCTGACCGCCCTCGACACCGACGGGCGGCACATCCGCCTCGGCGCGCTGCCGCCCCTCGTCGACCCGCGGCGGGAGTACGAGCGCGCCGTGGCCGTCTTCGCGGACCTGCTCGGCCTGCCCGCGCGGCCGGGCCCACTCGCGCCGCCGACCGAGGGGACCACCCTGCTCCAGGTGCACGCGGCCGCCGTCGTCCGGGTGCTCGGCTGGGACGGGCCGGACGTGGGCGGCGCGCCCGGCAACGCCTTCCGGGAGCTCCTCGCCCACGAGGCGGCCTACTGGGCGTTCACCGAGCGCACCCTGATCGGCGCGGAAGGCACCCCGCTGCCCGCCGGACTGCGGCGCACCGCTGTCGCCCTCGCCGCGGTGACCGGAGCCCGCGACCGCGAGCAGGGCGCCGCCCTGCTGCGGGCGGCCCTGGACCTCGGACCCGGGCGCGCGCGGCGCACGGCCCGATGGCTGCACCAGCTGTACGAGACCGGCGCGCGCGACGGCGACGACCACTGGCCCGCGATCCAGCCCGACCCGGTCGCCGAGCTCCTGGTGGCGGACCTGTGCCGTGACGACCCTGAGCCGCTCGTGGCCGCCCTCGCGGCCCTGCCCAAGAAGCGCCTGGGACGCGCGCTCGGCGTCCTGGGCCGCAGCGCCGAACACGCCCCGGAGGCCCACGACCTCCTGGTGGAGCTCATCTGCCAGGACCCCCGACGGCGGCTGCCGCTGGCCGTCCACGAGGCGGCGCGCTCCGGCGCGGCCATGGGACGTGCCGTGCGCGACGCGCTCGAACGCACTGACGGCCGGGGCCAGTTCGACCTCCGCGTCTTCCGCCGCATCACTCGGGCCCTGCTGCGCTACGACGAGCCGAGCAACCTGCTGGACGCGTGCCTGTGGACGCACGCCACGTCCCTCCGGCTGTGGCGGGAGAACCTGCTGACCCTGACGCCGGAACAGGTGTCGGACCACCTGCTCCAACTGGTGCGCCTCGCCTGCCTCACCGGCGAGGACGAGCTGGCCGAGGCCGCGCGGGCGCAGTCGCTCGCCCTGCATCTCGCCTGGTACGACGAGGATCCGGAGACGGCGGCCCCGCACCTGGTGGGCTGCCATCTGTCCCAGGTCCGCCTGTACCTGCTCACCAACCGCTCCGCCGACGCCCTCACGGCCGCACGGGCGGCCCTGGACGTATGGCACAGGCACCCCGGCACCGCCGTACACCCCTCGGCGCTGGAGCGCCTGTACGAGTTCGCGGCCGTCCTGCCGTACCTGGGACTCGCCGACCAGGCCGAGGAGTTCACCGCACAGGCCGCCGCGGACCTGTCCGCCCTGGCGGCCACCGATCAGGTCGCCCGGGTCAACCTCGCCGTCCTGCGCGCGGCCAGTGTGGAGCGGTGGGCACTCGAGGGCCGTCCAGCGGCGGCCCTGGAGGTGCTCGACGAGAGCCTGCGCGTCCTGCGGGACACCGAGGTCCTCAACGAGCAGGAGATCCTCCTGCCGCTCGCCTTGGTGCTGGGGTCCCGGGTGGGCGCGCGCATGCTGACAGGACCCCCGCACCTCGCGCGGGAGTCCGCGCTGGAGGCGGTCGAGACGGCTCGGCGGCTGCCCCGCACCGTGGTCGCACGCCCCCTGCTGCTGTCCAACGCCCTCCAACAGGCCGCCTTGTGCGAGCAGATGGCCGAGGGCAGCCGCGAGCTGGCGCTGCGCCTTTCGGAGGCGGCCGTCGCCGTGGCCTCGGAGACGTCACAGGACGGCGCCGCGCGTCCGCTCGCGACGGCCGCCCTGGCACAGGCGCTGCACAGCCGCGCCGACGTCCTGAAGGACTACGGGGATCTGGACGGCGCGCTTCAGTGCGCGCTCACGGCGGTCGAGGTGGCCGAGTCCCTCGACGGCGGCTCCGCGGCCGGACCGGTGCTGAAACTCACAGGGCACTACGAACTCGCGCGGATCCAGCTCGCGCGCGGCGCCCCGCGCGAGGCCGGGGCCGCCGCGCAGGTGGCCCGGCGGCTGATCGACGAGGGCGGAGCGGCGGCAGCGCTGTTCGCCCCGGAGACCGACCTGGTGCTCGCGCAGGCCATCGACCGGAACGGGGAACCGGCGCGGGCGCTGCCCTACGCCGTCCGCGCGGTCCAGGGGCTGCGGGACCTGACGGCGGGGGAGGCGCTGCACGGCGCGCGTCACGAGCTGGCCCGGACGCTGTCCGTGGCCGCCACCGTCGCCTTCCGCTGCTTCGACCCCCCGTCGACGCTGCGGTACACCGAGGAGGGCCTGCCCGTGCTGCGCGCGGAGCGGGCCGCGGCGCCCGGCGACCCAGAGGTGCGGGCCTGGCTGGGACGGCTCCTGGCGCAACGGGCGTTCGCGCTGTGCGGCACCGACGACGAGGCGGCGCTGGCCTGCGCGGCGGACGCCGAAACCGAGCTCGCTGGCCTCGGCCCCGGCGAGGAGTTCACGGCGTACTGGACGACCGTGCGCCTGGTCGTGCCCTACGGCGTGTGCGTCGCCCACGGCGAGAAGGCGGCGGACGAGGCGCTGACGGCGTGCCGGGCGCACTGGGAGCGGGCCACCGGTCTGACCGGCGAGGCGGAACTGGGGCATCTGCTGGGCAGCCTGGGCCTTCAGTACGCCCGCACGCGCCGGTACGTGGAGAGCCTGCGCCTTGCCCAGGCGTCGGTGGCCGCCTACGACCGCCATCCCGTGGCCGACCTCCCGGCGCGCGGCGTGACCAAGGCACGGGTGGAAGTGGCGAGCGCGGCGCTCGCGCTGGAGCGGCCGGAGGTGGCCGAGGAGGCACTCGCGCGGGCCCTGCCCGCGGCCCGCGCCGCCTACGCCGACGACCGGACGTGGTGGCTCCAGCTGTCCCTCGCCCTCGCCCACACCGGGCAGATCCGCGAACTGCGCGGGGACTTGGCAGGCGCGGACGCGATGTACCGCGAGTACGGCGACGTGGTGGCCCATCTCGCGGACGCGGAGTGGTCGGTCCAGCACGTGCTCGCGGTGCAGGGGATGCGCCGACACTCCCTCGTCCTGGAGAAACTCGGCCGCAGGGCCGGGGCGCTGGCGGTCCTCGACCGGCTGATCGCCTGGGACCGTCGTTCGCTCGCGGCGGCCCCGGACCGGCGGCTCGCCCACGTCGCGGACCTCCATCGCCGGGTGTTCCTGCTCCTGGGCGACGGGCGGTGGCGCGCGGCCATGGCGGCGGCGGAGGACCTGGCCGAAGCGGCCCGGTACGCCGGGCAGGTGGACGGGCTGCTGCCCGACACGGCCGCCTACCTCCGCTTCCAGACCGAGCGGGCCCGCGGCCTCGCCCGGATGCACGTGCCCGGCCTCGCCACGGAGGCCCAAGACGCCTTCACCCGGGCGCTGAAGGCCCTGAAGGGGATGTCCGAACGCACGGCCGCGCTGCTGTTGCCGCAGCGGGTCGGCGCCCGCATGAGCCTGTCCAGCTGCCTCGGACTCGCCGGTGACTGGGAGGGAGCCCTGCGCCACGCCCGCAAGGCCCTGCGGGAGTGGGACGGCCGCGACCCGGGAACCCACCACGAGGCGCTGGCCGACGGCGTCGAACTGCGCGTGCAGCGGGGCTGGGTGCGCTGGCACCTGGGCGATCTGGACGGCGCCGTACGGGACACCGAGCGGGCGACGGCCGAACTGCGCGCCCTGGAACCGCCGGACAGGACCCGCCTGGCCCGCGCCCGGGCGGTGCGGGCCCTGATCCACCTGGAGCGGGGCGAGGCCGCTGAGGCACGCGAGACCGCCGAGGAAGCCGTACGCCTGTGGGAGACCGCCCGGGCCGAGAACCCGGCCCTTGAGTCGCTGCCGTACATCGGCTGCTTGCTGATCCGCGCCGCCGCGGCACCGGAGCGGGCGGCGGCCGACCGCGCCCTCGCGGCCGAGCTGACCGAGGCGCAGCACCTCGAGGAGCACCCGGGGGCGGCGGAGGTGCGCTGGGCGCTGCGGCACCGGTGACCGCCTCCGTCGGCGCGGCGCGCGGGCGTCGTACGCCGCGGACTCGGTGCTGTCCGGCGCGCGGAGGAGTTGGACGAGCGCCTGGAAGTCGCCCTGCTGGCGCGCGCCTTGGGCGATTTGGTCGTGCTCACCGCCGATCTGCCGCCCGTGCCGACCACGGTCGGCGGGACCGGAGCTCGCGGTGACGTTCTGCGACGTGACGCTCGATTTTACGGACGCGGTGATCACGCACGACACCCTGCGGATCGACGTGGGCATGGTCGGCAAGACCCTGACGCTGGTCACGAGGCCGGGCGTCGTGGTCGATGCGGACGGCCTGCGGCTGGCGCACCGCGAGCTCACGCACCGTCAGGCTCCGGCGGACCCCGGCCCGCGGATGGCCTTGCGCGTGGAACTGGTCGGCCAGAAGGCCCACGGCCGCGTGGTGGTGCGGCCCTCGCGCCGGACGCTCGGCCAGTGGCTGCTGCGCAGGCCCGCGTCCCCTTCCCCCGCCACGGGGGCCTGACACCCGCGCGGCGCGCGGACGACGTCACACCCGTACGGCGCGCGCACGACGTACGCGAAGCCCGCTCATCCCCCCTCACCGGGCCACCCTGACGGGTGAACCTTCCACGCCGTGCGTGCTCATCGAGCGCCGCGTGTGATCCGATCGGCCGCGGGCGACGGGGTCGCACGAGAGCGTGAGCGAGCACGAGAGAGCACGGGTGATCAGGGGTGAGCGGGATGGCAGAGGCGAGTGTCGCCGCGGCGTCCGACGCGGCGAAGCGCCGCATCTTCGCCATGTTGGACGTGGACGGTGACGGGGTGATCTCCCCAGCGGAGTACCTCGCCAGGGTCGACCGCGTGGCCGCGGCCCTGGGCCGCGACGCCCACCACCCGGTCGTCACCGCCGCGCGGACCGCCCATGAAGACGTCTGGCACGACATGGACGGCGACCACGACGGCCGCGTGACCTTCGAGGAGTACCGGACGTGGGCGGGCCACGACAGCTTCGAACGGTCCTGTCGGCCCGCCCTGGGCTCGCTGTTCGACATCGCCGACTTCGACGCCGACGGACGTTTGGACAAGGACGAGTTCGTACGCCTGCGGGTGGCGGCGGGCAACGCGGGCACGGACGTCGGCGCGGCCTTCGACGCCCTCGACGCCGATCACGACGGGTACGTCGACCGCGACACCTACCTCACGGGAATCCGTGACTTCGTCACCACGGGCACCTCGACGATGGCCGCGGCGTACGGAGCCGTTGAGTAGCCCGACAGGGATCACCGTCAGACGCGGGTCAGCTCGGCGGCGCCGAAGGACACGTCGAAGCGGTCGCACCAGATGGAGACGCTGCGGTAGCGGTCGAGGTCGACGTCGGCGGGCAGCGTGTAGTTCTGGTCGCCCTTGTTGCCCTTGAGCTCGCCCAGGTTGACGTACCGGCCGTCGTCGAAGACGCGCCAGCCGTCCTTGCCCGGCTTCACCTCCGCGTCGGAGAGCCACACCCGCAGGGCGGGCCCGTTGCTCGTGTCGAGGTCGGTCAGACGCAGGACGCGGGTGCCGTCCGCGAGGCGCAGGACGCTGACCTTTCCGCTGGTCTCGTGCTCGTGGCTGATCAGCTCGCCCTTGGCCAGACTCTCCGTTTTGGTCGGCGCCGACGCCCCGTCCCGGCCGGGAGCCGAGGGCGCCGAGGACGCCGCCACGGGGAACGGGTCCCGTACGGTCTCGTCCACCCACAGCTTCCACGGCTGGAACCAGTACAGGCCCGCTCCCGCGATCACCGTGGCCGTGAGCAGCACGGTGATCACCCACCGCTTGCCGAGTGCGCTCCGTACGCGTCCCATGCCGTGCCTCCGTACCGGTCGAGTGTGCTGTCGTCCTGTACGACGGCTGACCGGGTGTCCGGCACTCCCGGAATCTGATGACGAAAGTCTTACGTGGCGAGGGGCGGCGATCGGGCCGGGGCGGGTCCGCGGCCGAAGCCGGGTCCGAAGCCGGGTCCGGGGCCGGGTCCGGGGCCCGGATTCGGGGGGCGTCCCGTTCACGCAGTCTTCTTCCAGGTGTCGCCAGTGCGGAGGCATGGGGCGTGTGGGGCCCGCATAGCGTGCGGGCGTCATGCGTCAGGGGGGGGACGAGGGGTGGGGAAGTGGACATGCTCGGTTCAGAACGTACGGGAGGTACGGGCCGTCGCACGGTGCTGCGCGCCGCCACCGTCGCCGCCGCGACGGGCGTCGCGGGCACCGGCGGCACGGCGAGCGCGGCCGGGGACGCCGACCGGGCCGTACGCGCCGACAACGTTGCCGGACCACGCCACCGGCCGCGTTCCGACGAGCCGCGGTTCACGCTCGCCGTCATGCCCGACACCCAGTACCTCTTCGACGGCGCGAGCATCCACAAGGAGCCGGTCGAGGCGGCCCTGCGCTACGTGGCCGACCGCGCCCGCGACGAGAACATCGTGTTCCTCTCCCACCTGGGCGACCTCGTCGAGAACGGCCGCCCCGAGGAATTCGCCCCGGTCAGCGACGCCTTCCGCATCCTCGACCGGCGCGGTATCGGATACGGCGTCCTCGCGGGAAACCACGACATCGACGCCCGCACCGACGACCAGCGCGGCCGCACCCCCTACCTCGACGCCTTCGGCCCCCGGCGCCTGCGCGGAAAGCCCACCTTCGGCGGCGCGTCGCCGGACGGCTACAACACCTTCCACCTGTTCCGCGCCGCGGGCCGCCCGTGGCTGCTCCTCGCCCTCGACTGGCGGCCGTCAGCGGCCGGGATCGCCTGGGCGAGGAACGTCATCGCCCGGCATCCGCGCACGCCCGTCATCCTCACCACCCATGACCTCGTGTACGCCGACGCGGCTGCCGGTGCGGGTGGCGCGGGCGGCGGGGCGCGGCTCTCCGAGCACGGACAGCGCCTGTGGGACAAGCTGATCGACGGCAACGACCAGATCTTCCTCACCCTCAACGGCCACTACTGGCCCGCCGGGCGCACCGTACGCAAGAACGCGGCGGGCCACGACGTCCATCTGCACCTCACCAACTACCAGGACCGGTACTTCGGCGGCAGCGCGATGATCCGCCTCTACCGCTTCGACCTCGCCCGCGACACGATCGACGTCTCCACGTTCTCCCCCTGGCTCCTCGCCAAGGACGCGGCGGGCCGCCTCAACGCCCTGGAGCGGCGTGAAGTCGAACTCACAGGGCCGGACGACTCCTTCTCCGTCCCGCTCGACTTCGCACGACGCTTCGCCCGCTTCGCGCCCGTCGCCCCGCGACCGCCCCGCCCCGCCGCCCGGATGCTGCTCCCCGGCACGCTCGCGTACTGGCGCTTCGACAGCGGCCGCGAGGACGGCACCCCGGCCGACGACACCCTGCGCGTGCGCGACCTGTCCGGGCACGGCAACGACCTCATCCGCGTCCCCGTCCCGGGCAGCCCCGCCGACGCGCTGCGCTGGTCCGACGAGCACCACCCCGACCAGCCCGGACACGGCAGCCTCCGCTTCGACGGCGGCAGGCCCCCGCTGCGCGGGGCCTTCCTGCGCACCGTGAAGGGAGCCCCGCTGGACACCGCGACCTTCCGGTCCGGCTTCACCGTGGAGGCGTTCTTCAAACTCCCCGCCGACTGGTCGAGCTCCCGCAACGCCTGGTCGGCGATCCTCAGCCGCCAGGGCACACTCGCCGCCGCCGGAAAGCAGGGCGACCCGGCCGAACCCGTGGTCACCCTCTCGCTCTCCGACGGCCACGCCCTCCAGTGGGCGGCGGCGCCCCTCGACCAGGACCGCGTCGTCACCAACTGGAGCCACGAACTCCCGCTCGACACCTGGTGGCACACCGCCGTCGTCAACGACGGCCGCCGCACCACGCTGTACGTCGACGGCTGCCCGGTCGCCCGCAACCCCGCCACGCGCGCGGGCGGCCTCACCACGCTCGGCCTTTCCTGGCTGCTCGCCGGATACGCGTACGACGGCGACCTCGACCAGCTCTTCAGCGGCTGGATCGGAGACGTACGCGTCACCGCGCGCGCCCTGCCCGTCCGCGCGTTCATGAACGCCCACCCCTGAGGAGACCCCCGTGCACCGCCCCCAACCCCTGCCGCGCTGGGCCGACCCCGACGTGCCCGCCGCCGCCCTCGACGCACAGGGCGTCAGCCGCCGTGGACTGCTGCGCCGCGCCGGGCTCTACGGCGCCGCCTTCGCGGGCGCGGCCCACACGCTGGGCGCCGCGTCCGCCCCCGCCGAGGCGCTCCCGTACCGCCACCCCGGCGGCAACGACCCGCACCTCGTCTACCTGGTCGGGGACCACCACATCCACTCCGTCTACAGCCACGACGCCAAGTACACGTTCTCCCAGCTCGCCACCGCCGCCTCGCGCTACGGCCTGGACTGGATGGTCCTGACCGAGCACAGCAACATCGGCCACCACCAGGCGGGCGGCGCCCAGGCCGAGCACCGGGAGATCCGCAGGGCCCGCGCCGAGAACCGCCGCATGCTGATCTTCCAGGGCCTGGAGTGGTACATCCCCGGCGCCGAACACGCCACCGTCTTCGCGGCCCCCGGACGCCACGAGGTCGACCTGCTCACCCGCTTCGAGCAGGACTTCGACGGCAAGCTCCTCGGCTACACCGCGGGCGGCCCCGACCACCCCGACACGCCGCGCAACGAGGCCCACGCCGTCAAGGCCCTCCAATGGCTCGACCGGCAGCGCCGCCGCGGCTACGTCGACGACGTCCTCGTCCTCGCCAACCACCCGCTGCGCCTCGGCATCAACTCCCCGCACGAGATGCGCGCCTGGCGGGACGCCGCCCCCGAGGTCATGATCGGCATGGAGGGCGCGCCGGGCTCGCAGGGAGCGGCCCACCCCGGCCGCGGCGCGTCCAGCATCCGCGGCGGGTACGAGAACAGCCCCTCCGCGAACTCCTTCCCCGGCTATCCGCTCGACGCGTACGTCACGTACGGCGGCTTCGACTGGGCCACCGCGACCGTCGGCGGCCTGTGGGACGCGATGCTCGCCGAGGGCAAGCTCTTCTCGGTCACCTCCAACTCCGACGTCCACCGGGTGGTGTTCGACACCTGGCGCAACGGGGACTGGCCGCCCGGCCGGAACTTCGACAACACCGGCCGCCTCCCGGACCCGGTCGACACCACGGAGCCGCAGCCCGGCAGCGACCTGTGGCCCGGCCAGTTCAGCCGCACGCACGTGGGCGTCACCCGCTACGGCTACCGGCACGTCATGGCGGGGCTGCGCGCGGGCCGGGTGTGGGTGGACCACGGGCAGCTCGTCGACGGCATCGACGTCCGCGTGAGCCGCGCGCACGGCGGCGGCGGACGCGGCGTCACACTCGGCGGCCGCCTGCGCGTCCACCGCGGCGAGCGCGTGACACTGACCGTCACCGTCACCACCGCGTCCCGCCCCAACCACCACGGCCACGTGCCGCGCCTGGCCCACCTCGACGTCATCCGCGGCGCGGTGAAAGGCCCCGCCCGCGACCGCGACGCGTGGCGCGCCCCCGACACCCGCGTCGCGCACACCACCGACGTCTCCGGACGCACCGGCCGCTACACGCTGCGCGTCCCGCTCGGCAGGATCGAGGAGTCCTGCTACGTACGCCTGCGCGGCAGCGACGGCAACCGCCACGGCCCCGGGCTCCTCGGCGCCACGATCGACCCACACGGCCCGATCCGCCACAAGCCCGGCGACGGCGACCCGTGGGCCGACACATGGCTGTACACCAACCCCGTGTTCGTGGACGTCGTGCGCTGACTCCTCCGACAGCCGTCGTCAGCTGGTCCGGGCGGCCTGATCCATCGCCGAGAGCGCAGGCGTCGTACGCATGCAGCGCACGGCGGTCAGTCCGCCCCCGCCACGTCGGCGTCGGCGGTGCTGACCCTGTCCACCCTGTACCCGGTGCCGGGGCTGGAAGGGTTCACCATCCGGCCCGCCCGGGCAGAGAAGACGGAGGCCGCCCAGCGTGCTTCGCAGCGCGGCATGGGGCCCCGCACGGTGTTCCAGATCGTCGACAACGCCCTGATCCCCGCTGGGACGGTCCTCACCTTCCGCCCGTACGGCGGAACCGGCCTCGGTCCCGAAGGGGCGCTGGAAGCTTGGCTCGCGGAGGATCCCCAACGCGGCCGGGCGGTGTGGGTCGAGGACCGGAACAAGCCCCTGAAACGGGCGCTCGACGGCCGTCAGTACTCCCCGACGACCCTGGCGAAGGAGATCGCGGAACGGGTCTCCGGCACGCGCCCCGGCAACCTCTACGGCACGCGGTTCTGGGTCGACGCGGAGGGACGCGACCTCGTGGACATCGTCGGAGGAGGAGCTGACGGCGGGTGAGGGCCGCGTCGACCCGGTGCCGCGGCTGTTCTGCCTTTCCGCCTTCGGGGATTTCTCCGGCGCGCTAGAGTCCGAGACCGCCTACTCCTCGTATTCCCGGAGGATTCCTGATGGAAAGGCCCAACCCGACGAACGATCGTCCTACCGTCCCGCCGTCCGGCGAAGCCGCGACCGCTGGCGCCGAGAGCCCCGCCGCCGAGAGCACCGCCGTCGAGCCCGGGGGCGACGCGGCCGAGGCCGTCGACGGCAGACCCTCGGCGGCCAACCCGCCGGTGTACCGGTCCGTCACCGGCTACGGGAACAACCTCAGCCACCCCGCGCGCGGTGCCGCCGGATCGGTCTTCCTGCGGCGCACCCCCATCGGGTACGCCGACGGCGTGAGCGCCCCGGCGGGCGCGGACCGCCCGAGTGCCCGGGTGGTCAGCAACATCGTCTGCAAGCAGGAGACCGACACCCTCAACGCCCAGCGCCTGACGGACCTGACCTGGATGTGGGGTCAGTTCCTCAACCACGAGTTCAACCTCATCGCCGCCGCGGACCCGCTGGAGACCATCGGCATCCCGGTCCCCGCCGACGACACCGCGTTCCCGCCGGGCAGCCAGATACCGCTCACCCGCTCCGCGTACGACCCCTCCACGGGCCGGAGTCGACGCAAGCCGCGGCAGCAGCTCAACAGCTTCGGCTCGTACATCGACGGCAGCCCGGTGTACGGCCCGGACGAGGGACGGGCCGCGGCGCTGCGCGCCCTCCGGAACTTAGGGCCGGTGGCGGCCTACACCAGCGCCCTGAAGACCGGCACCGGCGTCGACGGGCCGGTCATGCCGCTGAACACGGCCGGGCTCTTCAACCAGACGGTCGGACCGGCGGCCGGGTTCTTCCTGGCCGGCGACGAGCGGGCCAACACCGGATACGGCCTGATGAGCATCCACACGCTGTTCGTCCGGGAGCACAACCGGCTGGCCGCGCAGATCGCCGCCGAGCGCCCCACCGCCAGTGCCGAGCAGGTCTTCCAGCACGCACGCAAGTGGGTCGGCGCGCTGATCGGGTCGATCACCTTCCAGGAGTTCATCCCGGCGATCCTCGGCCCGGACGCGATCGGCCCCTACGACGGCTACGACCCGCACACGGATCCGACCATGAGCGCCGAGTTCGCCACCTTCGGCTTCCGGTTCGGCCACTCGATGCTCTCCCCGGACCTGCTGGTCGTCGACAACGACGGCCAGGTCCTGCAGTCCGTGCCGCACGAGCAGGCGCTGCTGAACATCGGGATCGTCAACAAGTACGGCATCGGCCCGGTCCTCAAGGGCTTCGCGTCACAGGTCATGCAGGAGATCGACGTCTCGGTGATCGAGGCGATGCGCAGCATCCGCTTCCCCGGCGCGCCGCCCCTTGACCTGGTGGCCGTGGACATCCAGCGCGCCCGCGACCACGGCATCCCGGACTACAACCAGTGCCGCGAGGCGTACGGGCTGCCCCCGGTCCGCACCTTCGCCGAGCTCACCCCCGACCCGGCGGTGCGGGCGAAGCTGGCCACCGCGTACGGCGACATCTGCCTC
This sequence comes from Streptomyces sp. NPDC043996, assembly GCF_056435225.1. Lineage (NCBI taxonomy): Bacteria > Bacillati > Actinomycetota > Actinomycetes > Kitasatosporales > Streptomycetaceae > Streptomyces > Streptomyces sp. NPDC043996. The sequence continues at coordinate 332,543 of NZ_JBWKEY010000004.1, read as the reverse complement.
CTCGACCCGCTGATCGGCGGCCTCGCCGAACCCCACGTCCCGGGTACGGCGTTCGGCCCGCTCCTCACCGCGGTGATCGTCGAGCAGCTCACCCGGACCCGGGCGGGCGACCGCCTCTGGTTCGAGAACGACCCGGCCCTCACCCCCGCCGAGGTCGCCGCGGTCAAGAGCACGAGGATGTCGGACGTGATCAGGCGGAACACACAGATCACGAACATCCAGGACGACGTCTTCCACTTGCCGCTCTGACGCCGTCCGTGTCCCGGGCGGGAGCCTTCCGGGCCGGTCAGCCGAGCGTCAGCTCGACCCAGGCGGGCCCCGCGGCGGTGGCCGACGTCGCCGGTTCGACGTAGACGGTGGCCTCGGCCGTGCCGGGCGGGCCCGTGAGGGGGTCCGCCCGGCAGGTGAGCGTGTACCGGCCCGCCGTGGGGGCGCCGAGGGAGAAGCGTCCCTCGGCGTCCGTCACGGCGGCGATGTCCGGCAGCGGCCGGGGCCCGGCGGTGAACAGGACGTGCGCGCCCGCCACCGGTGCGCCCGAGGCGCCACGGACGACACCGGTGATCTCCACTGCGGGACTGCCGTCGCTCATGAGGTCGTGCTCACGCCTTCCAGGCCACGTAGTTGTTGAAGACGGGGGTGGTGAACCGGGTGCCCGAGTTCACCCGTGCTCCGCCGTAGGCGTGGATGGCGAAGCCGTAGCGGTTGTTGTTGTCGATGCGGTAGACGGAGCTTCCGCTCTGCCCGCCTGCCGTGTCGATGTCGTAGTACACCTTGCGCGCGGCGACCGAGTCGATGCCGCGCGCCGCGTACCAGAGTGTCCCCGGCGGCTTGTCGCCCGGATAGCCCGCGATGTTCCCCGTGGTCTTGAGCAGGTCCGAGTCCGACCATACGCCGAAGCCGAACCAGCCCGTGGTGGAACCGATGTTGGAGGGCGTGATGATGGCGCCGTAGTCGAAGTTCTCGTCGCCGTCCCGGGTCCAGCCGAGCACGGAGCGGAAGCTGGTGCAGGTGATGCTGCCGTAGGGCAGCGAGCCGCCGTTGCGCCCGGGCATGACCTGGATGCTCTTCACCCAGCCGTCCCGGCCCGCCACGCCGCTGCCCTTGATGTAGACGCAGTGGCCCGCGGTGGCGAGGGTGTGGGGTCCGAGCAGCCAGCCGGTGCCCTGGTAGCGGGCGTTGTCGCGGGCCGTGATCAGCAGGTAGCAGTGGACGCGCCACGGGTACACGCTGGTGTTGGTGATCTGTACGCGGTCATCGGGCCCGTGCACCGTCTCCGGGGCCGGAGGCGGGGGGCCGAACGACGCCTCTCCGATGTCGGGCAGCACGGCGGTCGGGGCCGTCCAGGCCTCCGGCCCGAAGTGCTCGGGGCGCCGATAGCCCTCGATGTGCTCCAGGCCCTCACCGGTGGAGTGCTGGGGCTCGCCTTCCGTGCCCTGGGAGGGCGGTTGCAGGACCGTCTCCTGTTCGGCGGCCAGCGTGACGGTCGCTTCGTCGGGTTCGTTCGTCACTGCGGTGTGCGGGTCTTGCGGCATGCTGGATCACCCGGCTTCCCTGAGAGGTGCGCTGTGATGCCTTCCTGGACGCCGCGGCCGCAACGTTTCGGGTCAATGCCCCTTCTACTGCCGCCGGACAAGTGCGGCAATGAGCCTTTTGCGCCGACCACTCGTCGGCGCGCGTCCGCCGCCCGGCGCACGCCGCGTACGCCGGTGGCGGACTCCCGGGGCCCATGTGGCGGCCACCGTGCCGCACGCCTCCGCACTCCCACGACGAACGCCCCGGGCCGGGTCCCAGAGGCACCGCTTCGTCCCGGGCGTCCCATGGGTGGCGGGGGCGGGTGGGGAGATCTGTCCGTGGGCCGCGGGCTACCGTGGCGTGGTGGCCTTCACCCGGGGCGAAGGCCTGGAGGGCTGGAGGGGCTGGACGGCCGGAGCGAGGGTGGAGATGACGACGCGTCTGAACGCGGTGGTGACATGGGTCGACGCACGCGAGCGACTGCCTCGCGCGGGTGCGCCGGTGGCGGCGGCGATCACGGGGCGGTATCCGGCGGAGAGCACAGCCGAGTCAGATGAGTCTGCCGAGTCTGATGAGCCTGCCAAACCCGGTGAGCCCTGCGAGCCTGAAGAGTCCAGTGATCCCAGTGACTCCGGCGAGGCGCTGGGTGAGGAATTCTGGCTGGTGCGGCCGATGGTCTTCATGACGCTGTACTGGAGTGAGAGCGGGACGGAACACAGAGACTGCTTCGTCGACTCCGACGGGGTCGTCCGGCTGCCGTACGGCCTCAACAGCGAGGAAACGGTGACTCACTGGGCGGAGCTGCCTACGCTGCCGGGCGGGCGGACGCATGGCGTCCTGGGGGACGACGTCCGGCCGGGTCTCGAAAACGCGTGGGGCCTTCGCCCGCCTTCCTGACCCCCAGCCCGCCGCCGTCAGTCGATGATCGGGCCGCCCGCCGACCAACGCTGGCCAGGAGGCCGCTGATGACCGGACTCCAGCGGCTTGCCGTCCGCGTCGACGACCGCGTAGTCGGCGACGAACTTGAACGGGTCACCGTCCTCGTAGAGCCACACGGTGACGCAGCCCTTCGCGACCGCCGTCTCGAACAGGACGCCGACCCCGTCCACCTCGGAACGGACGGTGAACGCCTCTCCGGGCCGCATCCAGAAGTCCTCGAGGTACGGCTCGATGAAGAGACAGAGCGCGATGTCGCCTTGGTTCTCTATCGACATGCTGCTGCGACCCATCGGCCCCTCCCCAAGATCGCCATCCCCCGTACGCCGACACCTTAGCCGCCGCGGTCTCCCGCGCGGATCGTTCGGGCGGCGCTCGCGAGCGGCTGCCGCGAGAGTGCCCAGAGGCGTCGCCCTGCCAGGCGCCGAGGCAGTGCGGAGCCTGTTCCGCGCACCTTTAGGTAACCACTCACTATTTAGTGCGTACTTGAGAGATGGTGCGACGGACATGAAGGTGAAGGGGACGGCACATCCGCGTACGCACGGCACATCCGAGTACGCGGCGCACGAACAGGAGCAAGGGTGAACAACGCGGCAGCAGTCACCGTTATCGGCCTCGGTGAGATGGGACGGGCCCTGGCGGACGCGCTCATCTCCACGGGGTATCGCACGACCGTGTGGAATCGCAGCGCCGCCAAGGCCGACGAACTGGTGGCACGTGGTGCTCTGCGCGCCGAGACGGTCGAGGAAGCCCTGCTCGCCAGCCCGCTGTCACTGGTGTGCCTGCTGGATTACGACGTCGTGGACTCGGCTCTCCGGCCCGCTGCCAAAGCCCTGCGCGGTCGGACCCTGGTCAACCTCACCAATGGCACACCCGCCCAGGCCCGGGAAACCGAAGAATGGGCGGTGAGCCAGGGCGCGGCGTATCTGGACGGCGGAATCATGGCCATTCCGACGACTGTCGCGACGCCGCAGGCATTCGTTCTCTACAGCGGCCAGAAAGCACCTTTCGACACGCACAAGGAGACCTTGAGCGCACTGGGGGCGGCCACATATCTGGGCGCCGACGCCGGGATAGCCGCGCTGTACGACCTGGCGCTGCTGAGCGCGATGAACGTGATGTTCGACGGCTTCTTCCACTCGGTCGCGATGGCCACCTCGCACAAGGAAGGCAGCGCGGCCGGTTTCACGGAGCTGCTGGTGCCGTGGCTGACGAACATGGCCCAGGTGATGCCCGCGTTCGCCGCCGACATCGACTCCGACGCGGAGCCGGTGCTTTCCCAGGGCCTCGACGTGGTCCTGGCGAGTGTGCGCAACATGGCACAGGCCTCCCGCGACGCGGGCGTGCGCGCCGACCACTTCGAGCGCTCCGTGGCGGCGCTGGAGCGGCAGCGGGCCGAGGGGGTGACGGCCTACACGGGTCCGGCGGCGGTGCGAGTTCTCAGGAGCTCCCACTGACCGTGGGCCGCTGTGTCCGCCTCGCGGCGAATTCGCCGTCCCGCTGCGCGCCCGCGTCCGTGTCCCTAGGCTGACACCGAGGGCAAGACGACCTGGGGGAGGGCGTGCCTCATGGGGGCAGCGGGCAGGGGAACGTCAGTATGGAAGGCGGGAGTCAAACGGCTCCTGGGACGTGTGGGATTCGACATCGTGCGCAGCACCAACAACCGGGGCGGCGTCGACGACTTCATCCCGTTCGAGGCGACGATGCGGGCCGCGCGGGCGGCCGGGCTCTCGGTCGGGGACCATATCGACACGGTCATGAACGGGACGCCTGGCGCGACCCAGTCCACCATCGACGAACTGCGCGCTCTGGGCGTGTTCGCCGACGACCCGGACACGGTCCTTGAGATCGGCCCCGGGTCCGGACGGTATCTGGAGAAGACGCTGAAGGAATGCTCACCAGGCCGCTACGAGATCTATGAGACGGCGCAGCCATGGGCGAACTACCTGGTGGACGAGTTCAGCGTGATCGCCCAGCCGACCGCGGGCTGCAGTCTCGCGCCCACGCCCGACGGCAGCGTGGACCTCGTCCAGGCCCATAAGGTCTTCAACACCGTGACGTTCCTCTGCGCCTCCCGCTACTTCTTCGAGATGGCGCGCGTGACACGACCTGGTGGCCGGATCGTGTTCGACGTCATGACGGAGACCTGTCTGGATCCGGCCGCGGTGCGCGCCTGGGCGACGGAGGGCGAGGCGGGGCACGGCTCCTATCCGGCCGCCATGCCCCGCGGGACCTGCGTGGACCTCTTCGCGACCCTCGGCTGCAGCCTGGAGGGCAGCTTCCTGGCGCCCATGGGCGTCGCCTCCACGGAGGTGCTCGTCTTCGCGAAGGCCGCTTGACGCCAAGGTCAGGGGCGCTGCCCTGGCGGCAGGTAGTACGGGCGGTTGTGGGCGGCCACCGGGGGAGACTGGTAGGTCCAGGCGCCGACGGCCGGTGTCGCGTCGCCGAGGAGGGTGTGGAGGTCGCGGCCGAGGCCGTCGAGCGGGCTGTGGGGCGTGAGGCGCGTGCGAGCGGAGTGTGCGGAGGCGGCCAGGTCGTACCAGCGGTAGGGCTGGTAGACGTTCATGGGACCGGCGAGCAGGCGCCCCTCGCTGTCCGTGCCGTAGCCGGTGATCGGGGCGGAGTTGGCGGCGACGGCGGTGAGGCCGTCCAGCTCGGCGGTGAGGTCGAGCAGCGGTCGCGGGTCCCTCTCCAGGGTGTCGTCCGGGCCGATCGCGGCCGCCTTGCACCGCACGGTCCAGGTCTCGCCCGCCGGTCCGTTGAGGGACGGCAGGCCGACCTCGAACCAGCCGGGGTGCTTCGGTTCGGCGTAGAGCTCCTGCCCTGCCCTGATGGCGAACGGGTTGTCGCACACGACGTGGAGGCGGGCGATGCCGAGGAGCTTCGTCTGGTCCCAGCCTTGCGCGTACTGGGCGTAGGTCAGCCGCGGCAGCCGGTCGGCCTCCGCCGTCGGGAACGCGATGACGTTGAACTCGATCTCCTGGGTGACGCCGCCGCCGAACGCGTACTGCGCGAAGTACAGCTGGTAGTTGAGCGAGACCAGGGCCCGCCCGTCCTCGAAGGCGGCCGCGGTCAGGTCCGGGTGGTGCTTGGCGAGCAGGTCGCGGACCGGGCCCGGGTCGGCCAGCCAGTCGATGCCGAGCTGGTGCAAGGCCCCGTAATGGAAGGGAAGTTGGAACGGGGCGGGTACGGGCGGCAAAGGCAGGGGGGCGGTCATGCTGAGGCTCCTGGGGTCGGGGGCGTCCCGTCGGTCGCGGGGGGTGCCGGGGGCGGGGCGAGGGCGGCCGGGCGGTCGCGGGCCGCGAGATCCGCCTCGACGCGCTCCGCGCTGCGCAGGGCGAGCGCGGCCATCGTCAGCGTCGGGTTGGAGGTGGCCACCGAGGGCATGCTGCCGCAGCCGACCGCGTACAGACCGGGGTGGTCCCAGCAGCGCTGCCACGCGTCGACCACCGACGTGGCCGGGGAGTCGCCCATGATGTGGGTTCCGGCGGCATGCCCGGCGCCGCGGTAGCCGTACGTACGGCCGCCGTGCTCGAAGCGGCCCGGCCAGGCCGCCACCGGCGCGTAGTCCGTGTGGTCCTCGGCGCCGAGCAGCGCGAAGATCTGGTCGGAGACCGCGCGGGCCGCCGCCATCCCGTCCTTCACGTGCGCGTCGAGGTCGTACGTGACGAGGGGGCGGGGCAGGCCTAGGCGGTCGCGCTCGTGCGGGTGCAGGGTGACCCGGTTCGCGGGGTCGGCGCCCTGTTCCATCTCGAACTGGAGGGCGAACTGGCGGCGGACCCGGTCCCCGACCGCCCGCCGCAACTCGGTCCCGAACAGGCCCCGTTCGGTGAGGAAGTGGTGCACGTCCGCGTCGACGGACCCCTTCGCCCAGACCCAGCCCCACGCCCCGAGCTCGACGCGGAACGGCGCCCGGAGGCGGCGCGCCGCGCCGCCGCGGAAGCCCTCGAATCCCGAGACCGAGCCGGGGCCCCGGTACGGCCCGGCGTCCTCGGGCAGCAGGCCCCAGGTCAGCAGGACCGGATGGTCCATCAGATTGCGGCCCACCTGGCCGCTGCGGCCGCCGAGCCGGGACAGGAGCAGGAGCCGGGCGTTCTCCACGGCGTGCGCGGCGAGCACGACGACATCCGCGTGGGCGACGGACACCTCGCCGTCGTGGGAGTGGTACTCCACGCCCGTGGCGTGCCCCCGCCCGTCGACCAGAACGCGGCTCACCACGGACTGGTCCCGGAGCGTCACGGTCGCGCTCCAGCGGCCCTGCGTCTTGAGCGGGGTGTACTTCGCGTACGAGGGGCAGTGCGGGACGCAGCTCGCGTTGCCCACGCACCGGCTGTCCGGGGCGTCCCGGCCGTCCCGCCCGCGCGGCACATAGCCCCGGCCACCGTCGTAACGGGGATCGGGGACGCCATTGCGCGCGTGCGGGGTGCCGACCACCCTCAGCTCGACCTCGTCCAGGGAGACCGGGTCCTTGACGCGGCGCCCGTCCAGGCGGGCCGAGAGGAGCCGGTCCACACGTGAGGCGGGCAGGGCGCGCATGGGGAACACATAGCCCTCGGGGAAGGGAAGGCCGACGTGCTCGCGCTGTTCGCCGGCATCGGCGGCCACCCCCAACTCCTCCTCCGCGGCCCGGTAATGGGGCTCAAGATCGGCGTACGAGAGCGGCCAACGGCGTCCGTACCCGAAGGACTCGGTGTCGAAGTCCTCCGGGAGCATGCGGGGCGCGAGGCCGGTCCAGACGTTGCCGGTGCCGCCGTTGACGCGGACGTAACCGCTTGCGTACGGGAGCGGGCCGTCCTGCAGCAGATGGCCGGCCGCCCGGAAGGCGGGCGTTCCCTCCGTGCCGGAGAGGTCCGTCACCTCGGGCCAGGGGGCCGCCGGATCGGCGCGGTAGGGGGAGCCGGGCACCTTGGCGGCGGCCGTGAGGTAGGCGGCGAGGCGGTCGGTGGCCGGTTCGTGAGCGCCCTCGCCTGCCGCACCGGCCTCCAGGACCAGGACCCGTCGGCCGTGCCCGCCGAGCCGGTGCGCGACGAGCGAGCCCGCGACACCGGCGCCGACGACGATCACGTCGTACCGCGTCACGCGCCGCTCCCCACGGCCCAGTCGCCCGGCCCGGACCGGTCGCCCGCCCCGCTCCAACTCCCGTACCCGCCAGGCGCCGTGGCGGGCGCCTTGAGACCGGCCGCCTTCCACACCAGGCCCTCGGCGTACGCGCGCGCGGACACCACGACGGGCGGCGGGCCCGGCCAACTGCCCGTGTACCAGAGGTACGTCACCGCCCGGGCGGCCGCCCGCAGCTCGGCGTCCATGGCGTCATCGGGATCCCCCAGCTCGCACAGCAGCCGCGCGTACCGCTCTAGACCGAGCTGTTCCGCGGCGACCGTCCGGTACGCCTCCGTCAGGCCGGTGGCCTCCAGGGCGGCCGTGTCGAAACCCGTCAGCCGCGCCGACAGGGCGGTGAAGCAGGGTAAGTCGTCCGCGCTGGAGCGAGGTGAGTCGTCTGCGGTGTGCACGCGATCATCGGTGCCCAGCGGTCCGCCGGTCCATGCGTGGCGCCTGGGGAAGGGCTTGATCGCGACTGCGCGCTGGCGCCGCGCTCGTCGTTAGGCCTCGCGGGCCGGACCGCGTCCAGTCGCAGGGCCTTTCCGCCCCTCGGGCCTGGGCAGGACCGCCAGTGCGGTGTCCGCGATGTTCCGCAGCATAGCGCTTGTGCGGGGAGCGGCCCATGGCGACGATCTGGCGGAGACGTCGGCGGACGGGGACAGGCGCGGCAGGCGCACCAGCGGCGTCTCCGGGGCCAGGCCGGCCTTGCCGACCGCCTCGATGCCGCGGACCACCGTCAGCAGCAGTTCCGCCAACCGCTCCGGATCCGCGGCGCTGTCGATGTCGCCGTGGCGCTGGGCGGCGCTGATCTCCGTCCGCAGCAGCGTCAGCAGTGCCGTCATGGTCTCGGCCGACCGTTCGGCGACCGTCGGATCGTGCTGGGCCAGTTCCGCCGCGCCCTTGGCCAACAGGCACCCTCGGCGCTCGGTGTCGGAGGCGGTGTTCTCCGCCATGAGGTGTACGTATCCCGAAAGCCGGGCCATGGCCTGCGCGTCCGGGCCGCCTGTCAGCCGCCCCTCGGCCACCTCGACGACCGCGGTGCACCAGTCGCCGAACACCCGGTGGAACAGCTTGCCTTTGTCGCCGAACGCGCCGTACAGGCTGCCCTTGCCCAGGCCGGTCGCCCGGGCGATGTCGTCCATCCGGGTGCCCGCGTAGCCAGTCGCCCAGAACTGTTCCCGGGCCTGCTCCAGGACGTGGCGTTCGTCGAATGCGCGTGGTCTCGGCATGATCTCAGCCTAGCCATTCTTGACTCGATCGTCCATAACTGCCTACGTTGTGGACGATCGATTCCATAACCGAAGGGGTCCGACATGGCGGGCGTGCTGCACGAGAAGGTGGCCGTGATCACCGGAGGGACCAGCGGGATCGGGCTTGCCATCGCCCACCGCTTCGTCCGGGAGGGCGCACGGGTCTTCGTGACCGGCCGGGACGTCGGCCGTCTCGAAGCGGCGGTCAAGGAGTTGGGCCCCGCGGCCACCGGCGTACGGTCCGACGTCTCGGTCCTGGCCGACCTGGACGCGCTCTACGCGCGGGTCCGCGAGCAGGCCGGACGCATCGACGTGCTGGTGGCCAACGCGGGAATCGTCGCGGACGCCGCGCTGGGCGATCACACCGAGGCGAACGTCGACCTGACGCTCGCCGTCAACGTGAAAGGCCCGCTCTTCACCGTTCAGAAAGCGCTTCCGCTGCTGGCGGAGAACGCCTCCATCCTGGTCATCGGCTCGAGCAACAGCGTGCGCCCCAACGGGCATCTGGAGGTGTACAGCGCCTCGAAGGCGGCGGTGAGCAACCTCGTGCACAACTGGGCCCGGCAGTCGCGGGAGCGCCGATTCCGGGTCAACGTACTCAGCCCGGGGCCCACACGGACCCCTGGCCTGCTGGGCGCCGCGGGGCCGGACGTCGACCAGTTCGCCGAGGCCGCCGTACCCCTGGGGCGGCTGGCCGACGCCGAGGAAATCGCCGAGGCCGCCCTCTTCCTGGCATCGGACGCCTCGTCGTTCGTCACCGGCGCCGAACTCTTCGCCGACGGCGGCTACACGCGGGCCTGAACGACCCGGCGACAGCGGCTCCGCCATCGGTGCCGCCATCGACGGCTCGCGCCCAGACCATCGATCCGACGGCGCACCCGGCAATTGTCGAACTGCTGACGAAAGTCGGTGAGTTGACCGGCTTCAGTGTCCTCTGCAACACCTCGCTCGACTATTCAGGGTCCGGGTTCATTAACCACGGCAGTGACCTGACCGCGTACGGCGAGCGACACGGTTTTGATGGATGCGCCGTGAATGACGCCTTCGTTGCCCCGCGACGGTAAGGGGCCCGCCGCCGCTGCCGTGCGTGCGAGTGGGCCCCAGGCGGGTGTGCCGAACTGGGCTCAGTAGGCGGTCTGTCACGGTCGGCTGGGCGCTGCCGCGTGCGGGCCGCCCGCTGGGCGGTGGACCGGTGCGGTGTGGCCCGTTAGCGGTAGCGCGCGGTCCGCTCGGCGTAGACGCGCTCCGTCACCCTGCCCCGCCGGAGGGCGTCAATCGGGCCTGGGAGCGGTTCGGTTGCCAGTTCGGACGGGCCTTGGGGAGCCCGGTGTCAGTCACCCAGAGAGCATGCATCGTCACAGGTCACACGGTGTGTCCCTGTCGTTACGTCAGCTGTGGGCGGTGACCGGCTGGTGGATCAAGTCTCAAAGCTTGGGCACGAATTGCACACACCCCCTCTACATACTGACCTCGATGGTCTAAATTGACCGTGCTTCAGCTGCTCGTACGCGAAGCAACCAATGATGATCTATGGGTTCGGCGCTGCGGACAGCTGGCGGCGGCGTCCCTGGCGCCATATGTGGGGGTGATCATTCCTGGGGCCCGAGCAAGGGCTTCGGGCGCGGGGAGCGCCCGGGGTTCGACGGGTTTCCGCGTGCCTCGAGAGTCCGGCAGGACCGCGCGTCCGCCGCGACCGGGGTGGGGTGTTCAACCAGCGCTGAAAGAGCGGGACGTCATGCGCGGAGGGCGCGGACGTCCCGGGGGGAGGAACGGCGCGGCGCGGGGGGCTTGGCCTCTCGCGGAAAGCACAGTGTGACGCGAGCACGTCGAGCTACTGGTGACCTGGGGGGGTTCTGTGCAGCAGGGGGAATTAGCGAGCCCGTTTCCGTCGGCGCGCGGGCGTCTGGCGAACGGGGAGATCAGCCAGCCCGCAATTGACTGGGAGCAGCGGTACCGTCGTACCGTCATTATCAGCGATACCGTGGCCACGGCTTTTGTCGTGGCGTCGATCGGCATTTTCTTCGGGGCCCGGGACGCGGCCAACTGGCATGAGAAATGGGGAATTCTCGCATTCGGCACCGAGCTCCTCGTCTTGGGAGCACTCGCGGTGAGCCGGGCGTGGGCTCCGGCCGTGCTCGGCCAGGGCGCCGAGGAATTCCGTCGGCTCGGACGTTCACTGTTCACGGCGGTCGTCGTCCTCGCGCTCGGCGGGATCGCCCTCACCTCGCGCAACATCAAGCTCTGGATCTTCGTCGCGATCCCCGCGATCGCGCTCACCACCATGACCGCCCGGTATCTGCTGCGCCTGTGGCTGCACAAGCAGCGGAAGGAAGGCCGGTGCCTGAGACCGGTGCTCGCCGCCGGGAGTCTGGCCACCGTGCTCGACCTGATCACCCGGGCCCGCAAGTTCCCGCACCTGGGCTGGCGGGTGGACGCGGTGTGCACGACGGACGGTCACGGTCTCGACGGCGACCAGCTGGACGGCGTTCCGGTCGTCGGCCAGCTGGCCGACGTCGCCAGCCACGTCCGTCGCGACGGCTACCGCGTCGTCGCGGTCACACCGGACCCGCACTGGTCGCCGGACCGCCTGCAGCGCCTTGCCTGGAACCTCGAGGGCAGCGACGCCGAGATGGTCGTGGCCCCCGTCCTGATGGAGGTGGCGGGGCCGCGGCTGCACGTCGACGCGGTCCTCGGGATTCCCCTGCTGCGGGTCAGCATGCCGACGTTCACCGGGGGCCGCAGGGTGGTCAAGGCGGTCGTCGACCGCCTCGGCGCGGCGATCCTGCTGGTGCTGTTCGCGCCGCTGATGGTGCTCGTCGGGCTGCTCGTCCTCGTGGACAGCCGCGGCGGGGCGTTCTACCGCCAGCGCAGAGTCGGCAAGGACGGCCGCGAGTTCACCATCTACAAGTTCCGCACCATGGTCTCCGGGGCCGACCGGGCGCGGGCCGAGCTGGCCCACCGCAACGAAGGCGCGGGACTGCTGTTCAAGATGCGCAGGGACCCGCGGGTCACCAGGGTGGGAAGCGTGCTGCGCCGGTACTCGATCGACGAGCTGCCGCAGCTGTTCAACGTACTCACCGGATCGATGTCGCTCGTCGGTCCGCGGCCGCCGCTGCCGGAGGAGTCCGCCGCCTACGGCCCGGACATCCGCCGACGGCTCCTGGTCAAGCCCGGGCTCACCGGCCTGTGGCAGATCAGCGGGCGCAGTGACCTGCCGTGGGAGGAGGCCGTCCGCCTCGACCTGCGGTACGTGGAGGACTGGTCGCTCGCCCTGGACACGGTGATCTTGTGGAAGACGCTGCGTGCGGTGCTCCACGGACAGGGGGCGTACTGATGCGCGGGGGGACGACGTCCGGCCGGCGCGCGGACCGCGGGCCGACCGGGCCCGCCTGGGGGAGGGGAAGGGCATGAGAGTCAGCGTCTTCGGGCTCGGCTACGTGGGCTGCGTGTCGGCCGCGTGCCTGGCCAGCATGGGGCACGAGGTCATCGGGGTGGACGTGAACCCGGTGAAGGTCGACCTGGTCAACGACGGCAAGGCCCCGGTGGTCGAGGAACGGATCGGCGAGCTCATCGCCGACGTCGTGCGAACCGGTGCGTTACGCGCCACCGACGACGTCCGCGAGGCGATCATGGGCAGCGATGTGTCCCTGGTCTGCGTGGGCACGCCGTCGGAGCCCAACGGCAGCCTGTGCACCACGTACTTGGAGCGGGTCACCGAACAGATCGGCGCCGTGCTCGCCGAGGGCGGTGAGCGGCACACCGTCGTGTTCCGCAGCACCATGCTCCCGGGCACCTGCCTGAACCTGCTCGTGCCGATCCTGGAGAAGTTCGTCGGCGGCACGGCCGGGGTGGACTTCGGGGTCGCGGTCAACCCGGAGTTCCTGCGCGAGGGCACGAGCGTGCGGGACTTCTTCGACCCGCCCAAGACCGTCATCGGCGAGCTCGACGCGGCGAGCGGCGACGCGGTGCGGGCGCTGTACGACAGCCTGCCCGGCGAGGTGTTCCGGGTGCCGGTCCCGACCGCCGAGGCGATCAAGTACGCGGACAACGCGTTCCACGGCCTCAAGATCGGCTTCGCGAACGAGCTGGGCGCGGTGTGCCAGGCGCTCGGCGTCGACTCGCACCAGGTCATCGACGTGTTCCTGGCCGACCGCAAGCTGAACATCAGCCCCGCCTACCTGCGGCCCGGCTTCGCCTTCGGCGGCTCCTGCCTGCCCAAGGACCTGCGCAGCCTGGTCCACGCGGCGCGGCGGGCCGACGTCTCGGTGCCCATCCTCGCCCACGTCCTGCCCTCCAACGCCGACCACCTGCAGCGCGCGGTGGACCTCGTCGAGCGCACCGGCAAGCGCCGCGTGGGGATGTTCGGCCTCTCCTTCAAACCCGGCACCGACGACCTCCGCGAGAGCCCGCTCGTCGAACTGGCGGAGAGACTCTTCGGCAAGGGGTACGACCTGCGGATCTACGACCCCAACGTGAACGTATCGCGGCTGCTCGGCGCGAACCGCGAGTACATCGAGACCCGTCTTCCGCACCTCGCGCAGCTGCTCGCGGACTCCGTCGACGAGGTGCTCGCACATGCCGAGGTGTGCCTGGTCGGGACCAGGGAGCCGGACGTCATCGCGGCACTGCCGCATGGCGAAGGACCGGTGATCGTCGACCTCATCCGCCTTCCCGACGCCGAGGCGCGTCGGACTGAACCGGGGTACATGGGACTTGCTTGGTAACACGACCAGCTCAGACCGGCCGGGCCGGAGCGCGCTGATCCTAGTGGAGAACCTGTCGGTGCCGTTCGACCGGCGGGTGTGGCAAGAGTGCACGACGCTGCGCGACGCGGGCTGGACGGTGCACGTCATCTGTCCCCGGGGGGAGAAGCGGGACACGGAGCCGGAGGCGGTGATCGACGGGGTGCGGATCCACCGCTACCCGTTGCGCGCGGCCACCGGAGGACCGGCCGGCTACCTGCGGGAGTACGGATCGGCGCTGTGGCACACGGCCCGCCTCATCCGCAAGGTCGGCCCCGTACACGTGGTGCACGCCTGCAACCCGCCCGACCTGCTGTTCCTTTCGGCGCGGTGGCTCAAGCGGCGCGGCGCGCGGTTCGTCTTCGACCAGCACGACCTGGTGCCCGAGCTGTATCTCTCCCGGTTCGGCCGCGGCGAGGACCTGCTCTACCGCGCCGTGTGCGCGCTGGAACGCATGACCTACCGGGCCGCGGACGTCGTGCTCGCCACGAACGAAAGCTACCGGGACGTCGCGGTGCGCCGCGGCGGGCGACGGCCCGACGACGTCTTCGTGGTGCGCAGCGCGCCCGCCATCGAGCGGTTCCAACCAGTGCCGCCCGAACCGGAGTTGAAGCGCGGCAAGCCCCATCTGCTGTGCTACCTCGGCGTCATGGGACCCCAGGACGGCGTGGACTACGCCCTGCGGGCCCTGGCCAAGCTGCGCGACGAGCTCGGGCGGAGCGACTGGCACGCGGTGTTCGTCGGCGCGGGCGACGCCTTCGACGCGATGGTGGAGCTGTCCCGGACCCTCGGGCTCAGCGAGCGGGTGCAGTTCACCGGGCGCGTCCCCGACGCCGACCTGGTGCGCTACCTGTCCACCGCGGACGTGTGCCTTTCCCCCGACCCGCGCAACCCGCTGAACGACGTGTCGACCATGAACAAGGTCCTGGAGTACATGGCGATGGGCCGCCCGATCGTCTCGTTCGACCTGAAGGAAGCGCGGGTCTCCGCCGGTGACGCCGCCGTCTACGCGCCCGCCAACGACGAGGCCGCGTTCGCCCGGCACATCGCGCGGCTCCTGGACGACCCCAAGGAGCGGGCCCGGATGGGCGAGATCGGCCAGGAGCGGATCAGCGGGCCGCTGTCCTGGCGGAACTCGCAGGCGGCGCTGCTCGCCGCGTACGCCGCGGCCTGCCGTGAGCGCACTCCGGTGGCCGCGGGCGGCCGGGCCCGCACAGGGTGGAGGCCGCGCGGTTGAGCGAGGACACGATTCGCCTGGTCACGATCGGGCGGATTCTCCATCGGAGATGGCGGCTGCTCGCCGTCGTCACTGTCCTTGGCGCGCTCGTCGGGTACGGCGTCTCGGTGCTGTTCCCACCGCGCTACACGGCGTCGGTGTCGGTGCTGCTGCCGGGGCAGTGGGAGGAGCGCGAGCTGCTCACCCAGGCGGAGATCGCGACCAGTTCGTCGGTGGTCGACCGCGCGGCCACCTCGCTCGGCTGGAAGGGCGTCAGCGGCGCCGACCTGCGCGAGCGCGTGAGCGCCAAGGCCACCGACGGGAACATCATCAAGATCTCGGGTACGGACCACACCCCGGACGGCGCGCAGCGGCTCTCCGACCGGGTGGCACAGGAATTCGTCACCTTCTCCGCCCGGATCGCGGGCGACGGCAGCGACTCCGACGCGGCCACGGGGCCCGAGGCCCTGCGCAAGAAGGTGGCGCAGACCAACCGCCGCATCACCGAGCTGGCCAACGCGGCCGACCCGGGGCGGACCGTGGAGAGCGTGCAGGCCCGCACCGAACTGGAGAAGCTGCGCACCGCGCTGCAGGAGGCCATGAAGAAGCTGGACGAGACCGGGGGCGCGACCAGCAAGGCGGGCATGGTCGTCATGGGCCCGGCGCCCCGGCCGACCGGCGAGGCGCCGCCGACCAGGACGCACCTCGTCGGCGGCGGGGCGGCGCTGTTCCTCCTCGTCGCGGTCATCGGCCATCTCGCCGCGGCCCGGGTCAACCGCCGCCCGCGCACCGAACCGGAGATCGCCGCCGCCCTTGGCGCGGAGGTCCTCGGCACCGTCGACGTCCCCGACGAGCGGTCCGCCCGCCCCCGAGGCGGTGGCCCGCGGGCCTGGCTCCGCTGGCTGCTCGGCGTCGACACCCGATGGGACCTGCCGATGCCGCGGAGCTCCGGCGACGAGGCCAGCAGACGCGTCCGCTACCGGCGGGTGTGCGCGCGGCTCCGGGAGGAGCTGGCGGCCCCTCGGCGGCTGCTCGTCGTCGTACCGGACGGCGACGGCATCGCCCGCCGGGCCGCCGGGCAGCTCGTCACGGAGGCCAACAGCGATCCGGTGCTGCGCCTTGTGGACGTCTCGCTGTCCCAGCCGATGGTGCCCGACCGCGACACCGAGTCCGGTGCCCTGATCGTGCTCAGCGCGGGCAGCTGGACCTCGGGGGAACTCGCCGGGATCGCCGAGGCGTGCGCCGACGGCAGACATGAGGTCGTCGGCGTCGTCATCGCCGGCACGGTCCGGGCCCGTACGACGAAGGCCGCCGGCCAGCCTCCGGAGAACGCCGACCTGGCGCTCGCGGGGCGCGGCCAGGCGACAGGAGGTTCTGTGTGACGACGAGCACGACTTCGGAGTCGACGGCCGCGACTCCGCTGCTGGACCTGCAGGCGCTGGTGGTGGCGGTGCGCAGACGCCGCCGTCTGTGGTGCCTGCTGGCGCTCCTTGGATTCATGGCCGGTGCGGCGCTCGCCGTCCTGAAGCCGCCGCCGCCGACCGCGATGACCAAGATCCTCGTCGCGCACCAGGAGGACCAGCCCAACGACACGGGGACCCTGATCCGCACCGACGCCGAACTCCTGAAGACCACGCGGATCGCGAGCCAGGCCCTGCGGGCCCTGAAGTCAGGGGAGAACCCCGAGGACTTCATGGGGGACTACCGGGGCAGTGGCGTGACCAACAACCTGCTGCGGATCGATGTGACGGCGGACAGCGACGCGCAGGCGGTGGCCCGGGCCAAGGCGCTGGCCGACGCGTTCGTCGCCGACCATGTGCGGCGGATGCGGGAGACCGCGAAGGCCGAGGCCAAGGCCCTGCTCGAGCAGCGCGACCGCATGCGCAAGGAACTCGTCCAGGTCAACGAGGAGATCGGAGGCGGACCGCAGAGGAGCGGCCCGAAGGAGTCGGCGCGAACGGAGTCGCTCTTCGCCCGCAGGGCCGAGCTCAGCTCGCGGATCGCCGACTTCAACCAGCGCGCCGAAGAGGCACGCGTCGGCACGCCCCGGCTCATCGCGGGCACCCAGATCGTGGACTCCCCGCGCGCGGTGCGCCACTCCGTGGCCAAGGCCGCCGTGACCAACTCCGGGATCGGGCTGGTCCTCGGGCTCGTCCTGGGGATCGCGGTGGCCGCGGTCGGCTCGGTGGTGGCGGACCGCCCCGTGCTGCGCCGCGAGATCGCGGCGAACCTGGGCGCCTCGGTCATCGCGGAGCTGCGCCGGGTGTCCCGCCGACCGGCCGGGCGGTGGCAGCTCAGACGGACCCGGGCGGCAAGGACGCGGCTCACCACCACCCTGGCCCGCGCCGTGCGCGGCTCCGCGGAACCGGTGTCGCTGCTCGAACTGGGCTGCGCGCGCGCCGCGAGCGCGATCGCCCTGGACGTCGCCAGGACACTGGCGGAGGACGGGCCCGTGGTCATCGTCGACGGTCTGCCCGGCGCGCACCTCGCGGGCCGCCGCGAGCGGCCGGGAGACCCGGACGTGGTCGACGGCGAGGCCGCCGCGGCCCTGCCGCAGCAGACGCGCAGGCTCGGCGTCGGCTCGGTCGCGCCCGGCACGGCCTGGACCGACCTGCGGTTCCTCGGCGGCCAGACCGTGCTCGTCGTGCGGGCCGGGCACGGCAGCGCCGCCTGGCTGCACACCGTGGCGCGGCAGCTGGCGGAACAGGACATCCCCGTGATCGGTGTGGTGCTGATCGAACCCGATCCGCGGGACCGGACCGACGGCACCCTGTGGGACGGGCCGCACACCGCGCTGCGCGGCCCGCACCAGCGCCTCGCCCGGCAGAACGGCACGGGCCAGCGGCGCACGGAGCGGCCGCCGGTGCCGGCCGCACGGGTACCGAACAGCGACCAGGAGGCGCGGTAGCACATGTGTGGCATCGCAGGCACGTACCGATGGCCGGACGGGAAGGTCGTCACCGACCGGATCACCGAGACCCTCGCCCACCGCGGCCCGGACGGGGCGGGCCGCTACAGCCACCCCGCCGGCGACGGCGAGGTGCACCTCGGGCACCGCCGCCTGGCCATCATCGACCTGTCCGAGACCGGCGCCCAGCCGATGGTCTCGGGCGGTCTGGCCCTGACGTACAACGGTGAGCTGTACAACGCGCCCGAACTGCGGGCCGAACTGGCCGCCGCCGGGGTGCGCTTCCGCGGCACCTCCGACACCGAGGTGGTCCTGGAGGCCTGGCGGCGCTGGGGCACCGACTGTCTGCCCCGCCTTCGCGGCATGTTCGCGTTCGGGATCTTCGACGAGCGCACCGGTGAACTGGTCCTGGCCCGGGACCAGTTGGGCATCAAGCCGCTGTTCCTGCTGCGGCGCGGCGGGGGCCTGGTGTTCGCCTCCGAGCTCAAGGCGCTCGCCGCCGCCACCGGCGGGACGCTGGAGGTGGACCACGCGGCGCTGGTGGCCTCGCTCCTCTACTACTGGGTGCCGGACTCGCGCTGCGCGTACCGCGAGGCGGAGAAGCTGCCGCCGGGGAGCTGGCTCAGGTGCCGGGCCGACGGCCGGGTGGAACGCGGCCGGTACTGGCACCTGAAGGACGTCGCCGCCGAGGGCCGGGAGCGGGCCCGCGACGGCGAGCTGCCCGATCTCGCGGCCATCGTCGAGGAGTCGACGCGGCAGCACCTGCTGTCCGACGTGCCCGTGGCGACGTTCCTTTCCGGCGGTCTCGACTCCAGCTATCTGACCGCCCTCGCCGCCCGCCACCAGCCAGGGATCTCCGCTTACACGATCGGATTCCGCGCCGAGGACGCCAAGTTCGAGGCGATGCCGGACGACCTGCGCTACGCCCGGCAGGTGGCCGAGCGGTTCGGCGTCGACCTGCACGAGATCGAGATCGCGCCGAACGTGCTCGACCTGCTGCCGCACATGACGTACCACCTGGACGAGCCGATCGGCGACCCCGCCGCCATCAACACCTATCTGATCTGCCAGGCCGCCCGGGAGGCCGGGGTCAAGGTGATGCTGTCGGGGATGGGCGCCGACGAGCTGTTCGCCGGATACCGCAAGCACCTGGCCAACGTGCTCGCGCTGCGCTACCAGCGCGTCCCGCGGCCCCTGCGGCGCGGGCTGTCCAGGGCCGTGGACCGGCTGCCGGTCGCCACGGCACGGCGGGGGTACCGGTCGGTGCGCTTCGCCAAGCGGTTCCTCTCCTTCGCCGACCTGCCGGAGGAGACCGCGTTCCGGCGCAGCTACACCATGTACGACCAGGACGAACTGCTCGCCCTTGTCGATCCGGACCTGGCGGGCACGGTCGATGACGTACTGACCGAGCACGCCGACGTCTACCAGGACAACGACCTCGACGACTTCGTCAACCGCATGTGCCTGGGCGACGCCCGGATGTTCCTGCCGGGCCTGAACCTCACCTACACCGACCGCTCCAGCATGGCCGCCTCCACCGAGGTGCGGGTGCCGTACGTGGACGTCGAGGTGGTCAGGGCGGCGTTCGCCGTGCCCGGCGAACGCAAGATCGTCGGACGGCAGGGCAAGGCCGTCCTGAAGGAGGCGGCCACGTCGGTCCTGCCCCGGGAGATCGTGTACCGGCCCAAGGGCCTGTTCAGCGCTCCGCTGCGGGCCTGGATGAGCCGGGACCTCGCGCCGCTGGTGCGCGAGGTGGTCAACGACGGGGTGCTGGTGGGCTCCGGTCTCCTCCGCCGCGACGCGCTCGCGCGCATGGTCGCCGAGGACGCCGCCGGGCAGCGGGACTTCTCCAAGCACCTGTGGCATGTGCTGACGCTTGAGTACTGGTATCGCGGCGCGACCTCCGGGTCCGGGCAGAACGCTACGGCGTAGAAACAAGGGGACTTCGGTGAAACAGGTTGTGCAGAACTACAAGAGCGGCGAGTTGGCGGTCCTCGACGTGCCGGTGCCGGGGTGCAAGCCGGGCGGCGTCCTGGTCAGGACCGCCTACTCGCTGATCTCCACCGGCACCGAGATGATGAAGGTGTCCGAGGCCGGGATGTCGATGCTCGGCAAGGCCCGCTCCCGTCCCGACCAGGTGGCCAAGGTCATGCAGAGCGTGGCCACCAACGGGCTGCCCGCCACCTACCGCAAAGTGATGGGCAAGCTGGACTCCTACACGCCGCTCGGCTATTCGCTGTGCGGGGTCGTGGAGCAGGTCGGCGCCGGGATCGACGACGTGGCGGTCGGTGACCTGGTGGCCTGCGCGGGCAACGAGCACGCCCTGCACGCCGAGCTGAACTGGGTGCCGAAGAACCTCTACACCCCGGTGCCGGACGGCCTCGCGCCGGGGCACGCCGCGTTCGGCACCGTCGGGTCGATCGCGCTGCAGGGCGTCCGCCAGGGCGAGCCGCAGCTCGGCGAGGTGGCCCTGGTCATCGGCCTCGGCCTGATCGGGCAGCTGGTGGCGCAGCTCCTGACCGCGTCGGGCGTCCGCGTCGTCGGGGTCGACCCCGACCCGGCGCGCTGCGAACTCGCGCTCCGTCTGGGCGCCGCGGCCTGCGGCGATCCCGCCGACGCGGCCGTGGAGAGCGCCGTCGCCGAGCTCACCGACGGCCACGGCGTGGACCAGGTGTACTTGGCCGCGGGCGGCGCCAGCAACCAGCCCGTGGAACTGGCCGCCCAGCTCAGCCGGGACCGCGGCCGGGTCGTCGACATCGGCAAGTGCCGCCTTGACCTGCCGTGGAACGCGTACTACGAGAAGGAACTCGACGTCCGGTTCTCCCGCAGCTACGGCCCCGGGCGCTATGACCCGGAGTACGAGCTCCAGGGGCGGGACTACCCGATCGGCTACGTGCGCTGGACCGAGCGCCGCAACCTGGCGTGCTTCCTCGACCTCGCCGCGCGCGGCCGCGTCGACGTGGAGCCGCTGGTCTCCCACATCGCCGACTTCGACGACGCCGTCGAGACGTACCAGCGCCTGAAGGACGGCGACCTGAAGGCCGTGGCCGTGCTGTTCCGCTACCCCGAACACACGGAGGAGGCCAAGGCCCCGGAGGTGGCCGTGCCCGTGGTGAAGCCGCGCGTGCGCGGCGTGTCCACCCCGGCCCGGGCCAGCGCGGCGCCGGTGCGGCTCGCGTTCGTCGGCGCGGGCAACTACGCCACGTCGATGCTCCTTCCGCACCTGGCCGAGCGGGACGGCGTCGAGCTGTCGACCGTCGTCACCACGACGGCCCTCTCCGCGGCCAACGCCCAGCGGAAGTTCGGCTTCGCCGAGGCCACCACCGACCTCGACGCCGTGCTCGGCGACAAGTCCATCGACGCGGTGTTCGTGGTCACCCGGCACAGCTCGCACGCCGACCTGACCCGCAAGGCGCTCCTGGCGGGCAAGACGGTGTTCGTGGAGAAGCCCCTGGCCCTTGACCAGGACGATCTCGCCGGGGTGCTCGCGGCGGTGGAGGAGTCCGGCAACGACCGCCTCCAGGTGGGCTTCAACCGCCGGTTCGCGCCGCTCCTGCGCGAGGCCAAGCAGCGCTTCGGCGCCCGCAGCGGCCCGGCGAGCCTGCGCTATCTGGTCAACGCGGGCCGGTTGCAGCACGGCAGCTGGTACCTCCAACAGGGCACCGAGGGCTCGCGGTTCGCCGGTGAGGGCGGACACTTCATCGACACGGCGAGCTGGCTGCTCGGGGCCGACCCGGTAGCGGTGTACGCCACCGCCCCGTCCGGCACCGAGGACCTGCAGGTCGTGCTCCACTACCCGGACGGGTCCGCCGCCACCATCAGCTACGTCACCAGCGGCCCGGCCAGCCTCCCCAAGGAGACCCTCGACCTGGTCGCCGACGGCCGCGCCCTGCGGCTCGACGATTTCGTCCGCGCCTCGGTCTACGGCCGCAAGCGGTGGGTCAGCTCGCGCCTGCCCAAGGCCCGGGACAAGGGCCAGAACGCCGAACTGGCCGCGTTCATCAAGGCCGTGCGGACCGGCGGGCCGATGCCGGTGCCGCTGGACTCCCTGGTCGCCACCACGGCCGCCACCCTCGCCGTCCAGACCGGGCTTGCCAGTGGCACGCCGGTGACGTTGGCGAGGACGCGATGACGGTGAGCTCGGGGAGCGCGGGCTGGTACCTGCGGCGCTTATCCCGCATGGGACCGCGGGAGATCGGCGGCCGGGTCAGCGACACGGTGCGCAGACGGCGGTGGCGGTCGGCGCGGCCCCACTGCCCGACCGTGAGCGGCGCCCGGTTCACCGCGGTGCTGCCCGCGGGCACGCTCGCCGCCGTGCCCCCGGACGCCGCGAAACGCCTCGTCGCCGAGGCCGACCGGCTCCTTGCCGGGCACGTCGAGTACTTCGGCGTCGACCGCGACGACCTGGCCGACCCCGACTGGTGGCGCGACCCGAAGACGGGGCGCCGCGCCCCGTGGGGCTACGCCTTCGACGTGCCCTACCGCGACGAGGACGCGGTCGGGGACATCAAGCAGATCTGGGAGCTGTCCCGGCACCAGTACCTCACCGTGCTCGCCGCCGCCTACGCGGTCACCAGCAACGAGCGGTACGCCGAGCGCGTGGCCGCGCACCTGCGGTCGTGGTGGGCGGCCAACCCGCCGCTGCGCGGCGTGCACTGGATCAGCGGCATCGAGCTGGGCATCCGGCTGCTGTCCTGGGTGTGGATCCGCCGACTGCTCGACGGCTGGCCGGGCGCGGCCGCCCTGTTCGAGTCCAACCCGGTGGCGCACCACCAGATCTGGCACCACCAGCGCTGGCTCGCCGCCTTCCCCAGCCGCGGTTCCTCGGCGAACAACCACGTCATCGCCGAGGACGCCGGGCAGTTCGCCGCGGCCTGCGCGTTCGGCTGGTTCCCGTCCTCGGCGCGCTGGCGGGACGACGCGCTGCGCTCCCTGGAGCGGCAGCTGCGCGCCAATACCTACGCCTCCGGCCTCAACCGCGAGCTGGCCACCGAGTACCACGGACTCGTCCTCGAACTCGGCCTGGCCGCGGTGGCCGAAGCGGACGCCGCCGACGTGCCCGTGCCCGCCTCGCTGCGCCTGATGCTGCTTCGGATGACCGACGCGCTCGCGGCCATCGTGGACAACCGGCTGCGGCCGCCGCGCCAGGGAGACGCCGACGACGGCCACGGTCTGGTCGTGGACGGCACGGGCACCAACCGCTGGGCCTCGCTCCTGGCCACCGGTGACGCCGTGTTCGGCCGACTCGACTGGTGGCCGGACGTGACCGGCGGCGATGTGCGCACCCCGCTGCTCGCCGCGCTCATCCGCCCGTACGGCAAGGACGCGACCGCGTCGGGCACACGGCGCCCACCGAGCCGACCAGGGCACTTCGCGGACGCGGGCATGACGATCCTGCGCGGTCCGGGGGAGATCTGGTGCCGCTGCGACGGCGGCCCGCACGGCTTCTTGTCCATCGCCGCGCACGCGCACGCGGACGCGCTGTCCGTGGAGGTCCGCCACGACGGCGTCGAGGTGCTCGCCGACCCGGGGACGTACTGCTACCACGGGCAGCCCCAGTGGCGGCAGTACTTCCGGTCGACGCTCGGCCACAACACCCTGGAGCTGGACGGCGGCGACCAGTCCGTCTCCGGCGGCCCGTTCCTGTGGACCCGGCACGCCCGCACCCGCGTCCTGGCCGCGGAACCGGACGCCGAGGGCGTGGCCCGCTGGAGCGCCGAACACGACGGCTACCAGAACTCCGTGCACCGCCGCCGGGTGGAGCTGACGGCCGCGAGCCACGAACTGCGGGTGGTCGACGAGGTGCGCGGGCCGCGCCGGGCCGTGCGCCTGGCCTTCCACCTCGGCCCGGCGATCGCCGCGGACCTGATGGGCGACTGGGCCGTGCTCACCTGGACCCGCGACGGCGAGGTCCGCTCCGCGGTGCTCGACCTGCCCGGGGAGCTGACCTGGCGGGCGCACCGCGGCGAGAGCGAGCCGCCGCTCGGCTGGTACTCCGCCGGGTTCGGGCGCAAGGAACCCGCCACCACGCTGGTCGGCACCGGCTTCGCCGACGGCGCGCAGGGGTTCACCACCGTACTCAGGTTCCGCGGCTAAGGGGGCGCGTGGTGATGACGTGGCGGCACTGGGGGGTACCGGCGGCGGCGCTGGCGCTTGTCGTCCTTGCGGCGACCGGCTGCGACCGCGCTCCGCAGGCGCGGCCGGAGCCGACCACCGGGCCGTCCACGTCCACGGCCCGGTCCCTGGCCCGGGTGTGCGCCAAGCCCGCGGCCGGTCCGGCGAAGGCACCGGCGGGCGCGGTGACCGTCGACCCGGCGGTGGTCGGCGACCTGGCCGAGAAGACCAAGGACAACCCCCCGAACACCACCTTCTGGCTGGCGCCGGGCAAGCACCGGCTCGAACCCGAGCGCTACGCCCAGGTGATGACCAAGCAGGGCAACCGCTACCTCGGCGCGCCGGGCGCGGTGCTCGACGGCCGCAAGATCAACCAGTACGCGTTCAGCGGCACCGCCCGCGACGTCACCATCCGCCATCTGACCGTGGAGCGCTTCGTCGCGCCGCACGACGAGGGCGTCGTCAACCACGACATGGCCGACGGGTGGGTCATCGAGCACACGAAGATCCAGTACAACTCCGGCGCCGGGCTGATGGCCGGGGCCCGCCAGCGGGTCCGCGCCAGCTGCCTGCGCGACAACGGACAGTACGGAATGAACGCGTACAAGACCGGTGACTCCATCCGCGGACTGGTCGTCGAGGGCAACGAGATCGTCGGCAACAACACCGACGACTGGGAGCGGCGGCGGCCGGGCTGCGGCTGCACCGGCGGCATCAAGTTCTGGGCCGTCAACGGCGCCGACATCCGCGGCAACTGGGTGCACGACAACCGCGGCGTCGGGCTGTGGGCGGACAACAACAACAACGACTTCCGCTTCGAGAACAACGTCCTGGAAGCCAACGACGGTGCCGCGCTGATGTACGAGACCAGCTACAACGCGGTCATCCGCAACAACACGATCCGCCGCAACAACTGGGTGCAGGGCCGCACCTCCGCCGACCGGGACGACGACTTCCCGCACGCGACCATCTACATCTCCGAGGCCGGTGGCGAACCACGGATCAACGCCCGCACCAGCAAGATCGAGATCTATCGGAACGTCCTTGAGGACAACTGGAACGGCATCACCCTGTGGGAGAACGCCGACCGGTTCTGCAACAGCCCGGCCAACACCTCCACCGGCTACTGCACCTTGCTGGTGAAGGACACCGACCGCTGCGCGCGCCCGGGCATCACCACCCAGCCGCTCTACGCCGACTGCCGGTGGAAGACCCAGCGCGTGGACATCCACGGCAACCGCTTCCTCCTGGACACTGCCGTCGTCAAGTGCGCGGCGGAGTGCGGCCGCATGGCGGTCCTCGCCAACTACGGCACCTATCCCAAGTGGTCGCCGTACAAGGGCAAGCGGGTGGCCGACGCGATCACCCACAAGCAGCGCAACCGCTGGCACGGCAACGTCTACCGCGGGCCGTGGAGCTTCGTCGCGGGCGACCCGGGCCGGAAGCTCACCTCCGGGCAGTGGCAGAGCACGCCCTACCGGCAGGACGCGGGCAGCACCTTCGACACCCAGGCCGGTGCTTGAGATGGCCCGAGACCTCGCGCGCGGCGCTCCGCCGGGCCGACCGGACACCGCGGACGCACACCCCGGCGCCACCCCGAAGGCCGTCGGGATCGTCTGGGCGCTCCTTGCCCTGAACACGCTCGGCTCCGCCGGGGCCAAGACCGTCATCCCGCTGCCCCGCTCCCTCATCCAGATGGCCACCATGGGCGCCCTGGTCAGCGCGTTCGCCCTGGCACTCGCGCTGAACCCGCGGCTGCGGGTGCGGCCCAGCGCCTTCGTGTTCCTGCTCACCCTGCTCCTGGTGCCGAGCGTGATCTCCAGCGCGAACCTGGAGGTCGGGTACGGCGCGCTGTTCCGCTGCACCCGGCTCGCGCTGTTCGTCGGCACGCTGTGGCTGCTCAGCCGCTGGTGGAACGGCGACCTGACGTTCGTCCGCTACCACATCCGGATGTACTTCGCGGTCCTCGTCCTGGTGGCCGCGGGCCTGGCCGTCGCGCCGGGCACCGCCATGCCCGAGTACTACGGCGGCCGCCTCGTCGGCGCGCTGTGGCCGCTGACCCCGCCGCAGATCGGACAGTACGCCGCGGTGATCATCGGGCTCACCGTGCTGCTCCTGCTCGGCCGCCACACCACCAAGGGCAGCGCGGCGCTGATCATCGCGCCGTCGCTCGTCCTGCTCGTCCTGACCCATACCCGTACGGCCACGCTCGGCCTGCTCATCGGGCTCGTCCTCGCGATCGGCTCGCTCGTCCTGACCAGCGCCGCCGCCCGCCGGTTCTTCGCCTGGACGGTGGTGTGCGCCGCGGTGGCCGCGGCGGCGTTCAGCTCCGCGCTGCAGTCCTGGTACCTGCGCGGACAGGACCAGGAGAGCCTGTCCAACCTCACCGGCCGCGCCAAGGTCTGGGACGCGCTGCTCGCCGCGCCCCGGTCCACCGGCGAGAAGGTCTTCGGCGTGGGCCTGAGCGACAAGTCGTTCGGCGGCCTGCCGATCGACAACAGCTGGCTGGCCGTCTACCACGAGCAGGGCCTGATCGGCGTCACCCTCGTCGCGGTGATGATCGCCGTCCTGGGCGGCGTCGCGCTGCTGCGGCCGCCGTCGGTGCAGAGGGCCTGCGCGATCTTCCTGATCAGTTACTGCGCGATCTCGTCGTACACCGAGGCGGGTCTCGGCGACGCCTCGGCGTATCTGCTGCACCTGGCCCTGGCCGCCTCGCTGCTCGCGGCACCTGCCCAGGCCACGCCCCTGTCGACGGCCCTCGTGCCGCGACGACGTATCCCGCGATGGGCCCGGAGGTGACCCCCAGCATGCACGTGTGCGTCGTGCACAACCGCTATTCCTCGAAGCAGCCGAGCGGGGAGAACAGAGTCGTCGACGAAGAGGTGGGGCTGCTGCGCGCGGCCGGACACCGCGTCGACGTCTTCGAACGGCGCAGCGACGACATCGCCGCCCGCTCCCTGCTGGGCAAGGCCGCGGTGCCCCTGCTCGTGCCGTGGAACCCGGCGGTCCGCACGGAGCTCGCCGCCCGGCTGCGCGCCGAGCGGCCGGACGTGGTGCACGTGCACAACGTCTTCCCGCTCCTGTCGCCCGCGGTCATCGCCGCCTGCGCCGACGCCGACGTGCCCGTCGTCGCGACCCTGCACAACTACACCCAGGTGTGCCCGCCCGGCACCCTGCACCGCGACGGCAAGCAGTGCACCGAGTGCGTCGGCTCCGCGGCGTCGCTGCCCGCCGTCCGGCACGGCTGCTACCGCGACTCCCGCCTGGCGACGGTGCCGCTCGCGGCCAGCCTCCTCATCAACCGGCGGCGCTGGTGGACCGGCGTGGAGCGGTTCTTCTGCATCTCCGCGGCGCAGCGCGACGTCCTGGTGCGGTCCGGCATGCCGCCCGAGCGGCTCGCGGTGAAGCACAACTTCGTGCCCGACCCGGGCGCCCGCCGTAAGGGCGCGGGCGAGCACGTGCTGTTCCTGGGCAGGCTCGCGGAGCCCAAGGGCGTACGGCAGCTGATGGCCGCGTGGGACGAGGCCGCCGCGGCCGGGGGCGTGGGCGTACCGCTCATGCTCGCCGGTGCGGGGCCGCTGGAGCGGGAGGTGAGTGACTGGGCGGCGGGCCGCGACGACGTGCGGTACGCCGGACTCCTTGACCCGCGAGAGTGCCGCGAGGCCGTCGCGCGGTCGGTCGCCGTGGTGGCTCCGTCGATGGCCCTGGAGACGTTCGGCCTGGTGGTCGCGGAGGCGATGGCGGCGGGGGTCCCGGCCGTCGCCGCCGGTCACGGCGCCTTCGTCGAACTCATCGAGGACGGCGTGACCGGGCTGCTCCACCAGCCGGGCGATGTCACCTCGCTCGCGTCCGGGATGCGCGAGCTCGCGACCGATCCCGGCCGCAACCAGGAGATGGGCCAGGCGGCGCGGCGCCGCTACGAGCGGGGCTTCAGCCCGGCCGTCGGCCTGGAGCGCCTGGAGGAGGGGTACCGCGCCGCGATAGCGGACCGGTGGGGCGGCGCGGACGGCGCGCCGCCGGCAAGGAACGGAAACACGCGCTCGCGGTGGGGCACCCGCGCGAGCAGATCTGGGGGGAAGTAGCAGATGACAGGATGCAGACTCTGCGGCTCGGCGGCGCTGGCCAGCGTCGTCGACCTGGGGGCGACCCCGCCGTGCGAGAGCTTTCTCGCCGCGGACCAACTGGACGAGGCCGAGCCCGCGTACCCGCTGCACCTGCGGGTCTGCACGGACTGCTGGCTCGCGCAGATCCCGCCGCTGATCACGCCGGAGGAGACGTTCAAGGAGTACGCGTACTTCTCCTCCTTCTCGACGTCCTGGGTGGAGCACGCGCGGACCTTCGTCGCGGACGCAGCGGCGCGCGTGGGCCTTGGCCCCGACGCCTTCGTGGTGGAGGTCGCGAGCAACGACGGCTACCTGCTCAAGCACGTGGTGGACCGGGGGATCCGCTGCCTGGGCGTCGAGCCGTCGGTGAACGTGGGCGCCGCCGCGCGGGAGGCGGGCGTGCCCACGCTCACGGAGTTCCTGACCCCGGCCACCGGCGCTGACGTCCGCGCCGAGCACGGCCCGGCGGACCTGGTCGTGGCCAACAACGTGTACGCGCACATCCCCGACGTCGTCGGGTTCACCCAGGGGCTGCGCTCCCTGGTCGCCGACGACGGCTGGGTCTCCATCGAGGTGCAGCACCTGCTGACGCTGATCGAGCAGAACCAGTACGACACGATCTACCACGAGCACTTCCAGTACTACACGGTCGCGGCCGCGATCCGGGCCCTGGCGAGCGGCGGACTCGCCCTCGTGGACGTCGAGTTGCTGCCCACGCACGGCGGCTCCATCCGGCTGTGGGCCCGGCCCGCCGAGGCCGCGGGCGAGCCGTCCCAGAAAGTGGCCGACGTGCTGGCGCGGGAGAAGGCCGCAGGGCTGCAGGAGCTGTCCGGGTACACCGAGTTCTCCGCCCGCGTGGCCAAGGTGCGCAGGGACCTCCTGAAGTTCCTCATCACCGCGGCCGAGCGCGGCCAGACGGTCGTCGGCTACGGCGCCCCCGGCAAGGGCAACACCCTGCTGAACCACTGCGGCATCCGGCCCGACCTGCTCGCGTACACCGTCGACCGCAACCCCTACAAGCACGGCAGGTTCACCCCGGGCACCCGCATCCCGATCCTGCCGCCCGAGCGGATCGCCGCCGACAAGCCCGACTACGTCCTCGTCCTGCCGTGGAACCTGCGGGACGAACTGGTCGAGCAGCTGTCGTTCGTGCACGACTGGGGCGGCCGCCTGGTCTTCCCCATCCCGGAACTGAGCATCGTCGAGGCCGGCGTCGCGAGAGAGGTCACAGCATGAAGGTCGTCCTGTTCTGCGGCGGTTACGGGATGCGGATGCGCAGCGGCGCCGCGGACGACGTGCCCAAGCCGATGGCGATGGTCGGCCCGCGCCCGCTGATCTGGCACGTCATGCGCTACTACGCGCACTTCGGGCACAAGGAGTTCATCCTGTGCCTGGGCTACGGAGCCCACCACATCAAGGACTTCTTCCTCCACTACGAGGAGACCACGTCCAACGACTTCGTGCTGCGCGGCGGGAGGACCGAGCTGCTCTCCACCGACATAGCCGACTGGACGATCACGTTCGCGCAGACCGGCATCGAGTCACCGATCGGGGAACGCCTGCGCCGGGTGCGCCACCACCTGGACGGCGACGAGATGTTCCTCGCCAACTACGCCGACGTCCTCACCGACGCCCCGCTGCCCGAGATGATCGAGCGGTTCTCCCAGCGCGACGCCGGGGCGTCGATGATGGTGGTGCCGCCGCAGTCGTCGTTCCACTGCGTGGAGCTCGGCGAGGACGGCCTGGTGGGCGGCATCACCGCGGTGAGCGACATGCCCCTGTGGGAGAACGGCGGCTACTTCGTGCTCCGCCAGGAGGTCTTCGACCACATCCCCGGGAACGGGGACCTGGTCGCCGACGGCTGCGCCCAACTCGCCAAGCAGGGACGGCTGGTGGCGCATCAGCACCGGGGCTTCTGGAAGCCGACCGACACCGTCAAGGAACGCGCCGCCCTCGATGCCGCCTACGCCCGGGGCGACCGCCCCTGGGCCGTGTGGGAGCGCGACGGCGCGGGGGTGAGCGCGTGATCCGGCTCGGCGCCGGGCGCCGCCTGGACCAGATCGTCGCCGTGGGCGCGCACTGCGACGACATCGCCATCGGCGCGGGCGGCACCCTCCTCGCGATGTGCCGCGCGCGGCCGGGCCTGCGCGTCGACGCGCTGGTGCTCTCCGGCGGCGGCAGCGAGCGCGAGCAGGAGGAACAGGCCGCGCTCGCCGCTTTCTGCCCCGGCGCCGACCTGCGCCTGACCGTACTGAAGCTGCCCGACGGCCGGATGCCCGCGCACTGGGAGGAGGCCAAGGCCGCCGTCGAGGAGCTGCGGACGCGCACCGAGCCCGACCTGGTGCTCGCGCCGCGCACCGACGACGCGCACCAGGACCACCGCGGCCTGGCCCAGCTGATGACCACCGCGTTCCGCGACCACCTCGTGCTCGGCTACGAGATCGTCAAGTGGGACGGCGACCTCGGCCGCCCGTCGGCGTACCAGCCGCTGTCGACGGAGATCGCCGAAGACAAGGTCCGGCTGCTGCAGGAGCACTACCCCTCGCAGCGGCACCGGCCCTGGTACGACCGGGAGGCCTTCCTCGGCCTCGCGCGGATCCGCGGCATCGAATGCCACGCGCGCTACGCCGAGGCGTACGCCGTCACCAAACTCACTCTGAACCTGGGGAACTGAACCATGCGCGTACTGCTCACCGGACACCAGGGCTACCTGGGCACCGTCATGGCCCCGGTCCTGAAGGCCGCAGGACACGACGTCGTCGGCCTCGACTCCGGCCTGTTCGCCGACTGCGTCCTCGGCCCGGCCCCCGCGGACCCGCCCGGCCCCCGCGTCGACCTGCGCGACGTCACCGCCGAGCACGTGGCCGGGGTGGACGCCGTGATCCACCTGGCCGCGCTCTCCAACGACCCGCTGGGCTCCCTCGCGCCGGAGCTCACCTACGACATCAACCACCACGCGTCCGTGCACCTGGCCCGCCTCGCCCGCGACGCCGGAGCCAAGCGCTTCCTGTACGCGTCGACCTGCTCCGTGTACGGCGCCGCCGGTGGCGGTGACCTGGTGGGCGAGGACGCCCCGCTGCGCCCGGTGACGCCGTACGCGGAGTCCAAGGTGCGCGTCGAGGACGACCTGCACGCCCTGGCCGACGGCGACTTCACCCCGGTGTTCATGCGCAACGCCACCGCCTTCGGCTACTCGCCGCGCCTGCGCGCCGACATCGTCCTGAACAACCTGGTGGGCCACGCCCTGCTGTCCGGCGAGGTCCTGGTGATGTCCGACGGCACCCCCTGGCGCCCGCTCGTGCACGCCGCCGACATCGCACGGGCCTTCACGGCCGCTCTGACCGCGCCTCGCGATGCCGTGCACGACCGGGCGTTCAACATCGGCAGCGAGACCAACAACGTCACCGTCGCCGAGATCGCCGAGCAGGTCGCCGAGGCGGTGACCGGCGCGAAGGTGGTGATCACCGGGGAGACCGGCGCCGACCCGCGCTCGTACCGCGTGGACTTCTCCCGCTTCCGCGCCGCGATCCCCGGCTTCGACTGCGAGTGGACGGTCAAGCGCGGCGCCCTCGAACTCGCCGACGCCTACCGGAAGTTCGGCCTGACCCGGGAGGACTTCGAGCGGCGCTTCACCCGCCTGGCCGTGCTGCGCGCGGCTTCCGAGAACGGCGCCGTCGACGACACCCTGCGGTGGCGCCGATGACCGCCCTCGGAGCGCGGATGCACCAGCTGGTGGAGCGGCTCTACCCGCTGTGCCGGAGCATCACCGGCGACGGCGTCCGCGCCACCTTGGACATCGTCGGCGAGTACGTCCCGCTCCAGGTGCACGAGGTGGCCACCGGAACGCAGGTCCTGGACTGGACGGTGCCCCAGGAGTGGAACATCCGCGACGCGTACATCGCCGACGCCTCCGGCCGCCGCGTCGTCGACTTCGCCGCGTCGAGCCTGCACGTGCTCGGCTACAGCGTGCCGGTGGCGCGGACCATGCCGCTGTCCGAGCTGCGCGCGCACCTGCACACGCTGCCGGACCACCCGGCCTGGGTGCCCTACCGCACCAGCTACTACACCCCGGAATGGGGATTCTGCCTGGCCCAGGAGACCCTG
Source organism: Streptomyces sp. NPDC043996 (assembly GCF_056435225.1). Lineage (NCBI taxonomy): Bacteria > Bacillati > Actinomycetota > Actinomycetes > Kitasatosporales > Streptomycetaceae > Streptomyces > Streptomyces sp. NPDC043996. The sequence continues at coordinate 300,558 of NZ_JBWKEY010000004.1, read as the reverse complement.
GACGCGCTGCCGGACGGCGAGTACGAGGTGCGCGTCGACTCCACCCTCGCCGACGGCCACCTCACCTACGCCGAGCACGTGGTCCCCGGGCAGGTCTCCGACGAGGTGATCGTCTCCTGCCACGTCTGCCACCCGTCGCTGGCCAACGACAACCTCGCCGGCATCGCCGTGGCCACGTTCCTGGCCCGGGCCCTCGCCGAGGAAACGCCGTACTACACCTACCGGTTCATCTACGCGCCCGGCACCATCGGGGCCATCACCTGGCTGGCCCGCAACGCGGAGCGCATCGAGAAGGTCAAGCACGGCCTGGTCCTGGCCTGCGCCGGAGACAAGGGTCAGCTGACGTACAAACAGAGCAGGCGCGGCGACGCGGACATCGACCGGGTCCTCCGGCACGTCCTGGCCACCTCCGAACGCCCGCACCGGATCACCGAGTTCACCCCGTACGGCTACGACGAGCGGCAGTACTGCTCACCCGGGTTCGACCTCGGCGTGGGCTCGCTCAGCCGCACCCCGTACGCGGGCTACCCCGAATACCACACCTCGGCGGACAACCCGGACTTCGTCTCCCCGGAGGCGATGGCGGACACGCTCGCCGTCTGCCGCGAGGCGTTCGCCGTCCTGGACCGCGACCGCCGCTACCGCAACCTCAGCCCGTACGGCGAACCCCAGCTCGGCCGACGCGGTCTTTACGACTCGCTCGGCGGCCGCAGCGACGCGAAAGAGGCCCAGATGGCCATGCTGTGGGTGCTCAGCCTCTCCGACGGCGAGCACAGCCTCCTGGACGTCGCCGAGCGGTCCGGGCTGCCGTTCGGCGCCGTCGCCGCCGCGGCCGACGCCCTGGACGCCGCCGGACTGATCAAAGCGTGACGCCGATGTCCACCGAGGGCGAGCAGCCGACGACACCGGCGGAGGGGGCCGCACCCGCCCGGCGCACCGCCAAGCGCGCCATGGTCGGACGGCTGTCCTGGGGCCTCGCCGACCAGGCGGTCTGCAGCATGACCAACTTCGCGGTGGGCATCTACGTGGCCCGCTCCCTCGGCCTGTCCGCGTTCGGCGTGTTCAGCCTGGCCTGGGTGACCTACGGCGTGGTCCTCAGCGTCTCCCGCGGCCTGGCCACCGACCCGCTCGTGGTGCGCTTCAGCGGCGTGTCGACCGCGTCCTGGCGCGCCGCGACGGCCCGGGCGTCGGGGACCGCGCTCGGGGTCGCCGCCGCCGTCGGCGCCGCGTGCCTCGTCGTCGGCCTCGCCATCGGCGGCAGGGTGGGGCCCGCCTTCGCCTGCCTCGGCGTCGTGCTGCCGGGGCTGCTCCTTCAGGATGCCTGGCGGTTCTCGTTCTTCGCCGCGGGAACCGGGCGCAAGGCGTTCCTCAACGACCTCCTGGGAGGCCTCGCGCTCATCCCGGCCATGGTCGTCGCCGCCCGCGTGGGCAGCGTGGCCGCCTTCGTGCTCGCCTGGGGCGCCGCCGCCGCGGTGGCCGCCGCCTACGGCTGCCTCCAGTCCGGCATCCGGCCCCAGCTGACCGGAGCCCGCGCCTGGCTGCGCGAGCAGCGCGACCTCGGCTCCCGGTACCTGGTCGAGAACGTCGGCGTCAGCGGCGCGGCCCAGCTGCGGGCCTACGGCCTCGGCCTGATCGTCGGCGTCAGCGCGGTGGGCGTGGTCCGGGGCGCCGAACTCCTGCTCGGCCCCTTCCTCGCCGTGCTGATGGGCCTTTCCCTGGTCACCGTCGCGGAGGCGGCCCGCGTGCTGCGGCGGGCCCCGCACCGGCTGCGCGCCTTCTGCCTCCTGCTCGGCGGCGGGCAGGCCGCCGCCGCGCTGCTCTGGGGCGCGGCGCTGCTCCTGGTCCCCGACCGGGCCGGAGAGCTCGCGCTCGGCGACGTCTGGCGCTCCGCCTCCGAGCTCATCGTGCCCGCCACGCTCGGTGTCGCGGGCGCGAGCCTGGGCGTCGGCGCGGCGGTCGGCCTGCGCGCCCTCGCCGCGGCCCGGCGCAGCCTGCGCTGCCAGTTGTTCGCCTCCCTCTGCTACGTCGGCGGCGGGCTCGGCGGTGCGGCCCTGGGCGGCACGGTCGGCTCCGCCTGGGGCGTCGCCGCCGCCACGCTCTGCGGCTCCGCCGTGTGGTGGCTGCAGCTGCGCCTGGCCCTGCGCGAGTACCACCACCACACCATCCCCGAAGTGAGGACGTCATGACCGCTCCACCCCGGCTGAGCATCGGCCTGCCCGTGTACAACGGCGAGGAGTACCTCGCCGAGGCGCTCGACGCTCTGCTCGGCCAGACCTACGAGGACTTCGAGCTGGTCATCTCCGACAACGCCTCGACCGACGGGACCCGGGACATCTGCCGCCGGTACGCCGAGAAGGACTCGCGCATCCGCTACCTCCGGCTGCCCCGCAACATCGGCGCCGCGCCGAACCACAACTACGTGTTCACCCAGTGCCACGGCGAACTGTTCAAGTGGGCCTCGCACGACGACCTGTACGCCCGGGACCTGCTGCGCCGTTGCGTGGCGGCGCTCGACGAACGGCCCGAGGTGATCCTCGCGCACGCCGACCAGGCGGTCATCGACGAGAACGGCCAGGTGAAGGTCCCCTACGAGTACGGGCTCGCCACCCACTCGCCGAAGGCGCCGGAGCGGTTCCGCAGCATGCTGTTCGAGCCCGGCGGCGACGACTTCTACGGCGTCATGCGGGCCGACGTGCTGCGCCGGGTCAAGCCGCACGACAGCTACCACCACGCGGACCGCACGTTCGTCGCCGAGATCGGCCTGCACGGGCCCTTCCACCAGGTCCCGGAGCTGCTGTACTTCCGCCGCGACCACCCCACCCGCGCCGAGCGCGCCAACCCCTCCAAGCGCTCGCGCTGCGTCAACCTGGACCCGCGCAGGGCGGGCCCGCTGCACCCGACGCCCCGGCTGCTCGCCGAGTACGTGTGGGGCTTCGTCTCGGCGATCCGGCGGGCGCCGCTGTCCTCGGCCGACCGGCGCGCCTGCTACCGCCACCTCGCCGCGTGGGCGGCCAGCCGGGCCCGGCCGGGCGCGGGGGAGCGGGTCGAGGACCGCGCCCCGGTCGACCCGTCCCGGCTCACCGTCTCCGTGGACGCCCTCGTCGCCGGACGCGAGGGGCGACAGCCGTGACTCCGGTGCGGGTAGGGGTGTTCGGCCTGCTCGGGTCCGGCAACCTCGGCAACGACGGGTCGCTGGAGGCCGTGCTCGGCTACCTCCGCGCCCAGCATCCGGAGGCGGCCGTGGACGCGCTGTGCGGCGGACCCGAGGTCGTCACGGCCCGGTACGGGATTCCGGCGACGCGCCTGCACTGGTACCGGGGGGAGTACCGGACCGCCTCGCGCGCGGGCGCCATCGCCGGGAAGGGCCTGGGCAAACTCGTCGACGTCTTCCGCACCGCCGCCTGGGTGCGCCGGCACGACGTGGTGATCGTGCCAGGCATGGGCGTCCTGGAGGCCACACTGCCGCTGCGGCCGTGGGGCTTCCCGTACTCCCTGTTCCTGCTCTGCGCGAGCGGCCGACTGCTGCGCACCCGGGTGGCGCTGGTCAGCGTCGGTGCCGCAGCGATCGGCGAGCGGCCGACCCGGGCCCTGGTGCGCTGGTCGGCACGCCTGGCCGCGTACCGGTCGTACCGGGACGCCCCCTCGCGCGACGCGATGCGGGACATGGGCGTGGACACCGCGCGCGACGAGGTCTACCCGGACCTGGCCTTCGCCCTGCCGACGCCGCGGTCGAGCGCGTCCGAGGGTCCGCCCGGCCGGGTCTGCGTCGGCGTCATGGCCTTCCACGGCGGCAACGACGACCGCGCCCGGGCCGAGGAGATCCACCGGCGCTACCTCGAGGGAACGACCCGGTTCGTGCGCGCGCTGGTCGAGGACGGCAGGCCGGTGCGGCTGCTCACCGGCGACGCGTGCGACGCGCCGGTGGTCGCCGCGATCCTCGACGCGGTGGACTCGCCCCTGGTCACCGCCGCCGAGGCCACCTCGCTCGCCGACCTGATACGGGAGACGGCGGCCGCCGACACCGTGGTGGCGACCCGCTACCACAACCTGGTCTGCGCGCTGAAGGCCGGAACGCCGACGCTCGCCCTCAGCTACGCGGCCAAGAGCGACGCGCTCATGGAGCGGATGGGGCTCGCCGCCTACTGCCACCCGGCCCGCGAGGTCGACGCCGACCGGCTCCTGGAGCAGTTCCGGGATCTCGAGCGGCGCTCGGCGCGGCTGCGACAGACCCTCGCCGAACGCAACGAGGACGCCGCCCGGCGCCTGGAGCACCAGTTCACCGCCCTGACCTCGGCCCTGTTCCCGGCGGCCGACCCCACCCACGCCCACGCCCTGCGGGAGGCTCCATGAAAGCGACCGAAGTCCCGGAGATCGCCGGGGCGTACCTGTTCGAGCCGACGCCCTACGCCGACGAACGCGGCTTCTTCTGCCGCACCTTCGACGCCGACGTCGTCCGCTCGGTGGGGCTCGACCCGGACGCCTTCATCCAGGACAGCGTGTCCCGCTCCGTCCGGGGCGTGCTGCGCGGCCTGCACCTGCGCTCCGGCGCGGGCGAGGCCAAGCTCGTGCGCTGCTCGTACGGGAAGGTCTTCGACGTCGTCGTGGACCTGCGGCCGGACTCGCCGACCTACCTGCGCCGGGCCTTCTTCGAGCTGTCCGGCGACACACAGGCGACCGTGTACATCCCGGCGGGCTGCGCGCACGGCTTCCAGGCGCTGACGGAGACCGCCGACACCTCGTACCGCATCGACCGGCCGCACGATCCGTCCGAGGACGTGACGATCGCCTTCGACGACCCGGAGCTCGCCATCCCCTGGCCGCTTGAGGCCACGTCGATGTCCCAGCGGGACCGGGAGGCACCGAGCCTCGCCGAGGTCCTGAAGCACTTGGAAAGGTGAAGTCGGCGTGGACAGCGAAGAGTGGGAACTGCCCCGGTCGCGGCAGGCGAACGAGCGGCTGCACTCCCTCATCCCCGGGGGCGCGCACACCTACGCCAAGGGCGACGACCAGTACCCCGAGCACCTGGCTCCGGTCATCAGCCACGGCCACGGCGCCCACGTGTGGGACGTCGACGGCAACCGCTACCTCGAGTACGGGTCCGGGCTGCGGTCGGTGAGCCTCGGCCACGCCCACCCGCGCGTGCTCGAAGCGGTGCGGCGGGAGCTCGGCCGCGGCAGCAACTTCGTGCGGCCGTCCATCGTGGAGGTCGAGGCCGCGGAGCGCTTCCTGGCGACGGTGCCGACCGCGGAGATGGTGAAGTTCGCGAAGAACGGCTCGGATGCCACCACGGCGGCGGTGCGCCTCGCCCGCGCCGCCACCGGGCGCCCGAAGGTCGCGCTCTGCGCCGACCATCCGTTCTTCTCCGTCGACGACTGGTTCATCGGTACGACACCGATGTCCGCCGGTATTCCGGCGGCGACCACCGACCTCACCGTGGCCTTCCCCTACGGCGACCTGGCCGCCACACAGGAGGTGCTCAGCCGCTACCAGGACGAGATCGCCTGCCTGATCCTGGAACCCGCCACCCACACCGAGCCTCCGCCCGGCTACCTCGCCGGTCTGCGCGAGCTGGCCGACCGGCACGGCTGCGTACTGATCTTCGACGAGATGATCACCGGTTTCCGCTGGTCCGAGGCGGGCGCCCAGGGCCTGTACGGCGTCGTCCCCGACCTGTCCACGTTCGGCAAGGCGCTGGGCAACGGGTTCGCCGTCTCCGCGCTCGCCGGGCGCCGCGACCTGATGGAGCGAGGCGGCCTGCGCCACTCCGGCGACCGGGTGTTCCTGCTGTCGACGACGCACGGCGCGGAGACGCACTCCCTGGCGGCGGCGATGGCCGTGCAGAGCACGTACGTCGAGGAGGGCGTCACCGCGCGGCTGCACGCCCTCGGCGAGCGGCTGGCCGCCGGTGTCCGTGACGCGGCGGCCACCATGGGCGTCGGTGACCACCTCGTCGTGCGGGGCCGGGCCAGCAACCTGGTCTTCGCCACCCTCGACGACAAGCGGCAGCCGTCGCAGGGGTACCGCACCCTGTTCCTGCGTCAGCTCCTGGCGGGCGGGGTGCTGGCCCCGTCGTTCGTGGTGAGCAGCGCGCTCGACGACGCCGACATCGACCGTACGGTCGACGTGGTGGCCCAGGCGTGCGCGGTGTACCGGAAGGCGCTGGACGCTGGTGACCCGACGCCTTGGCTGGCCGGGCGGCCGGTGCGACCGGTATTCCGCCGCTTGGCGTGACGTAGGGGACGCGGTGTGACGAGGCGCGGTGTCAGCGGCGTTGCCGCTGACCGGCGTCGGTCGTCCGGTCGTTCGTACGGTCGGCCAGCCGGTCGGCCGTACGGTCGACCAGCCACGCGCTCGCCGGGACGACCGCAAGGGCGGTGCACCACCCGCCGAGGACGTCGGTCGGGTAGTGCGCGCTGAGGGCGACCTGCGCCCAGCCCATGGCGGCACCTGACACCAGCGCCACGCCGAGCACGAGGACCGTCCCGGCCGTTCTGCCGAGGCCGAGCAGTGCGGCCGCGAGGAGCGCCAGCGCGAGGGCGAGCGCGGTGATGAAGGCGGTGTGCCCGCTTGGGTAGGACAGGTTGTCGGGTCCGTGGATGGTGCGTCCCACCAGGGACTTGAGCAGCGTCTTCATCCCGAGGGTCAGACTGACGCCGACCACGACGAGCACCGCCGCGCGGGGGCGGCGCAGCAGCAGGCAGCCCGCCACGGCGGCCACGACCAGCGTCGCCGCCCCCGCGGGTTCCCCCAGGAAGTCAATGGCCAGGGCGACGCGCCGCCACGGCGGCCCCACGCTGTCCGCCGTCGGGTCGACGAACCACCTGTCCACCCTGCCGGGCTCGCTGTGGCCCGCGTACAGGGCCCCGATCGCGACGACCACCAGGGCGGCGAGCGCCGCGAACAGCGCGAGCGGCGCGCGCAGCGGCGCGGGCAGAGCCTCGGGGGCCGGTCGGCCCGTACCATTCCCCACCAACGCCCCCCGGCGTGTTGACGCGGCAGCTTGTCCCTCACATCGGCCAAGGGCGTCAACATCAGTCTGTAGGTGCCACCATAACGTCGAGATCGCGGGCGCCAGGGGGCTTTGCCGAAACCATGTTGTGCCGACACCGCGAACGCCCCGCAACCGTTGTCCCGCGGCTTTGTCCCGCAGCGTGAAACCGGGCTGCGGGACAACGTGTTGGCGCCCAGAGTCGACCCCGCACCGACGCACTCACACACCACTGTGGGCGTGCGAGTGCTCCATGAGCCGCACCGTGCGACTCATGGTCGAACGAGACGACCGGCCGGTTCACCACCTCGTATCGATGACCGCCTCACTTGGAGGGGGAGAACCTTGTCCATCCGCAAGCACCTGGCGCTAGCCGCCGCAGCAGGGGCACTTGTGAGCGGTGGAGTCCTCACCGCGCCGTCCGCGGGGGCCGCGGCTCCCGAAGCGCCCCAGTCGGCCGCGGCTCCGGGTAACTGCCGACCGGGGAACTACTGCGTCTACTGGGACGCGGGCTATCGCGGCCGTGTGTTCCACTTCGCGGGAGACAACCCGAGCTGGGCGCCCTGGCCGATCTTCAACGACGACTCGTCGTCGTTCAACAACGGCACGACCGGTAGGCCGGTCGCTCTCTTCGGCGAGGAGAACTACGTGCGCCGGCTGGGCTGTCTGCCGCGCGGCCAGGGATGGACCCAGCACCGTCCCAACGACGACGGCGAGAGCAACCGCTGGCGTTGCTGACGTCCTCAGTCACCACCACGTGCCTGGGCGGGTCGGCAGCGGCCCGCCCGGCGCACCACCGGCTCCGGAGGGATACCGTGCACCGTTCCGCGACCCTGGGCTGCGCGGCGCTCGCGCTCCTGATGACCTGCACCGCCTGCGCGGGCACGAGCGGCCGCGGCGGATCCGAACCGTCGGACTCCGCGTCCGCCGACGGTTCGGTCATCGCGGCTCTCAAGGGCACCCACGCCGAGCAGCGCCGACTCTTCGACGCGGAGGAACGGCTCACGGCGGCCTGCATGACCGAACGGCGCCTGCCGTACCGCCCCAACACATGGGAAGCACCCCTGAAGTCGACGGACGACCCCCGGCGCGGGGACGCGATAGCGCAGCGCCGCCGCGACGGCTACGGCGGTCGATCGGCCGCGGACGCCGATCACCCTGCACGCGACCCCAACGGCGCCTACGTACGGACCCTTTCACCCCAGGCGGGGAAGCGGTACATGTCCGCGCTGTACGGCACCGCCCCGCACAAGCTGAGCGCCGAACTCCCCGACGGAAGCGTGACGTTCATGTACGCGGACGGCTGCAACGCCCGCGCGCAGGAGCGCCTCTACGGCGACCTGAAGACGTGGATGGTCGCGAACCTCGTGGCGGCCAACCTCGCCGCCGACGTCGACCGCTACCTCCTCGCCGACCCCAAGGTCACCTCGGCGAACGCCGCCTGGAAGCGGTGCATGAGCGCCGCCGGGCACTCCTACCCCGACCCCGCCCGGGCGAGGTCGGCCGCCCTCGACGGCTATGCGCGCGGGCGCGGGAGCACGGGCGAGCTACGCCAGCGCGAACTCAAGATCGCTGTCGCCGATGCCACCTGCGACAAGAAGACCGGCCGGGCACGGCTGATCCGCGGCCTCGACCGGCGGTACCGGGAGCGGGTGGCCCGGGAGAACGCCCGGGAGATCGCCACGTATCGCGAACGGCGCGACGAGGCGTTGGCTTCGCTCAGGGAGGGCCGGTGAGGGGACCGGAGCCAGTACTGGAGCCGGAGCTGGAGCTGGAGCTGGAGCGGGAGCGGGAGCCGGAACTGGACCTGGACTTGGAGCGGGAGCGGCGCGATCCGACAGAGCCTCAATTGGTATGGACATGACCAACCCATAGGGCTACGCTCAGACTTGGTCTAGACCGCGCCGGGCGCGCGCCCTCCGGTTGGTTCCGTGCTGCCGCCACTTCCTCGCCGTTCGACCCGGCTTCGATCCGGCAGCGCATCCGAGGTGTGCGTCCCCCCACCCGCACCCTCGGACCACGGGAGCACACCATGCGCAAGCGCAAGAAGCTCACCTCGTTACTCCTCGGCTTCGGCCTCGCCGGATCGGCGGTGCTCGCCACCGGCGGCAGCGCCCAGGGCCACGGCTACACCGACTCGCCCGTCAGCCGCCAGCAGTTGTGCCGCAGCGGCGGCCCCGTCCGCGACTGCGGACAGATCCAGTGGGAGCCGCAGAGCGTGGAAGGCCCCAAGGGATTCCCGGCGCGCGGGCCCGCCGACGGCAACATCTGCTCGGGCGGCGTCGGACGCTTCCACGAACTGGACGACCCGCGAGGCGGGAACTGGCCGACCTCGAACCTGACGGCGGGCCAGAGCCACACCTTCGTCTGGCGGATCACCGCCCGCCACGCCACCACCGACTTCCGCTACTACATCACCAAGGACGGCTGGGACTCCACCAAGCCCCTGACCAGGGCCGACCTGGACCCGCAGCCGTTCCTCACGGTGGCCTTCGGCGGCCGCGTCCCCGGCTCGACCGTCTCTCACGCCGGAACCCTGCCCCAGAAGACCGGCAAGCACCTCATCCTCGGAGTCTGGACCATCGCCGACACCGGCAACGCCTTCTACGCCTGCTCGGACGTACGCTTCTGACCCCTGCCCGCGCCGAGGACCCGTACGCGGCCACTCCCTCCCCAGCGGGTAGGGGTGGCCCGACACTTCCAGGGGGCTCCGAGCGCGGCCGCTGCCTGGCTGGGCCGACCTCGTCACCCCGCCCGGACACGCCGACGGCCCGCACCTCTCGGGGGATGCGGGCCGTCCAGGCGAAGCGGGCCGGTACACAAGTCACCGGCTCGCGCCCTCCGGCCACAGGACCCGTACCGGAACGCCAGTACGCCGGGCGTAGTCAACGACATCCGCCGTCCCGCCGTACCCCCATGCCGGTTTCCTGCCCCACACCGCCACCAGTTCATCGACCAGGCCCACGAGGATTTCACTGCCCGCCTGGTGAGCCTCGCTCGTGCCCGGACAGGGCGTGCCGCCCAGCCCCGGGGCACGCGCAGGAGCGCCCCCACCCGGCAAACCCCCCGTCACATACGTTCGGCCCCAGCCCTGATGGCGTCCCGGATGCGGACGTAGGTGCCGCAGCGGCAGATGTTGCGGATGCCGTCGAGGTCGGCGTCCGTGAGGGTGCGGCCTTCCTCCGCGGCGCGGCGGACCAGGGCGACGGCCGCCATGATCTGCCCCGGCTGGCAGTAGCCGCACTGGGCCACGTCCTGGTCGAGCCAGGCCTCCTGCATGGGGTGCAGCTCGGCCCCGACGGTGGCGGGCAGGCCTTCGATCGTGGTGACCTCGTCGCCCGGCTTCAGGTTCTTCACCGGGATCGCGCAGGGGTTGACGGCCTTGCCGTTGAGGTGACTGGTGCACGCCTTGCAGACGTTGATGCCGCAGCCGTACTTGGGCCCGGTGACGCCCAGGATGTCGCGCAGCACCCACAGCAGCCGCACGTCGTCTTCCACCTCGACGGTGACGCGTTCGCCGTTGAGGCGGAAAGTGTGCTCGGGCACGGAAACTCCTTGAGTCAGCGGGCGTGGTCCAGACCGTCGGTCGGGGACGGGGGGATGGGCGGGACGGTCGGCTTGGGCTCGAAGGAGAGCGTGCCGTGGTTGATGGGGAAGGTGGTGGGCATCGTGCCCGTGGCGCGCGCGTACGCGCAGGCGACCGCGGCCATCGAGGCGGCGACGCCCAGTTCTCCGGCGCCGCCGGGCTTGCCGGTGGTCGTCGGCATGACGATGACCTTCAGCTCGGGCGGTGTGTTCCACTGCCGGGTGTAGAAGTAGTTGTCCCAGCTGGCTTCCAGGAAGTACCCGTCGCGCAGGTGCAGGCTTGAGGTCAGGGTGAGGGCGATGCCGTCCATGAGGCAGCCCATCATCTGCGCCTCGAGCCCCCGGGGGTTGACGGCGAGGCCCACGTCCACGGCGACGACGGCCTTGGTGACCCGCGGCCCGCCCACTCCGTCGCGGATCGGACGGTTGACGGTCTCGGGGCGGCAGTCGATCTCCACCAGGACCGCGCTGACGGCGTGGTACTCGGAGTGGAAGGCGATGCCCTGCGCCATGCCGTCGGGCAGTGACCGGCCCCAGTGACCGGCCTCGGCGGCCTTCTCCAGGACCGCGACCGCCCGGTCGTCGCGGAGGAAGTCCCGGCGGAACCGCAAGGGGTCCTTGCCCATCTTCGCCGCCAGCTGGTCGACGAGGAGTTCACGGGCGCAGGTGGCGTCGGGCGAGTAGACATTGCGCATGCTGCCCGTGTTGAAGCTCTTGTCGGTCTCGTTCAGCAGGCGGCTGTGGACGCCGAACTGGTAGGGCATCGACTGGGTGAGGTGGAAGAACGTCTGGGAGAACGCCATGTCACCCACCGGCAGCTTCGCGGCCATCGCGGTGAGCAGTTCGCCGAGCCCGTGGCCGAAGTCGGTGGACACACTGGTGTGCCGCTGCTTGTAGCTGACGACCGTGTCGCCGACGTAGTCGATGCGCACCCGGGACGTGGCCATGGGGTGGGTGCGCCCCTGCCGGGAGTCGTCGGCGCGGTGCCACATCAGCTTGACCGGCTTGCCGAACTTCTGGGAGGCCTCGACGGCTTCAAGCGCGGCGTCGAAGAACAGCTTGCGCCCGAAGGAGCCGCCGCCCTCGGTGACGTGCACCGTGACCGCGCTGAGTGGCAGCTTCAGCTTGGCGGCGATCGCCTCCTTCGCGACGATCGGCGCCTTGAGGCTCGACCAGATCTCGGCGCGGTCGGACCGCACGTCGGCGATCGCGCAGTTCGGTTCGAGCGCGCTGTTGCTGCGGAAGTGGAAGGTGAACCGGCCCTCCACGCTCGGAGTGAGCGGCGGCAGGCCCATCGGCGGCTCGGCGGCCCGCAACGCCTTGAGCACGGACGCGTCGGACTTGCCCTCCGCGCTGCCCGGCCGCCAGGACACCCGCAGCGCCCGCACCGCGTCGACGCACTGGCCGAACGTGCGGGCACGCACCGCCACGCCCGTGGAGATCACGGCGACGTCGGTGACACCCGGCATGGCGCGGACGTCGTCGGCGTTGGCCACCGACTCGACCTTGCCGTTGATCGTCGGCGGGCGGCACACCATCGTGGGCAGGGCGTTGGGAACGGAGAGGTCCATCGCGAACTTCTTGCGCCCGGTGACGGCTTCGAGCGCGTCGATCCTGCGCCGCGGCGTACCGATCACGCTGAACTCGTCCCGCCGCTTGAGGTCGACGGCGACTCGCTCCGTCCGGACGCTCGCGGCGCTCTCGGCCAGGGCGCCGATGCCGATGCTCCGGCCCGTGGGACCGGTGACGACTCCCGCCTTGAGCGTGAGCTCGCTGACCGCCGCGCCGAGCGCCGTCGACGCGGCCCGCAGCAGCCGCCCGCGCGCGACGGCGGCCGCGACCCGGACCGGGGTGTACGTCGAGATGGTCGTGTTCGACGCCCCGGTCAGCTGGTTGAAGAGCAACTCCGGCCGTGCGTCGGCCAAGGTGACCCGTACCCGCTCCAGCGGCACGTCCATCTCCTCCGCGATCAGCATGGCCGTCGAGGTGGTGATGCCCTGCCCCACCTCGGCCCGGGGCAGCGCCAGGGACACGGTGCCGTCGTCGTGGACCCGGACCGTGATCAGACCCGAGGTCGGCAGGGCCGCCGCGGTCATCACGTCGTTGAGGTCGAGCAGGTCGGTGATGTCCGCCGAGGGGATCTCCGCGGCGGCGACCTCCGCCGAGGCGACGTCGGCCCGGGCCGGTGCGGCCGGGAGGAGCTCGGCGGCGGCCACCAGGGTCGGGGCCGCGAGGACGTATCCGAGGAACCGGCGTCTGTCCAGGGCGGGTTCACCGGAGCGCGCCCGCGTCGGTCGCTCTGCGCCGTTCATCGACGGATTCCTCTCCCCGCTGCCTCATGGGCCGCCCGGGCCAGAGTGGCCACGCGCTGTCGCACAGTACGCGAGATGATCAAGACCTGCCAGACAGTCGTCGGCCACCCTCGCGGCCACCCGGCCACCCTGCCGGTCGCGCTCAGGAGCGGTGGCGGACGCAGCCGCCATCCACCCGCACCACCGGCTCGCCGCTGTAACTGTCCGGGGCGAGGACGAGGTCGACGCCGTCGTCGGTGGTCGCGATCCCAGGGAGGCCGTGGCCGGGTTCGCCCTTCCCCGGGGCGGGCACGGCCCGTACCGACCGGCCTTCGGAAACCCACTCCTCGCGCAGCCGCCGCACCGCCGCGCGGTAGTCGCCCGGGCTGTCGAAGGTCAGGTCCCAGGAGAAGGCCAGCTGCTCACGCGTGACGTCGCTGTCGTCGACGCCGAGATCGTCCACACAGGACGTGCTCGTGTCGGTCTCCGCCGTGTCCTCCGGCGTCGCGCCGGGCAGCGCGCCGGTCAACCGGGGCTCGGGCCTGAGCTGCCCGATGACGCGCACCCCCGCCTCCATCGTCACGCGTTTGCGTTCCTCGTACTCGTAGACCGACCGCACCGGACCGCCCGCCACGTCCTCCCAGGCCTGATACAGGGACACCCCACCGGCGACGGCCACGGCGCCGCCGACTACGGCCGCCACCAGGCAGCCGCGCCCACGAGGCCGCGGGGACGGAGGAGAGGGAGCGGCGGGCGCGTCGGAAGGCTCAGCGGAAGCGGAAGGTGTCGGCATGGCCCCGATCCCATCCGAACAGCCGTGCCGACGGACAGGGCCGAGGTACTCAACTCGCGTCTGTGTACGGCGACTCACGGTGCGACGACTCGCGGTACGACGACGCTGTGCGCAACCTGGCCGGGGACCCGCAAGACGACGACCGTTGGCCTATACCAACGTCTTCCGTCCCGGTAACCTCACCAGTGGCCCGTAGCGCACCACCCCCACCCAGGTCGCGTACCGGTGTGGCCGAACCCTCCCCACTCTGCCGAGCGCAGCCGGGTGCCCCCCCACTCGCCGTCTCCAGGAGGATCACGGTGAACGTTCGTACCAGAAGCTCGGCGATCGTCGGCGCTCTCTGCCTCGTCGCCTCCCTCGCCCTGACCACGGCTTCGGCCGACGAGCCCGGCGCACCGCCTCCGCCGCCGAAGGTCGCGCTCACGAAGGTGGCCACGGCCGTGCACCCGACCGCCGGCGCGGCCGGACCCGGTGGCACGGTGTGGATAGCCGAACGCGAAGGCCTGGTCAAGGTGTTGGGGCCGCACGGGCTCAGCAGGCCCGTCCTCGACATCACCAAGGAGACCACCACCGACGGCGAACGCGGCCTGCTGGGCATCGCGTTCGACAAGCGGTTCGCGCACTTCTACATCTCCTTCACCGACCTCCAGGGCACCAGCACCGTGGACGAGTTCGCCGTGCGCCACGGCCGCATCCAGAAGGACACCCGGCGCACCGTCCTCACCCAGACGCAGCCGTACGCGAACCACAACGGCGGCGACATCAAGTTCGGCCCCGACGGCTACCTCTACATCGCGTTCGGCGACGGCGGCGCGGGCGGCGACCCGCACGGCAACGGCCAGAACCTCGACACGCTGCTCGGCAAGCTGGTGCGCATCGACCCGCGCGGCGGCAAGCCGTACGCGATCCCGCCGGACAACCCGTTCGTGGACGACCCGAAGGCCAAGGACGAGATCTGGGCGTACGGGCTGCGCAACCCGTGGCGGTTCTCCTTCGACGCGGGCACGGGCGACCTGCTGATCGGTGACGTCGGCCAGAGCGACTGGGAGGAGATCGACTGGGCCCCGGCCGACAGCGACGGCGGCGAGAACTACGGCTGGTCCCAGATGGAGGGCAGGCACCCCTTCCGGGGCGGCACCGAGCCCGCGAACCACGTGCCACCGGTCCACGAATACGACCGCACCGGCCTCGGCTGCTCCGTGACCGGCGGCTTCGTCTACCGGGGCAAGGCCATCCCGGCCCTCAGGGGCCAGTACGTGTTCAGCGACTACTGCGACGGCACCGTCCGCGCCCTGCGCATCGACGACGGCCAGGTCACCGGCGTGAGCGACCTCGGCGTCAACGGCGGCGAGGTCATCTCCTTCGTCCAGGGCGGCCGCGGCGAGCTGTACGTGCTCGACCTCGGGGGCACCATCGCCCGCATCGACCCGGCGTAACGGCCACCACGGGACGCGTGGGCCCGCCGCCCTCGGAGGCGGCGGGCCTGATGCGCTACCGGACCAGCGCGGGCGGCGCCGCCCCGGCGCCGTGCCCCAGTCCGGTCTCGGCGCGCCCCAGCGGCCCGTCAAGGCTCCACGCGCCGCCGCAGATGGTCCTCCGTCCCGTTGTCGGCGAACCGCACCACCTGGGCGCTGTTCTGGGTGGACATCCGGTCCACGCCGAGCACCTTGCCGCTGTGCTTGTTCTGGAGGCGGTGGTGGCGCGGCTCTAGCGTCCAGGGGTGGCCGTCGGGGGTGGCGGTGGGGAAGGCGGTGATGCGCAGCCGGGCCGCGCCCATCGGGATGAGGGTGACCGTCTCCACGGCCGCGCGGCTGCGTGCGGGGCTCGCAGGTCCTCGCCGCCCTCGGCCGCCCACTGCGCGTACTGGCGGGCTCGCGGAAGCCCTGGGCGATGTTCACGTGGTGCGCGGAGGGCGGCGGCCCGGTCCAGTCGGCGCCGTTGTGGTGCGTCTTGACGACGAGGCGCGCCAGGAACGCCTCGCCGGTACGGTCGTGCAGCCAGCGCGCGACGTCGATGCCGTCACCCCAGCGCAGCGCGACCCAACTGGTGTCGAAGGCACCCTTGCCCTGGGTCTCCCCGCTGGAGGCGCAGCTGCCCGGCGAGCCAGCCGCGCGCGGTCATGCTGCCCACGGGCAGCCGGGTGAAGGCGTCGGGGGCGACGGTGGTGGGGTCCGGTGTGGTCGCGGTGGCTCGCTGTGCGGCCCCGCCGAGTGCGGTGACCGCGGCGGTGGCGGTCCTGGTGCGGAGCACGCCACGTCGTGAGACTGTCATCAGCTCAGCCCTTCGCGGGGATGGGTGAGACGGAGGGGGCGGGCCCGCTGTGAGGGGCCCGCCCCGGGCGGGTCAAGGTCAGGGGCAGTTCGCCACGGGAGACTGGGAGGCGTCGCGGATCAGCGCCTCGTGGGCGGCGCGCAGCCGTGGCACGTTCGGTTTGACGACCTTCCGGTCGTAGGTGAGCAGGCCGTTCAGCTCGCCCTCCACGTCGGCGATCTGCGTGTAGACGGCGCCGTTGCCGCCCTTGCAGGCGAGGGCGCGGACCTCCCTGAGCTTGGCGAGGTAGTCGTCGGTGTACGTCGCGGGGTCCACGTCGACGTAACTCTGCTGCACGGACCAGGCGTGTCCCGGCACCGCGAGCCCCAGGCCGCCGTACTCGCCGTTGACCAGGGCGCGTCTGCCGTCGGGGTGCGGCGGCAGGGCCGGGCTGGGGTAGCCGTGCTCGTCCATGATGTCGCCGGTGGTGCCGTCGGCGCCGAGGTTGAGCCCGGACATGCCGTTCACGAGGCGCGTCGGGTCCCACGCCTTGGCCTGGTCGGTGACGCGGGCCACGTCGTACTGGCCCCAGCCCTCGTTGAAGGTGACCCACATGACGACCGAGGGGCTGCTCGCGTGCTCGTCGATCATCTCCTTGAGCTCGCGTTCGAACTGGGCCCGCGCGGCGGTGTCGGGGGTGCGGCCCGCCCGCGTGGACGGCATGTCCTGCCACACCATCAGGCCGAGCCGGTCCGCCCAGTAGAACCACCGGTCGGGCTCCACCTTGATGTGCTTGCGCACCGAGTTGAAGCCCATCGCCTTGTGCGCCTTGAGGTCGTACGCGAGGGCCTCGTCGGTGGGCGCGGTGTGCAGGCCGTCGGGCCAGAAGCCCTGGTCGAGGGTGGCCATCAGGAAGACGGGCTTGCCGTTGAGTACGGTGCGCGGGGTGCCGTCGACCTTCTGTACGGCGACGGAGCGCATGCCGAAGTAGCCGCTGATCCGGTCGGGGCGGTCCTTGCCGCCCAGGGTGACCTTCAGGTCGTACAGGAACGGGTCGTCCGGTGACCACAGGCGCGGCTCGGCGATCGAGAGGGTCAGCGGCCGCCCGGTTTGGCCGCGGGCCTCGGCGACCTTGGTCTTGCCCGCGTACGCCGTCGCCGTCACGGGCACTCCCGCGCGGACGCCCCGCGGCTCGACGGTGACCTCCCGCTTCGGCACGTCCGGGGTGATCTTCAGGGAGTCGGCGTGGTCGGCGGCGACGGGCTCCAGCCACACCGTCTGCCAGATGCCGGACGACGGCGTGTACCAGATGCCGCCGGGGTCCAGGCGCTGCTTGCCCATGGGCGGGTTCTCGCCGTCGGGCGCGTCGGTCGGGTCGTACACGCCGACGATGAGCTCCTGGGTGCGCCCGGGCCGCAGGGCGTCGGTGATGTCGGCGCTGAACTTGTCGTAGCCGCCCTTGTGTTCGGTGACCCTGGTGCCGTTGACGTACACCTGGGCGTGCCAGTCGACGGCGCCGAAGTTCAGCTTCAGGCGCCGCTCGTCGCGGGCGCGGCCCACGTCCCAGCCCTGGGGGACGGTGAACGTGCGGCGGTACCACATGCGGTCCTCGTGCCGCTGGACGCCGGAGAGCTGCGACTCCACGGGGTAGGGGACGAGGATGCGCTCGCCGAGGGTCTCGCCGACGGGTGGCTTCTCGCCGCGCTCGGCGGCGGCGAACTGCCAGCGGCCGTTGAGGTTCTGCCAGTTGGCGCGCCGGAGCTGCGGGCGGGGGTATTCGGGGTGGGCGTTGCCGGGGCCGACGTCATCGGCCCAGCGGGTGCGCAGCTCGTGGGTGGAGGTGTTGGGGCCGCTGCTCCAGAACGCGCCGATGGGGTCGCCGTCCGCGCTGGTCAGACCGCCCTTGCCGTCGTAACGCAGGTCGGCGGTGCCGCGGGCGGTGCCGGTCTTGTTGCCGACGACGGGTTCCTTGAGGGCGATGAGCAGGGCGCGCGGGTCTGCCGGGTCGAGGCGGGCGGAGTCAAGGGGCCACTTGGCGCCGCCGATGACGGCCTGGACGTGGGGGAGGAGGTCCCTGGGCGGGGCGGCGAGGGGGCGGGGGAAGTCGAGCTTCAGGGTGCGGCCGTCCTTGCCGACGGTGGCGGCGCTCGCGCCGTCGTAGTCCCAGCCGTCGGGCAGGCGCAGGGTCGAGCGGGGCACGGGCTCCTTGGAACCGCCGGGTTCGCTCCAGCGCAGCCGCAGGTGGGAGCCGCCGTAGTGCTCGAAGTACTCGACCTTGATGGCGTACTCCTCGCCCGCCGTCAGCTCCACGGGCCGCGCGGTCTGCTCCTTGTCCCAGTCGTCGACCCAGTGGTCGATGGCGAGTCGGCCGTCGATCCACAGCCGGAAGCCGTTGTCGCCGATCATCGAGAAGGTGTGGGCGCCGGACTGCTCCGGGACGACCTTGCCGGTCCAGCGGACGCTGACGTCGTCGGAGCGCCCGGTGGCGAAGGCCAGGCGCGGTTCGAGGTTGTCGAAGTCGAGGTTCGGGTCCAGGCCGGTGGCCTTCAGGTCGTGGAAGTCGAAGGCGCCGGGCGCGGACGCCGTGTAGTACTCGCCCTTGAGCCCGTGGACCGGGGCCGGGGCCGGGTCATCGGCCGCGGCCGAGGCGGCGGGCTGCGCGTCACCGGAGGCCGTGGCGGGGGCGACCGCGGTGAGGCACGCGGCACCGAGGGCGGCCGCGAGTGCCAGGGCCAGCCGGTCTCTGAGTCGTCGGAATCTTCGAGGGCGCACGTGTTCCTCCTTGCCGGGGTTTGCCGGGGCTTGTTGAGGCGTCCTGAGGCTTGCTGAGGAAGGGTGGCGGCGCGTCGCTCCAGTCGGTACAACGAGTCTGTACAACGTTGGAAGGGGCGACCGTTGGCATGACAGCACGGCACCGGCGGGCTGTCCAGGGTCATGACAAACACCCCGGTGGACGGGGCACATCGTGGGGGAGGGGATCCGTTGCGGGTCAGCCTGAAGGACGTCGCCGAACGCGCGGGCGTCTCGATCAAGACGGTCTCGAACGTCGTGAACAACTACCAGCACGTCACCCCGGCGACCCGGGCCCGGGTGCAGGGCGCCATCGACGAGCTGGGCTACCGCCCGAACATGACGGCCCGTCATCTGCGCAAGGGCCGTACGGGCATCATCGCCCTGGCCGTGCCCGAGCTCGGCAACCCCTACTTCGCCGAACTGGCGGGCGCGGTCATCGACGCGGCCGCCGAGCACGACCTGACCGTCCTGCTCGACCACACCCGCGGCGAGCGCCGCCAGGAGATCCTGGTCAGCCAGGGGTTCCGGGCCCGTGTCATCGACGGCCTCATCCTCAGTCCGCTGGAGCTCGAGGCGGAGGACCTGCGCGGCCGCGACGACGACGTGCCCCTGGTGCTGCTCGGCGAGCGCGAGTACGACGTGCCGTACGACCACATCGCGATCGACAACGTCGCCGCCGCCCGCGCCGCCGTGCGCCACCTCATCGGCCGCGGCCGCACCGCCATCGCCTACCTCGGCGCCCGCACCGACTCCACGAACAGGCCCGCCCACCTGCGCCTTCAAGGCTGGCGTGCCGAGCTGGCGCAGGCGGGCATCCCCGCCCCGGAGGCGCTGGTCGGCGCGGTGGGCGGCTGGAACCGGGACGACGGCGCGCAGGCGATGGCCGCGATGCTGGACGCCGGGGTGCGGCCGGACGCGGTGTTCGCGTACAACGACCTGGTGGCGATCGGCGCGATGCGGGTGCTCCACGAGCGAGGCCTCAGGGTGCCGTGGGACGTCGCGGTGGTCGGCTTCGACGACATCGCGGAGGGGCGGTTCGGGGCGGTGACCCTGACCACCATCGCGCCGGACAAGCAGGCCATCGCGCGGCTTGCGGTGGCGTCGCTGCTGCGCCGCCTGCCGCAGGGGCGGGACGCGTCCGAGCGGAACGGATCAGGGCAGGACGGGGCCGGTCAGGACGTTTCCGGGCGTGAACTCACCGCGGAGTTCCGGCTGGTGGAGCGGGAGAGCACGCTCGGTCGGCGCTGAGGACGGCACCCCCAGGCGGCGGTGTGGCGGCCACGCCCGCCGCCCGTCTGCCCGAACGGGCACGCGGGCGCCCGCTGTGTGCGCGGAGGGTTTACAGCGTCCTTCCAACGATGTAAAACCCTCCCCTGAACGACGTACGACGTGACGACGTATGACGTGACGACGTACGACTCAACGACGTACGACTCAACGACGTACGACCGCGCCCAGCACGTCCCGTCGACTACGGGCGCCGCCCACCCCCCCCACGACCGTCACGCGACGCCACTTCATCGACCGCCTCTGCCGATCCTCCCTGGGAGCGCTCTCAGCGCCAGGGCCGCGCCGTTTGGGGACGCCATGAAGCCCATCGCACGCCACCGCCGCACACCCGCCAGCGCCCTGCTCGCTGTCGTCGTGGCCGCCGCGCTCGCCGCCGGATGCGCCAAGTCCGAGGACGACGGCACCGACTCCGCCGACTCCGCCGACTCCGCCGACTCCGCCGACTCCGCGGGCTCGGCGGGTTCCGAGAAGTCCGACTCCGCGGCCGCCGGAGGCGGCGACGGCCAAGCGGTCTCGGAGCCCGGCGCGGGCGGCGGCGAGACCTGCGTCATCGGCGACTACGGCGGCAAGAAGCTCGACCTGAAGGACGCCACCGTCGGCTTCTCGCAGTCCGAGAAGGAAGCCAATCCGTTCCGCATCGCCGAGACCGCCTCCCTCAAGGCCGAGGCGGAGAAGCGCGGCGTCACCCTGCTCACCGCCAACGCCCAGTCGCAGTTCTCCAAGCAGATCAGCGATGTCCAGGACCTGATCACCAAAGGCGCCGACGTGCTGGTCATCGCGCCGCTGAACTCCGACGGCTGGGAGCCGGTGCTGCGCCAGGCCCGCGCCAAGCACCTCCCCATCGTGACCATCGACCGCAAGATCAACGCGACCGCCTGCGAGGACTACGTCAGCTTCATCGGCTCCGACTTCGAGGAACAGGGCAGACGGGCCGCCGACCGCATGATCGAGGCCACCGGCGGCAAGGGCGAGATCGCCGTCCTGCTCGGCACGGCGGGAAACAACGTCACCACCGAACGCACCCGCGGCTTCGAGCAGCGGCTCAAGGCGAAGGCCCCCGGCCTGAAGGTCGTCTTCAAGCAGACCGGTGAATTTGCCCGCGAGAAGGGCCAGCAGGTCACCGAGCAGCTCATCCAGTCCAAGCCCGGCATCAGCGGGATCTACGCGGAGAACGACGAGATGGGCCTCGGCGCGGTGGGCGCCCTCAAGGGCGCGGGCAAGAAGGCAGGGGACGTGAAGATCGTGACGATCGACGGCACCCGCAACGCCGTGCGCGGCATCGTCGACGGCTGGATCGACGCCGTCATCGAGTCCAACCCGCGCTTCGGCCCGCTGGCCTTGCGGACCCTGGACACCTTCACGCGGGGCGGCGAGGTCGCGCGGAAGATCGTCATCAAGGACAGCGAATACACGAAGGACAACGCCAAGTCCGGACTGGACAAGGCGTACTGACATGACGTCATGCCAGGCGCCACCCGCCGACGTGCTGTCCGCGCGCGGCCTGACCAAGTCCTTCCCCGGCGTACGCGCCCTGGACGGCGTCGACTTCACGGCCCGCGCGGGCCAGGCGCACGCCCTGGTCGGCGAGAACGGCGCGGGCAAGTCCACCCTCATCAAGGTCCTCACCGGCGTGTACCGGCCCGACGCGGGCGAGCTGACCTACCGTGGCACGCCGGCGCGGTTCGCGACGCCGCTCGCCGCCCGGCAGGCGGGCATCTCCGCCATCTACCAGGAGGTCAACCTGGTCCCGCTGCTCAGCGTGGCCCGCAACCTCTTCCTCGGCCGGGAGCCGCGCGGCCCGCTCGGGCTCATCGACTTCCGCCGCGCGCACCGCCTCGCCGACGAGGCGCTCCGCGCCCTCGGCATCCGCGTCGACGTGCGCCGCCCGCTGCGGGAGCTCGGCGTGGGCGCCCAGCAGATGGTCGCCCTGGCCCGCGCGGTGGCCGTCGACGCGCGCGTCGTCGTCATGGACGAGCCCACGTCGTCCCTCGAACCGCGCGAGGTGCGCACCCTGTTCAGGGTGATCCGCACCCTGCGCGAGCGCGGCATCGCGGTGATCTACGTCAGCCACCGCCTGGACGAACTGTACGAGGTGTGCGACACGGTCACCGTGCTACGGGACGGCAAGGCCGTGCACACCGGGCCCCTCGACGCACTCAGCAGGCTGGACCTGGTGTCCCTGATGCTCGGCCGCACGGCGGGAGAGGTCCGCGCCCAGGGAGTCACCCAGTTCAGCGGACGGCACGACCCAGATGCCCAACCAGTCCTTGAAGTCGCTGGTATGACGATCCGTCACCAGCTACACGCGGTATCCGTATCCATCCGCCCCGGCGAGGTCGTCGGCCTTGGCGGGCTGCTCGGCTCCGGCCGCAGCGAGACCGCGAAGGCCATCGCGGGCGCGCTGGTGCCGGACGCGGGCCGGGTGACCGTCGCCGGGACGCCGCTGCGCACCGGCTCCCTGCCCGCCGCGATCCGCGCCGGCATCAGCCTGCTCCCGGAGGACCGCAAGGCCGAGGGCGTCGTGCCGGGCCTTTCGGTCCGCGAGAACATCGCCCTGGCCGCGCTGCCGCGCCTGACCCGCCTCGGCCTGGTCGACGAGGCCCGCGTCGACAACATCGTCGACACGTTCATGAAACGCCTGCGCATCAAGGCCTCGGGGCCGCACCAGAAGGTCGGCGAGCTGTCCGGCGGCAACCAGCAGAAGGTCCTCCTCGCCCGCTGGCTCGCGCTGAACCCGAAGGTGCTGCTCCTGGACGAGCCGACGCGGGGCATCGACGTCGGCGCGAAGGCCGAGGTGCAGCGGCTCGTCGACGAACTGGCGCGCGACGGGCTCGGGGTGCTCCTCATCTCGTCCGACATGGAGGAGCTGATCGAGGGCAGCGACCGGGTGGTCGTCCTCAAGGACGGCGCCGTCGTCGAGGAGCTGACCGGCGACGCCGTCACCGAGGACCGCCTCCTGCGCGCCCTCGCGGCCACCCCCGCCGCGCCGCCCGCCGGAGGCGGCGATGGCTGACCAACTCGCCCTGGACCACCCCAGGTTCGACCGCGAGCGCGCACTGCGGCTGCTCCAGAGCCACGGCGTGTACCTCGGCGTCGCGGTGCTGCTCCTGGTGAATGTCGCGATCACCCCGCACTTCCTGTCCGGCGAGAACTTCCGCACCCAGGCCGTGCAGGTCGCCCCCGTCCTCATCGTCGCGCTCGGCATGGCCCTCGCGATCGGCAGCGAGGGCGTGGACCTGTCCGTCGGCTCGGTCATGGCCCTGTCGACGTCCCTCGTCTCGCTCTACCTCGGCTACGGGATGGCGGTCGCCGTCCTGGTCGCGGTGCTCGGCGGCGTCGCCGTGGGCCTGGTCAACGGCGCGCTCGTCGCCTTCGTCGGCGTCCAGCCCATCGTCGCCACGCTCGCCCTGATGGTCGCCTGCCGGGGCCTGGCCAACGTCCTGCTGCCCCAGCTGAAGGACGTCCGCGACCCGACCATGGCATCCCTGGGCTCCGGCGACCTCCTCGGCGTGCCCTACCTCGTCCTGGTCGCGGCCGCACTCGCGCTGCTCGTCGCGTTCGTCGTGCGCCGCACCGCCTTCGGGCGACAGCTCGTCGCGATCGGCGACAGCCGCCCGGCCGCACGCCTCGCGGGCCTGCCGGTGCGCCGCGTCCTCCTCCTCGTGTACGCGGCCTGCGGCGCCCTCGCCGCGGTCGCGGGCGTCCTCGCCACGGCCCGGCTCACCGCGAGCGACCCGACGTCGCTCGGCACGCTGATGGAGCTGTCCGCGATCACCGCGGTCGTCGTCGGCGGCACGCCCTTGAGCGGCGGTCGGGTCCGCGTCGGTGGCACCGTCGCGGGCGCCGTCCTCATCCAGCTGCTCACGGCCACGCTCATCAAGCACGACGTGTCGCCGTCGTGGACCCAGATCGCGCAGGCCGTGGTGATCGTCCTCGCCGTGTACGCGGCTCGCGAGAGGGGCAGGCGATGACGCTCGACACCACGGCAGGCACCGCAGGCACCGCAGACGCCGACGACGGCCACGACACCGCCCCGCCCGCTCCGGCGCCGAGCCCGGCCGAGCTGCCGGGCGCCACCCGTACCGAGCGCCTGAGCGCCCTGGCTCAACAGCACGGCGCCCTGGTCACCCTGGTCCTCGCGGTGTTCGCCGCGTGGCTGAGCTTCGACACGTTCATGACGACCGGCAACCTCCAGAACATGGCGGTGTCCTCGGCGTTCCTCGCCGTGGTCGCGCTCGGCATGACCTTCGTGATCGTCGCAGGCGGCATCGACCTGTCGGTCGGCTCCCTGTTCGCGCTCGGCGGCGTCCTCGCCGCGTGGGGCTCACGGTACGGATCGGCCGTCGCGCTGCTGCTTCCGCTGGCCGTGTGCGGCCTGATCGGCCTCGTCAACGGCCTGCTCATCGCGCGCTCGCGGCTCGCACCGTTCATCGTGACGCTCGCCGCGCTGCTCGGCGCGCGCGGCATCCTCCTCGCCGTCACCGACGAAGGGGCGCGCACCTACCTCGTCGACCAGGACTCCTTCTTCGCCACCCTCGGCCAGGGCGAACTCCTCGGCGTCGGCGCACCGGTCTGGATCACGGCCGCCCTGTACGTGGCGGGCGCGCTGGCACTGCGCCGCACCCGCTTCGGCCAGTACGTGTACGCGGTGGGCGGGAACGAGGACGCGGCCGCGCTGATGGGCGCGCCCGTGGCCCGCACGAAGACCGCCGTCTACACCCTGTCCGGCCTGTGCGCGGGCCTGGCGGGCGCGCTGAACGCCGCCTGGCTGGCCTCCGGCGTCACCATCCTCGGCACCGGCCTGGAACTGGAGGCCATCGCGGCGGTCGTCATCGGCGGCACCCTCCTGTCCGGCGGCTTCGGCTTCCTCAGCGGCTCCCTGGTCGGCGTCCTCCTCCTGAAGGTCATCCAGAACGTCATCAACCAGATCGGCTCCCTGGACTCGGCCTACCAACAGGTGGTCTCCGGGGGCTTCCTGGCGACGGTCGTGGTCGCGCAGACCTGGCTCGGGCGCAGACGCGGAGTGCTGTAGCGAGAGGGCGCCGCCCGCGTCGACACGCCGGGACACAGGGCGTCCGTACACCACCTACGATGAGCCGACCAGGTGGATTCGTCCCACGGCGATTCGACGGAGAGGGCGGCGCATGACGGTCCGGCTGACGTTGCTGTGCGCCGCCGCACCGTCGGGACGCGACGTGCGCGTCGGTGACGTACCCCTCGACGAACGGGCGCTGCGGCGGACGCGTACCGCTGCCGAGGCGCTCCGGACGATGGCCGGAACCCGGTACACCGCACCCTCACAGCGGTGCCGCCAGACGGCCGAAGCCCTGACCTGGAACAACGCAACCGTGGAACCGGCACTGCGAGACCTCGACATGGGCCGCTGGGACGGCCGGACGGTGGCTGAGCTGGCCGCCGGTGAACCGGAGGCGTTCGCGGCCTGGCTGACCGACCCGCGAGCCGCGCCGCACGGCGGTGAGTCCGTGGCCGAGCTGTGCGGGCGGATCGCCGCGTGGCTGGACGAACTCCCGGACGGCGCCGGGCGCGTCGGTGCGGTCGTGGAGCAGGCCGTGGCACGGGCCGCGGTCCTCCACGCGCTGAGCGCTCCGTACCACTCCTTCTGGCGCGTCGACGTGCCCCCGCTGGCCGCCGTCCAGCTGACCGGCCGGGCTGGTCGGTGGAACCTGCGTTGGGGCCCTACCGGGACGGGCGCTAGCGAGGAGTGAACTCCCCGTGGGGACAGGCCAGCTGCCAGGCGCGAGGGCTTGGCGTTCGGCCAGCCACTCGAACGGGCCGGTCCGGCCCCATCAAGCCCCCGACCGGGGCGGTGCCACGTCCCTGTGCCCACGGAAGCGAAGTGCGGCGAGGCCGAAGGCCAGCCCTCCGGCGATGAACCAGGGGTTCCAGAGCGCCAGCGTCCAGGCCCGCTGCTCCGGGCTCACCGAGGAGTCGAGCTTCGCCGTGCTGGTCAGCAGCAGCACCTCGACACCGATGCCGCGCGCCAAGAGAAGGACACTGACGCCCCACCCCAGCCGCCGCGCCAGCAGAGAGGGAACAGCCCGCAGCCCGGACCCGGCGAGCAGCCAGGCCAGCAGGGCCCCGAGCAGACAGAGCACACCCACACCCCACAAACCGGCCACGACGAACCACAAGGGACGCTCGGAGGCGAGCGGACCGGCCGAGACGCTGAGCCCCACCTCACCGCCGACGCCCCAGTAGACGTGCAACCCGGCGAACGCGACCGCCCACAAGCATGCGATACGCCCCCACAGCGTGGACGGCGCCGCACCTGTGCCCTCTGGGTGGCGTCTCACCGAAGGCCCTCACGGGCGCGTCCCGCAGAACGCGAGCCATCAGCTTCCTGCCCCTGCGCCTGCCCCTGTCCCAGCTCCTGTTCCCGTGGCAACACGATGAACGCGGTGCCCTGGGTGAGGTCGATGCTGGAGCGGGGTGGCGCGCCATCGCTCTCGTCGTCCCGCATCAGCAGTTCCACCCGCCGCTGCTCCAGTTCGGCCGTCTTGTTGCCGTTCACGACCGCCGTGAATTCGTCGAAGGCGATGTTCGACAGCGACCGACCCGTGCGCTTGCGAACCCACGGGATCAGGCCCAGCCCGGTGAACCATCGCCACGCGCTCTCCACCAGGGCGAACAGGGCCAACAGGCACGCGAACGCCGGGAACGACATGAGCCAGATCGTCACAGCGGGCCCCTCGTCACCATCACGGATGGTTCCTGCTCGGGGCTGGCTTCCGCGCTCGTGGGACGCGTCTCGCTGATGGCCATGGGTTCACTGTTCTGCGCGCTCGGCGCCCGGGGATCAGGCCCGCGCATGATCCGCCTCCCCCATGCGAGGGAGGGGCCGCCCAGGGAGATCCACCGCGTGGAGGAGCGCCGGGGGGAGGTCAGTTTGTGGATGGGGCGGCTCGCGCGGGGCGCGAAGCATTGCCGTTGCCGTCAAGGGCGCCCGTACGCTTCCCGCCGCGCTCAGCTTGGCGGCCTCGCGCCCTTCAACGGACGCTCGCGAACACACCGTCGAGCACGGCCTTCCCGTCAACACCGACCGCCCGCTGTATCCCCCGTTCCTCCAGGAATGGACCGTCCAGCCGGTCGAGCCCGTCCCCGGCACCCCGTACGTGATCTCCCTGGCCAGTGACTTCGACGCGGACGCCGCGACGAACCCCGGGCTCGCGACACGGTCCTCACCCGCATCACCGCCCTGGAACAGGCAGGCACCGGTGAACTCCTCATCCAGCCGGTGATCGACCCGTCCATCGGGATGGCCCCCGCCTAATTTCCTCACCTGGACGCCCCGCGCACCCCGATGTCCGATTTGTTGGCCGAGGGGAGCATCAGCCGCATCCCGCCACACAGGGGCCAGGGGGACGCGGAGCTCATTGGCCTGATGGCTGGCGTTGGCGGTATCGGGTGTCACACTCGCGTGCCCCGGAACTGCTGAAGAACCCGTTTGCCTCTACGCGCCTCACATCCTTCAACTGTATGCCGAAATTCGCGGTCGTCGCGTCGTATACGCCCCGGCCTGCACACTCGGAGGGAAAGAGATCAACGAGACCTGATCGCCCAGGGGAATTTCGATGACAGTCCGCAAGGGGTGTGTTCCTGCGTCGGCCTTCCCGGAGGTCACAGAGCGCTCCTGTATAAACCCTCTGGCTGATTCCGTGGTGCCTTCTGAGACGGCAGGTTCCCCACTGACGCGCTGAAACATCCACGGGTAGTTTTGGCGGACCTGAAGATCGCCCAACGACGAACGGGAAAGCGTCACTCTCCGGGCAGTTGCGGCTTCGCCCGCGGCATGAAGGCTGGCGTCCGGCATGTCGGCCTGCACGGGTGACGGACCCGGATCGAGCTGAGGAGCAGTCCATGGCGAATCCGTCCAGGTGGCGCTACGTCGTGATGGAAGGTGAGGCGAAAGCGCGCGGCGTGGTACACGGCGAGGCGCTGGCCGACCGGATCGTGGAGTCGTTGGAGCGTGCCGATTTCATGTCCAGGCAGGACACAGGACGGCCGTTCGAGTTCTTCGTATCGAAGGTGCATGAGGCCTTCGACCTCGAGGATATGCACGAAGAGGTCCAGCGTGAGCTGGAGGGCATCGTTGAAGGCTGTCACAACAAGGGGAAGACCGAGGTCACGTTCGACCGGCTCGTCGCGCTGAATGGTGCGGAAGAGTTGATCGACTCTTGGTGGCCGTGGTACCTGGAGAAGCACCACGGACGTGGCACGCGGAGGCGCCGCGAGGCCCGGCCGCGGTGCTCGGCGTTCATGGCGATCGGTGCGGCGACCGCCGACGGGCGGATCGTGGCCGCGCACAACTCGTGGGACCGGTTCGCCAGCGGCGACGCCTACAACGTGGTCCTGGACATCAGGCCGCCCGCGGGCCAGGGACACCGCGTGCTGATGCAGGCCGCGCCGGGCTGGGTCACCTCGAACACGGACTGGATGCTCACCGGCGCCGGACTGGTCGTGACGGAGACCACGATCGGGTCGTTCGACGGCGACTACATCCCGGCCGGCAAGCCCGAGTTCACGCGGTCCCGCGTCGCCACCCAGTTCGCCGACTCCATCGTGGACTGGACGTCCCGGTTCGCCGAGAACAACAACGCGGGCTATGTCAACACCTGGTTGTTGGGCGGCCCGTCCGGGCGGACCGATGGCGAGACGGCGATCGCCTGCTACGAACTGGGCAGCAACCCGACGCTGGCACACCTGGAGTTCAAGACCACCGGGTACTTCGCCGGCTGCAACATCGCGCGGTCCCAGGAGATCCGGCTGCGTGAGTGCAAAGACCCGATGCAGCACTACGACATCCGGGGCAACGGAGCGCGGCGCATCACCCTCGACCGGCTCATCAAGCAGGAGAAGGTGGACCTGGCCCGCGCCAAGGAAATCATCTCCGACCACACCGACGCCTACACCCAAGACAAGGACACCGGCAGCTCCCGCTCGGTGTGCGGGCACCTCAACCGCGACGACGGCAGGTACGGCAACCACGGCCAGCCGCCGTTCTTCCCGTGGGGCGCCAACGACGGCAAGGTCTACCACGCCGGTGCCGACCCCACGAACCTGACGTTCCAGGGGATCTGGGGCAACTCCTGCGGCCAGGAGTTCGACCCGGACGCCTTCTGCGACCGGCACCCGCAGTACGAGGAATTCCGCGGCCACATGAACCACCGTCCGGGCGGCGCGACCTGGGAGACCTTCCCGCCCGGAACGTAGCGGGCACCACGTACGAGGTACCGCGACGGACCCCGCAGGCACGGCCACTGCCGCCGAAATGGCGGGTATCCCCATCGACGACTGGAGTGTGACCATGACCATCACGTACGCCTCGGTCAAGGTGATCGACGAACTCGAGAAGAAACTGAACGAGGACAAGGTTCTGCGTGACCTGCTGACGGATTCGCTCACGCGGGGGTACGAGAAGGCAAAGGGGAAGCTCAAGGCCGAGTTGTTCGATGCGTTGGAATGGCCGCGGCATGTCCCCGACTATCTCGACTACCTGGGCGTATTCTCCAGGTGGGCACCGAGGCAGGACCGCAGCGCCGCCTGGTCCTCCGATGGGAACGGGCAGCAGGAAGTCTACGACCGGCTGTGTCACTTCTACTACCTCGTCGACCAGAAGGTGGACGGCAGGATCGTGCAGAACGATCCGTGGTTCAAGGAATGGCTGGTGCGATACGCCGACGCGTGGGGGAGCTTCCTCAACACCACGGAGTCGTTCAGCGAAGAACAACTCGCGTCGTTCAGGCTCGCGCCGCGCTACCGCATCGAGGACTCGATGGTCGACGGCAAGCCCAACGAGCCGAGCGGCTGGCTCACTTTCAACCAGTTCTTCGCGCGTGAACTCAACCCCGGCCTGCGGCCGATCACCGCCCCGACGGACAACAGCACGGTGACCATGCCCGCCGACTGCTTCTACAAGGAGCAGTACCCCATCAAGGCCGACTCCAGTATCGACCCGACCGCCGGTCCGTTACGGCTCAAGCTCACTCACCCAGTCACCTCGATCCCACAACTCCTCAGTGATCGAAGCACGCACCGGGAGAGTTTCGCGGGCGGCACGTTCGTGCACTACTTCCTCGCTCCATTCTCGTACCACCGCTTCCACACCCCCGTGGCCGGGGCAGTAGTGGAGTGCTTCCCCATCCACGGAAAGGTGTACCTGGACGTCGTCATTGGTGAAGACGGGCAGTTCGACGCCCCGGACAGCAGCGCCGACGCCTACGAATTCACCCAGGCGCGTGGAGTGATCGTGATCGACACCGCCACCTCCCCGTACGGAGACATCGGGCTGGTGGCGGTCATCCCGGTGGGCATGGCACAGGTCTCGTCGGTCCACATGACGATGGCCAAGCCTCCCCAGGTGCCGAAGGGGTCCTGGGTGCCGAAGGGCGAAGAGTTCGGCTACTTCCTCTTCGGCGGCTCCGACATCATCCTCCTGTTCCAGAAGGGCAAGGCGCCGACCATCGACACGGACGCCACGCAGCCCCGCCGCTACGGCACTTCGATCTCCGCGCGCCCGACCCCGCCCCCGTCCGAGCTCTGACTTCGATCATTCGCGAGGGTCCGTCATCTTCATCTTGTTGACGGACCCTTCGTGGTGAGTGCTGAGGGGATGTCCCGGAGACCCGCTCGTGCTGTCCCTGTCCTGGGCGCCCTGTTAGTCCTGCTCGCTCTGACGCGCCTCGAAGTCCACCGCTGACAACGATCTACAACGGCTGCTCGAAGGGCTGCCCGCGAGGTCGTTGATCTCTCGGGGGCCCAGGTGGGGTTCGCGCGCCCCGGTGGCGGCGACATTGATCATCGCGCGTCCCAGTTGCTCGGTGGTGGTGACCTGATGCGGCACCAGCCTCCTGAGGAGCGGGTAGAGCGGGCTGGTCACGGCGTACAGGGCCCGGTACAGGCGGGTCTTGGAGGTGATGCCGTGCAGGGGCTGGATATAGCCGGGGCGGAAGAGGTAGGTGGTCATCGGCAGGTCGAGCAGGTGGTTCTCGGTCTTCCCCTTGACCCGGGCCCACATCGTGCGGCCCTGTTCGGTGCTGTCGGTGCCCTGCCCGGACACGTACACGAACGTGAGGTCGGAGTTGTGGGCGCACAGGGCGCGGGCCACCGCCAGGGTGAGGTCGTAGGTGACGTGGTGGTACGCCTCCTCGGTCATTCCGGCGGCGGAGACGCCGAGGCAGAAGAAGCAGGCGTCGTACCCGGACAGTTCCTTCGCGAGGTCCGGACGCGTCACGAGTTCCGCCAGGTCCGGGTCGATCAGCTCCCGCAGTTTCGGATGCTCGACGTCGAGCTTCGTGCGCCCGATCACGAGGACTTCGCTCACGCGCTCGTCCCGCAGGCACTCGCGCAGGACGCCTTGGCCGACCATGCCGGTCGCACCGAGCAGTACTGCCTTCATCCGTTCACGACTCCTTGGTGTCCTTGGTGCTGGCGCACGGCCGCGTCAGACCGGGAAGACGACGCCGGTCAGGTCTTCGGAGACCGCCCACAGGCGGCGCTGATCCGCGGCGTTGTGCGACTTCTTGTGTGATGTTCCCGCTTTGGGGTGTCCCTTGAGGCCCGTGAGGCCATCCGGGCCGTAGTACTGCCCGCCGACCGCCCGCGGAGTCGAAGTTCACCGACGACCCGAACCGATGCGCGTCGCTGCTGACGGTGACGACGCGCGAGCCGGGGGCAGCGAGGAGGCGGTCGAGCAGCAGGCCGGTGAGGGCGAAATGGCCCAGGTGATGGGTGCCGAACTGGAGCTCGAAGCCGTCCGCGGTGGTGGCCTGCGGGGTCCACATCACCCCCGCGTTGTTGATCAGCAGATCGATGCGGTCGTGGCGGGCGCGCAGCTCCTCAGGCGCGGCGCGGACCGAGTCCAGTGAGCCGAGGTCCAGGCGCTGCACGGTGAACTCGGCCCCGGGGGTCCGGGCGGCGATCCGCTCGGCGGCCTCCACGGCATCGCCGCACTCGCCGCCAGCGACAGCCTGCCCCCCCCCCGCGCACCACCCCGACCAGCTCGTGGCCGACGCCGTCCAGCGCCTCTTGCACGGCTCACGCGCCAGCTAAACGCTGGTGGGAGGTAAGGCCGCGTGGCCGTGGGCCGTTTCATCCGCTGCCACGTCCCTCGCTCCGCGTGCGCAGGGCGGCGCGCAGCAGCGCGTGCCGAAAGTGGTACGTGATCCCTTCCTCGCGGAGCACACCCGCGGCCTGAGCGGTGGTCATGAAGTCACCGAACCGCAGCGGCAGCTGGTCACGGACGATGTACCAGGCGTGGGCGGCCCGGAAAGCGGGCCAGGCCGTGAAAAGCCCGGGCCCGACCACGGCGGCCGCCACGACGGCCACCCCCAGGAACACACCCGGGGGAGTGCGGTCCAGATTCAGTGACCAGGCGGTCCACGTCACCAGCATGGCCGCGACGGCGAGGCAGACAGCGAACGCGGCCGTGGCCTTGCTGTCCCGGCGCAACAGCTCAAGGGGCCGAGTCGCGTTCGCCGGAGCGACGTTCACATCGAGCGTGTGTACGCGGTCCAGCACGGTTCCGGCGGCGAATCCGCCGCAGAGCCCCGCGACGACCGACAGCACAGCCCCCTGGCCGAGCAACGCCCACAGGTCGGGCCAGCGCAGCGAAGCGAACAGCAGACCTGTGCAGAGCTCAGTGGCCACCCCCGCCGCGGCCAGCACAGGCAGCAGCCGAACGACCCTCGACACGACGACCCTGCCGTTCACCTCCGAGCGGAATCCGCCCGGCACGGCGGAGCGGCCCCGGTACTCCTCGGCCCGAGTGACCACGTAAGCCACCGTGAAGGCGGCGCCGCACGCCATCCCCCACAGCGCACCGGCCAGCACCGCGGTCCCCGCCGCCCGCGAGAGCACGGACAGGCCCGTGGCGACCGCGGTCAGTGCCAGGCCGTAGAGCAGGGCGAGTTGCCACTGCGCGCGACGGTAGAGCGTCCACCACCGGATGCCGCCGTCGCCCCGGTGCTCCGCGAGGAACCGCAGCAGACGTGCGGCGCGGCGTGCTGGCCAGCGCCGCCCGTCCCGCAGGCCACTGCTCAGGGGGCCGAAAACCGAGGGGACCAGCGAGGTCAGCAGATGCCGCTCGACGTCCTGGGCGGTGGGAAACCGCGCCGGATCCGCCAGTTCCACCGGAATCGCGGTTCCGCTTCCGTACGTCTGTAGGCCGAGCCACTGCATGAGGGGAGTGGCGAAGACCTCCCTGGCCGGGGACGCCCTCCCGGCGCGCATCGCCTCCAGCAGGGGAAGCCAGGCCGGCCGGTTGGGTGCGCGCGAGTCGTCCAGGAAGTCGGCGAGGTGCCGTGGCCCCAGCGGCCCCAGACGAACCGCCACGGATCCCCGAATGGCCCCGGCCGCAGCCACCGCTTCCCGGAACTGCTCCTCCCTGGAGGCCAGCGCGACCGAAAGACCCGCGCCCAGCGCCTGGTTGAGTGCCCGCAGCAACGCGGCACGCTCAGGAGGGGCCACCTCGTCGAAGCCGTCCAGGAACGGCACGACAGCGCCATCGTGCAGCATGGCGCTGGTGAGGTCCTGCGCCTCGACGCCGCTGTCCGGGCCGACGATGGCCGGGTAGCGGTCAGCGATCCGTCCGATCAGCCACGGATACAGCGGCTGGCGCGCGTCCCATCCGGCCAGCGACACCACCACCGGCACCGGGCCAGCAACGGTCTGCCCGCCGATGCCCGAGGCCAGAAGCTGCTCGGCCAACAGCTGAAGGGCAACGCTCTTGCCGGAGCCCGCCGGACCGCAGACCACCACCCGCGCGGGCCGACCTGTCGGCCACAGCCGCTGCCGAAGACGGTCGACACGGCCGGTACCCGGCGGCCCGTACACCGCCCTGCCCCCGTCGTCGGCGAGCTCGGGCGCCGCCTCCCACGGAACCGCGATGCAGGCCACTTCGACGCCACGTTCCCGCAGATCCTCCCGGAGACGATCACGCTCGGCACCCGCGAGGGCCGCCAGCCACTGGTCCCGGGAGGGAGGCGTCTGCGGCGGCTGCGGCCTGGACCGCCGCCATAACGCGAAGAACCCCGGGCACAACAGCCCGAGCGAACCGACGAAGGTGTCGACCGGATCGGTGAAGGGCGCCGTAACCCGCCAGGTGTGCACCAGATAACTGACCGCCAGAAGAGCCGAGATGGCCGCCGCGATCAGAAGGGAGGCGGATCTCCCGTGTAGTCGTACGCCGTTGAGCATGGTCGGCAGTGTGCCGCAGGCTGCCGCAGACCACTCGTGATCGTCGGAAGGCGGGGGGCGGGCTTCGGTCAGCCGGTGCGGTGAGCCTGCGGCTGATCTCGCGCGTGTCCAGGAACCTTCCCGCAGCCAGGTCCGGCAGCCCCTGGTCGCTTGAGGCTCCCATCAGTCGCGCATCACGGACCGAGCAACACGTGTTCCGATTCAAACGTTCTGCGGTGGTCTGAGCCGCGGCTGCTGGCCGGAGCGCCCTTCGGGCGTGTCGCTGTCACGCATCTCCGGAGCGACCGGGAATCGCAACTCGTCCATGAGCGCGTCCTCGGTCGCGACACCTTGCTGTACGTGAGCCGCGACGAGCTGCGCGGCGCCGAACGGATCCTGGCCAGCAGCCCGTTCACGCTCGGCGGCCTACGGGTGGCCTTGCGGATCTCCGCTCGCCCGGACGCCGCCAGCGCGCTGTTGCGGTGGAACGCCTACGTCACCACCGGCGTGCCGCACGAGGAACTGCACGACTTCCTCTTCGCGCTCGACGTCAGCGCGGTGCCCGGTTCCGGCTTTGAGGAGCCTGAGACGGTGGTCAGGGCACTGAGCGCGCAGGGCTGGATCCGTGACGTGGACCGCCCTCGCACCGCCGCCACGGACCCAAGCTTCGCCTCGCACGTCTCGCTCGAGATGCTGCCGGACCTGATCGCGGATGCGGACCCGCGTGAGGACCTGATGGGCTGGCAGGCATGGACCGAGCCCACCTTCGGCGCCCCCTGCCTGTGGTGCGTGAACTTCAGCCCGATCGCCCCCAGTGAACTGGTCGCCGTGTTCGCCGCCTCGCCGCCCACCACCGGCGCCCCAGGAACGTGCTGGAGCCGTTCAAGCCGTATCTCAACGCCCGTTTCACCGACACATCCCGCCAGACCAGCGGCAGTCGGCTGTTCCTGGAGATCCAAGAACGCGGCTATCGCGGAAGCCGCGTTGTCGTCCGCCGGTACCTCGCCGCCCTGCGGGACGGCACCGCCGAACCCATCCGGGCGGACATCCCCCAGCCTCCGCAAGATCACCTCATGGATCATGCGGTCACGCGAGACGCTCACCGAACGCCAGGAGGAAGGGCTTCTCCAGGTCAGGCTCGCCCGCCCGGACATCACCCGGGCCCGCGACCTCGCCCGCGCCTTCGCCGACCTCGTCCGCCATCAGCGCGGACACCTCCTGCTGGACTGGATCCGCCAGGCCGAACAGGACGCCCCGAAGCCCAGGAGCGGGTTCGCCGGCTTCCTCCGCCGCGACCTCGACGCCGTCACCGCGGGCCTCACCCTGCCCTGGAGCTCAGGCGTCGTCGAAGGCCACGTGAACCGGGCGAAGGCGCTCAAGAGAGCAATGTATGGCCGGGCCTCCTTCGCCCTCCTCCGGCCCCGGATCCTCACCCGCCCATGACCTTCACGCAATCGCGGTCAGAGCCAGAACCGAAGAGCCCGCCGGGGGCACCGCTATCGATGGATGGCGAAGGAGTCCCTAGTCAACGAGCCCCGCATGGTGCGCCAGGATCGCCGCTTGGACGCGGTTGGTGAGGGAGAGCTTCGACAGGATCCGGCTGATGTGGGTCTTCGCGGTGGCCTCGGTCACGTGCAGAGCCGCGGCGATGCCCGTGTTGGAGAGGCCGCCGCTCAGCGCGATCAGGACCTCGCGCTCCTTTTCGGTCAGGGCCTCCAGGCGGCTGCGGGCCTCGGACCGGCGGCGCTGCCGCTCGGCAGAGGGGCCGTCGTCGTCCTCCGTGAAGCGGCGGATGAGGCGGCGGGTCACTTTCGGGGAGAGCATCGCGTCGCCGCGGGCCGCGCTGTGCACCGCAGCGATCATGTCATCCGCGGTGGCGTCCTTCAGCAGGAAACCGACGGCCCCATGACGTAGCGCTGTCTGGACGTATTCGTCCAGGTCGAAAGTGGTCAGCACGACGACGCGCGGCGGGCGGGGCGAGCGGGTGAGGCGCTCCGTGGCGGTCAGGCCGTCGGAGCGGGGCATCCGGATGTCCATCAGGACGACGTCCGGCTCCAGCGCGGCGGCCATCGACACCGCCGTATGGCCGTCCGAGGCCTCGCCCACCACCTCGATGTCGGGGGCGGACGCCATGATGGTGCTGAGCATGGAGCGCACCATCCATTCGTCGTCCACGATCAGAACCCGGGTCGTCGTCTCGCTCATCGCGTGGCCTTCATGTGGGTGGACTGCATCTGGGGTACGTCGTCCAACGGGATCTCGGCGGCGATCTCGAAGCCGCCGTCCGGGGTCGGGCCTGCGGTGAGCTCGCCGCCGACGAGCCGTATCCGTTCGGCGATGCCGAGCAGGCCGTGGCCGCCGCTGGGCAGACCGGAGGGGCTGGCGCCGACACCGTGCTGGTTGGTCACTGTGAGGTGCAGCAGTCGGCGTGTGCAGTGGACCCGGACGCGCGTCTCGGCGTCGGCGGCGTGCTTGTGGACGTTGGTCAGGGCCTCCTGCACCACCCGGTAGACGGCGTGCTCGATCAGGGTCGGCAGCGCGGGTGGGCGGGTGGTGCCTTGCTCTCCGGTCAACTCCAGGGTGGCCGGCGTCCCCAGGCCGCGGGAGTCGGCGATCAGGGTCTCCAGCTCGGCCAGGCCGGGCTGCGGGGCGAGCGGAGCCTCGGATGCGGTGTGCAGAACCTCCACCAGCGAGCGGAGCTCGGTCAGTGCCTCGCGGCCGATGGCGCCGATCTGCTTGCCGATGTCGACGGCGGACGCGCCCTTGGTCGCCTCGAGCGCGGTCGCGTGCAGCACCATCAGGGATACGCGGTGGGTGACGACGTCGTGCATGTCCCGGGCGATCTGGGCGCGTTCGTCGCTGCGGGCCTGAAGCACCCGCTGCTGCTGCTCACGCTCGGCCCGCTCGGCCCGCTCGCGCAGCTCGGCCACGAGGCGGCGGCGGGCCCCCGTGTACAGGCCGAGCAGGGCCGGCAAGACGCAGATGCCCACGCTCATGGCCGCTGCGTCAAGGCCGCCGCCCCACCAGATCGGCGGGGCGACCACCGCGACGGCGACCGTCGAGGCGACGGCGACCCGGCGCCAGGAGGCGGCGCGGTCGGCCACGGTGTACTGCGCGAACACCACGGCGAACCAGGCCGACAGCACCACATAGGCGCCGAGTGCGGCCAGCAGAAGCAGCGCGGGACGACGATGGCGGAACCATGCCGCGAGGCCGACGAGCAGCCCAACCGGGATCGCCACGAAGGTCGGCGGGTGCGCGGGAAGGTAGTCGAACCGTGTGTGCATTCCGTCGACGGTGGCCGTGGCCGCGGCGAGGGCCAGCGCCACGACGGCACCCGCCAGCGGACGCAGGCGTTTGCGGTGGCCCGTGAGGCGACTGTGCCATGTCATGGCCGCAGGCTAGCCGCGGTGCGGAAGGCACGCGTCGTTCGATAGTTGTACGTGGCGGCACCCGCCCCGTAACTTTCCGCCGAGGCAGAGGTCGAGGATCGGCGGATGCCTGACCGGTGCGGTGATCGCCACGCTGACGGCATGCCTGAGATCACCGAATCCGCCGCAGCGGGGTGCCGCCTCCGGGTCCTCGGCGAGCAGATCGCCCGCGACCTCCGCCGACCGCGCGGACGCCCACCACAGCCGCACTCGACCGCGGCCCGACGGCCGCAGGGCCGGGGGTGACGGCCGTGTACGTCGCCGCATCCGGACTCGAGCTCGGGCTGGGCATCTTCCTGCTCCCCGCCTGGCTGATCGCCGCCGTCACGACGGGCCTGCTGCCAGGCCGCCGCACCGTCGGGAGCATGCGGCGGATGTCCCGTATCGCACTGGTCCTTGTGTCCGTCGCCGTGCTGCTCACCGCGGCCAGACTCGTCGCGTACGGGCTGCTCGCCCGCCATGGGTGGGTGTTCGTGGCTGACCGGCGGCTGTTCACCACCTTCGTCATGCTGTTCCCGGCCGTGATCGCCACCGTGGTCTGGACGGTGCCGTGGCTGGCATCCGCCGCCCGGAATGGGGTATCCCCTGCTCGAGCCGGGGGAAGGCTGCCTGACCCGGCCGCGCCGGTGCCGCTGGAGGAGCAGTCGCGCGCCAGGTCCCCGCGACATGTCGTGCCGCCCCGGCTCGCGGCCTTCGGCGGCCTCGGCTGCTGCGCGCAGATGTTCCTGCCACCGGACCGGTCGTTCTGGATCAGCCTCGGCGCGTACGGGTTGATCACCGCCGCGGTCGCCGGGCTGCTGGTGTGGCGGGCGGGCGTGCGGCTGCAACGCCTGTCCACCGGCCGTGAGATCCCGCGGCGGCGGGCCTTGGCGGTCCGCCTTGCCACGGCCGGGGTCGTGCTCGGCACCGCGGTGGGGCTGGTCAACTACGGCATCGCCGACAGCCGGCTTCCGCACACCTTCTCCATGATGAAGGGTGAGGCCGACTGGGGCGGCGGTGCCGCCGGGCAGCACCACGACATGACCGGCGGTCATCACATGGCCTCCGGAACCGGCGGTGCCGACGAGGTCTCCGTCGACGAACTGCGCGGACCCAGGAGTGGTACGCCCGACCGGCGCTTCTCCCTCACCGCACAGGCCAAGAAGGTGAGACTGGCCTCCGGTAAGACGGTCGACGCCTGGACGTACAACGGCCAGGTCCCCGGCCCCCAACTGCGGGTCACCGAGGGCGATCTGGTCGAGATCGAGCTGCGCAACGAGCTGCCCGGCAGGACCCCCGTCACCATCCACTGGCACGGCGTCGACGTACCCAACGGCGAGGACGGCGTGGCCGGCGCCACCCAGGACGCGGTGCGGCCCGGGAAGTCCTTCACCTACCGCTTCCGGGTCCAGGAGTCCGGCACCCGCTGGTACCACTCCCATCAGGCCGCCTCCGAGCAGGTCGACCGCGGACTCTTCGGCGCCCTGATCATCGAGCCGAAGCAGCAGACCCGGCCGGTGGACAAGGACGTCAGCGTCCTCGCCCACGACTGGCGGACCGACAAGGGCACGGTGCCAGCGATCGGCGCCGTGGACGAGCTGGAGCGGCGCCGCGCCGAGCCGGGCGAGAAGGTGCGGATACGGCTCACCAACACCAGCGGCAACACCCGCGAGTTCGCCATAGATGGCGTCCCGTACAAGGTCACCGCCCTGGACGGCACGGACGTGCACAAGCCGACCGCGCTCAAGGGCAAGAAGCTGGTGCTCGGCGGCGGAAACCGGATGGACGTCGAATTCACCATGCCCGACGGCCCGGTGCGGGTGACCGACGGCAGCGCCCCGGACGCGGGAATCGTGTATTCCCCGGACGGCAAGGGGGAGGTGAAGGCGGATCTGGGCGGCCCTGAATTCGATCCGTACAGCTACGGCAGCCCGAAGAGGACGGAAATCGGCCTGGACAGCGACTTCGACCGCGACTACAAGCTCGTCTTCGACGAGTGGCTGGGCTTCTACGACGGCAGCTTCGGGCTGAAGCAGACCATCAACGGCCGTGTCTTCCCGGACACCCCGATGCTGATGATCAAGGAAGGCGACGTCGCCCGCGTCACCTTCGTGAACCGCGGGACCGAAGACCATCCGATGCATCTGCACGGCCACCACATGCTGGTGCTCGGCAAGAACGGCAAGCGCGCCTCCGGCAGCCCGATGTGGCAGGACACCGTGCTCGTCCGGCCGGGCGAGGAGGTCCAGGTCGCCTTCAAGGCCGACAACCCCGGCATCTGGATGGACCACTGCCACAACTTCTGGCACAGCAAGCTCGGCATGGTCATGCACCTCGCGTACGACAACGTCACCACGCCGTACGAGATCGGCGGACCCGTCGGCAACAAGCCGGAGTGAGCAGTTCTGATGCGCCAGAAACGAGCCGCGGCCACCATGCCGACCGGGGCGTCGTCTCTCACCACGGCGGCCTGCGGCACCGCCGCGCCCCTGAAGGCGGCCACCCTGGGGTACGAGCCCTCCGGTCTCGCTCGAGAACTGTGGTGCGCCGTGAAGACGCCGTCGGGAAGCCGGTCCGTCGCACCGCCGGACCGGCGAGGTCCGTGGCGCGGCGCACGTATCCCGCACGGCCCGCAGCCTCCGCGCCCGCCATGGCGTGCGGCCCTCGCTTGATGTCCGCGCACGCGCGGATATCGCATGTGTGCGGTAACTGCATGGGTGCAGTCATTTCGGCCACTGTACGGCCACTGTCGTCACCGCTCCGCCACCACCGAACGGGGAGTCCTCACCATGAACCGCAAGATCGTCAAGCGCGTCGTGCTGGCCTCCACGCTAGTCCTCGCCCTCGGCGCGACCGGCGCCTATCTCTATCTCGACGCCACCTCCGACGTGCGACGCACCGGTGCCGAAACCTGCGGCGAGGTGATCCCCGCCGACGCCGACCGCCGCGACGGCGAGGCCGTCTGCGCCACCCTCGACGCCCTCGCCGACGCCTGGGAGCGCGGTGACGCGGAGTCGTACGGCCGCCAGTTCACCGAGGACGGCACGTACACGACCTACATCGGCAGCCACTACGAGGGCCGCGCCGACATCACCGCGAGCCACCGCGCGCTCTTCAAGGGCTTCCTCAAGGACAGCAAGCTCGCTTCCAGATACCTCGACATGCGCTTCCTGACCAAGGACGTCGCCGTCCTCACCAGCCGCGGCGCCGACTACACCGGTGACGAGCCGGGCGCGGACGAACTCTCGAAGGTGACGACCTTCACCCTGGTCCGCGACACCGACGACGCCTGGCGGATCGCAGCCTTCCACAACACCGAGCGCAGCAACGTCATGGAGCGCCTCTCCTTCATCTACGCCCCCGACACCGCCCCGAAGGCGGAAAAGTGACCCGCGCCACAGCGGCGCCCGCGGATGCTCCGCATCGTCCCCGAACTCACCCCGCATCTCCTCGACATACCGCCACGGCAGGGCCCGGCCCTCCTGGAAGAGGTACGCCTCCCTCGGGCGGTATGCGCAGCCCGAAGTCCCCACGATGACGCGGCCGCTCGAACGGAACGATCGGCGACTCGACGGCGGCACCGAAGCGACGCATGATCGCGCGGGCCACCGGGCCGGAGACAGCCGCTCCTCGATCGTGTACGGCAAGGCTCGTACCGGACGTCTCATCAGTGCCTGCTCCCTGGTGGATGCCCCACTGGTCGCACCCGCATCCGCATCCGCAAGGGCCTCTCCTGCTCACGCTCTTCGACCAGCCGCACTAGCGGAATGGCTGGCAGAGCGGCAGTTCCCTACGCGGTGTGAAGGTCGGGGACGGAGCCCTCGGGCAGGAGTGGCCGGAGGGCTCCGAGAACCGCGCCGATGCACGCGTCGCGCAACTGGGCGCGGGTGCAGGTCTCGTGGGCGAGCCAGTCGACGCAGAGGACCTGGACGAACACCAGCCAGCTCTTCAGTACGGCGGAGACGGCGTCCCGGGCGTTCTCGTCTGCGAGGGGGAGTACGGCAAGGAGTCGTGCGCGGAGCGCGTCCAGCTCGTTCGTCATGATCGTCTGGATCACCGGGTCGCCCGCGAGGACCCGGTTCGCGGCGAGGACGGCGTGGCGGTTCGCCGTGAAGTAGTCGAGGTGGACGTCCATGCCTTGGATGAGCTGCTCCACCAGGGGCTCGGCCGGGTCGAGCCGCGTCTGGGCGAGCAGTTGGTCGGCCGCCTGCTGGTAGACGGCTGCGAAGAGGGCGTGCTTGCTGGGGAAGTGACGGTAGAGCAGAGCCCGGGAGACGCCGGCCTGTTGGGCGACCTCCTCCATCAGGACGTCGTCGTAGGGATGTGCGGCGAAGAGCCGCGCGCCCACGGACAGGAGCTGGGCGTAGCGCGCGGTGGGGGTGAGTCGCTGGCGGGGAGGCACGACCGCAGCTTAGTTGACACGGGTCTACTTGCGCGCTCACTGTGGAGTAGACACATGTCAACCAGCTTCATCGAGGCAGCTCGGAGGACACATGGCCAGGGCTCTGCGCGTACTGACACAGGTGATGGGCTGGGCCTGCGTGGCGATCGGCCTGTTCCACGTGCTGCTCGGCAACGCGGCGATTCCCGGCGCCGGTTCGGCCGGGGCGACGGTCGACAGCTGGGGCCGGTTCATGGGCGCCGTCTTCGTCGGCTACGGGCTGGCCTGGCTCTGGGCCGCCCGGCAGCGTCCCATCCCGGCCCAGGCGGTGCGGTGGCTGGCGGTGGTCTTCCTCCTCGGCGGTGTGGGCCGGGTCCTCTCGCTCGCCGTACACGGCTGGCCCCAGTGGTTCCAGATCGCCCTTGCGGTGATCGAGCTCGGCCTGCCGCCGGTTCTTCTCTGGCTGGCCGACGCCGAGGAGCGGAGCCTTGGCGATGGCGTGGAGGCCAAGGCCGCCAGGGGATGAACATGTCTGAGCGAGCCTCGGCTCGAGGTCCTGGGCGCGGGAGCTGAGACTGCCGACAGCGGAAGGGCGGTCGCCATGCGCCTCACGGGCGGACCGCTTTGGTGGTACTCGGCGGACAGCTGTCGCGTCGATGTCGTACGGCTCGTACCCACCCCGGCACGCGGACGCTGCCGTGCCTGCCGCGGAGCCTCGGGGGGGGGGGAGTCGTAGCCGGTGGGCATCTTCGCGCCCCACTGGGCAAGTTGACGCGTCCACTTTCCCGAAGCGCACCGAACCACATTCGATGCCGACGAATTCCCGCGTCCGCTCCACCACGACCGGCGCGCCGCGCTCCTCTCCCGGCCCCTGGTCCGAACCAATTCCCGCCCGCGATAACGCGAAGTCGAATGGTCGTGTCAAGGGGGCACGGCCGGTCAACTTCGTGACCCATTCCGGCTTTTGTGTATCTACGGCCCGTTCGGCCCGGCAATATCAATTGAGTCGATTTTGCCGGGTCAGGCCGTGCGGTCTGAATCAGGGGCTGGGGAGGCCGGGTTATGGCCGAGTTCAACTATTTCCTGGGGAAGGACCGTGGCGGCTATCCGTTCAAGGACGCGTTGTCAACCGGTCAGGCGCGCCATCACGTGGTTCCCTGGGAAACGTTGTGGCAGGCGTGGGACGCGCTGATCGCGGCGGGCTTTAACGACAAGGGATCCGCGATCTACGAGGCGTTGAAAGAGCTGGTCGAGACCTGGGGAAGGGAGCTGCTCAATCTCGACTACACCACCGAGGAGCAGAAGAACTTCGAAACCATTCGGGGATTCATTGAAGTTTTCAAGGATCCCGGAACCACTCATGACGATGACGGGCGTCCCCCGGAAGGGCTGGACGACTTCCGTAACTTCTTCACGTGGCTGCCGAGAAACCTCTTCGTCGGTCCGAACACGCGGAGTGATG
Organism: Streptomyces sp. NPDC043996; assembly: GCF_056435225.1. NCBI lineage: Bacteria > Bacillati > Actinomycetota > Actinomycetes > Kitasatosporales > Streptomycetaceae > Streptomyces > Streptomyces sp. NPDC043996. The sequence goes on along the minus strand of NZ_JBWKEY010000004.1, from coordinate 257,122 downwards.
ATCCGGGTTCGGGATTCGAAATCGGCTCCAAGCCGATCATCGGCGACGTCTTTGCCCGGCGGAACAAGACCTTCCATGATCTGAACCGGTACCGCAAGAAACCGGCTGCCACCAATAAGTTCGAACAGGAAGGCAAGGAAGGCCTCAAGGGGCTCCTTGACGCCTTCACCCAGCCCCCGCCCCCACCCCCGCGGCCCTGGCCGTACGACACCAACCAGTGGGAGCAAGGGCCGGGCGGGAAGTACAAGATCAAGGCCCCGCAGGGCCAGCCGGCGGCGGGCGCTGGGCCGACCATTCCCGCCCTCGGCGTGCCGCGCGGAAGCGATGTCATCGTGATCGGCGGCACCAGGCTCGAGCTGACCATCCGGTCCGATGACGTCGGGTACCTGCTGCGCGGCGTGAGCGCCGCGAACATCCGGATGGCCGACCTCCTCGACTGGGTGGGCGAGACCTGGACAGTCGCCGGGCAGATCCCGGAGGGGCTGCGGAACTTCGAGCTGCAGTACCTGACGATCGAGGTGCTGACGGTCCCCGGCGGCCTTGAGGAGTGGGAGGTCACCGCCGCGACGGAGACCCGCTTCGGCGACACCGTCGCAGACCTGTTCGTGTGCTTCCGGCACTCGAGGCCGCAGGGCGGGACCGCCTCCTTCTCGCTCTCCGCGGACGCCGGTTTCACCGCCTCGGTCGGCGGCGAGGACACCCGGCTGTGGTTCAGCGGCGCGATCGCCCGGACGGGGTCAGGTGCCTGGGAGCTGAGCGCGGCCTTCGAGGACTACGGGCGGACCCTGAGCCTGGCCCACCTGGCCGCGGCCTTCGGGATCGACATCCCCGCGGAGCTGGAGCCGCTCGTCCCCGCCCTCGCGTCGGCGTCGTTCGCCTACCGCCTGCCGACGGCGGCCGGAGGCTCGTCGCGGGGTGAGCTGGTGCTGTCGGCGGTGGTCGGCCGCGTCGGGGTGGTCGTGGCGTCGGTGCCCGCGGGGACCGGCTCCGCGGTCTCGCGGCTGGTGGCGGTACGGGGAGAGGTCGGAGCCCGGGCGTCCCAGCTGCCGGGGCTCGGCGAGTCCATCCCCGCCGAACGGGACCTGGTCTTCGGCGGTGTCCACTTCGCCCACGCCTTCGGCCCTTGGACCAAGGAGCAAGTGGCGCGGCTCAACGCGGTCGTCGACGGCCTTGGCGCCGCGGCCGGGCGGCTTCCGCGCCTGCCGGACGAGGCGCTCCCGCCCGGCTCCGTGGCCTGGGTGGACGTGATGGTGGGCGGCACGGTGCGCCCTCCGCTGGTGCTGCGCCTGCCCGCGGGCGGCACGTCGGCCGCTCCCGCCCGCACCGGCGCCAACGAACCTGCCAAGGACCTGGACCTGGGCGGGTTCGTGATCGGCCCGGTCCGCTTCCAGCACGCCGGCATCGGCTACGCCGGCGGACGGCTGTCGATCTCGTTGGACGCGGTCATGGCGGTCGGTCCGCTGACCGTCGAACTCGTCGGCCTGGGCCTTGGGGTGGACCAGGACTGGAACGTCGCCCCGGTGCTGCGCGGCGCGAGCGTGGCCGTGGCCTACCCGGGGCCGCCGCAGGTGGCGATCGGCGGGGCGTTCACCCGGATCGACCTGGGCACGGAGTTCGAGCTGGCCTTCGCCGCCGCCGGGCGCGTCGAGATCCAGGACCTCATCGTCCTGCAGCTGGCCGGGAGCTGGGCGCGCAACCGGGCCGGCTGGGATTCGATCTTCGCCTACGCCGAACTGGTCGCTGGCCGGAACCGCGTCAACGGCCTGTTCAGCGTGGGCCCGGTCACCTTCACCGGCCTCGCCCTCGGCTTCGGCATCAACAGCACCGTGCGCATCCCCGCCGTCCACGAGATCGGCGCCTTCCCGCTGGTCAACCGGCTTGGCGCGCAGCCACCGGTGGACGGCGGCGAGGTCGAGCGGCTGACTCCGGGGCAGGCCCTGAACGAGCTGGTCGGCCCCGGCGGCTGGGTGACCCCGGCGCGGGGGCGGTACTGGGTGGCGGGCGGCATGGAGTTCACCGTCTACCGGTTCATCCAGGCCCGGGCGATGGCCCTGGTCGAGTGGGGCCAGGCCGGGTGGAAGGCCGTGCTGGCCGGTCGCACCACGCTGGCGCTGCCACCCGTCAGGACCGCCCAGGGGAGCCGGGCGCCCGCCATGAGCGCGGGCGCGGACACCGCCCTGGCGGGCGGCGGTCCGCTCGGCCAGGTGATCGTCGACTTCGTCTTCGCTTACGACTCCGCGCTCTCCCGCTTCTCCCTGGACACCGTCATCGCCGACGGCTCCTACATCCTGGACCCGCAGGCGAGGCTCACCGGCGGAATCTCCTTCTACGTGTGGGGCAAGGACCTGCCCGCCCAGGGCGTGCGCAAGGGCTTCGTCCTCACCGCGGGCGGCTACCACCCCCAGTACCGCGTGCCCGCCCACTACCCGAAGCCGCCCAGGATCGGCTGGTTGTGGGAGCGCGGCCCGGTGTCCATCCGGGCCCAGGCGTACGCGGCGCTGACCGACGGCGCGTTCATGGCCGGTGGCGAGCTGGCCGCCGTCTACGACAACGGGCACGGCATCAACCTGCGGGCCTGGTTCACCGCCTACGTGCACGCGCTGGTGCAGTGGAAGCCGTTCTACGCCGACCTGGCGCTCGGTCTGAGCATCGGCGTCGCCGCCACCGTCAAGGTGCTGTTCGTGCGGGTGCGCATCTCCCTGGAGGTCGGGGTCGACCTGCGGCTGTGGCTCCCGCCGGTCGGCGGCAAGGCCCGGGTGAAGATCTGGTTCATCACCTTCACCCTCGGCTTCGGCTCCGACCGCAAGGGTGCGCCCGCCGCGGACTGGGAGGACTTCCAGGTCCAGCTGCCCGCGCCCGCCCGCACCGTCCTGAAGCAGGGCTGTGAGCTGCCGGACGTCACCCAGGACGAGACCGAGGCCCGTACGGCGGCCGCTGAAGCGGAGTTGGTGCGGATCGACGGGTTCACCGCGGCCGTCGAATCGGCGCTGCCCGCCTCGAAGATCACCCTCAACGGAAGGCTCTTCGCGGGCAGCGACGACGCCCGGATCGACATCCGCCCGATGCGACTGACCGGTGTCGTCTCCGAGCAGTTCGTCCGGATTCTGGACCAGCGCGGCGACCCGTACGACTGGGAAGGCGCCCGCTGGACGGTCACCGCCACCCGCGAGGGCCTGCCACAGGCGCTGTGGGGCAAGCCGCTCGCCCACCCGAGCCAGGCGCTCAACCAGCCCGGCCTTGTCGACGGCTGCCTGACCGGGCTGACCATCAAGGTGCCCGAACCGACCCGCCGTCTCGGTGTCGGCCCCGTACCCGCAGAGGCCCTGGACGTCGACGGACTGCCGCCCGGCCGGACGCCGCTGCGTGACGAGACCGTGGCCGGGCGTTCCCCGGTCACCGACCCCCACAGCATCGAGCTGATCGGCGACACGCTCGCCGCGGCCGAGACCGCGGCCCGGCGCACCCGGGCACACGACGCGCTCGCCGCCCTCGGCCTGGCCCCGGACAGCGACGGCCCCCTGACCGGCACCGCCCGCCTGACCGGCACCTCCCTGACCGATGCCCCGCTCCTGACCGCAGCCGTGAGGTGACCGCCGTGCCCGCCCGCCCCGACCTGGACATCACGTTCTACGACCACCTCGCCCCCGCGACCACCGCCGGCGTCTACACCATCACGGTGGACCACTGCCTGACCAAGGACGGCCAGCGCCTCGACACCACGCCCGAACTCCCCGGGGCCGTGGACCGCTACGAGATCCGCGCGGCCCGGTTCCACCTCGACCCCACCTCCGTCCACGCCACCTACCCCGCGGCCGGAGCAGTGGGCCGTTACACCCACGTCCTGCCGCACATCACACTCAACCGGGCGATCCTCCCCTGGGAACGCCAGCTGCTGGGACGGGCGGCCCCCGCGCCCTGGCTGGCGCTCCTGGTCCTCGCCGAGGGCGAGACCGCGGATGACCCCGACGCCAAGGGCGAGTTCACCACCCGCACCATCGGCCGTCTCCGCCACCCCGCCGAAGAGGACATCACCGGGCCGGAGTTGTCCGGAGACATCGACGACGACCTGCCCTGCCGCACGATCGACGTGCCGGTGGACGTCTTCCACGCCCTCGTCCCGCGCCAGGACGAGCTGTCCCACCTCACGCACACACGTGACGTGCGCAGCACCCCCCAACTCCGCAACGACGGCGAGGTGCTGACCGAAGGCGAGTACGCCGTCGTCGCCGCCAACCGCTTCCCCCGCACCCCCGGCGCCTACGCCGTCCACCTGGTCTCCCTGGAAGGCCATCTGGACCGCCTCGCCCCCGGCACCCTCGCGGACAGCGGACACATACGGCTGTGCAGCCTGTGGTCCTGGTCGTTCACCAACGCCCCCGACGGCACGCTCGACCCCGGCACGCTGTTGCGCGGCCTCGTCGCCCCCGGTGCCGAGGACCCGGAGAACCTCGCGCTGCGTCACGCCCCCGCGTCCGGCTCGGCGTCCGCACCCGAGGAGCAGTACGTACGCACCCGGCTGCACCACGGCTATGGAGCCGTCGCCCACCGCACCCTGGCGGGCGATGACACCTACGCCTGGTACCGGGGCCCGCTCACCCCGCTCACCGCCCCGAACCTGCCGGGCGAAGCCTTCGAAGGCGCGCACACCACCGCCGACCACGCCCTGATCTACGACCGCGAGTACGGCGTGTTCGACGTCAGCTACGCGGCGGCGTGGACACTGGGCCGCACCATCGCGCTCGCCGACCCCGACTACAGCGGCGAAGCCGTCGAGGCGCGGCGGGCGCTGTCCGACCGCGCCGCCACCCTGGCCGCGCTCGGCAGTGACCCCGGCCGCGCCCAGCACGACCCCGACGCCCCGCCCGCCGCCACGGCGCTGGCCGAACTCGCCGCGTCCGGGTTAGGAGGCCGCCTGGTCCAGGCCCTGCGAGCCGACCTGCGCCCCGAACCGGCCCCCACTGCGACCGCGCGCACCGCCCGCGCCGAACCGGCCGCGCTGCTCGCCGACCCGCGCGCCCGGCAGTCGCTCAGCGCGGTGGTCACCGCCCGCACCCCCGCCATGCCCGAGTGGCTGGACCGCCTCGCCCTGCTGCGCGGCGTGCCCTTCAACCACCTGGTGCCCGACCCGCGGCTGCTGCCGCCCGAGAGCCTGCGGGCCTTCCGCGTCGACCCGGCCTGGATCCGGGCCCTGGTGGCGGGCGCGACGGACGTGGGCGTCCACACCTCCGTCGACCGCGACCTGCACCCGCTGCTGCGGGAAAGGCTGCTCCAGGGCTCTGACAGCCCGATTCCCGCGGCCGGGCTACTGATCAACTCCGAACTGGTCCGCGCCTGGCCCGTCTTCGACCTGCTCGCCACCCGGGGCGGCGAGCAGGTCGGCGAGCTGCGCCGCGACCACCTGGCGCCCGACATCCTGCTGGTGCTGTGGGACGCCGTCCCGGACAGCGTCGTCATCCGCGAGCCCGGGCAGGGCATCCACTTCGGCATCAACTCCGCACAACGCGTCAGCCTGCGCCACCTGACCGGTGACGACGTCGGCCGCCCGACCGGCACCGAGTTCCCCGACCCGGCGGGCGGGCGCACCGTCTTCGACCACCTGCGCCCCGCCCGCCCCGGCGCCGCGCAGCCGGACGTCCTCGACCTGCACGGCGCGGGCGGCTTCGTCGCGGCGCTGTCCGCCGCCTGCGGCGCGGACGGCGAACTCTCTCCCGGCCAACTCGCCCTGGAACTCGTCAACGCCCCGCTGGAGCAGCTCCTGCTGCCCACGCCCACCGCCGAGGAGACCGCGTGAGCGACACCGACCTGATCGTGCCCGTCCAGGTCCACGCCCTGCTGGCCAACCGGAAGGTGCGCTCCCTGCACCCCTTCCACCGCTACCAGCCGAGCTTCGACCGCATGCTCGGCACCTATCCGGACGACGAGGGCCGGGGCGCCGCCGAACCGGAGGCCTTCAGCGGGGCCAAAGAGGTCCGCGACGACGAGAGCTTCGAGGGCGTACACGTCCAGTGGGAGCTGCCCGAAGCGCTCACGGACGGTTTCGTGGCCGAGGACGACGGGGCCACTCGCTTCCCCCTGGTGCCCAACCGCTGGCTGGTCGTCCGCTACTCCTGGGTGCGCGGTGCGCGCAAGGCCGTCGGCTGGGTCGTACACAGCGACTACCTGTACTCCGACGACGAAGACCTCTACGACGGCTACGGGGTGATCAACAGCTTCGTCAACCCGCGCAAGACGGACGCCCCCGAGGTCGACTGGCTCGGCCGCGTCCACAGCCTCGCCGACGGAGCCTGGGCGGAGCCACCGGGGGAGCGGAAGCTGTTCCTGACCGCCGTGGGCGCGGGCCTGCCCAGCTTCGCGGCCTTCGAGCCCTTCCACGAGAACGTCTTCTCCTTCCACGACGACCTCCAAGACCTCAAGGACCCGGCCCACGGCGACAGCTACCCGCCCGACGCCACCCTGAGCTACTTGGTCGTCGGCTGGTACAGCGACACCGACGAGGACATCCTCAACGCCGTGGGCGGCATCCCCGGGCTGCTGCCCCCGGACGCCGACGCCTCGTCGGCCGCCGACGTCATCGCCGCCCTCGGCTGGACCGTGGCCGGGCGCACCGCCCTCGTCCAGGGCGGCATGGGAACCGCGACCGGGCACGAGGTGAGCAACGTCCTCGACCACCAGGAGGACACCTACTACCTGAGCGAGAAGGCGCCCGTTCGCTCGGACCGCATCACTGTCGACCTCGGCAGCGTCCAGCAGGTCAGCTCACTGCGGGTACTGGTGGGCGACCCGGACGAGCAGCACACCTTGCCCGCCGTACGCGTCCAGACCTCCGTGGACGGCGTCAACTGGCCCTCCGCCCACCACCAGGACTTCGACGCCGGCACCCCCGTCATCGAGTACACCCCCGAGCGGCCGGTCACCGCCCGCTATCTGCAACTGTGGATGCTGGAGGCCGGGCCCGGGCCCGCCGCCGTGCGCCGCTTCGAGGTCACCGCCGCCCCGCAGACGACGCGGAGCCTGTACCACGGCACCGCGCTCGGCCTGGAGTGGCGGCGCGAGGGCGAAGCTCCCGACGACGACCGCCCCGACGCCACCCGCACCAAGATCGCGTTCGGGCACAGTACCGGCGAGGCGGCCGCCGCCCTGGTCGGCCACCAGACGCGCTCGTCGCGCACCGCCCAGCTCTTCAGCGCGCTCTACCACGGCACCCTGGACACCTTCGACGGCGCCGACGGGGAGCGCGACCGTGCCGAAGTCACCCATCGCAGCTGGTTCTCCGGCAGCGACGGCGGCCACACCTGGCAGATCGTCCCCCGCGACGACCGGGGGCCTGCCGCCGGGCACCTCGGGACGGCGGGTGACGAGCCGTTCCCGCTGGACGAACTCAACGCGGCCCAGGTCGAGTACGACCGTATCCAGCGGGAGTTGACGGAACATCAGTGGCGGGTGTGGGCGCTGCACTGGCTGCGGAACCTGCCTGACAGCGAACGCCCGGACACCCTTCCCCCCGGCTTCGACACGGAGTGCGACCGGTTGCTCGACCCCGTCAACGACGGCCCGGCGAAGCAGGCCGACGCAGGCCTGGCACGGCTCGCCGAACTCCGGCACGACATGCCCCAGGCGGCGGCCGGACAGGACCTCCAGGACGCCATCGACGCGTGGGCCACCGCGAGGGGCCTGGCCGACCACCTCCAGCTCAAGCGGCTTCCCCAGGAGAGCTTCTACAAGCCCGCCGACCCCGTCGTCCTCATCGAAGGCACCGGGGGTGGCACGGTTCCGCTCGCCCGTGACCGCGACAACCCGCTGCCCTGCCGACTGCCCTCCAACCTGCTCGCCGAGGTCAAGATCGGTACGGACTGGACGGCACCGCCCGCCAGCCCGCCCGACCCCGGCCTCACCGGGCTGCCCGCTGCCTGCGCGGACCTGCTCAAGGAGTTCGCCCTCCTCGACGAGGCCGCACGCACCCCCGACGGCGGCCACAGCGCCCTGCACACCATCACCCAGAACCCCGCCACCCACGCCAGGGGCCCCCTGGCCGAGTACTGCGCGCCCTGGCGCCAGCCCTGGCTGCCGATGCTGCTGATGTGGAAGCTGACCTACTTCCCCACCCCGTACCAGACGGCCGACGGCTACCACTGGACCTTCACCGCGCCCCCGCCCGGCAGCGGCCTTGACTCCTACAGCTACCTCTGGAACGGCACCGGCACCCTGGAGGCCGACTTCGAGAGCGAAGGCGACGTCCTCAACCGGCTCTTCCGCTCCCGCGCCTACCTCGCCCCCACCACCGTCTACGTGCTGCGCGAACAGCTGGCCCGCTACCGGGCCGACTACCCGAGCGCCGACACCGCGGGCCTGGCCGCACTGCGCAGGGAGCTCGAACCGCTGGACATCCTGTCCCAGACCCTCGACGGCTTCAACGACTGGCTGCTGCAACTCGACGGCGGCGCGCAGGTGCCCACCGAGCCCGGGGTCGCCGCGCTCGCCGGGGAGCAGAACCACGTGCCCGACCCGGCGGGCGGACCCCACCAGAAGCGTTTCCAGCCCGTGCGCGCGGGCCAGTTCTTCTTCACCGACCTGCGCATTGTGGACCGCTTCGGCCGCTGTGCCGATCTGGTCGCCTCCGGCGCGGGTGGCAACTGGTACGACCAGTACCCTCTGAAAACCCCCTCGGTGACGCCGAGCCAGGACCTGTACGACGCCGAGCCCCGGCTGATCAACCCGGAGCGGTTCGTCCAGCTCTCGCCCCGCATCCTCCAGGACACCCGCCTTGCGATCGCCCAGGCGCCGTCCGGCATGGCTGACGGACTGGCGGGCTTGCTCCTGGTCAACTACCTCGACCGGACCCTGGGTGTCTACGGCCCGACGGGGCAGGCCCTGGGCGAACTGCGCACCGTCACTCCGGGCGGCGACACCCGGGTCACCGTCTTCACCCCGCTGCCGCACTCCCCGTACACCGGTCGCACCGACTCCCGGTTCATCGCCGATCACCCGCAGCTGGCCGGCTTCCTGGCGGGCCTGCTCGACCGGGACGATTCCGCCGGCGCGTTCGACGCCCTGATCGCCACCATCGACAAGAGCCTGCGTGCTGTCGTCGACCCCGCCGCTGAGGACAGCAAGCTGCCCGGCCTGCTGATCGGACGGCCCGTCGCACTCGTCCACGCCACCCTGGACCTCGAACTGCACCATCCGCTGCCGGTCGATCCGTCCTGGGACACCGTCCTCAACCCGCCCGCCGACACCGCGGACGGCGACACCGAGGGTGACGACACCTGGGCGATCCGGCTGGGCGACCCGTACGCCCTGGACGACGGGCTCATCGGCTACTTCAGCTCCGCACCCGGCCAGGACGTCGACTACGAACTGCTGCGTGCCCTCGATCCCGCTGCCGACCACGACTACCTCGAGGCGACCACCAACGGCAGGGACCTCGCCCTGCCCGCCCGGCCCGCCACCCGCCGGTGCACGCGTCACGTCACCCTGCTCGCCCACCCCCACCTGCCCGTCCACGCCACGACCGACATCCTCCCGGTCCACTCCCTGCGGCTCGACCCGGACCGCGTCCACCAGGCACTGGCCGCCGTCCGTGCCTCCTTCCGACTCAGCCCGCTCCTCGCCGCCACCCGCGACCGGCGCAGCCTCCACACCACCATGACCGAAGACCCGGACCACCCGCTGAGCAACATCGCCGACAGCGCCCCGCCCACGGCGGAGTTCCGCAGTCTGGACGTTCCGGCGGCCGGCGGCACCGTCACGCTGGACTTCGGGTCGGTCCAGCAGCTCACCGGCTACGCCCTCCACGCCGGAACCGCCGGGGGCGCTGACTGGCAGGGCACGCCGGTCCTGGAGTCGTCCGCCACCGGCGACGACGGCAGCTGGGAGCCGCGGGCCTTCGACGCCCGGCAGCCGACGAACGAGCACGTCCTGGCCACCCCGGTCGCCGCCCGCTACCTGCGCCTGCGTCTGACCACCGACGCCGAAGGCACCTTCAGCACGCGGACCTTCCGGGCCAGCTGTGCCCCCGACGACGCGGCTCTGGTCATCCCACCGCTGTCGGCACGCCACGGCACCTGGAGCTGGGCACAGCCGCAGGCCACCGAGACCGAGCACCTCGACTGGGACGAGCGTCCGCTGCTCCCCGCCGACCACCTCGCCCACCCCGACGACGCGACGCCCACCGCGCGCTCCGGCTACCTCCAGCTCCACCCCGTACCCCGGCAGGCCGGTCCCGGACCGGCGTCCCGGTCCTGACACCTCACCTGGAGACCGCATCGCATGACCGAGCCCGCCGTCACGCCAGCCCTGCGCTACACGCTGACCACGTTCCCGCCCGTACTGACCCAGGCCACCCCCGGCCGTCCCCGTCAGGGCCGACTGGAGATCACCGTCTCCCGCGCCCCCGAAGCGGCGAAGACGACCCCTGTCTGCCGCGGCATCACCGTCGAGGTCCCGACCGGCGACCGGCCCGAAGCCCTGTCCAACCGGCCCGACCGCATCGACGCCACCTACGGCGCCCCCCGCGGCCGTACCTGGCACATCCGCAAGAGCACCTCCCACAGCGACCGCACCGTCTTCGTCTGCACCCCGGAGAACCCGCGCCACGAAGCCGCCTTCGACGACGGCACGACGTTCACCCTCATCCTCGACCGCATCCCGCTGACCGGCTCTCCCGGCACCGTCACCCTGCGCGTCACCGACGAGTCGGCCACCGGATCCGAGACGCACACCCTGCGCGGCACCGACCTGCCGCTCACCCTTCAAGCGCCGCTCGAAGGCCGGTCCTGACCTGCGCGGACCGGCCCCCGCACCTGCTCGTACCCGCCGCCCAACTACCCACTTTCCTGCCGCCGACCGACCCGACCGACCCGACCGACCCGACCGACCCGACCGACCCGACCGACCCGACCGACCCGACCGACCCGCCCGCACGGGCTCCCCGAGTCCGCGTGTGTCTGCCCCGGGAGGACCCGCCGTGTATCCCGCCACCTCCGACGCCCCGCTGTCGGTCACCTCACAGACCACCCCGCCCGCACGCTTCGTCGTCTCCACGACCCAGGAGGTCAAGCGCGGCAGCATCTTCCTGACCTTCGCCGCACCCGCCGCGGCCTCGGCGGTGACCTGCACCCAGATCAGCGTGTCGCTGCCCCGCGGGGACGCGGCCACGGACCTGGTCAACGACGCGGCGGGCGCCGACCACACGCTCATCGACGACTACCCACGCGACAGCACCGGCGCGACCTGGTCCATCCACCGGCTGCCCGCCGCCCCCGTACCGGCCGCTCCCGAGTGGGGTGAGGCCCCCGGCCACGGGTTCGCCAACATCTTCGACCCCCGAGACGACGTCTACTACCAGACCGCGGGCCTCGTCCCGAAGGACTCCGCCCTGGTCGTCGACTACGGGGTCGACCAGGACATCGCCGACCTGGACATCGCGACCGGCTTCACCAACGGCCGCAACAAGGTCCAGATGCTGCGTCTGCAGTCATCCTTGGACGGGCTGAACTGGCGCGACCTCGACGAGCATCCCGTCCAGGACACCTCGCGCATCCAGCGCGCCTTCGATCCGCCGCTCCGCGCCCGCTTCCTGAGGATCCTCACCATCGTCGATCCGTCGAACGAGGGCTACGCCGTCGTCAGGTACTTCCTGGCCAGCCAAGGTGCTCTGACGCGCTCCGAGGACTCCACCGTCACGTTCGTGTGCACTCCGGACAGCGGAGAGGCGGTCTTTGAGGGCTCCCGCGACTTCACCCTGATCCTGTCCAACATCCCGATCAACCGGACACCTGGCGCCGCCGCCCTCGCCCTCACACAGACGGTGATCACGGGTGGCGAGGAGGTCCGCCACACCACGAGCCTGGACGGGTTCGAGAAGGCCGGTGACGCCTTCGTCTTCGAGGACTTCTCCAGCGAGCAGTCCCGCGTCGACAACGGCGGCCACGTCACCCTGCACTGGACGGGCAGCCCGGAGAACTCCGAGTACTACCTCTCCTGGGACGACCGGACCGAGAGGATCAGCGTGCCCACCGCCCGGGGGTGCAGCTTCGACACGGCTGACCTGCCCGGGTTCGCCGGGCTCAGCCGCACGACGACGTTCGTCCTGGACGCCCAGAGGACCAACGCGTCGGGCCAGACCGTCCACAGCTACCGGTCCGCCACCGTGACCGTCGCCGACCCCGACATCGAGGCCGCGAGCCTCACCGCCACCGACCGGCTCGCGGTCCAGGAAGGCGGCACCGACACGTTCCTCGCCCGCGGCGACGAGGCCACCATCCACGCGCTCACCGCCCGCGCCGAAGGCGACGTCACCGTCATCACCTGACAGCCCCGGCAGGTTTCCGCCTCACGCCGACTCGCCTCAGGAGTCCTCATGAGCTCCCGCAGCATCACCGCCGACCGGCTGCTGACAGCCGCGCCCGACGACCCCGCGCCCCTCGCGGTCTCCACCGCCAGCAAGACCAAACTCGGCCTCATCCAGCTCAGGTTCACCAAGGCCGAGGGCGTCCCGGATGTCGAGTGCACCCGGATCACCGTCACGATCCCCGTGGGTGACACCCACACCGATCTGACCAGCAACCCCGGGAACATCAACCACAGGCATTCCAGCAGCCGCGGTACGTGGAGCATCGCTCCCAGCGGCGACCGGACCACGTACGTGTGCACGCCGCCCGGCCCGAGCAGGAAGTTCGTCTTCACCGACACCGCCCACTTCACCCTCATCCTCGACGCCATCCCGGTCGGCCGCCTGCCCGGCGAAGCGGCGTTGACCCTCACCGCCGCCACCACCACGACTACGACGAACCCATCCGACGAGGAGGACTGGACCGTGCCGATCAGCAAGGCCGTGGACGATTTCTTCTTCTTCCGCGCCTTCTCCTGCGAACGACCACAGATCCCCAACAACGGCACGGCGACGCTGCGCTGGGAAGGAAGCGAGCACGAGACCGAGTACTGGCTGGCGTACGACGGTCGAGCCCCCGAGCGGGTGACCGGCCAGAGCGTGCAGATCGAAGGTCTCCTCGACACCACCACGTTCGTCCTCGACGCGCGCACGCCGAACCCGGAAACCAAGGAGTTCGACCAGCACCACTACCTGTCCACCACGGTCACCGTGAAAGAACCCACCATCGTGGCCAAGGAGCTCACCGCCAAGAAGGTCAGCGTCGCCGACACCTTCACAGCGGACAGCAGCGACAAGACCACCACCCTCCACGGCCGCACGACCTTCGAGGAGGACGTCACCGTCATGGCCCGGCTCATCGTGCACGAATCCATCACCAACGAAGCTGGCACGATGCGGATCGACGCTGGCTCGGGGGACATCACCACGAGCGGGATCGTCCAGGGGGCCAGTGTGAAGGCTGGTGCGAGTTACGGGATCGCTGGCAATGGAGCCATCACCGGATCCAGCCTGAACGCTGGCTCGGGGGACATCACCACGAGCGGAACGGTCCAGGGATCCAGCCTGAAGGCTGGTGCGAGTTACGGGATCGCTGGCAATGGAGCCATCACCGGATCCAGCCTCAACGCTGGCTCCGGTGACATCACCACCAGCGGAATCGTCCAGGGATCCAGCCTGAAGGCAGGCACCAAGTACGGGATCGCCAGCAGCGGAGCCATCACCGGATCAAGTCTCAATACCGGCAGCGGCAACATCACCACCACCGGCAAGGTGAGCGACAACGGCGAGATCCTTCGCTTCGGCCATATGGTCGTCATCAGGAATCAGTACCACTCAGGCGAAGGTCTGAACGAGGACAACGCGACGAAGGCTTACGTCTCACTCAAGGCGATCAAAAACGGCAACATGCGCTGGCGGTGGTTCCTGGATCGGCCCCAGTGAGGGTTCGGGTCTGAGGCTTCCGGAGCCTTGAAACACGGTTCGAAGCGTCGGCCGGGCTGCCCGCTCGGCCGACGGGACCCGGTGTCCGGGTGGGCAGTGGGGGCTGGGGGATGTCGCTGACTGCGGTGGTGGCTCGCCTGCGGTCGGTCCGGTGCGCGTGACCAGCCGGGGCTACTCCCGCTGTCCAGGACGCTGCCTCCGGGCGAGGAGAGTAGTGCCACTGACGACGAGTCCGATGGCGATGACCTTAGCTGCGCCGTGCAGTGTCATCAGGCCGCTGTCACGGTCGAAGTCGCTGAGGAAGACCAGCAGGCCGACGCCGACTCCGGCCAGAACGAGTATCACGCCGCCCACTGGGCCGAGATGAGCCCACCACGGCTCCCCGAACCCTCCGCCTTGCCCGCCCCCGCGCGTCGGCGCGCTCATGTCCTCTTCGTCACCGCCCCTTCCCGAGTCACCAGTCTCGGCAGGTCTGTTCGTCTCATCGGTCACACCCGCTCCTCCCTCACCTTCACTCTTGCTGTCGATCATGGATTGCCGACGATAGCGCCTCCCGGACGATCACGGCCCGTGCACCGATCCGCTGGCAACCGGCGCATGGGCTTCGCCGGATACGTGCGTGGGGCAAATGTGGCGTGAACTCGCCGATGCCAGACGGACCCAGCCAGGAGAGGCTCTCTCTCGCCGCTTGCCTTCGTTGTGGAGCGACGGGGGCCGCTTTCCTTTGGAGGTACGGTGAGACGTTCCCACTCGAGAAGCCTGCCTTGGTGGCGCGGTGCCACCGTCATCGCCGGAGCCGCCATGGTGTCCGCGCTACTGGTCGCACCGGCCGAGGCCACCCCGCCTCCGCTGCCCTGCACCGTGGGGGAGACTTTCGTCGATGTGGCATCGGCACAGGTCGAACCCGTGATCACGCACTTCGAGGCCATCAACGTGACGGATGGGACCACCGCCGAGCGGACCTATACGGTCAGCCGCGTCAACACCGTCTCGACCAGCATCAACAACAGCGTTGAGGTCTCCAGTGCCGCCGGGGGCGTCTTCGCCAAGGTCGCGGTGAAGGTCGGCTTCTCCGTACAGCTGACCAAGGCGACCACCGACAGCGAGTCGACCACCATGCGGTGGGCCTTCAGCCCTGGCTACTACGGGCTCTACAAGGGCACACGCGCCGTCTCGGGAACGTACACCTCGTACACCTGCGCGCGGAACATCTTCACCGGCAACATCGGCTGGGTCGGCCGAGGCCCCAACACCTACACCACGTACTCCAACATGGAGGAGGGCACCATCAGCTGCGGCAACCGACCGGAGCCCGACACGTTGGCCTTCCTGGCCAAGCTCCAACTCGGCTGCTAGGGGCTTCTCACGTGACGTGGGTGGCCGTGTCCTCTAGGCGGGTGTGTCAGCCGGAAACGGGTACCGCAGGGCCGCCCGGTGCCGTGCGGCGCGAATCCAGAAGTTCCGCGCGCATCTCGTCGTGTCGCTGGACCTGTCATGCTGAGCCAGTTCGCTTGGCTCTCACGCCTTGGAGGTCTTGATGCGTGCAGGCGTCGTGGTCGCCGCGCGGCCCGGTGTGGAGGATCTCGCCGTGCGGGCCGAGGAATTGGGCCTGCACAGCTTCTGGCTGAACGACTCCCCGATGGTCCACGGTGACCCGTTCGTCGCCTTGGGCCTGTGCGCGAAGGCCACCCGCCGCATCAAGCTCGGTATCGGCGTGACCTCACCGGCGCTGCGCTCGGCCCCGGCCGCGGCGAGCGGGCTCGCCAGCCTCAACGCCCTGGCGCCGGGGCGGATCATCTGCGGGGTCGGCACCGGCAACACCGCCCGGCGCACCCTGGGCATGCCGCCGGCCACGGCGGCCGCGCTGGAGGACTTCACCACCGCACTGCAGGACCTGTGTGCCGGACGCGCCACCGAGTACCGCGAAGGTGACCAGGTCCGAGACATCCGGTTCCTGCACGCCGGGGCGCACGTGAACACCGCGGACCCGATCGAGTTCGTCGTGGCCGCGCTCGGGCCCAAGGCCGCCGCCGTCGCCGGTCACCGCGGCGCCGGTCTCATCTCCTTCGGCCTGCTGGACCCCACCGCCTGGCACGCGCTGCACGACACCCGCCGCCACGCCGTCCAGAAGGCATCCCGCGAGCCCGACTCCGGCACGGACTCCTACCTGATCACCTCGGTGCACGTACTCGACGAGGACGAGGACCCCCACGGCGACGCGGCCCGGGACGCGACGGGCCACATCGTCATGTCGCTGCTGGCCTTCGCCGCCGACACGGCCGCCGACCGCCACGCCTTCGTCGGGCAACTCGGCCCCGAGGAAAGCGAGGCGGTACAGCGGTACCTCGACCGCCGCGGCACCACCGCCACCGCGCCGGACCGGCACATCAAGCTCTACCCCAACTACCTCGGACGCATCGCACCGGAGGACCGGGACCTGATCCTGCCCTCGCTGATGAACACCCTGGCCCTGGTCGGCACCTGCGACGAGCTCCTCACCCGCGTCACCGCCCTGGAACAGGCCGGTGTCGACGAACTCGTCATCCAGCCGGCGATCGACCCGCCCAAGGAGATGGCTCAGCTCGCGAAGCTCCTCGCCTGAGCAGCCAGCGGCTGGCGCAGCGGATCGCCGCGCGCCTTCAGCCTCTTCCGCCCGCCGCCCCCCACCTCGGAAGCCGCACCCGCCAAGGCTCCGCCCCGCCGGACGTAACGCCTTCTGAGGAGCAACGAAGCGTCCAGCGACAGCATGTGAACCAGCCATCTACAGAAAAGCGGACGCAGGTATTCACTGCTCCACTTCATCTTGCGCGCACAACCATCACGCAGTCTTCAACCTCCAGCCCCGCGCCTGGAGTTGATTCCGCTTGAGGGTGATTTCGGGCCAACAGTCTGTCGGTGTTCCCGCATTACATAAGCAAAAAATTGAAGCCACGCCTACAGTGATCGGGCACTCCGCACCGCTGCGGCATGCGCGGGTGTCCGCCAGCACCAGCAGCTCGCCGCTCTCCGCTCTCCGGACCCGTGTACGTCGCAGCCCCAGACGCGGCAGCGGAGCACGGCTGCCGCTGCCTGCGGCGAGGGGCGACGTTCGGCAGCCTTCCAGTAGAGAGTGATGGTTCGCAATGCGCAGATCAACACGTGTCAAGCAAGTGGCAGTTATCGCGGCGGTCTTGGTCTCGGCCGTAGCCGCCGGGCCCTACGCTGTCGCGTCGGACACTCCTGACGTGCAGGTATCGAAGGATGCCGACCAGGCGACGCTGGCCATCGCGCAGACGGACCGGCAGGCCGTCGAAGCCGCCGCAACCGACTGCGGCGCGGGCTATACCCTCCGCAAGGCCGTCCCCCTTCCCGTGGGAACCGACCCCCGCGAACGTCTGGGAACTCTGTTTGCGTACGAGAACGGCGGCAAGGGGTGCGTCACCCTCGACAACAACATGGGCAGCACGCAGTACATGTACATCAAGATATGCAAGGTCGGAGGCGGTAGCTGTGACACCGACTCCGGAAACTTCAGCCAACTGGCGGGCCCGGTAAGGGTGTCGAGCTTCGCCTGCGCCCCAGTGACGGCCAAGATGGCGAAGACATCCAGCAGCACGCCGTACATCAACTACAAGTCCGACCGCGTCTTCCCCTGTGGATAGCCCCATGCTCGGCCCGCGCCGGAAAGCCACGCAGCCCGTGCTCCTCGCCGCGGCCGCGTCGCTCGTACTGACGGCCTGCGGGTCAGAAGGCTCCGACACGGCGAGTGGCAAGCCTGACTCGGGCTCGGCGGCCTCCGCCAGCCGGGGGCCCGCCTCTCAGGCGGGGGAGACGCCTCCGGCCACGGGGCGGGATGTGCGAGCCAAGGAGGAGCTTCAGAAGGTCCTGGAAGAGCGGGCCAGGAACGCCGTCAGTGGGGTGCCCGTCGCCCCGCACAAGACCGACATCCCCGAGCCTGAGGACTACGGCTACGGAACGGCTGCCGCCAAGGCCCAGGGCGGCGAGGTCATCGCCTATGCGCCACGCCGACAGGACGGTCGGTGGGTCGTCCCTCTCACCGTCAGCAACCAAGGCCGCAAGCGCGCCGCTTACAAGGTCACCATCACGGCTACGGGCAAGAAGGGCGCTGTACCGGTGACGGTGAAGATTCCTTTCGTCTACCCGCGCACCACCTGGCCAACGCAGGTGGACGTCACCGCTGTGGCAGGCACAAGCCCTCAGGACATTCGTGTCGCCGTCAAGGCGGTCAAGAAGAACGACCGTTGGTCGTAAACCCGCACTGACCAGCTGCCTCGTGCGCGTCCAGCCGACGCGTACGAGGCAGTTCGCCTGTCGCCGAGGCTGGCCGTTCCAGCCTTGCTGGATCGCTCATCCGTCAGTTGGCCGCGTTCAGAATGGCTGGGCTTGGAGTTCGCCGCGTCAGGATGGCTGGACTTGGTCGAAGAGGGCGAGGGCTTCGGCGGGGTCCGGGCTCACGAGGCGTTCCAGGCCGGTCGTCGTGATTGTGGCCCACTTGCTGGCTCGTACCCACATCTGTTCCTCGAAGGCGCGGACGGCCCCGTCCAGATCTGCGGGGCCGGTGGCGATGGCCTCGGCGAGTTCGGCGCCTTCGAGCATCGCGAGGTTCGCGCCCGCTCCCAGAGGGGGCATCAGGTGGGCGGCGTCGCCCAGTAGCGTCACGCCGGGGACGTGGGTCCAGGTGTGGGAGACGGGCAGGGCGTAGAGGGGACGGCGGGCGAAAGCGGTGCCGTGGCGGAGGAGGTCCAGGACGGGAGCGGCCCAGCCCTCGAACAGGGCCAGCAGACTCGATCGCGTGGCCTCGGCGTCGCCCAGGTCCCGGTCCAGGCCCAGGCGCGTGTGCCAGTCCACCGGCGCACGGAACTGGGCGTACACCTTGACGTGGCCGCCGCTGTTGCGCTGGGCGACGAGCGCTCGGTTCACGCCGTACACAGCCAGGGAACCGTCGCCGACCAGCCGGGCGAGGTCGGGGTGGCGGGTGTCGACGTCGTCCAGGGAGGTCTCGACCATGGTGACGCCGGTGTAGTGCGGCGTCACCGGCGAGACGGCCGGGCGGGTCCGGGACCAGGCGCCGTCCGCGCCGACCACGAGGTCGAACGCCTCCTGTCGCCCGTCCGCGAAATGGACGCGTACGCCGTCCCGTGCGCCCGGCACCACCTGCGTCACGCCCCGCCCCCACTGGACGTCGAGCGGGCCGAGCAGCAGGTCACGGAGTTGCCCGCGGTCGATCTCGGGATTGGCCCGGTCATCCGGATGGGGTGGCCAGTCCCGCAGAACGCTTCCGTCCGTGTCCAGGATGCGCATGGCCTGCCCCTCGGGACGGGCCAGCGCCTGGAACCGCGCCAGCAGCCCCGCCTTGTCGAGCGCGCGCTGGCCCAGCCCTTCGTGCAGGTCAAGCGTGCCGCCCGGGGGGCGGGCGGCGGGGGAGGGGTCGCGTTCGAGGACGGTGACGGGGTGATCGTGGCGGTGCAGGACACGGGCGAAGGTGAGGCCGGCGGGGCCGCTCCCGATCACGGCAATGCGATGTCTCATATCAATACACTGTATTGACATCGTGCAGTGCATCGCAACAGTACGATGTGACCATGACTGTCTGGGACCGGCCGGAGCCGCCGACTCGCCCCGTGCCGCTCGACCGGGAGCGGATCGTCGCCGCGGCCATCGCCCTGGCCGACGAGGGCGGCCTGGAGGCGGTATCGCTGCGCAAGCTCGCGGCCCGGCTGGGCGCTGGCCCGATGCGGCTGTACGGATACTTCTCCACCAAGGAGGAGCTGTTCGACCTCATGCTGGACGAGGTCAACGCCGAGATCCTCCCCGAGGAGCGGCCCGGCGACTGGCGGGAGGCGCTGAGCACCCTCGCCCACCGCACCCGGCAGACCGCCCTCCGCCACGAATGGCTGGCCGACCTGCTCGGCGGCCGCCCGTCCCTGGGCCCGAACGGCCTCGCCGTGGCCGAGGCCACGCTGGGCGCCCTGGACGGCCTCGCCGATGTCGACACCGCCCTGCGCGCCGTGGAGACGGTCAGCTCCTACTCCACCGGCGCGATCAGGCGCGAGATCGCAAACCTGCGCGCCGAGCGCGCCACGGGCCTGTCCCAACACGACTGGCAGCGCGCCTCCGGCCCCCATATGACGAAAATGCTGGCCACGGGCCGCTTCCCGGCACTGACCAAGGCCGTGTACGACGGCGCGGACGTGGACGCCGAGACATCCTTCACGACGGGCCTGGACTGGGTCCTCGACGCCGTGGCCGCCAAACTCGCCCGGCCGTCGGCGTGATGCTCAGGTCTTGCCGAAGGTGAGCGAGGCCCTTTGCCTAGGCGGCGCCCGGGAGGCCCGGCCCTGGATTGCGCCACTGAGGGTGTTGTCACTGCGCCTGGCAGATCGACAGCCCGCTCGATGAGGTGCGGGCACTGGAAGGGGGGCGCACTAGGGCCATGCCGTGGTGGCGCGAAGGGGCTCAAGGGCTCCCTAGTGCCCGGTAACTCCACCCAGAGGCCCGCCACGCATCGGCGTGGAGGGTGCCGCGTCCGTCGATGACCTTCGGGGTTGCGGCGCGGGTAACGAGGCGGTGCGGGTCGATGTGGGAGTACTGAGGCCACTCGGTCAGGTGCAGCAGCAGGTCGGCGTCTTGGACAGCGGTGATGGGGTCGTCCATGTAGTCGAGCCCGGGGTGGGTCTTGCGGGCGTTGTCGAGGGCCTGGGGGTCGGTGACGGTGACGGTGGCTCCGAGTTCGTGGAGTTTCTGGGCGACGGCGAGGGCCGGGGAGTCGCGGATGTCGTCTGTCTCGGGCTTGAACGCGGCTCCCCAGACGGTGATCCGTTTCCCGGAGAGGTCGGCGCCGAGCTCTTCGCGGGCCAGCTCGATCACGCGCTCGTGGCGGCGGGTGTTGACCGCGTCCGCCTCGCGCAGGATGCCGACGGCCTGGCCGGCGCCGAGGTCGTCGGCGCGAGCGATGAAGCCGCGGAGGTCCTTGGGCAGGCAGCCGCCGCCGAAGCCGAGGCCGGGCCGCATGCCGCGGCGGCCGATGCGGACGTCGTGGCCGAGGATGTCAGCGAGCTGGGCGACGTCGGCGCCGGAGGCCTCGCAGACCTCGGCCATCGCGTTGATGAAGGAGATCTTCGTGGCGAGGAAGGCGTTCGCGGCTCCCTTGGCGAGCTCGGCGGTGGCCCAGTCGGTGGTGATCGTCGGCGTCCCCGCTTCGATGAACTTCGCGTAGCACTGCCGCAGCACCGACTCGGCCCAGGAGTGCTCGGTGGGGAAGCCGAGGACGAGCCGGTCGGGGCGGAGGGTGTCGTCGACGGCGAACGACTCGCGCAGGAACTCCGGGTTGAAGGCGACCTCGACCGCGTCCTTGGCGGGTGCGTATGCGTGCAGCAGGTCACGGACGCGTGGGGCGGTGCCGACCGGGACGGTGGACTTGACGGTGACCACGGCCGGGCCGGTGAGCCGGGGGGCCAGGCGGCGGGCGGCGTTGAACAGGTGGGTGAGGTCGTAGCCATGGCCGTCGGGCTGCGGCGGGGTGCCGACAGCGATGAAGTGCAGGTCGGCGAAGTCGGCGGCTTCCGCGTAGGAGGCGGTGAACGTCAGGCGCCCGCTGGCGGTGTGCTTGGCGAGGAGGCCGTCGAGGTCGCGTTCGTGGAACGGGGCCTTGCCGGAGTTGAGGGTCGCGACCTTGTCCATGTCGGCTTCCATGCCCAGGACCTCGTGGCCGAGTTCGGCCATGCAGGCCGCGTGGGTGGCGCCGAGGTAGCCGCAGCCGATCACGGTGAGTTTCACGGGGGTGTCCTTCCTGGTGGGGCCGCCGCCCGGCGGCCCCGGTCGGGACACGGTCAGGCAGGGTGAGCGGCCAGATAGCGGTGGATTGCGTCCCGGATGAACGGGGGGATGGAGAGGACGTCGAGGTGCTCGGGGGCGAAGTACTGGAGTTTGACGCCCTCGGCCAGCGGCAGCTGGGTCTCGTCGCCGTCCCAGTGGGCGGCGAAGAAGGTGATGGTCTGGCCGGAGCCGTGCTCGTCGCGGGTCTCGAAGAGTTCGGTCAGTTCCTCGACGGCCAGGCCGGCTTCCTCGTCGAGCTCACGGACGATCGTCTGGGCCGGGCTCTCGCCCGGGTCGGTGCCGCCGCCCAGCAGGCTCCAGTGGTCGGGCCAGGCGATGTGCGGCAGGTCGTCGCGCAGGTGGAGGAGGAGTTCGCCGCGGCGATTGGTGATGATCGCGACGGCTCCGCGGGCGGTGGACGGCTCCTGGGCCGGGGTGGTGTCCGAGTGCATCCAGTTACCGTAGTAAGGCAGTTGAGGATCATGCGGCAGCCCTCACCGTCTGGTCCGAAAACCAGGCCGCTGCCATCAGGGCCTGCATCCTCGTGCGGTCGAAGCGGCCCCCGCGCTTGAGACCGGACTGAAGCAGCGGCCGCAGCGAGGTGGGAGCCTCGGCGAGCGCGGTGTGGATCTGCGCGTCGGCCCAGTCCGCGAGCGGGCCGTTCAGCCAGGCGGGGACGGGGCTGGCGAAGCCGAGCTTGTCCCGGCTGCCCCAGACCTCCCGCGGCAGGCCGAGGGCCTTCGCGGCGTCCCGCAGGATCCGCTTGCCCTGCGCGGGATAGCGGATCTTGTAGTGCTCCGGGAGCCGGTAGGACAGCTCCACCATGTCCCGGGCGAGGTAGGGGGACCTGCGTTCGAGGGCGTAGGCGGAAGCGAGCTTGTCGCTGGTCATCACCAGCGGACGCCAGGCCGTGGCCAGGTCGGCCAGGGTGAGGGCCCGTGCCAGGTCCCCGCCCGCCTGTTCCATGGCAGTGGTGATCAGGTCGCGGACGCGGCCGTCGGGGTCGGGGCCGCGCAGGACGAGCCGGGTGACGGCCTCGGCGGGCTCCAGGTCCTGACCGGCGGTGTGCGTGAGCTTGGCGGCCAGCGGCCGGTAGGCCCCCATCCCGGCGCCCAGAACGGCATCGGCGCCGAAGAGGACCAGGGCATGGCGGACGTAGCCCATCAAGAACTCATCCGGGCCGAGCCCGCCGACGACAACCCGCAGGCCGAGGTCGGCGGCCTTGCGGTAGGCCATGTACTCGGAGAACGTGGACGCGTTTCCCATCGGGTAGTCCAGCGCGCCCATCATGTGCGGCAACACGGTGGTGAAGTCGACCGGGCCGGGCTCGACCACGACCAGTTCGGCGTCGATGTCCCGCGCGATCACCGCGGCGGTCTGCGACTCGTCCAGGCGGTCCTGGCCCGGGTAGCGGATGGTGACGCAGACCGGTGGCCGCATCAGGTAGCCCAGAACCGCCGAGTCAAGGCCGCCCGAGAGCAACAGCGCGAAGTCGCAGGCCGGGGCCCGCAGCGGGATCTGCTCGGACAGCAGGACGGAGAACGCCGACAGGGCCTGCTCGTAGGTGCCCGCGAAGGGCTCAGGGCCGGTCAGCGACCACCAGGTGGTCTGTGTCAGGGAGCCGGTGGCGACGTCGAAGGCCAGCAGCGTGGCGGGCGCCAGCAGCTGGATGCCCTGGAACGGAGTGTCGACCCCGGTGGGGGTTTCGATCGCCAGCATCTCCGGCCGCAGCACCAGGGATGCCAGGCCGTAGCCGGTCAGGGTGGTGACCTCGGAGGCGAAGGCCAGGCGCCCGCCGTCCAGGCGCCAGTAGAGCGGCTTCTCCCCCAGCCGGTCCCGCGCGAGGAAAAGCTTCCCGGCCCGGGGGTCATAGACGGCCAGAGCGAACATGCCGTCCAGCCCCTCCAGGCAGGACGGGCCGATCTTCTCCCAGGCCCGCAGCAGTAAGTGCGCGTCGCTCTCGCAGTCGCCCAGCCGGATGCCCCAGGCCTTGGCCTGCTGCCGGTAGTTGTAGATCTCGCCGTTGAAGGCCAGCAGCACCCCGGACGCGCGGTCGAGGTAGGGGCCGGGCATCGCCCGCGGGTTGGCGATCAGCAAGGTGTTCATCGACAGCATCGCGCGGTCGTCTCCGGCGGCGGCGTGCAGGGTGCCGTCGGGGCCGCGGTGGGCCTGGGAGGCGCCCATCGTCTCGACGGTCAGGGCATGCCGGGCGGCATCAGCTCCGGCCAGGCCCGCGATTCCACACATGTCTGGGTCACCTCCGGTGATGTGGTGGTGCCGTGGTGGCCGCCGCCGAAGAGCGATCTGTCCGGCGGCGGCCCGGACCCTCATCACAGCCGTCCGCGACGGGCCGGGGGGAGGCTCGCAAGGGGGGCTCACAGCTCGCGAACCCGGTTCGCCTGGGGCCGTCAGGCAATATCCTCTGTGGCCCAACGTGTGGAGTGCGTACGACTCTTTGCTCAGCCGCCTGCGCGAGTCGGCCGCCCTCCCGGCAACCGGCAAGGGGTGAAGGTCGTGGCATCGACCGTTCGCCGGTCCCGTCCGCCCAACGTGGACCTGGCCCGACTCATCGAAGCCTCCGGCGCGAGCCACAAGTCCCTGGCTCTGCGCGTCAACCAGCTCGCCCACGCCGCCGGGATAGCAAGCGACTACTCACACACGTCCGTGGCGAACTGGTGCCGCCGCGGCATGACCCCGAAATGGCCGGTCCCCCGCCTGCTGGCGCAGGCCATCGCGGAGAGGCTGGGACGGCCGATCGCTCTGGCGGACATCGGCATGGGCGAGCCGACGACCATCGACGCGGATGTGGGGTTGGATTTCCCCAGGGACCCCTCCGGCGCCGTCAGCGCCGCCACCACGTTCTGGAGATCCGTGAACCGCCGCGACTTCATGGCCGGATCCGGCTTCGCCGCCTCCGCCTTCACCACCCCCGTCACCCGCTGGCTCGTCACCCCCGCCGACGACAGTGCCGAACGCCGCGGGAGCCACCGGGTCGGCCGGGCCGACCTGGACGAGCTGCGGGAAGCCGCCGACGACGCCCGCCACTGGGACTCCCGCTTCGGTGGCGGGAACTGGAAGGCCAGCTCGGTCACCTCCTGCCTCGACCATCGCGCGGCCCCGTTGCTGCAAGGCGACTTCAGCGACCAGGTCGGCCGCGAACTGTTCTCCGTGACCGCCGAACTGTCCCGCCTGGCCGGGTGGACCGCCTTCGACGTCGGCGAACACGACGAAGCCCAGCGGCACTTCATCCAGGCCCTCAGCCTCGCCCGCGCGGGCGGGGATGTGCAGCTGGGCTGCTATGTGCTGACCACCATGGCCCTGCAGGCCCTCATGCGCGGCTTCGCCTCCGAAGCCATCGACATGACCCAGGGCGCCTTCAACCGGGCCAAGAGCAAGGCCGCCCCGAGAGTGCTGGCGTTCACCAGACTCATCGAGGCCCGCGCGCACGCCCGCGAGAACGACGCGCGGGCTGCCTCACGCGCCCTGGCCGCCTCCGAAGACCTCCTGGACCAGGCCCGACAGGACCGTGGCGACGAACCCGGCTGGATCGACTTCTATCACCACGCAAGGCTCTCCGCGGACGCCTCCGAAGTCTTCCGCGACCTGAACAACCCCAAAGCAGCCCTGACCTGGAACCAGCGGGCCGCCGCGATGCCGCCGGGAGTGTTCACCCGCTCCGTCGGCATGCGGCTCGCCATCGTCGGAACCGCCCACCTCCAAGCCCGCGACCTCGACCACGGCCTGCAACTCGGCCACCGGTCCATCGACATCCTCGCCCGGGTCCAGTCCACTCGGGCCACGGACTACGTCCGCGAGTTCAACACTGCCCTCGCCCCCTGGCGCCGCGAAACAGCCGTCCGCGAGTTCATCCACCGCACCCGCACCGAACTCGGCGTCGCCGCCTGACGAAAACCGGAGGCGGCCGCGACAGCTGGGATCGCGGCCCCGCCCCTTGGCTGGCCAACTACGAGTTGCGTACTCACCTCCGCGGCCGGGTCGGAGGATGTCCCCTTCGCCGCCGGACGGACACGGTCTGCCCCGCCCGGCCGCACGCTCAGCCCCGGTCGCCCAGGTCCAAGCGGTCAAGCAACCCGGCGTCGGTGAAGGCGGCGAGCAGTTCGTCGCGGCCCTCGGTGAAGTGCGCCCAGCTGTCGTAGTGGACGGGAACCACCCGGCGGGCGCCGAGGATCTTGGCGGCCTCGGCGGCCTGCGCGCTGTCGAGGACGATCAGGGCGCCGTCGAAGAGGACGGGGAAGCGGGGCGCTCCGGCGAACAGGATGGCGGTGTCCACCGGGCCGAACCGTCCGGCGATCTCCTTGACGAGGTCGAGGGAGGCGTTGTCGCCACTGACGTAGACCGTGGGCAGGTCCTCCCCGGTCAGGACGAAGCCGACCACTTGGCCGGTGATCGGTTCGACCTCCTCGCGCGCGCCGGGCCCGTGGACGGCCGGCACGCCCGTGACCGTGATCGTGCCACCGCCGGGGCGGTCCAACGCGATGGACTCCCAGTCGGCAAGCCCTCTGGCCCCCGCGCCCAGGCGCTGTCCGCCCCCAGGTGTGGTCAGGGTCAGCGCGACGTCGGCGAGCAGTGCCCGGCCTGAGTGGTCGAGGTTGTCGGGGTGCTCGTCGTGGGAGAGCAGGACCACGTCGATACGGCCGAGGTCGGCCGGCGCGGCGGAGGCGGGCGCCGTCTTGGTCAGCTGGGCGCCCGGTACGGGGTAGTCGCGGGGCGCGTCGAAGGTGGGGTCGGTCAGGAAGCGCAGGCCGCCGTACTCGAAGAGCGCGGTGGGGCCGCCGAAGACGCGGACGGGAAGCTGCTCGTGGTCGGCGGGCGTGCTGGTGTCAGCCATCGAAACCTCGGAATCTCACGAATGAAGGGCGCTCTATCCGTGAGGACCATAGCCCATGACTCACGGATGAGCGCAACCCGTACCATGAGAACCATGAGTGAGACCCCGACCGCCGAACCCGCGCTGCCGCCCGCGCCGGGAGCGGAGGACCACCTGGCCCTGGACTTCGTCAACAGCGCCGTCGCGCTGCCCGGAGGGCACTTCACCGACCTCCTCGGCACGCCCGGGACCACGGCCCGGTGGCTCTTCGACCACGGCCTCGCGCCGGTCGGCACCCCGGTGCAGGAGATGTGCGCGGCGCAGCTGCGCTCCCTGCGCGAACACCTCAGGTCACTGTTCGCCGCGCGGGTCGCCGGGGTGCCCGCCCTGCCCATGGCGCTGTCCGCCGTCAATGACGCGCTGAGCAAGGCCCCCACCGCCGCCCTGCTGTACTGGGACGAGAAGAACGGCCCCTATCGCGCGGCGCCCTGCCCCACCGACGAGATCCTCGGCCGCGCCCTCGCGACCCTCGCGGCCAACGCGGCCGACCTCCTCACCGGCCCCGACGCCGACCGCCTCACCGCCTGCGGCTCCACCCCCTGCAACCGCTACCTGCTGCGCCACGGCCGCCGCCACTGGTGCTCCACCCGCTGCGGCGACCGCGCCCGCGCCGCCCGCGCCTACGCCCGACGCACCCAGCCGACACCAGACTGACGAACCCCGCACCGCGCAGGAGAGCCGCTCGACGGCCAAGCGTCGCCCGGTCGTCACCGACCCGCACCGGCCTCAGAGGCGGCGACGCCCACCCCGAGCCCAGTGGAATGAGCGCGCCGCCGCAATGTCCTCGAACAGGGCGGTCACACAGTCCAGCAGGGGGCGGCGCTGTTGCCTATGTGTGGATCGGTATACACCCACCCTCTCTGGACATTGCCCTGAATGGCGGGACCGGTCATCGATGCGCCTGTTCTGCGAAATCCCGAACTCGCCCCCGGCGGGCGCTGATACGTTTTGATCGCGGTAAGGTAGGTAATTCTCGAAAGTGCGGAGCGGGATTTACGTCAATGCGTAAGTGAAGGCGGGTGCTGGTGTGACGGCAGGGGGTGATGGTGCGGCAGTGAGTCGATGGAAGACGGTAGTCACCATGTGCCTCATCTTGGCAACTGCTCTGATGATTGCCTTCTTGGTGGTCGGTATCGAATCCAGAGTCTGGCGACTCGTTACCCTGTTTCTCGCAAGCGCCACCATGGCGGGGGTTGTTATACGCATCCCCTCCTCTTGGCGTACCCGCTGGGGGTTGCTGGCTACGTCCTTCTTGGCGGCAGTGGGGGTGCTGCCCATACTTATCGATGAACCAGACTCTCCTGCTCCACCGAGCCGCACTGAGAAGCGGGTCAACGCCGACTATTTGACAGAGCTGATCCGGAAGGGTCCGTTCACTGAACGACTTCCGATCGGCTTGCGGGTTGTCGGCTTCAAGGACGTTCTTATCAGCGAGCCTGCCCCGAGGGCTGGAGCTGTGGCGATGAGTATCCGCTGGCCCCCGCCGCCTGAAAAGCCCTTCGATGACCCCGGGGAGGGTGAGGCTGACCCGAGTGCGCATTTCGAGATCTATGAGAATCCGGGTGACGCCGCCCGTCGTGCGGATTCACGGATGGCTCAGCTGAAGCGACAGTACAAAGAGTTCGATCCCCAGATACATGGTGACCGGAAGTCTTTCTTTAAATTCGGTAACAATGAAATTATCGCTGGTGGAGCTCGGGGGCATGTGTACGTAGAAGCCTATAGTTTCCCTCATGCCAACTTCTATATTTCCCTGGCGACCGGTACGGTGAATTCGATGCTGAAGTACGCGGGGAAAATGGAGAAGCTCGCCGCAACTGAAGGAAACTGATACCGCACATGGCTCACCACGGGGGCGAAGCACTGCGCTCTCCGTCCACGGCCGAGCGCCGTCCTCCGTCCTGCCCTGGCCAGGCAGGTCCGTATCGTAGGCGCGAAGGCTGTTCGCATGTTCGGGGGTTGGGTGCACATCGCAGGTCACGCCACGTGGGACCGGGACTTTCCGGTGAAGTACGTCCTGGTTCAGGAGGACGAGGACGGTGTGGAGCGGCTCTGGGGGAGGTGCGCGGGTGTCGAAGGGCTGTTCGTCGAGCCGGTCCCGCCGTCACGGGAGTTCCTCACCCTCCGCGGCTGCCGCCCCGACGGTCTCCTGAGCCAAGTCCTGGCCGAGCCCGACGTCTCACCGCGGAGTCTGGGCGACGTGTGCGTCGAGGTCTGGGACGGCGCGCGGCCCGTGCAGTGGTGGACTCTCGGTGATGCGGTCGTGGTGGCCTCTCAGCGTTGCTCGGCTGATCTGGCGCGGTACGACATCGTGCTCGGCGCCGACGTCAGGAGCGAGGAGAGCTTCTTCGAAGTGCCCGCGGCGCCGCGCTTCGAGCTCTTCGCGGGGACGGCGGCCGCCGCGGCACGTGCAGGGCGGTGCTCCGCCGTGGACGGCCTGTTCAAGCCGCGAGCGGATCCGGCCCCCGTTCCGATGGAGCTGATCGGCTGCGAGCCCGCGGAGCCCCTGCTCGCGGCGCTACGGCGACCGCGTCGGGTGGAGCGGGACTGGGCCTACCTCCTGATGCTGGATCGCCATGGTGCCGTGATGGCCTCCCGCATCGTGGGCCTGGCCATCACTGGAGCGCGCCCGTCCGTGCTCGGCGGCACGCTCGTCGACATCACCCTCACCGATGGCGGAGACGATCGGCCAGCGCCGTCGGCCCGCCCGATCTGGGCGCAGTGGTATCAGGGCCCGCCGACAGAGCCCAACCTATGGGCGCCGTATGACGCGCGGGGCAGAGCCGAGTGGCTGGACCTCACCACTCGCGCCTGGCGGGTGCCCGCGCCCCAGCCGGATCGGTCCGGCGGTGAGCACCATCTCGACGGCCGGTTCGTCACGGACGTTCCCGGTCTGCACTGCGCGATCGCCGAGGCCCTGCTCGGGCCCGGCCGTTACTTCGGCCGGGAGTGGAACGCGTTCAAGGACTGCCTGGCCGGTGGCTTCGGAGTGGCCCCGCCCTTCACCTTGACCTGGCACGACTCCGAGATCGCCCGCCGCGCGCTGGCGGGCGTCGTGGAGGATCCGAAGGACGGGCTCTCCTACTTCGAGGACATCGTGCGGCTCCTCGAACAGCGCGGCGTCACAGTCCGGCTCCGGTGAGCCGCAGGTGCCCGAGCGAATGACCTCTGGACAGGCTGAACGGGTTGCGGCGCCTGGTGTGTAGGGTGGCCCGCCATGACTGAACTCGGGTCCGTCCCCTGGCCGCCTGCCCCGATCAAGACCGATCGGCTCGTACTCCGCGAGCTCGAGGCCAGGGACCGTGCGACGTTCATCGAGCTGCTGGCGTCGCCGGAGGTGCACACCTACCTCGGCGGCCCTCGCCCGCGTGAAGGGCTTGAGCGCGAACTGCCCGGGGTTCCTGAGCGGCGGCCCGGGAGTTTCGTCGTTGACCTCGACGGGGCGATGATCGGCCAGATCCTCCTCAGGAGGGCACCGGAGCACGGTCGCCCGGCTGCCGTGGGGAAGGTGGACCTCGGCTACCTGTTCCTGCCGCGGGCCTGGGGCTTCGGGTACGCCGCCGAGGCGTGTGCGGCGGCACTGGACTGGTTCGGCGGCGCCCTTCCCGGCGAGCCGGTCGTGCTCCACACCCAGACCGCCAACGCAGGCTCGATGCGCCTCGCCGCGAAGCTGGGGTTCACCGAAGTAGAGCGGTTTCATGCCTGGAACGCCGAGCAATGGCTGGGCCTGCGGTCCCCGGGCACGCCCTCCGACGCGTGAGCGAAGAGCACTGCGGCGACGGGGAGCGGGTCTCTGGGGCCCGCGCGGTCGGGCCCCCAGAGAACCGGTCCCCGAATGGTCAGGCCAGGTCGAGGAAGCTCCACCGGGCGTCCGGCTGGGCGCCGCTCAGCCACTTGCCGCAGTTCTGGAGCACGACCGGGTTCGACGTGATGTGCTGCGTCCCCGTCCCGAGGTCGCGCAGGAAGCGGTCGATCGGGCCGCGGCGGATCGCCGCCGAGCCCGCCCATCGGTGTACGGTGCGGCCCACCTCGGACACGGTCGAGGTCGTGTGGTTCAGGACGAGACGGATGAGAGTGTCCTGCTCCGGGCTCGGCAACTCGCCCTGGTCCAGGGTGTGTTCGACGTTCCGCCAGACGTCGTACGCCCAGGCCCGGGCTGCCCGTAGCCTGGCCTCCGCCATCGCGTACTCGGCGTGGAACTGGGAGGTGTCGACCGGGGCGCCTCGTGAACCGGTCCGCGCCGCGGCGACCCGCTTCAGCTCGTCCAAGAGCCGTCGGCCGACGCCCAGGGCCCAGCCCGTGTGGCCGATCGCTGACATGTTGACCAGGCCGAGACGGTAGAGGGCACCGCCGTTGACCGGGGTGTCCGTGGTCGCGACGTAGGTGTACTCGTGCGGTACGTACACATCGGTGCAGTGGTAGTCGATGCTGTGTGTCGCGCGAAGGCCGAGCACGTCCCAGTTGCCGTCGAGGGTCACCTGCGACTTCGGCATCGCGAGGACCCGCAGCTCGCCGGTGTCCTCGACCTGGATCGCGCTGTGGATGTGGGTGGCATGTGCCATCCCGGAGGCGAACTGCCATTGGCCGCTGACCCGGTAGCCGCCCTCCACGGGGACGGCCCGGCCCGGTCGGGTGCCGTGCCCGGAGAGCAGCGCGTACTTGCCGTTTCGCACGTCGGGGAACAGTTCGGCCGCCGCGTCCGCGGCGAGGTACGCCGCGGTGGTCCCGGTCATCATCTGCAGCGCGAACGTGGTCCACCCGGCCGAGGCGTCGTGGTAGCTCGCCCGCTCGGCCGTCTCGATCAGCTGCCGCGGCGCGAACTCGTATCCGCCGAGGCTCAGCGGGAGTTCGGCCCGGATGATCCCGGTGTCAAGCAGCGCCCGCGCCGTGTCCTCCGGGAGCCGCCCCAACTCCTCGGCGGCGTCGGCCCGTTCGTCGAGCATTCCGCCGAGCGCGTCGATCCGCTCCAGTACCCCCGCCAGTTCCGCACTGACATGCAGCTGACCCGTGCCCCCCATGAGATCCCTCTCCCTGTGGTGTGTTTCCCGATCGTCTCACGCGCGTCTCACGCACCCGCCTTGAGGTCCGGTTGGCAGGGTCCAACCAGTCGCCTCAGAACGGGTGTTGAAGCCACTGCCGCCCGCACGTACCCGCGTGGCGGCGACTATGGCATCGACCCGCTCAAGGCTCCGTCTGGAGAACGGTCCCTCGCAGGCCACGGGCAGACACTCGTGCGCGTCGTCACCGTCCGGCCCGCCGGATCGAGGACCAGCGTGACCAGGCAGGGGCGGGCGGACAGGTCAGTGAGATACGGGGCCAGGCCCAGCAGCCCCTGAGGGTGGCCGGGGAACAGGGTGCGGGCGGTCACGAACAGCGCCAGTTCCAGCGGTCCTTCGGCGGCCCAGGCGATGCTGAGGCCGAGACGGCGGCCCGACAGGCGGCGCACTCCGTCGGGCAGGCCCTCCTCCAGCCCGCGCGGTGCCTCGATGTGGCCGGTCGAGCGGAGGAAGGGAAGCAGGTCGTCGAGCCCCGAGGCAGGCAGCCGGAAATACAGCTCGGTCCGCCGCCGGGTCGGCTCCACGCCGAGCAACCGGGGGATCGTTCCGTACGGCAGCCGTGCCAGCCCGGACACCACGCGCTCCGGCAGGGGCAGGCCGGGCGGCAGCACCGACAGAGGAACGCCGGGGTGGTCGGCCGTCGCGGCCGGTGACGTGCCGGACGGCCTGGGGGAGGCCCGGTCGCTTCGGGGGACGGCGGCGTCGGGAGCTGCGCGTTCGGTGGTGAGTTCCGCGTACACCTTGAGGCGCTCGCCGCGGCCCGCGATCCAGGCGCCGAAGCGCAGGTCCCGCCCGGCCTGGTGGGAGACCAGCGCCTGCCGGGTGGCGGCGGGGAGCGGGGGCCCGGTCCGCTCAAGCAGGCGCAGTGCCCGGTCGAGCCGGGCGGATTCCGGCAGTTCAGGCCCGGCCACCTCGGCGGCCCACTGCCACGTCCGGTCGGGCAGTACGGTCACCTCGACCGGGAAGCCCGACGGGGTGAGCCGACTCCACGATGCGGCCACGTCCGGCCACGCGCTCGCCTCAAGGCGGGCCACCGCTTCGTCCAGCGCCACGGGCAGCCGGGGCTCCGTCGGGCCGGACGAGCGGGCGGATCCCGGGGAAGGACCGGCGGCCCTCGCGCCCGCCAGCGGGGCGACCAGCGACTCCACGGCGGAACGGATACCGGGAGCGCGGACGTGGGCGGGTGTCATGCCAAGCCGATCCCGATGATGGTCTCCTCACCGTCCACAGGTGCGTGCTGGATGAGGCTGCCGTCGGCGGTGACGACGGTGACCCGGTGGCGGAAGGTGCGACGGGCCGGGTCGAGCAGCGCCAGGCGCAGGGTCACCGGTTCGGTGGCGGTGCCTGGAATGTCGATCCGTTCCGTGCGGGCGTAGGAGTGGGCCGGGTCGTGGTACTCGACGTCGAGGAAGGCCTCCCGGACCTCACCCGGTCCGAACAGCGGCACGGCACGGATGTCGAGCGCGTCGGTGAAGGGGTCGTCGACGGGCAGGAACGACGCTTCGCCGGTGAGCGGGGGACCGGAGCGGGAGGTGCCGTTCCTGAGGTGGTGGGTGAACCTCGCGCTCCAGACGCGTTGAGCCGGGTCGCTCAGCCGCAGCTGCCACAGCTGGGTGTCCCCGCCGGGGACCACCCGGAGGGTGTCGGTGTGGGCGAAGGACGCCCCGTCGTCGTAGTCGAGCTGTACGTCGATCGCCTCCACGATCCCGGCGTCGATCCGGCCCGGGAACACCCGCAGGGTGAGGAACCCCAGGTCGTCGCCCGGGTCCACGGTCAGTGTCCGGTCGACGCTGGCCCGCGGCGGCAGCTCGTAGCCGAGTTTCTCGCCGACCCAGCCGGAACCCGCGTCGAAGTGGTACTGCACTCCGACCCGGAAGCCGAGCTCGTAGGTGGCGTTGAGGAAGGTCTCGAACCGTTTCGGGCCGCGGTCGTTGGCGGTCAGCCGGAACTCCTCGTGCCGGAGGTGAGCGGCGTCGGCGGGATCGCCGTAGTCGATGGACACGTCGGCGGACGAGAGCCCGACGCGCTCGAAGTCGGCCGGCGAGACGATGTCGACGTTCAGCTTGCGGAAGAACGGGTCGTCCAGGTCCACGTCGATGAGATGGCTGTTCTTGTTGGGCAGTTGGTCGAGGAGCAGCCCGATGAAACCCTGCGGCGCGTAGGTGCGCTGCACGGCCTTCTTGCGGTCGTAGACGAGCTTGAGTGTCTTGCGCTCCTCCTGGCGGACGAATCTCAGCCGGAAGGACACCAGGGCGGGTGTGGAACCGCTCTGCGGGTTGGTGGGGTTGGTGGGATCAGTCGGGTTGGTGGGGTTGGTCGGATCGGTGGGGGTGGTGGTCGGGCGGGGTTCGCGGGAGAGCGTGGCCTGGAGGGAGACGGCCTGGCCCGGCGCTGCCACCAGGCTGGTGATCTCGGCGACCCGGTCCTGGACCCGCTGCTCCTCCGGCTTGACCCCGCCCGCGGCCCGCCCCCGGCTGAAGCCCGCGGCCTGCGCCGCCGTGACCGTCGCCCGGTTGGCGATGATCCCCTTGGCGACGGCGAGGCGGCGCTCGGAAAGACGCTGGTTCAGCGCGACGATGTGCGGCGCGTCGTTCCCGTCGTAGCTGGCGTGCGCGCTGACCGTCACCGCCTTGGCCCCGGACAGCCGGTCCAGCCAGGCGTGCAGGGCGGCCGCTCCGCCCGGTGGAGGGCTCTGGCCGGGCGCGGCGCTCTGGCTGAACTTGGGGTCGGGCGGGAGCGGGGAGTTGAGCAGGTAGGAGGAGTAGACGGGGTTCGAGGGGGAGGGGGAGAAGCCCTGCTCGTGCGGTTGGTCGAAGGTGAAGAGCAGCTTGAACGTCTCGGTGACCGGGGCCGGGGCGGGCCAGTGGACGGTGACGGGATGCGTGGTGCCCGGTTGTACGTCCACGGTGATGTTGCCGTTGGCGTCGGCGCTGCGGGGCTGGCCGTCCACGGTCACCACGGCGCCTGCCGGGCCCTGCACGCGCAGGGTCTCGGTGGTGCCGGTGGCCGCCGGGGTGTGGCTCAACGCGTGCCCGGCGGGCAGGGGGCTGGGGCTGGTCGTGGTGGTGACCAGTTTCGCGGCGGGCAGGGGGCCGGGGGTGCCGCCGCCTGCGGGGGAACCGGTCCCAGTGCCGGTCCCAGTCCCGCCGCCGCTCGGCGTACCGCCGCCCCCAGTGGTCCCGCCTCCCGCCGGAGTCCCGCCGCCCTGGAGTTTCTTCAGCCGCTCAAGGACCGCGTCCAGACCCTCCGGCGGATCCGCGCCCTTGAGCTTGCCCAGGTCCAGTGACGGCTCGAACCACTTCGACAGCAGCTCGCTCTTGAAGAAGTCGAGGGCCCACTTCTCCTTCTCCTGGCGGTCCTGCGCGGTGTCGTAGTCGATCACGTTGATCTTGATGGCGCCGTCTTGTACGAGCTTCTCGAACCCGGCGTCGATACCGGCCCGCAGCCAGTAGATCTGCGCCTCGAGACCGGCGGAGAAATGCGTGTAGACCCGCTCGAAGTCGGCGGTGATCTCCACGTGCAGGTCGGGGGTCAGCGCCGAGTACTGCAGCTCGTAGATCACCCCGACCGGCGTCGCGCCCTTCTCGAAGGCCTGCTTGAGGATGGTGGCGCCCTGCTGGGACAGGGCCAGCGAGAAGATGGCCGTCTCGTCACCGACCAGGGAGGGTTTGGTGGCGCCGAGGATCGTCGTGACGGGGACGAAGGCTCCGGGCGGGGGTTCGGTGGTGGTCCCGCCGGGGCCCGAGAGGTTGAGCGCGACGCAGCGCACGGTGCCGGTGTCCACCGGGGCCGGGGCCAGCCTCGGCTCGGCGCCACGGAGCAGACCGGACGCCCGCGCGAGGATCTTGGCCCGGGTGGCGGCGGGGAGCGTCACCACCGACTGGAACATGAGGAACCCGCCGCCGGTGATCCCGGCGTCGCCCACGGCGGGCCGGTAGCGGATGAACGTGAACGCGGGCGAGCCGTCCGGCAGGGTGCCCAGGGAGACCCTGGAGGGCAGGTACCAGAACTGGGTGGGATCGGCGGAGTCCCTGAGGACCTGGACGCCGTCCTCTTCGAAGGTGTCGTTGCCGAGTTGCAGCACGGAGGCCTCCCGGGTCAGGTGGTCGCGGGGACGGTCACCACGTCGTCGTCGAAGCGGGTCCAGTCCTGCTGTTCGGACAGGCCGTTGCGGAAGAACCTGCGGACCTTCAGGTCGTAGGAATCCCGCGCCGGATCGACGAAGTCGAACTCGAACACGCCGGTGGTGCCGGGGCCGGTGAAGTCGAAGGCGTCGGCGAACGAAAGGCCGGAGAGCGGATCCTGCGCCCGTGCCTCGACGTGGATGCGCTCAAGGCCCTTGGTGGCGAAGTCGGCCGGTGAGCGCAGGGTCACCGCGCGGTGGCCGCGCAGGTCAGCCCGGACGAAGACGCGTGGCCGCAGCGTGGTCGACCACGGGCCCTCGAACACGGTGGAGTCGCGCATCAGCAGCGTCATCCGGTAGCGGACCAGAGCGGCCCGCGGATCGACCCGGTCCACGACGAACGGCCGGACGACGGGGGTGTCCTCGCTGATCTCCACGGTGTCCTCGGCGTGGACGCCGTGTGCCGCGTCGTCGTAGGAGAAGTCCACCCACGCCCGTTCCACCTGCGTGAAGTCGAGTGCCGACACCACCGTCACCCTGAGCCGCGCCGGGAACGGGTCGGCCACGTCCACCTGGGGCGCGGCCAACGGGGCCGACGGCAGGACGTGGTCCCGCTGGTCCGCGCCCCGGTAGGTGATCTCGGCGAGCACCGGGCCCGCGGGCTCACCCACGAGGAACCTGTGCCAGGTCGCGTCCGGTCGCTGGGCGCTGAGGCGGACGACGTCGTCCTGGCGGATGCGGTGGCCGGGGTCGTCGTAGCGCAGTCGTACGTCGATGTGCGGGTACCGGTCGAACGGGAAGCCGGGGCGGGTCAGCAGGGGGATGGGCTCCTGGGAGAACAGGTCGCGCGGCTCCAGGGCCACCGTGTCGCCAAGGACCTGGACCGGCGGGGATGACAGTCTGCCGGGCCGTTCCCCGCCGTCCGCGGGCACCAGGTCCACGGTGAACGTGAGGTCCACCGGCTGGACCATCGCCCCGCCGGAGAGCGTGGAAGGCCAGCTGAGTTCGTCCTCGGTGTGCTGGGCGTCCAGGCGCACCGTCTTGACGGTGCCGCCGTACGTCGCGGACGCGGTGAGGGCGCGTACGGGGTCGCGGACGAAGTCGGCCTGGGAGACGACCTTGAGCCGGCGGCGCTTGAACCAGGGGTCGTCGGCGTCGACGCTGATGATCAGCCGGTCCGGATCGAGGCCCGCGCCGAACTCCCGGAACAGGCCGCTGAGATGGCCCTGCGGATAGATGGTGCGGCGCACGGTCGTCCGCTCCGACAGGTCCACGTCGAGGCGCTTCTTGTCGACCCGGTTGTAGTGCGTGCGCTTGTAGGTGAACGCGCCGGACGGGGTGCTGCGGCTCGGGGCGAACGCGCTGACCACCTCGCGGGCCCGGTCCCACCCGTCGGGCTCCTCGCGCAGCGGCGCGAGCGAGCTCTCGAAGAACGCGTCGGTGATCATGTCGCGGGCGCGGGCCGCGGCCGCGTCACGGCGCTGGGTGAACGTTCCGGTCTCGTCGTCCTCCGGGATGAACGTGTCGACCTCGTAGACGATCGCGCGCTCCTCCTCGAGGCGCTCCATCACGTCCTGGATCTGCAGCGAGTCGAACAGGCCCTCATGGCCGAAGGACGTGTCCAGGATGTCCTGCACCCGGTCCCAGTCGATGCTGAGCTTGACGTGGTAGGCCGGGCGCAGCGCCAGGTAGTCGAGGCTGTACACGACCCCGATGGGGGAGAGCTCACCGCGCATCGCGCGGTCCAGGATGGTCGTGCCGCGTTCGTCCAGCTCGACGGAGAACGCGGCCCTGTTGTCCCCGTACAGCGAGGGTTTCGCGGCGTGCAGGGCGGTCCGTACGAAGATGGGATCGCCGCCCGCGCCCCCACCGCCCTCGTCGCTGTGACCGAACAGCATCAGCGACACCGACCCGTCGATGACCGGCAGCGGCGACACCAGCGGAGTCTGCGACAGGCCGGACAAGCTCTTCAACGCGGCTGTCACGTCCGCCTGTTCGGCCGCGGTCATGCCCAGGTGCACGTCGAAGTCGGCGAAGCCGCCGCTGAGGGTCTCCGACCGGAACTTGATGAGCTGGAACGACGGCACCTCCATGGCGCCGTCCGCGCGGGTCACGAAGCGCGGTGCCAGCGGCATGGAGTAGAACTGCCGGGGGTCGGCGTGGTCACCGAGGATCAGCTTGTCGTCGATCCGGTAGTACGGGGGCTTCTCCTGGAGCATGTGCGCGGCCCTCTCAGGCGGGGTTCTCGAGGATGAGGACCTCGTCGGTGCCGGTGCCCTGGGTGTGGTGGGGGGTGCCGCCGTCGAGCGGGAAGTAGTCGGCCTGCCACTCGTAGCGCTTCAACGTCCGGTCCAGGACGACCCGTTCGTACGTCTTCTCCGTGTCGCCCTTGCGGAAGACGAAGGTCTGCGTGTCGTCGATCTGGTTGCCGGGGTCGGTGTAGTGGAGCGTCACCTTCGCCAGCTTGGTGGCCGTCCAGTCGACGAGGTCGGGCACCACGGTGACCGTC
The DNA here is from genome assembly GCF_056435225.1 of Streptomyces sp. NPDC043996. Classification (NCBI taxonomy): domain Bacteria; kingdom Bacillati; phylum Actinomycetota; class Actinomycetes; order Kitasatosporales; family Streptomycetaceae; genus Streptomyces; species Streptomyces sp. NPDC043996. Next base: position 218,899 of record NZ_JBWKEY010000004.1, on the reverse strand, counting down.
AGGGTGTCCGAGGCGGGGCCCACGAGCAGCAGGGAGCCGGTGAGCGTCTGCTCGCCCGAGTCCTTGTCACTGCCGTCGCGGAACGTGGTGACGGTGCGCCAGACGACCTTTCCGCCCCGCTCGTCGATCACCGGGAAGCGCCAGTCCAGGAACCGCTTGTCCTTCGACAGCGCGACCGATTCGGTCTGCCGGTAGCCGTTGACCTGGTCGTCGTAGGACAGGTCCAGGAAGATGGTGTCCACCGACCGTTCGAAGTCGCCCCGGGTGCGCACCTGGACCGTGCGGTTGGCGGAGAACGGGTCGTCCACGTAGAACCGCTGGCCGGTCAGGGCGCTCAGGTTCCTGACGAACTCGCGGCCGTCCTGCATGAAGTACTTGACCGACCCGCCGTAGGGCTGCACGGGCTGGAGCAGCACCTCCTTGATGGCCAGCTTGGTCGTCTGCGCGTCGATCTGGAAGCGCTGGACGAGCGGCGCGCCGTTCACCGCCGGGTGCTCCAGGGTCAGCACGGCCCGCTTGACCTGGTCGAAGTTCATGTCGCCGAGCTCCACGTCGACCAGCCAAAGGCCCAGCTCGTCGATGTTGATGATCAGGTCGGTGGTGGTGTCGGTGACCCACGGCGAGGTGAACGTCCGGCTCTCGCCGACGTAGTTGACCACGTACTGGTACGTGAACTCGGTCGATCCGCCGTCGATGAACGCCGTGAACTTGCCCACGTCCTCGGGCCCCCGGAACGTGAACGTCTGGATGCCGTGCCGCGCGGTGTGCGGAGGGTAGTCGATCTTCACTTCGACGCTGAAGATCGGCAGTTCCGCGAAGTCGGCGTTGACCAGGATGTTCAGGTTGAGCTGGCGGAAGAACGGATCGTCGGTGTCCACCTCCTGCATGTAATCCGGCCAGTTGTAGCCCTGGCTGGGCAGGGACTGCATGTTGCCCTGGGGGTACACGTCGATGCCGAACACCTGGTTCCGGCTGACCTCGATCCGCACGTCGGCGATCTTGTTGGTGGTGACCGAGCGGTGGATGTTCTCGAAGTCCTCGTCGCGGATCTTGGAGAAGTCGCGGTTCTCCGGCGGGATCGTCTCCAGCAGGTTCCGCTTGACCGCGTCGTCGAGCTGCTGGCCGACCGAGGCCTCCAGCGCGGTCAGCATCTTGGCGACCTCGGGGTCGTTGGTCTCCAGGGCGCCGGGATCGGTGCGCACGATACGGGACTCGGAGTTGACGAAGAGCTCGGAGACCGTCTCGCTGAAGTCGTCCTCGGACCAGAAGTTCTCCTCGAAGTCCACGTCCTGGACGAAGCTGTAGAACTTCTGGGCGGTCCAGGTGCCGGTCACCGTGACCGGCGGCATCCGGCCCGCGAAGCGCAGGTGGTACACGACCCGGACGCCCCCGGCGCCCTGGCCGCTCATCGCCGCCTCGAAGACGGGCACGCCCAGCTGGCTCAGCTCGGCGGAGATCGCCACGACGTTGTTGCCGTACATCGACGGTGTCCCGGCGTGGTTGACCTTCTGCACCAGCGCGCCGCTGCTCGCCAGGATGTCCACGACGACATCCGCCTTGGTGACCGTGGGCTTGGAGAGGGTGACCTGCTCGGGTGCGACCGGTGGGGCGCCTGGCCCGCGGCGCGCGGTGACGTGCTGGGCGAACCGCACCCGGACGGCCTGGTCCTGTTCCGGGGTCAGGGACAGCTCGACGTCCATGAAGACCAGCCCGGCCCCGACGTCGCCGTTGGGCATCGGCCTGGTCGTGCGGTACTTGAGGAACTTGAACACGGCCTTGCCGCCGGTGTCTCTGCGCAGCACCACGTTCTTGGGCAGGACGTAGCCCAGCGTGTCGTCACTGTCGTCCAGGTAGACGGTGGCCTCGGGGAGGTCCAGGGCTCCGAGGAACTGCAGCATGTCGATCTCCTCAGTCGTGTGAGTCGTGTGAGTCGCGTCAGCCGTGTCAGTCGTGGGGGGTGTCGATGAGTGCGGCGATGTCCCGGGTCCGGCGGACGGGCCGCCCGGAGACGGTCAGCTCGGCGACGAGTGCCATCCACCCCGCCGTCCCGCCAAGGGCGGCCCGGGCCGCGGTGCGCCGGTCGCCGTCGAGCGACGCGGACAGGGCGGTGGTCCAGGGCGGGATGCCGGAGCTGGTGCCCTCGGCGACAGCCGTCCAGACGCCGTCCGGTGACTTCGTCTCGACGCTGACCCGGGTGACCCGGACCTCGGCCGGGTGGATGTCGATGCCGGGTCCCAGGCCGCGCCGGACCGCGTCCCGTCGCTCGTCCGGCAGGTCGATGCGGCTGGTGACCTGCAGGAACGAGGCCGGGCCCGCGTCGATGAGACTGATGGCGTTCGGGTGGTCGAGGAACGGCCCGGGCGGGACGTAGGTCCAGCTGCCCGGCCGGTCGGGATCGGGCCGCAGCTCGATGCCGTCCACGACGATCGGCGGGTCGACGTCGATGACGAGGAAGTCCCGGGGAGCCACCGGGGCGGACCAGTCCGCCGAGCCGGTCCGCCAGAGCACACCCGGCTGGAACGGTGAGGTCGCCGTCCAGCGGATGTCCGCCTGCGGCCGGTCGGCGTCGAGGCGTACGGTCCCCGGCTCCGCCTCGCCGCCCTCCGGTCGCCACTGCACGGTCAGCGGGCCGCTCACCGGTGCGTGCCGCAGCCGGGCCAGGTGGGTGCCGAAGCCGGGCAGCGTGGCCGGGTCCAGCTCGATCCGCCGCCGGTCCACCGGCACCTGGACCGCCTGGCCGGGGCCGAGCGGCCGTACCGTGATCGTCGCCGGGGGGTCGTTCTCCGTGACCGGGACAGCGAGCACGGGGCCCGCGGCGTCCACCCGCCCGAGTGTCGTGCCACCGGCCGTGCGCACCTCGGCGACGGCGAGGGCGGTGAGCGCGCGGGTGGCGCGGACCACGGTCAAGGGGACGGGGAACGCGTCGGGGGCGAGCGTCAGGAGGGTGGTGTGCGCGGGCCGCCAGGGGCCTTCCAGCTCGCCGATGCCGTCAAGGACCGCCCGCAGGCGTACCTCGCCCTTGAGCCGTTCCCCGGGCGCGAGGGTGATCGTCGTGGAGGTCACGCCGCCGGGTGCGGTCAGGGGCACGCTCGCGGTGACCTCCTGGGGCCGCGCGGCGGTCGGCGGGACCCGTAGGTCGGCGAGGAGCAGGGCGAGGCCCGCCACCGGGGCGGGCAGGTTCGCCGCGAACGTCACCGCGGTCCGGCCGGTGGGCAGTGCGGGCGCGTCGACCTCGCGGACGTAGCGCTCCGGATCGCTGGCGGCCAGCGCGCGGGCCGCCGCGTCGAGGTCGAGGGTGAGGACCTGGTCCATGTCGACGGCCGTGGCGTCGGCCAGGTCCAGGGTGAGGGCGGCCGCCGGGACCTGGTCGAGGAGCCGGTGCAGCGGCCTGGCGACCGGCTCCGGCCGGGACACGGCGGGCCGCAGCCGCAGGGCGAGCGCCGCCGCCCGGTCGGGTTGCGAGGGGGCGCCGAACACGGCCTCGTCGAGGGCGGCGGTGAGGCTGTCGAAGGGGACCGTCGCCCCTGGGCCGAAGCGCCTGGTCAAGGTGGCGAGCAGGGCCTGGGGATCGACGGTCGCCCGCAGCGGCAGCGTCGGCGCGACGGCCTGGAAGGTGAGCCGCAGCGCCGCGTCCACCGGCACGGTTCCCTCGCGCACCAGGCGGGCGGCCAACACCGCGGGATCGGCGGGGAGTTCGGCGACGACCCGCGTGGTGGTCAGCGTGTGCGGGCCCAGGGCGAGGGGCGGGGCCAGCGCCGCGCCGGGGGTACCGAACCTGGCGGACACCTCCAGGACTCCGCGCAGCGGTTCGGCCGCCGAAAGGAGCAGAGGGGTTCCGCTGGTGGCGGCGACGTCACCGGCTTCGGTCAAGGGGGTCCCGACGGCGAACCCCGCCTCGATCCGGCCGCTGGCCTTGAGCCCTTGGCGCAGGAGGGTGACAAGGAGGGCGACGCCGCCCTCCGGCAGGGGCTCCAGGGTGAGCGCGGAGGGCAGGAGCACCCCGAGGCCGAGACGGTCACGTGCCTGGTAGGCGGCGCCCGGCAGGGTGTCGAGGGGTCGGCCGAGATCCGGGAGGCCGGTGAGCTGCGTCATGGCGTCGGCACCGACCGCACCGGCACGAGGATGGTCGCGGACGTCTGTCTCCACGCGCTCTCCCCGACGCCGCCGCTCTGCCACCAGGTCTCGGTCCGGTAGCGCAGCGGCGGCACCGGTACACCGGTCAGCAGCGGCTGGATCGGCGTACGCACGGTGGTCGCCGCCGCCAGCTCCGACTCGGTCAGCCGTACCGTGCCGCCGTTCTCCACCATCACGACGAACGCGGCCACCCGGTCCGCGGGCCGGTCCGGGGCGGTGAACATCGACGCCACCGCCTCCACCTGGATCTTCCGGGTGAGCTGCGGGTTGGCCGTGCGGTCGAAGACCCGGTCCCACACGGCTTGCCGGTCGGGCTCCGTCACCACACCGCTCTGGTCGAGGACGATCCGGTCGGGTCCGCCCGCGGGCAGCGTCTCGCCGGGCACCAGAACGATCTCCGCCCGCTCTGCCGCGGCCAGCCTGCGGCCTGCCGCAAGGCCGTCGACGCGCAGCGGCACCTCCCGCTCACCGAGTACGGCGCTCACGCCGAGCCGGTCGACGCGGGCCGGGCTCTCGGTGTCGTTGGCGAGGGTGCCGGTGATCCGGTCCGGCTGCACGTCACCGAGGGTGAGGCTGAGGGCGTCGCCCACCATGTTCTCCAGGCGCAGCTCCAGCGGAATGTCCTCGGGCTGGTCGCCGCCCGCTCCGATGCGCACCTCGCCGCGCAGCAGGCTGAGCGAGGAGCCGAGCAGCGCTTCGTAGACGAGCCGGAAGTCGTCGTACTTCAGCGTCTCGGCGTGTGTCACGCCCAGCTCCAGGTCGATCAGCGCGCCGGGCCGGTACGTCAGCGCCGAGGGCGCGGCGCCGCCCTCGGGCAGGGCGAGCCGGAGCACGGGCTGTGCCTCCGACAGCACCTCCAGGCGGACCGGGGCGGTCGCCCCGTCGGTCCTGGCCCGCTCCTCCAGGGTCGGACGGGCCTGCTGCAGCCTTCGTGGGTCGGTCACGGCGCGGGCGAAGAACTCCGCCGTGATCCGGATGTCCTCCTCGCTCTCGGCGTCGGCGGCACGCACCCGCAGCGCGGGCCCGGTGGGGGTCCGGGCCAGCAGGAACCGGTCGGGTACGAAGTAGAACTGCTCGGGGCGGACCGGGTCCTGCCAGTAGGGGTGTCCGCGTCCGTTGAAGGAGATCCGCAGCCGCCGCATCGGGGACACCGGGCCCGCCGCGCCGCCGAGCCGCTCCAGCTGGGCCGCGGAGAGCACCAGGGGCGTCGGCGGTGAGACGTAGTCGAGCCGCAGGACCTGTTCCAGATAGCCGATCTCGCCGGTCTGTTCGAACCGGTAGTCGGTGGGGACTCCCACGGCGATCCTGCGGATCACCACCAGGTTCACGTGGTGACGCGGCGACGACATCGCCGCCAGGAGCTGTTCGCGCAGCCCCGGGGCGGTGAGGGGCATCTCGGCGATCACCCGCGGGCCGTCCCAGGTGACCTTGGTGAACTCCAGCTCGTGCGTCATCTCGCCGCCGCCTCCGGTCACCGGCAGCAGGTAGGTGAGCGCGACGACGATGGAGTGCGACAGCGTGCCGATGCCCCATCCCGCCGAGGGCGGAATGGTCATCAAGGTCACCAGGAGGGTGTCCACGCCCTCGCGGTCGGTGATGCTGATCCGGGGTTCGTCGGCCTCGCCGACCCGGTCGTAGACCAGCACGTAGCCGGGCAGGGCCAACCGGAGCTGGCCGTCCGGGCTCTCGAAGACGTCGCTGTCGGTGGGGGCGGCGTTCGGCGCGACCGGCACGGTCAGCTCGGCCCGGCGCAGGTACGGGAACGGTTCGAAGACGAGGTCCGGGTGCCACCGCTTGATCTTCGGTCCGGCCCACGTGGGAAGCAGGTCCTTCGGCACGATCCGCGGGCGCGGGGGCACCGGTTGGGGACCCGGCCGACGAAAGGGGGCCCGGAAGACATCGCGGAACCGCAGCCCGTCCGGCGGGTCGACGAACTCGTCGCTCACGTCCACCACACCTTCGTCCCGCCACGGGATCCGCCGCTCCGATTTCCGCAAGTCGGACTTGCAGAAATTTAAGGCCATTTCTCAACATACAGCGCACGGGCGTGGGGTGCCCGGTGACATGGTGAGGAAGACCCCTTTAGGGGAATGGGCGGTGTCGGGGGAGGCGAACGGGGCGCCAGAGCTTCGGTGTTGCTCCAGGTGCTGCCCGGACCATTGACACGCAACGGACCGTTGACACGCAAGGGGTTCGATTCCGCGGCCCGTCCGAAGCTCTGGTCGTTGATCGTGATACTCGCCAGTAGTTCGAGGGTTTCGCCAGGAGGCCCGCGGGATCGCGCCTACTGCCGAGCAGCCGCCCGGCAGGTCAGGTCCTTGGCGGGGAGCCTGCCCGTGGTCAGGTAGAGCGTGGTGCTCCTGTCCGCGCAGGAGTTGGTGCCGTGGACGATGTGCCCCTCTCCTCCGGCGACCGTGACCATCCGGGAGCCGCGCAGGGCCCGGTGCAGGGCCAGGGCGGCGGCCAGGGGCGTCTGGGAGTCCCACTCGTTCTGCACGATCAGCGCTCTGCCGCTGTTGTTGACCGTGGTCGCGGGCTCGCTGCCGGGCGTCCAGAAGGCGCACGGCTTGATGGTGGACGCGAAGTCGCCGTACAGCGGATACCGGGCCTTGTCGCGGATGGCGTCGCGGCGGTACCGCTCGGGATCGCGTGGCCACGACGCACGGGTGTCGGCGCACAAGATGGCCCAGGTGCTCGCGGTCCCGTTGTCCGGGGGAACGTCGCGGGCGAACGCCGACGGGGCGGGAGCCGGGGCCGACCGGGGCGTGCCAGACGGGTCCGGCCTCCCGCGCGCGGCCGCCCGCTTCAGCCCGGCGACCCATGCGGCGGCCTTCCGGACGCGGAAGAACGTGGCGCGCCCGGCGCGGATGCCGTCCCCGGTGAGGAGAGTCCCGTTGTCGTCGATGGGCCTGCGGTCGGCCCGGGCGACCAGGTCCCAGAAGGTCGCGCGGACCTCGGCCGGGGTGCGGCCCAGGTGGTACGTCGTGTGCCGCCGGGCGGTCCACTCGCTCCACCGCGTGAAGGCGGGCTCGGTCGCCCGCGCCATGCTCAGGAACATGCCCCGCCCGTACCGCGCCGGGTCCGCCGCGCTGTCCAGTACGAACCGGTCGGCGCGCCGGGGGAACATCCGCGCGTAGACGGCGCCGAGGTAGGTGCCGTACGAGAAGCCCAGGTAGGAGATCTTCTCCTCGCCCAGCACGGCACGGATGACGTCCATGTCGCGCGCGGTGTTGCGGGTGGTGAGGTGCCGCAGCCTGTCGCCCTGCCGGGCCCGGCACTTGGCGGCCACCGCGCGTGCCCACCGCACGTCCTTGGCGAAGGTCTCGGCCCGGTACGCGGGCTCCGCGTCCTGCTCCTCGCGCGTCAGACCGCAGCCGACGGGGGAGCTCTGGCCGACCCCCCTCGGGTCGAATCCGATGAGGTCGTACTGCCTCTTCACGGCCCGGGAGAGGCTCAGCTCCGGCCCGACCGGCAGATTCAGTCCCGGCCCGCCGGGGCCGCCGGGGTTGAGCAGCAGAACACCGCGACGCTCCTGCGCGCTGCCCGCCCTCAGCCGGGATATCGCGATGCCGATGCTTTTGCCGTCGGGATCGGCGTAGTCCAGGGGCACTTGGACGGTCGCGCACTGAAAGGCGGCGGGGTTTTTCGCGTGGCAGCGCTGCCAATGGGGCTTCTGGCGCGTGTATTTCCGCAGCGTGTCCTTGGACGCGGAGGCTCGAGCCAAGGAAGGCGAAGAAGCCGGGGGAAAGGTCGTTTGGGGTGTCAGCGTTGAGATGAAAGTCGCCGCGATGCCTATGGCCAGGAAGGCAGCTGATCGCCCATTTCGCAGATTTCGCACAGTGGTCCTCGTCCTCGTCCTCGTCCTCGTCGCCGGTTGCCGGTCACTCACCGGAGAGCTGCTGGCGGACGCACTGCGTGTACTGGTGGAAGCTGTCGGGCTGGTAGCACTCCTGTGTCTGGTTGGCGTACCAGGCCATGAAGACGACGACCAGTACGGCCACCACGATCGCCAGGGCCGACGCCACCAGGCCGGCGATGGCCTTGCCCCGGCCAGTACCGGCTGGTCCCGCCTTCGCCAGGGCGACGATGCTCAGGACCAGGCCGATCACGCCGAGCACACCGCCGATGAAGAAGACCGAGGTGCTCAGGCTGATGATGCCGAGGACCACGGCGGGCCCGGCCGCGCCGTTCCGGCCGGCCGGGGGCCGTACGGCAGGGGTGGAGCCCAGCGGGCCGGGGAAATACGGGTCCGCCGTGTGATTCGGCTGCGTCGACATGGTCTGTGTCCCCCGCGTGTTCAACGGCTGCGTGTTCATCAGCTGTCCTCCGGTCAACTGGGCAGGCCACGATCCTGACTTCCGGAGCCCGGTACGCACATCGCGGTAAGGCGGGAAAAGGGCCTCCCTCGATCGGGGGAGGCCCTCGGAGAGACACCCGGTGATACTGGTCGACTCATGATCAGGGGAATCCGGCCGCTGCTGAGCGGCTCCACGTATTCGGGCACGCTGTTCGCCTATTGCGGCGCATTGGCGAGCCTGCCGCTGCTGCCCGCGCACTGCTGAGCGGACTGCTGCTCTTCGAGGGCCTGTCCCTGCCGCTCGACGCCGAGGCGGGGCTGAGTCTCTTCGGCCGGTCGGTGCGGGTGGACGGGGCCTGGAGCGGGGTGGCGGCGCGGGCCGCCTTGCGCAGCATCGAGGAGTCGTCCCGGGCCGCGTACCGAATCCTCCAGGAGGGTCTGACGAACGCGTTGCGGCACGGGACGGGCGGGCCGATCAAGGTCCGGGTGGCGGTCGCGCCGGACGGGCTGGAGCTGGGTGTGGTCAATGAGGCGAGCGCGGGCCCGGGCTCGGGGGCCTTCCCGACGTCCGGGCACGGCCTGCCCGGCCTCGCCGAGCGGGTGCGGCCGCTGCATGGCGCGTTCGAGGCCGGGCCGGACGGGCCGCGGCACTGGCGGCTTGCGGTCCGGCTGCCGGTAGGGAGGTCGACATGACCGGCTCCGAGGCGGACCCAGCCGCCATGACGGTCGCCAGCTCGGCCCCGCGGCCACGCTAGTGCTGCATCAGCCCATGTCCGCCCTGTAGTGACTCAGATCGGCGATGGCGCAGGTCTCGACGAACTCGACGTCGGAAATCCGCCAGCATGCTCGCGGCCGTGCGGTCGAGAATCCGCTCATGATCGCTGAAACGCAGGGAATCCTTATCCGGCATCGCGGGCATGAACCGCAGGTCCATCCCACCGCCTACGTCGCCCCGACGGCCACGCTGGTCGGTGATGTCCGCGTGGGGCCAAGGGCGCGGGTGATGTACGGCGCGGTGCTCGATGCCGAGGGGTCCCGGATCGAGGTCGGGGAGGCGGCGGTGATCTGCGAGAACGCGGTGCTGCGCGGGTCTGCGGTCGCCGGTGATCAGCCGGTGCTCGTAGGCGACCACGTTTTCGTGGGGCCGCATGCCACGCTGCTGGGCTGTGAGGTCGGCAGGTGCGTCTACGTGGCGACCGCGGCGACGGTCCTGCAATGCGCGCGGTTGGGGGCCGGATCCGTGGTCGCTGTCGGCGCGCTCGTCCATGCGCGCACCGTTGTGCCGGACGAGTACTTCGTGCCGCCGCACACCGTGGCGCTTGGCGCGCCGGTGCGGCTGCTGGCCGCTGGCGATCCGGGCCTGGCCGAGGCCGTCGGCCGGGTGGGCTTCGCGCAGGTGGCGTTCGGTGTCGAGGCGGAGTGGACCGACCGCATCAACCGGTACGAGCACATCGCGGAGGTACGCGTCGCCGAGTTCGGCGCGCATGCGGACGACGAGGTTCTGAGATCCGGATCGCGATCGTGCTCGACCACTTCTCCCCAGCCTGACCACGCTCAATAGACCGCCCACATCGCCCACATCACCCGGGCCCCTAGTACCGGGCCCCTAGTCCCGGCTCACATTCACCCGCCCCCCACTCGCCAGCTCCGGAGTCAGGTCGACCTGGACCTGATGGGTGGCCTGCCGGTCGACGTTGCCGCCGAGTTCGGCCGTCACCACGCCGATGCGGATTCCGCCGCGCCCCGTTCCGGAGTGGTGGACCTGGACGGTGAAGGTGAGGCTCACGTTCTCCACGGTGAAGCCCAGGTCCTCGCCCTGGCTCTCCAGGCGGGCCGCCTCCAGCTCGCCCCTGATCTGACGGATCACATCGGCCAGTCCCACGAACCCCGGTTCGTTCGACAACTCGCCTCCCCAGAAGGCCCGTTGATCTCGTATCGCATCAGTATGCGACAGGGGCAGGCGCCCGTATAGTTGCGAAGTATGGCTGCTGGCGGGGGAGTCCAAGCCGCCTCGTCGACGGAGACGCCGAGCTGGGCCGTGCGGATCCGAGGCGCTGACGGGGAGATCGCGGGGGCCGGCATACTGCTGAGCCCCGACCAGGTCCTCACCTGTGCCCATGTGGTGGACCGGGCGGCGGCCCGGGTCACCGCGGAGTTCGTGGGCGCCGCCGGCCACCGCGTGCCCGCGGTCACCGCCTGGGTGGACGGGGACGCGTACGCACCGGAGACACGGGACGCGGACGGCGACCCCAGCGGGGATGTCGCGCTGCTGCGCCTCGAGCGGCCCCGGCCCGTCGAGGAGGCGGTCCGGCTGCACCGGCTCTCCGCGCCGGGCCGCGCGGTGCGGATGTACGGCTTCCCGTACGACCACAACGGCGGCATCTGGTTCCGCGCCACCGTCGTCGGCGGCTGCGGACGCGACGGGCAGGTGCAGCTCAGCCCCACCAGCCCCGGCGAACTGGCCAGCCCCGGCTGCAGCGGCGCGGGCGTCGCCGACAGCGCCACCGGTGAGGTCATCGGCATGGTGCTCACCGGGCAGAAGGACCAGCACGGCAACCGGTTCTCCTTCATGAGCCCCGCCGAGACAGTGGTCCGGCACCTGCCCCAGGTCGAGCCGTTCCTCGAGGGGCCCACCGCCGTCGACGACCGGCTGCGCTCCACCGAGGACGACGCCGCGGAGGCGCTGCTCGACGAGCCGTTCGCCCAGCGTCTCGCCGCCTGGCTCCGGGACGACGGCCGACAGGTGAAGATCAGCGTCGTCCGGCACGTCGACGCCGCCCGCGGTGCCACGCTGCGCCGCGCCATCACCCTCGCCGACCGGGAGTTACGCACCGCGGCATCCGTCGGCCGTGCCTCCCTCGACCCGCCGGGCACCGTCCCGTCGGCAGGCGGCCACGATCTCGCCGTGCACGCGGGCGGACTCACCTCCGCGGAGATCGCCGAGCGGATCGCCGAACGCATGGGCCTGTGGCCGGGGCCCGGGGACTCGGTCCTCGACCGGATCCGGGCCGCGAAGGTCACCCTCAACCTGGTCGTGGTCGGCGTCGACGAGGCACTCGACCCGCCCGCCCTGCTCGACCTCCTTGAGGTGCTGCACGCCGGGGGCAGCAGGCTGCTGCTGGTCTTCCGCACGACGGACAGCTGCTATCACCGCGCCCGCCGCGAACTCCTCGTGCGGCCCGCGCGCGAGCGCGGGGAACGGCTCGTCGCACGGCTGCGAGAGATCACCGGGCCGCTCGCCGGGGCCCTGAGCGAACGCCGGGCGGCCGTGGTGCCGTACGGCGTCCGGCCCGTCGACTCGGACCTGGTGGCCGCCCACGCCGCCCTGGCCGACCTGCTCCGGGCGGAAGGCCGCGCCCCGGACCGCGATCCAGCCCCCGACCGCGGCCCCGACCTGGCCCGCTACGAGCGCCTCGCGGAACGCGTCGCCGCCCGCCTCACCCGCCACCTCGCCCGGCTCGACCGCCTGCGCGAACGCCGCGACGAACTCGCGGGCCGCCTGCGCAGCTACCACGTCCTGCACCAGCACGCCATCCAAGGCGAGGAGGACCCGGCGGTGGACGCCCTCTATCTCCGGGCACACGACCTGCTCCAGGCCCGCCCCTGCGACGTACCCGCGGCCGAGGCGGCGGTCGACGCCTACACCCACCACGTCGACACCCACCGCGGCCGCCCCGGCCAGGACAGAGGCCCGGCATGAGCGGGACCGCCTGCGTCCGAGCCGACTGCCAGGGCGGCTCGATCATGGTGACCGGGTTCTGCGACACCTGCCTGCGGCGGGCCGTCGCCCCCGACCCTCCGGCGCCGGACGCGCCGGAACGGGACGCCGAGGAGAGCGGGACACCGACCGGTACGGGCGAGGGCGCGCGGCTTCCCTCCGGGCCGACCGCCGGTGAACTGGACCGCGACGGGCTCCTCGTGCTGCCGCATCTGCCCGCCCCGGAGCCCTCGGAGGCCGCCGACACCGCGGCCCGGCCGCCCACCGGGGGCAGACGCTGCGGGGTCGACAACTGCCCGGGCACGATCGGGGTCTCCTACGACGGCGGCCCGGCACCGGACCACGGCTACTGCCCGGGGTGCGGCACGGAGTACTCCTTCCACCCGAAACTGAACCCCGGCGACCGGATCGCCGGGCACTACGAGGTGCTCGGCTATCTCGCGGTCGGCGGCCACGGCTGGGTCTACCTCGCCGAGGACACCCGCGTGCCCGGCCTGCGGGTCGTCCTCAAAGGCCTGATCAACACCGGGGACGCCGTGGCCCGGCGGGCCGCCGTCGAGGAACGCCGCTCGCTCACCACGCTGCACCACCGGGACATCGTCCGCATCGTGACGTACGTACAGCACCAGGCGCCCGGCGACAGCGAGCCGACCGGCTACATCGTGATGGAGTACGTCGGCGGCCGCTCCCTCGCCTGGATCCGGTTCGCCGCGGAAGAGGACCTGGCCCGGCTCTTCGGGCCCGGCGGCTTCGCGTTCGGGCACGTCATCACGTACGGCTGCAAGATCCTCGGCGCCTTGGAGTACCTGCACGAGCAGGGGCTGCTCTACTGCGACATGAAGCCCGAGAACGTCATCCACTACGGCCGCGAGATCAAGGTCATCGACCTGGGTGCCATCCGCCGGATCGACGACCGCTCCTCCGGCCTTGTGTACACCCTCGGCTACGCCCCGCCGAAGCAGGAACGCGACGCGCGCGGCCTCGACGTCGACAGCGACCTGTACGCCGTCGGCCGCACCCTGAAGGTCCTCGCCGAGCGGGCCGGTACGCCCGCCGGTCTCGCCGCCCGCTCCTTCGACGCGCTGATCCGCCGCGCCACCCACCCCGAACCCGCCGCCCGCTTCAGCTCGGCCGCCGCCATGGCCCGCCAGCTGTGGGAGGTGCTGCGCGAGCACCAGGCGCTGAGCGGCCACGAGCCGTATCCGGAGCGGTCCACCCGGTTCGAGCCGACCGCCGCGCTCTTCGGCGCCGCCCTCGGCACGGTCCCCGCGCTTGAGCACTTCACCCACCGCCCCGCGACCGCCCCGCCCGAGCTGCCCGTCGGAGCTCCCGACCCCCGGGAGACCGCCCGCGCCCTGCCCGTGCCCCTCCCCGACGCCGACGACGCCGCCGCCGTACTGCTCGGCGGACTCGCCGCCGACACCCCCGACCGCATCGCCGCGCGGGCGGAAAGCGACCCGGCGCTGCGCACCGCGGAGACGGCGCTGTGGCTGTGCCGCGCCTATCTGGAGGCGGGGGACGCCGACCGGGCCGCGGCGTGGGTGCGGACGGCCAAGGAGCGCGGCGGCGACTACGACTGGCGGATCTTCTGGCACCAGGGCCTCGTCCATCTGACCCGGGGCCAAGTGGAGTCGGCGGAGAGCGAGTTCGTGGCCGCCTACGCCGCCCTGCCGGGCGAGGCCGCGCCGAAGCTGGCCCTCGGATACTGCGCCGAGTACCTGGCCGAGCGGCTGCGGGACCCGGCCGGGCAGGAGGCCACGACACCCGGGTCCGGGTCGGCCCTGGCCCGGATGCGGCGCGCCGAGGCCCGCGAACGGCAGGCCGAGGAGTACTACGAGGCCGTACGGCGCCGGGACCGCACCCAGGGCAGCGCCGCCTTCGGGCTCGCCCGCGTCCAGCTGCGCCGCGGCGACCGGCACCGGGCCGTCGCCGTCCTGGACGAGGTGCCGACCACGTCGCGGCACTACGACGCCGCGCGCGTCGCCGCGATCCGGGTCCTCGCCGGGCGGCTTCCCGGCGGATCGGCGCCCGGCGCCGCCGAGTTGCGCGAGGCGGCCGAACGCCTCGCGGGGCTGCACCTGGACGGCAGCGGCTCCTGGGACCGCCTGGCCACCGAACTGAGAGAGCACGCGCTCGGCTGCCGTCCGCCCGACGGCTGGGGGAGCGGCCTGCCCACCGGCGAGCTGTTCGGCCCGGCGGACACCGAGGAGGCGCTGGCCGACCTGCTGTCCCGGTCGCTGAAGCGGCTCGCGGACCAGGCGGGCAGCGTCGGTGAGCGCGGCGACCTGCTCGACCGGGCGTACGCGGTGCTCCCCGAGCCGGTCGCCGTCCGCGATCTGCTGCGGGTCCGACGACGTACGGCGTGAGCGAGCGGCGGCGAGGGCGACCGACGACGAGGTCGAGGAGGCGCACGGACATGGTGGAGACAGGAGCGCCGGGGGCGGGCGGGGCGGCCGGGCAGGTCACCGTCGGCCTCGAGGTCAGCCAGTGGAAGTACCTCTCCGGCGAGGCGAGCGACCCGCAGATGCACGCCATCCTCAGCGTGCGCGTGGACGGCGCTGAGGGCGGCGGCCCGGTGCTCGCGCAGGTCCTCGCCCTGGACTGCTCCAGCTCGATGACCTGGCCGCCGGAGAAGCTGCACGCCGCCCAGGAGGCGGCCGTCGCCGCGATCCGCGAACTGCCCGACGGCACGCCGTTCGCGGTGGTGCGGGGCAACGAGCGGGCGACCATGGTGTACCCCGACACCCCGAACATGGCCCGCGCCTCGGACGAGACCCGGGAGCGCGCGCAGCGGGCGGTGCACGGCCTGGTCGCGGGCGGCGGCACCTGCATCGGCGCCTGGCTGGACCTCGCCCGCTGGCTGCTGACCGAACAGGACGCCCCCATCGGGCACGTCCTGCTGCTCACCGACGGAAAGAACCAGCACGACGAGCAGATGCCGCTGGCGGGCGTCCTGGAGGCGTGCACCGGCCGGTTCGTCTGCGACGCGTGGGGGATCGGCGACGGCTGGGACGCCCGCGAACTCCTCGGCATCACCCGCCGACTGCACGGCTCCGCCGCCTCGGTGCGGGAGGCGCGGGCCCTTCCCGCGGCGTACGAGAAGCTGGTGGCCCGTCTGCTCACCAAGACCGTCCCCGAGCTGGCGATCACGGTGACCCTGATGCCCGGGGCCGAGGTGCGCTACCTCAAGCAGGTCTTCCCGACCGAGGCGGAGCTGACCCCCGAGGACGGGACCGGGCGGTTCGTCACCCGTGCCTGGGGCGACGAGACCCGCCGCTACCAGCTGTGCCTGTCCGCCGACCCGGGCGGGCGCCCGCGCCGCGAGGACCTGCAGCTCGCCGTCGTCGCCGTCGACGTGCCCGGCGCGCGGGGGGCACGGCTGCCGACGCCGCAGCCCTGCCTGGTGCACTGGACCGACAACCCGGCCCTGTCCCGGCACACCGACGCTCAGGTCGAGCACTTCGAGCAGCACCAGCGGCTCGGCGAGGCCGTCGCCGCCGCGACCGACGCCCACCGCCGCGGCGAACGCGACCTCGCCGAGCACCAGCTGGGCCGGGCGGCGCAGCTGGCCCAGGCGATGGGCGCCGACGAGCAGCTGGACCGCCTCGCCCTGCTGGTGCGGATCGACGACGCGAGCACCGGACGGGTCACCCTGCGCCCCGACGTCACGGCCGTCGACTTCGAGCACCTGATCACCGCCAGCAGCCACAGCAGCTACGGCCCCGCGTCCGGCACCGGCGGCGACGACGCGGCCGAGGGCACGGCCGCCAGGGGGCCGGGCCGGGCCACCGTGCCCTGCCCGGCCTGCTCCCACCAGGCACCGGCGGCGGCCCGGTTCTGCCCCTCCTGCGGGCATCGCTTCGAGGCCCGGCCGTGAGCACCACCGGCCGGGACCTGCGGCGAAGACTCAGGCTGCTCCTTGCCCTCGGGGCCGCCACCACCCTCGTGCTGTTCCTCGCCTACCGGGGCGTGCACGACGACACCGTGCCGCTGTCGTCGTCGAGCACCCCCGGGATACTGGCCGTCGACACCGCGCAGAGCGCGATGCGCAAGGCCCACGAGGCGGTCCGCGACAGCGGGCCCGAGGGCGACATGAGCGGTGAGTTCCACACCCAGACCTCGGTCGCCCACCAGAGCCTCGCGCTCGCCGCCTCGGAGAACGTCACCGGCCGCGAGGGCCGCCACGACCTGCAGACCATCACCGGTCTGATCGCCGTGTACTCCGGCTGGGTGGAGCGCTGGGGCCAGGAGCCGGACGACTCCCCGCTGCGCGCGGCCTACCTGTTCTACGCCGAGCAGGTGCTCGGCCTCCAGGCAGAACCCGGCGCCGACGGCGACATCATGAGCCGCCTCGACGCCCTGCGCGGCCGACAGCTCGACGAGGCCGGACAGCAGGCGGCCTTCCCGTGGGAGCTGTGGCTCGGCTGGAGCACGGTCGCCGTGCTGTACGTCGCGCTGTGCGCCGCGCTCCTTGAGACCCAGCGGTACGTACGGCGTCGCTTCCGGCGGCCGGTCCAGGTGCGGCTGCTCGCCGCGACCGTCGTGTGCGCGGTCGGTGTGCCGCTCCTCGCGTGGGTGACCTTCGAGGCGCACGGCGCGATGACCGACTCCGTCGCCGCGATCCGCGTACCGAAGGACAACCCGGACGACGTCCCCGAGGTCGCGGAGCAGGTGCGCGACGCGCTGACGCACGCCGGGCTCTGGGCGTCGCTGTCGGACTTCGTACTGTTGGGAGGGGCTGTGGTGATGGCGTTGACGGCGTGGGGGCTGTGGCCGCGGATCGCCGAGTACCGGTTCAGGGCGCCGCGATGAGGACCGGGACGCGTACGGGGATGCGTACGGGGATGAGCGCCGTGCCGCGCCGCGCTCGTCCCCGTACCCTCTCCGTCTTCGTCATCTGCCTGGTCCTGCTCGGCGCGGGTGTGGTCGCCGGGGTGCGCTGGGCGCGGGACGCGACGGGCTCCGTCACCCTGCTCGCCAACTGGAGCGGCGCGGAGCGCGAGGAGTTCGAGGAGGACGTCATCGAGCCGTTCGAAAGGAAGTACCGGATCGACGTCGCCTACCAGGGCAGTTCCGCACTCAGCCAGGTCCTCGCCGCCGACATGGCGGCCGGGAACCCACCCGACGTGGCGATCCTGCCGGGACCGGGCGAACTGCTGTCCTACGCGGTCGACGGCAGGCTCAAGCCCTTGGACGGCCTGTTCGACGCCCGGCAGTACGACGGCATCTGGGCGCCCGAGGTGACGGTCCCGGGCCGGGGCAGCCACTCCTACTGGCTCCCCGTCAAGATCGGCCTCAAGAGCATGGTGTGGTACGAGGGCCAGCGGCCCGACGTACGGTCGGCGGGCACGCCCGAACGGTGGTGCCTGGGCATGGAGTCCGGCGCGACCTCCGGCTGGCCGGGCACCGACTGGGTGGAGGACATCCTGCTCCAGCAGGCCGGACCCCGGCTGTACGAGGACTGGGCCAACGGCGAACTCCCCTGGACCCACAACGCCGTACGCAAGGCCTGGACCACCTTCGGCGAACTGGTCGGCGCCGGTGGGAACCGCCGTGTCGAGCAGGCTCTGACCACCGGCTTCGGCGCGGACTGCGGCCCTGGCCGCCTGGAGCACCAGGGCTCCTTCCGCGCCGACCACTGGCAGCGGGCGGGCGGCTCTTACGTCCACTCCGCCGACGTCGTCCCCGACGCGGCCCTGGGCGCCGGGGCCTGGGAGGTCTCCGGCGACCTCGCGGCCCTGCTCAACCCCTCGCCGGAGGCCGAACAGCTCATCCGCTACCTGGCCGACCCCGACACGGCACTGCCGGGGACCACCGCCAACAAGGAGGCCGCGCCGGACGGTCCACCGGACAGCACGGAGCGGGAGATCGGAGAGAGCCTGCGCGAACCGGGGAAGCTCCGCTGCTGGGACGCCTCCGACGCCATGCCCCGCACCACCCGTGACGCCTTCCACCAGGCGGTGCTGCGCTTCCTCGTCGCCCCGACGCAACTGGAGGCCCGGCTGACGGAACTGGAGGCGGTGCGCGCCGAGCAGGACCTGCCGGTGTGCGGTGACGGGTGACCTGCCTCTCGTACTCCAGTCAGATGAGCGTCGGCGCCGAGCCCTTGGCGGCGTGGTCGACCGCTGCCGCGGCCAGCGCCTGGATGATCGGGTGGGGCCGGGTGCCGTCTCCCGCGAGCTCCGGCTGGAACAAGGTGGCGAGGAAGAACGGGTGGTCCGGCAGCTCGGCGATGCGCACCTCGCCCGCCTCGTCGGCGCCGCTGAAGCGCAGTCCGTGCGCACGCAGCACATCCAGATAGGCCGGGCTGGGGCCGTACGAGCAGTGGTACCGCTCGACGGTCCGCTCGGCTCCCAGGACGCGCTCCGCCAACGATCCCGCCTCTACGTTGACCGCGCCTTCGTGACCGACCAGGGAGCATGCCAGCGGGACGATCAGCAAGTCGTCCGCCTCCGGCTGGTTCTCCGCGTGGTCAACACCGGAGAGCCCGCACACGTCGCGCGCGAACTCCAGGACCGCGTGCTGGAAGCCACCACAGGTACCCAGAAACGGGATCCCCCGCTCACGCGCGGTGCGCACCGCCGCGATCGCCCCGGCTTCACTGCGGTACGGGCTGCCGGGCACCAACCAGATGGCATCGAATCCGATGAGGGCGTCGGCGGATTCCGCGTCCTGTGTCGGGATCCAGTACGCGTCCAGGACCAGCTGGTCGCGCTGGGTGAGTGCGTCGAGAAGGCCGGGGATACGGGCGTGGGCTCGCACGCTGGGCGAGCGGTCGCCCACCAGGGCGACACGGGCTGTCGACATGTTCAAGGTCTCAGGCATGCGGACATCCTGTCCCGGCGACCGAGTCCAGCACCAACGATGATCTGTGGCCCTTCCATTAGCGATACTGATGGGCATGGATCCGCACCTTCTCCGCACGTTCGTCGCCGTGGCACGCTGCGGTTCCTTCTCCGAGGCGGCCCGCGAACTGGGCTACACGCAGTCGGCGGTGTCCCAGCACATCGCCGCGCTCGAAAGCGACCTCGGGGCAGTCCTGCTGCGGCGGCGCCCGGTCTCTCCCACAGGCGTCGGCGCCCGGCTGCTGGAGCACGCCGGGCCGCTGCTGCTGCGGCTGGACGCCGCCCGCGCGGACATCGCGCGCCTGACCGCGGCACCCGCCGCCCGCATCGTCATCGGCGTCTCCCCGCTGGCCATGACGCCACAGCTCACCGGAACACTCGCCGACATGCGCCAAAAGCAGCCCCTTTGGAATGTGACGGTGCGTGTCCTTGGCCGCGAGGCCATCGTTCGCGAAGTCGCGAGCGCAGCCCTGGACCTCGGCCTGGTCGATGGCATGGCCGCTCCCAACGACCCACTCCACCTCCCCGACGTCGGCCCACTCACGGCGATGGCCATCACTGAGCAGCCGCTGGCTCTCGCGCTGCCCGCTCAGCACCCGCTGGCCGGCCGGGCCAGCCTCCGCCTGGTTGATCTCGCCGACGCCCGATGGATCGACGCACCCGACACGGCCATCCCGCTGGCGCAGTTGAGCACCGCGAGCGGAACCGGCGGCTACCGGGCATCCCTGCGCTACGAAGGAACCGACGTGCGCGGACTCCTCGCCCTGACCGCCGCCGGACAGGGACTCGCCCTACTGCCCCAGTCAACGATCGCCAACACGCCCGGCATCAACGCCGTCCCCCTCTCCGCACCACGACTGGTACACCGCACCGAGGCCCTGCACAGCAGCACGCTGGACGGTCCCCCCGCGCTCCTCGCCGCAGCCCTCACGGCGGCCACCGAATGACGGGCCCGCGCTTCAGCCCCTCGTCCAGTGACGGAGTTTCTCGGGGTTGCGTACGACCCAGATGTGCTGGATCCGATCGCCCGTGACCTCGAACGCGAACACGGTCACCACGGCGCCGTCCTGCTCGGCCACCACACCAGGTCGGCCGTTGACCGTGCGTTCTAGGAAGGCCATGGTGGTGGGCCTGCGGCGGGCGATCTCGATCCAGGCGCGGGCGATCCGCTCACCGCCTTCGATGGGGTGCGGGAAGGTGGTGGCCAGGCCGCCGCCGTCGGCGATGGCGGTGGCGTCGGGGTCGAGCAGAGCGATCAGGGCGTTGATGTCCTGTGCCTCCCAGGCCCGCTTGAAGTCCCTGATGACACGGGCGCTCTGGGCCACCGACGACGCGGTGGCGGAAGGCCGCGCGGCCCGGACGCGGCGGCGGGCCGAGGAGGCCAGCTGGCGGCATGCTGCCGGGGTGCGGCCGACGATCTCGGCCACTTCCGCGAAGGAGTGGCAGAAGACATCGTGCAGGATGAACGCGACGCGTTCGGCCGGGGTCATCGATTCGAGTAAGACCAGGAAGGCCAGGCTGACCGACTCGTCCAGGGTGATCCGGTCGGCCGGGTCGGCGGCGGCGCCCACGCGTCCGTTGGCCCACTCCGTGGGCCCGGGCAGCGGCTCGGGGATCCACGCGCCCACGTAGGTCTCCCGCCTGGCCCGTGCCGAGCCGAGCAGGTTGAGACAGATCCGGCTGGCGACCGTCGTCAGCCAGGCGCCGGGGGACTCGATGGCGTCCTGCCGGGTCCGGGACATGGCGTACCAGCGGGTGTATGTCTCCTGCACGGCGTCCTCGGCCTCGGCCAGCGAACCCAGCATCCGGTACGCGAGGTTGAGCAGCCGACGCCGCTCGCTCATGACCGCGTCCAGGCCCGGGTCGCGCTGGTCGTCCCACACTCGCTCGGATCGGTTGTCCATCGTGTCGAGACTCCCCTTGGCCGCATCTGTTCTACCGGTTCGACAGCACAGCCCGGCGGAATGTCAGGCCGCCGCCTCGGCCTGACATTCCGCCGGGCCGCACTGTCGAACCACTGAAACGAACGTTCCATCCAGCGAACAGGAAGCCCATCATGACCACCTTGTCGACGACGCCGTTCACCGACCCGGCGCCCGCGCGGCGACTGGAGCGGGCCGCCACGGCGCTCGCCGCCCGCGGTTTCACCGTGGAGATCCTCGACGGAGCCGCCGCCGCGCGGACCCGCGTCAAGGATCTGATACCGCAGGGCGCCAGCGTGCTCACCGGCGCCAGCGAGACCCTCCGCTTGTGCGGCATCGCCGACGACATCAACGACAGCGGGCGCTACGACGCCATCAAGCCACGCATCCTCGCCATGGACCGCGTCACCGAAGGCGACCAGATCCGGCGGCTGACGGCCAGCCCCG
Organism: Streptomyces sp. NPDC043996; assembly: GCF_056435225.1. Taxonomy (NCBI): domain Bacteria; kingdom Bacillati; phylum Actinomycetota; class Actinomycetes; order Kitasatosporales; family Streptomycetaceae; genus Streptomyces; species Streptomyces sp. NPDC043996. The sequence goes on along the minus strand of NZ_JBWKEY010000004.1, from coordinate 197,536 downwards.
ACATCATCGTGGGCAGCGTTCACGCGGTCACCGAAACAGGCTCCCTCGTGATCGCCTCGGGCAGCGGAACCCAGCTGCCCGGCAATGCCGGCGGCGCCGCCCACGCGATCTGGGTCGTCGGGGCGCAGAAGGTGGTCGCCGACCTGGACACCGCACTGCGGCGCGTCCACGACCACTGCCTGCCCTTGGAAAGCGCCCGCACCCAGGAAGCCTACGGGTGGCCCAGCGCGGTCAACCGGGTGCTCATCCTCAACGCGGAACACCTCCCTGAGCGCGGCACCGTCCTGCTGCTCCGCGAGGCGATCGGTTTCTGAACCCCGACGGCACCCCGGCGGCCGACTCGACATCAACCGCGTCGGCGTCCACGGACCTGCACGAAGGGCGCCCTGTCCCCGCCCATTCGCTGCGGTGCCGCGGGAAACCGATTGACGCTGGGGTGCCGTTCGTGAACCAATCCGGCCCGTGACGATGAACACCGATCATGACCGGCCTGCCCACGGGCAAGGCGCTTCGGCAGACCGTCCGCTCGCTCTGATCACCGGGGTGGGCCGCACCATCGGCATCGGCGCGGGCATCGCCCGTCAACTCGCCGCATCAGGCTGGGACATCGCCTTCACCTACTGGAGTCCCTACGACGACCGGATGAGCTGGGGCCGCGAGGCGGGCGCGGCCCAAGCGATCAGTCAATCCCTGTCCGAACGCGGTGCCTCCGTCCTCGCGATCGAGACGGATCTCGCCGACCCGGACGCCCCGGCACGCGTCTTCGACCAGGTCGAACAGCAGGCGCGCGGCGTCACCGCGCTGGTGATGAGCCACTGCGAGTCCGTCGACTCCGGGCTGCTCGACACCACCGTCGAGAGTTTCGACCGGCACTTCGCGGTCAACGCGCGCGCCACCTGGCTGCTCATCCGCGAGTTCGGACGCCGCTTCGCCGGGGAACGGGGAACCGGCCGGATCATTAGCCTCACCAGTGATCACACCGTCGGCAACCTTCCCTACGGGGCCAGCAAGGGAGCCCTGGACCGCATCACTCTGGCCGCCGCCCACGAGCTCGCCCACTTCGGCGTGACCGCCAACGCGATCAACCCCGGGCCGATCGACACCGGTTGGATGCCCGAAGACCTGCGGGAACACTGCGTCCGCAACACCCCGCTCGGCCGCCTCGGCACTCCACGGGACACCGCGCACCTCGTGGACTTCCTGTGCTCCAAGGAGGGTGAGTGGATCAACGGTCAGCTGCTGATGAGCAACGGCGGCCTCGCGTAGGCGCCCCAAGTCCGCGATGACGGGGCCGCGGGCGAGGTGAAGGGGCGGAGGCCGTCAGTGGGCCCTCCCTGTGGCGCGAGATGCGTGGGAATCGTGAAGAGATCACGTGCGATTCTTGGGATTCGGTCACAAGAGCGGAAAACTCAGAGGGCTCACTCGGCGCTTTCGAACAGGTCGGGCGCCGACCCATGCGATGGGAGACCGATCAACGATGTTCACTCTGGTACGGAGCAGAGCGCGGACGGCCGCACTCGCGCTCTCGGCAGTCGCGGCCCTCGCCTTCGGCGCGACCACCTCGACCGGCGCGGTGGCGGCGCCCGCTCCGGCTCCCGCGAAACAAGGACCGACCTCGGTGGCGTACGTCGAGGTGAACGACAACAGCATGCTGAACGTCGGCAAGTACACCCTCGCCAAGGGCGGCGCCAACGTCTTCGACGTCGCCGTGATCTTCGCGGCGAACATCAACTACGACACCAGCAAGAAGGCCGCGTACCTGCACTTCAACGAGAACGTGCAGCGCGTCCTCGACAACGCCGCCACCCAGATACGGCCGTTGCAGCAGAAGGGCATCAAGGTCGTCCTCTCGGTGCTCGGCAACCACCAGGGCGCGGGCTTCGCCAACTTCCCCAACCAGCGGGCGGCGTCGGCGTTCGCGAAGCAGCTGTCGGACACCGTCGCCAAGTACAACCTCGACGGCATCGACTTCGACGACGAGTACGCCGAGTACGGCAACAACGGCACCGGCCAGCCCAACGCCAGTTCGTTCGTGCACCTCGTGACCGCGCTGCGCGCGAACATGCCGAACAAGATCATCAGCCTCTACAACATCGGCCCGGCCGCCTCGCGCCTCTCCTACGGCGGCGTCAACATCTCGTCCAAGTTCGACTACGCCTGGAACCCGTACTACGGCACCTGGCAGGTCCCCGGCATCGCCCTGCCCAAGTCGAAGCTCTCACCGGCGGCCGTCGAGATCGGCCGCACCTCGCAGAGCACGGCCGCCAACCTCGCCCGCCGCACCGTCAGCGAGGGCTACGGCGTCTATTTGACGTACAACCTCAACGGCACCGACCGCAGCGCCGACGTCTCCGCGTTCACCAGGGAGCTGTACGGCAGTGACGCCGTCTACACGCCGTAACGCGACCATGCGCCCCGGCGTGCGGTGCTCCCTCGGGGCAGCCCGCATTCCGTAGGCCGCGACCACGCACGCCGCGCCTTTGACAACGATGTCGGAGGCGCGGTGTGCCCGGCCGGACTGGACGCGGCACTGCGCGGGAACAGGGACTCCGCATACGCGGCGAGCGCGGCCTCGGTGTCGTCCGGGTGCGCGGCGAGTGCCGTGCCGAGTTCGGCGCCGTCGTACATGGCGAGGTTGGCGCCTTCTCCGGCGAACGGGGACATCAGGTGCGCGAGGCGGAGACGAGAGGGCGGAGCGGCTGTCACAGACCGGGCCGCTGTCCGGTCATAGGGGAATGACCGGACGGCGTACCCCATGGCGCCGTCGGTGTCTTCGGTCGACGCCCTTCACGAGGAGAACACCATGAAGCTCGCACACCCGCACGCGCCGGTGCACGACGAACTGGTGCCGTCCCGCTACGCCTTGAACGTCGGCGACATCGGCGTGACGGTGATCAGCGACGGGACGATGCAGATCGACGCCGAGACGTTAGCCACCAACGCCGCCAAGGCCGATCTGTCCGCCTGGCTCGGCGAGAACTTCCTGCCGGAGATGCTCGTCTATCCCATCAACGTGGCCGTCGTACGCAGCGGTGGCCGGACCATCCTCATCGACTCCGGCCTTGGCACGGAGTTCCCGGGCTTCCCACGGGTCGGTCAGCTGGCCACGCGACTGGACGCGGCCGGGGTCGACCCCGCATCCGTGACCGACGTGGTGCTCACCCACTTGCACATGGACCACATCGGCGGGCTGCTCGTCGAAGGGCTGAGGGGCCGGTTGCGCACGGACGTGCGGGTCCACCTGGCCTCCGCCGAGGCCGAGTTCTGGGAGGCGCCCGACTTCTCCCGAACCGCCATGCCGGAAGCGGTACCGGCGGTGCTGCGTGCGACCGCCTTGAAGTTCCTGGAGCTGTACCGCGGCCAGTTGAGGCCGTTCGAGAAGGAGCAGGAGGTGGCGCCGGGAGTGACGATCATTCGCACCGGCGGTCACACCCCCGGTCACAGCGTCGTCCGCTTGGAGTCCGGCGGCGACCGGCTCACCTTCGCCGGCGATGCCGTGTTCCAGTGCGGGTTCGACAACCCCGGCTGGTTCAACGGCTTCGAGCACGACCCCGAGGACTCAGCCCGCGTCCGGGTCCGTCTTTTGACGGAGATGGCGGCGAGCGGAGAGCAATTGCTGGCGACTCATCTGCCGTTCCCCTCCGTCTGTCACGTGGCGGCCGCCGGCAACGCCTTCCGTTTCGTGCCGACCGTCTGGGACTACTGACCGACTCTGGCCCGTAGCCGACGTGCGACATGACATGTTGATCAGCTGGGAAGGCAGGAGATTTTGGACGTCTACGAGGCGGTCATGAGCCGACGGGCAGTGCGCGGATTTGCCGACCAGCCCATTCCGAACGAGGCACTGAAGCGCGTGCTGTCCGCTGCGGCTTGGGCGCCATCCGGATCGAACCTCCAGCCGTGGCACACCTACCTGCTGACTGGTGACCCGCTGGCAGAGCTGAAGAAGCGCGCAGGCGAGCGCCTCGCCGCGGGCGATCCCTGGGACGAGTCGGAGTACGAGATGTACCCGACCACACTGAAATCCCCGTACCACGAGCGCCGGTCCGACTTCGGCAAGGAACGCTACGGCTCACTCGGTATCTCGCGCGAGGACGTAGAAGCGCGCCAGAGGGCCGCCGCCGAGAACTGGGACTGTTTCGGCGCACCCGCCGCCCTGTTCTGCTACATCGACCGCAACTTGGGCCGACCCCAATGGTCCGACCTCGGCATGTATGTGCAGACCGTGATGCTGCTCCTGCGCGCCGAAGGGCTGCATAGTTGCGCACAGATGGCGTGGTCGAAGTTTCACCGTACCGTCGCCGAGATCCTGTCACCCCCGGACGAACTCATGCTCTTCTGCGGAATGTCGATCGGATTCGAGGACGTCACGGTAAGTCACCCTCGCACCGGCCGGGCGTCGCTCGACGAGACGGTCAGGTTCGTTGAGGTGTAGAAGTTGTCGCTCTCCCCGTCATGGTGAGCGCGGTTTCCCGGCCTGGGGGTTTTCGGGCAGGTATGCATCATCAAGCGGGGCCTCCTGTGCGGCACGGCAAGCTGACCGGTTCGTGCCACAACGCGCACACGTTCGAGGAGACGGCCACACTTGGCTGGAGGTCGCCCACACTCTCGCGAGACAGCGAGGCCCCGGTGACCGGTGAAAGGCTTGCTGGAGATTCCTCGTGTCACAACCCGCGGGGCTGGCCGGTCTTAGCTCTCAGACCCATTCCTCAGGAAGCTGGCAAGAAAGGGCGAAAAGATGAAGATCGCTGTCATCGGTGGGACCGGGCTGATCGGATCGCAGGTCGTCAAGATCCTTAACGCGAACGGGCATGAGGCAGTGCCGCAGTCCCCGTCCACCGGCCTGGACCTGCTCAGCGGGAAGGGCCTGGCGGAGGCGCTGACCGGGGCCGACGTCGTCGTCAACCTGACGAACTCGCCGACCTTCGACGAAGCCTCACCCGCGTTCTTCCAGCAGACCATGGACAACATGCTGACAACCGCTGAGGCTGCCGGCGTCGGCCACGCGGTCATCCTCTCGATCGTGGGCGCCGACCGGGTGCCGGATCTGGTCTACTACCGCGCCAAGGTGCTGCAGGAGAACATCCTCAAGGCCGGCCCCGTGCCGTACTCGATCGTCCGCGCCACGCAGTTCTTCGAGTTCGTCGACTCGGTGCTGGCCTGGACTTCTGACGAGCACACCGTCCGCCTGCCCGGCACGCTCGTCCAGCCCATGGCCTCGGCTGACGTCGCCCAGGCCGTGGCCGAGGTCAGCGTGGGTGCCCCGCTGCGGGGCACCCGTAACGTCGCCGGTCCCGAGGTCTTCAGGCTCGACGAACTGGGCAGGATCACTCTCGCCGCCCATGGCGACCAGCACACCGTCGTCACTGACGACACGGCCGGCATGTTCGCCGCCGCCCCGGGCGAGGCCCTCATCGCCGAGGACGGCGCCGTCATCGCCAAGACGGCCTATCAGGACTGGGTCGCGCGCTGACGCGACGGGCCCGCGCGGCAGATGTCGCGCGGGCCCGTCACTGGCACGTCGATGGTATGGCCAGTCGTGCGGTGTGGCCGGATTGAGCACGATCCACAGACTGATACCCCTGGCGCTGGCCTGTCCGACGCCGACCATCACGATGGCACGGCGTCCGCGGCGCACTGCCAGGCCGGTACGTCCGTTGACGGACGCGACGGTCGACTGACGGACGCGATGGTCGACTCGGTGCCCGGCCCACCCGGCAGGATCGCGGCCAAGTCGGCCGACGTCCTCGGCGCCGTGAACAGTACCCATCACGGCGGGCAGGACCCCGCCGCCGCACACGGCGACGACTTCAGCATCCAGAGCGGCCCGGCCCGCGACCGCGTCGCCTCGCGGGCCCGCATCGGCAAACCCGCGTGCGGCGTGCTCAAGCCGGTTGGGTGTCCTCAGCCCTTTCGCGCCCCGCGCCGGTGACCGGGTACCACGTCGGTTTGGGACGTCGACGACTCAGCCGGGTGGGACACCGTCGCGATCTTCTCGGGGTTGAGCATCCACAGCACCCGGTCGATGCCCTCGGCGGTGGCGCTGACCGTGAGCAGGCCGAACTCGGCGCCGTTGCGCAGTAGCACAGCGGACGTCTGCCCGTTCGTGCTCGCCCACCGCACGTCGAGGTTGTCCCAGAACCAGGTGGAGATCGCGTTCATGAACTGCGTCACCTGCGGCACGCCCACGATCGGCCGGCGGGCGACCCTCCGTCTGCCGTTGCCGTCGGACAGGCTGGCCACGTCCGCTGCGAAGAGCTGCTCCAGCGCGGTCATGTCGCCGGAGCGGGCAGCCGTGATGAAGGTGGCCAGCAGCTGCCGCTGTGCGGCGGCGGGCGCGGGCGTGCGCCGTTCGCCCGTCATGTGCTTGCGGGCCCGGCTGACCAGCTGACGCGCCGCGGGCTCCGTCGACTGGAGGACGTCGGCGATCTTCCCGTAGCTGTAGTCGAACGCCTCGCGCAGCACGTAGGCGGCTCTTTCGTGGGGTGTGAGCTTCTCCATCAACATCAGCGCCGCGAACTCCAGGGCCTCACCGCGCTCGGCGCCCAGGTACGGGTCCGCGCTCGTGTCGACGGGTTCGGGTAACCACGGCCCGACGTACGTCTCGCGCCGCACCCGCGCGGACTGGAGTGCGTTGATGGCCAGCCGGGTCGTCGTCGCCGCCAGGAACGCGCCCGGATTGAGCACCGTACTGCGGTCGCACATCTGCCACCGCAGCCAGACCTCCTGCACCAGGTCCTCGGCCTCAATGGCGCTGCTCAACATGCGGTACGCGATCCCGAACAGGCGCGGCCGCACGCTCGTGAAAACCGCCAGGGCCTGCCCGAGACCATCCGTCCCACCCGGCTCGAGATCCACACCGGAATCCGCCACACCCTGCCTCCGGTCAGATCGTGTCCCCACCGCCACTTCCCGTCTTCGCCCGAACAGGCGTGGAAGATTACTACCGCTGGTCGTCCACTGCCATCAACACGTCGATTGAGCGCGGCATTTCGGGCCGTATTCGGGCTCTACGGCCACGCATCACCTCGCCGACGCGCCTTGTCGAGCCGTCTTGGAGACGTGATGTGAGTGGGCTGGAGCTCCTTCTGCGCCTGAGAGCCGTCCCGCAATGGGTGTGTCAGGTTGGCGTGTTGTCCAGGCGGTATTGGTGGTGGATGACGTCGTGGGCGACGTCGAGTATGGGGCGGTCGTGGGTGTAGGCGTAGGCGCGTAGCCGGAGCAGGGCTTGGTCGAGGGGGATGTCGAGGAGGACGGTGAGGGCGCCGGTTGCCTGGTGGATGAGGGCGCGGTGCAGGGGCAGTGGGTCGTTGTGGCTGATGTCGTGGGTGCCGTCCGGGGTGAGGAGCATGGTGGTGGCGGCTTCGGCGAGGGCGTAGGCGGCGGAGACTTGGGGGCGGGTAGGGGGGCCGGGGGTGGCGCGGTGGCCGGTGAGGGCTCCGAGCCGGAGGACGCCCAGGTGCAGCGGCAGGGCGAGTACGGCGCGTGGGGGGTGGGTGCGGAGGGCGGGCAGCAGGGCGGGCCAGCGGTGTTCGGGTTCGGCGTGCAGGTCGGCTATGAGGACGGGTTCGCCGGTGCGGGCGGCATCCAGGGTGGGGCCTTCGCCGATGGTGTACTGCAGGTCTTCGAGGGTGGTGCTGGCGGAGTCGGCGGGGTCGTGCCAGATCAGTTCCAGTCCGCGGGGGTTGGTCAGGGAGATGGTCAGGGCGTCCAGGCCCAGGGCGGCCGCGCACTGCGCGGGTGGCAGGCCGGTGAGGCCCTTTCCGGCTGCCGAGGCGGCGGCCAGTAGGGATCGGATGTCGTGGACGTCTGCGGACACCTGGGGCCCCTTGGGGTGTGAGTGCGGTGGAGCGCCGACGGCGCGGGCCGTGCCGGGGCTGATCGCAGCGCGTCAGTCGGGGTTAGGGGGGTGGGGCGGATTCGGACCACAGATCGGTGTGTGCGGTGCCCTCGACGACGTGCTGGCACACCCCGGTGAGTGATGTCCGGTGGGCGCGGGCGTAGGCCCGTAGCCGTTGGAAGGCGGCATCCGGCGAGATGCCAAGGCGTACCCCGAGAGCTCCTTTGGCCTGCTCGATAGTGATCCGGCTGTTGAGCGCGGTCTGCAGCTGGCCCACCCGCTGGGCCTGGTCGTGCGACAGGCGCTGGTGCAGGATGCCGATGGTCGCCGCGTCCGTCAGTGCCTGGCCCAGGCGCAGGTCGGCTGCCTGCAGGGCCCGGGGCCGGGTATGGAAGAGGTTCACTGCCCCGATGGTTTCCTCGCGCAGGCGCAGTGGGAGCGCGGCCACGGTGGCGAAGCCGCCTGCGCGCGCTGCTTTGGTGAAACGCGGCCAGCGGGCGGCGACCGCGGCCTCGGCCAGGTCCACCGGACCGATGCGCCTGTGCTGCTCGCAGCTGTCCCGGCATGGGCCCTCGTCGCACTCGACCTGTGTCTCTTCCAGTTGGTGGGCGGCGTGAGTGGAGGCCGTCACGCCCACCAGCCGCCCCTGGGCATCGACCATGATCACACCGGCGGCCGTCACGTCCAGCAGGGCGGTCAGGTGATCGGTCAGCACGTGTAGGAAGTCGATCAGATGGAAGCCGTCGACCAGGGTGTCCGCCAACTCCAGAAAGGCCCGCGCGAGCCGCTCGTCCCGCTCTGCCTGCGCCACGCGCCCACCTCCTCCTCTGCCTCCCCGGACGCCCCGCAGAGAGCGACCCGGGCGTGCGGTCGCTGTCGGGACAATGTCCCACCGCACGCCACGCCGCGGAAGCGATACCGCCACATTCCCGGCCACCGGTCCCCGTTGCCGGCGCGGAGGGCGGGCCGCCCGGTGGGGTGCGATCACCGCGCCGTGAACTGGTGTGATCGCCGCAGCGCAACCGTCCTGGACGGGCCTGTTCAGCGGACTGAGCCCCCGCCGTTTCGACAAGCTGGTCGCCGCGGTACCGCCGCTCGCCGGGCAGGCCGAACTCCCCACCTGCAAAGCAGCCGACAACCGCTCACATCGCGAGATCCACGCTCGGGTCGAGCACACCTTCGCCCGGATGAAGGACTCGCCCGGACGAAGGACTGGAAGGTCCTCCGTGACTGCCGCCTCAGGGGCGACGGTGTTCATCGCGCGGTACTGGGCATCGCACGCCATCACAACCTCGCCCTCGCCGGATAGCCCGTGCTCTCGACTCGTCACGGCCAGCCAGTCGACCATTGAGTCCTGAACTCGGCTTGCTGGCTTGACAGGTTGAGGCACACGCGGAATGCTAACGGCGTTAGATTATCTAACGTCGTTAGGGGTTTGTGGTGGGGAAGCGGGAAGAGGTACGTCAGCGGACGTTCGCCGAGATCCTGGAGGCAGCGGGCCGGATGGCCGAGGCGGAGGGCTGGCAGGCGGTGACCATCCGGCGGATCGCCGCCGAGATCGGCTACAGCGCGCCGGTGATCTACCAGCACTTCCCGAGTAAAGAGGCCGTGCTGCACACGCTGCTGCAGCGGGTCAACGGTGAGTTGGCGCAGCGGATGCGAGCCGCGGTAGCCGGTGAACCGGCGTCACGGGGGCCGCACCTGGCGGCGGTCGAGTACCTGGAGTTCGCCCGGTCGCGGCCCGGCCTGTACCAGCTCATGTCGGGCGCACCCGGCACGGACGTCGATGCCTCAGCCCGCCGCGCCGCGGCCCATGACGTGATCGCCTTCACCAGGCAGCTCATCGGCGCGTGGGCGGCCGAGACCGCAGCCGAGTCCCTCAGTGTCGAGGACGCCTGCGACCTGCTGTGGGGCACGCTGCACGGCCTCGCGTGCATCGGATCCATCGAGGACATCGGCTTCGACCGCGCCCTGCACCTCGCCGACCAGGCGGTGACGGCGCTGCTCGGCTACTGGTCAGCCCCGACCGCGAACCCCGAAGGTCGCCCGCAGGCCATCAAGGGAGAGAAATGATCTATCACCACAACCGCTTCACCTTCAAGACGACCGTCACCGCCCGACAGCGTGAGGAGGCCCTTGCCAGCCTGCGCAACCAGGGCGAGTCGATCGACGCGGTCATACGGTATGTCGTCGGCGCGGACATCGGCGGAGAGTTCCAGTACGGCGCCGTCTTCGTCCTCGAGGACCTCGACGGGTACTGGGAGTATCTGATGGCGCCCTCACACGCCCACACCGACCGGATCGGCCTGCCGCTGCTGGAGTCCTTCGTGTCCTACGACACCACCGACAGCGACGACCCGGACATCGCCCAGAAGATCGCCGATCTCCACGCGCGACGCTACGCGGGCAACCCGGCCCTCACCAAGCTGGTGGCCGACCTCCCCTCCTACACCGGCAGCAGCGCGCCGACCCCCACCAATCCCGGCAGCGCTCACGAGCCCTCCGAGGGTCCGAAACCCCGTCCACGGCTCTGACTGACGAGTCCGGGCACCGATCCACCGAATCGCCGGAACGCTCGACAAGACGCTTCCTGAGCTGTTCGCGCCTGACTATGACCAGCAGTTGGAGGCCGCTCGTCAGCGGCTTCGGCCGGAGGGCTGATCGAGGGGTCTGGACTCACCCTGCACTGGGGCTCCGGCGGTACCGAAGGCGCCGTGAACCGCACCATTCTGCGGAATGAGCGATGTCAAGCCGTGTGCTTGTGCATCACGTCGAGGTAGTGCCGATCACGGTGCGGCACATGGTTGTCCCGGCCGGGCAGACTGAAGACAGCGCAGACCTCGGCGGGCCCGGTGAGGATGCTCGACTGCTCGCCGAAGGTGAGGGCGGGGTTGACCTCGTGGTGGCAGCCTGCGGTGTCGAGGGCCGTGATCAGTTCCTCGCGGAGAACGGTCGCCTCGAGCGACTCGGAATCAGGCAGGACGAGTGGTGGGAGACTCGTCGTTGATCCGGGCCAGAGGTTGATCCAGATGCCGCTGACGGCCTTCTGGGTGACGACCAGTCGAAGGCCTCCCCACGCATAGGGATAGCCGTCGATGTCGGGACCTTTCATGAGGATGGCGGGGTGCGGGCGCCCTTGACCGAGGAGATCCTCGGCCTCGGTCAGGGGCATGCCGCAGTGAAGCGGGCCGATCCGGCCGGTTCGGGCGAAGTCGACGAGCACGTTCATCAAGGTCACGGCAGTGACTGTGACACTCTCCCGGGCCTGTGCGCACTCCGATATCAGCGCGACGCGGAGCCTGCCCCGCCCTGTCGGACGTTGACGAGCGGCAGGAGGCGGGTCGTCGCTGGCACGTCCAGTTCGTGTGGTGTCGGGCCAGCCGGAGTGGGCGTGTCGGCGAGGCGGTCAGGCAGCCGGTCCAGGGCCGCCTGGCCGTCCTCGACAGCTGCCTGCTCGTCGTCGGTCAGCGGGATAGACACGGCCATCGTCCTCAAGTTGCTTTTGGTGTCCAGGAGGTGGGCCTTCATGGAGTCCTTCGGCGTGTAGAAGTCGCAGCGTGCGCAAGCCATGTGGTGCTGGCACTGCTCGAGGAAGGTGTAGCTGCAGTAGCCGTGTCCGAGGTCGTAGTGCTGCCAGGGTTCGTCGGCCGCGGCGGCGCCGGAGGCGACGGCGTCACGGTCGACCAGGACCTCGATGGTGCGCACGTTGCGCGCGAAGTAGCCGGCTTCGGAGTGGGCGTTGGGCAGGGTGTTGGGCGTGATCTTCGCGTCGTACTGGGTGGATTGCGGATCGCGGATTGCGGATCGCGGATTGCGGATTGCGGATTGCGGACTGCGGACTGCGGTGTCCGAGCCAGGCCTGCAGCTCGAACAGGGGTCATCGGTTCTTTGGCGTTATAGAGCTGGCTGGCGATGGTGGACCGGGCGAGGTGGCTGGTGATGTTGCCGCGGATGTCGGCGGCCGGGACTCCGGCCTTGCGGCAGAGCATGGGGATGATCGTGTTGTTGATGTAGCTGGTGGAGACGCGGCGGGCCCGGACGGCGAACAGCAGGTCGACGAGCTCGCCGGAGCGGCGGTCGGTCCAAGGTGTGGCCACGGCTCGATGGGGGTGCCTGAATGGTGCCTGCGGCAGCTGGGAGAGGAACAAAGCAGCGTTGTACGGCGCCCGCCCCGGCATCGACGTCCGACCCGCCCAACGCCCGCTGGGCGCGCGGGGGTTTGGGGGTTGGGGGGGGCGCCATCATCCCCAGACGCCGGACGATCGAGCGCAGTATCAGCTGGCTCATGCACACCGGAGACCAGCCCGCGACCACCAAACCCACCCCCCACCGGTCCGAAGCCGGCATCCACCTCACGATGATCGACCTCATGGCCCACCGCCACCGCCACCGCCTCGGCGGCGAAGCCAGCCCGAACTGAAGCAATCTGACCTGGGCTCAGACACACTCCATAGGGCGAAACGCCCAGTCACAGGCTGGGAGATACAGCACAAGCTAAGGGCTGGCCCTGAGGCATCCCCTGAGGTGTCCCCTGAGTCGCTTCAGGGCCATCCCCGATGCCGGGGCAGCCGGTCTGGTGGTGAGCTTGATCCATGAGTCGACACTCGCAGTTCTCGCCATCTCCACGCGTCCTGGGTGCCCTTGGCGCCGCGGTGGGACTGCTTGGCCTCGCGGCGGCTCCTCCGTCCCTCGCCGACGAGCGCCATCCGCCCCCGCGCCAGCACGTCCGGCTCCAGGCTGCCCTCGACCGGATCGTCGAGGAAGGCACACCGGGCGTCGTGGCCCAGGTCAGAGACGCTCACGGCGTGTGGAGCGGCCGGGCGGGCGTGGGCGACCTCGACGACGGGCGGCCGCGGAGTGTCCACGACAAGTTCCGCGTCGCCAGCGTGACCAAGCCGTTCACCGCCGCCGTCCTGCTCCGCCTCGAAGCGCGGGGGCGGCTCTCACTCGACGACAGCGTCGAGCGATGGCTGCCAGAAGTGGTGCGCGGCAAGGGCTACCGCCCGCGGCACATCACCGTCCGGCACCTGCTCAACCACACGAGCGGCATCTTCGACTACAACATGGACGACGCCTTCCGCGCCCGGTACGCGGGCGACGCGTTCGACAAGAACCGCTACCGCAAGTGCACCCCCGAGCAGTTGGTGGACATCGCGCTCGCCCACCGTCCGAACTTCCAGCCGGAGCAGGGCAGCAGGCCCGGCAAGCCCGGTAGGTGGGATTACTCGGACACCAACTACATCCTCGCCGGAATGATCATTGAGAAGGCCTCGGGCGTCTCGTACAAGAAGGCGGTCGAGCGGCTGGTGATCGAGCCGCTCGGCCTGCGCGACACCAGCGTGCCCGACACCTCACCCCGGCTGCCCGGCCCGAACGCGAAGCACTACTCCACGCTGTTCGAGGAGGGGCCGGGTGCGAGGGTGCGCGATGTCACTGAGTTCAGCCCCACGGTGGCGTTCTCGGCAGGGCAGCTGATATCGACCGTCCGTGACGTCAACACCTTCATGGCTGAGCTGCTGGGCGGCGAACTGCTCCCCGCCGCCCAGCGCCGGGAGTTGCTCGACGCCGTGCCCGTCGACGGCGACAAGGGGCACGGCGGCCCGGAGGACGTCTACGGCCTCGGTCTCCGCCACTTCAAGCTCGCGCCGGGCTGCTGGGCCTGGGGCCACGGCGGCATGATCCCGGGCTCGGCCACCCGGACGGTGGTGTCGGACGACGGACGGCACGCGCTGACCATGAACAGGAACGGCGACTGGGGTGAGCAGGAACTGGAGGACTCGGCGGTGCGCACGGAGTTCTGCGACGGCTGACAGGGCCCGGTTGCGGCAGGCTCCGCAGCGATCAGGGACCCCGTGGGGTGTGCTTCATCCCAGGTCGCGTTGGGCGCCAGTTCGGGGTGGCTTCGCTGGTGAGGCGGCGGTCGGTGGCGCTATGACTCGCCGGTGATCCTGGCCGAGCCGAGCGTCGCCGCGGCGATGGCTCTGGCGGCGGTCTGGGTCGACGAGCTGGAGTTCAGGTTGGTCAGCGATGCCTGGTTGAGCGCGTGGACGACGAACTCGTAGGTGTTCACCGTCGAGGGCGAGCACGGTCCCTGATAGCCGTAGAGGCTCGCGCTGCCACGGTAGTAGACCTGCCTGGCTCCCGCCGGGGTCGAGGGCCGGTATGCATGGTCGACGTTCTGGGGGAGCGAGGTCGTGCTCGCTGGAATGTCGTAGATGACCCAGTGGATGAGGTTGGAGTTGTCAAGGTCCCGCATGACGATCGCGTAGCTCTTGGCGGTGGTCGGAGCGCCGGACCAGGTCAAGGGAGGGGATTCGTTGCGCTTGGCGGGGTCGCTTCCTCCTCCGCTGGTGCACTCGTGGACCTTGGGGATGGTGCCGCCGTTAGCGAATGCGGGGCTGGACAGGGCGAACGCGCTGCGGGGTGCCGACGGCGCCGACGAGGTCGACGATGCGGTGGTCGGCGAGAGGACGGCGGCCCCGGTGATGAGCAGAGCGCATAGCGCGATTCTTGCACTTCTCACTGGAGGCTCCCGAGGTACTTGTGGTCACTTGAGGCGTCAGTGGTGCGAAAGTGGCATTCGTGCGCTGGAACCAGCCTATGCGCCCTGTGTTCTGACGTCATGTCACTTACCGAGCCGATCGATGTACTTTTCTCGCTTTCGGCTGCGTCGTCTGGTGCGGGACTGTCGATTCGACGGACCTGGCGCGCATGCGGCCGCGACGGACAAGGGCTACCCCGCAATGGGGTCCCGTCGGGTGGAGGTGCCGATGTGATCGTCCGGCTCCTGGGTGGCCCGCTCGCCGGACACGTGCGGGAGACCGCATACGCCTCGTGGGCCGGAGGCTGGCTCATGGCCGGTGACGCCGACTGGGGTTGGTTGGTACGCGCCGGTGCACCGCGACCCGGTGAGCGGCGTCGTCCTGGTGGAGACCCGGGCAGCTGCCCCACACCGCCGATAGCAGTCGGGGTGCTGCAGGAGGTGACAAGCGCTGCGTGGCGTCAAACTCTGACGTTGAAGCGGCCGGACGTGTCCGGGATGAAGCCGAACATGTCCGGGATGAAGTGGAGGCGCAGCTTCTTGACGACCTCGGGCCGTTTCCAGGACCAGGAAATGATGTGCGTCGCCGCGGGTCCTGCAGTTTGGCGGTGAAGTCCTCCAGCGCGGCCGCGGTGGTCGGCGGCATGCCCAGGGTGCGCCGGGCGGTGTTGCCGGTGTCGAACCCGCAGATGATCGCCCCGGTGCCAGGGCGTTGAGGCTGGCGAGCCCGCTCGCGGCGGCGGGAGCCGCGGAACTCCCAGGGCGTCGGCGTGCCCCCTGCCATCCAGCCTAGGGCAGTGGCGTCTGGCGGACGAAGGACATGCCGTACCGGCCACCCTGCCAGATGTCCGCGCCGCTCACGTACATGGGGTTCCAGGAGTGCCAGTACAGGGACTCGATGTTCTTCGGTTCGAGGCCGGGGCGAACCGGTTTCATCGTGGCCCCGGCGAGCGGGTTGCGCTGGCGGTTCATGCTCCAGCTGCCGAAGTCCACGCCCAGGAACGTGGCCGTGTAGGCACTTTCGCGGTCCAAGTCGGTCAACGTGAACTGGGTCTGGGACGTGCCGCCGACCATGTACTTCAAGACTTCCAGTTTCGCCCGTCGGCCGTCGATGTTGCCCGCGTACACAGCGTGGCCGTTGGGCGGCGAGTACCAGTCCCCGTGGCCCCGGAACGGTCGGCCCGCTGCGAAGGGCGGCGCGACGGTGGAGCGGGTGAAGGACATGGGGAAACCCGCACCGTTCCAGCTGCTCGTGCCGGAGAGGTAGTCAGTGCTCCACGTGTGTAGGAGCAGGCTCTGCCAGGTGATTGCGCTGGGGCCGCTGAGCGTGAGGTGGTGGATTTCGTGCGCGCCCACGGGGATGTTCTGGACTTCCCCCGAGTACGTCTCGTTCCGTTCTAGCTCGGTGAACTTGAGGAAGAGCGTGTAGTAGCCGCTGGGTGACTGTTGCTGTGCCACGACCTCCAGCTTGGCGTGCCGGCCGTCGTACGACCCCAGCCAGGTGCCGTGAAACGCCCGTGCGTCGCGGGTACGGAGCGTGCCCGCGACCGCGGCGGGAGCGAACGCCCCACCGGCGGCCGACACCGTGCCGACGGCGAGCGCGGCCCCGGCGGCTCCCTTGAGTGCCGTACGACGTGATACCGGCTGGCGTGCGGTCATGAACACCTCCCCTGTCGGCAGGCCCCCATCATGACGGTGCCGACGCGCACACGGCGCCCCTCAAATGCGCCACCTGTGACGCGCGCTTGTGGCGAGGTTGAAGGGGATGAAGTCACACAGATGAGGTCACACAAGGGTTCCCAGATGTGCCGAGCCCGCCCTGGGATGGTCCTGGAATCTGCCCTTCCGCGACCGCGACCCGCCAGTTGGCATGTTCAGTCATGTTCACTCATTGGGGTGAGTCGTTCTACGGGGACGTCGTCCACCAACCGTGCCCTGGCATCGTGAGCCTCTGGTGTTCGCACACGTAGTCACGCATGAGCAGGCTAGGGACCGAGGACGGGCGCGCTACCGGGGGAGGGGGCCTATGTCCGATCGAGGGACACCGGACACCTCGGCGGGTGAACCTCGCCCGTCCGGCTTCTACCCTGACCCGAGCATCCCCGGGTACGTCCGGTACTGGAACGGTCACGCGTGGGTGCCGGGTACGAGTCGGCCACCGCGGCAGGACGGTGAGGTGCTCGCCCCGCCGCAGCGGTCCGGGGCCGCGTTTGTCCCGCCTATGTTCCCGTGGACCCCACCCTCCCAGGACGTCTTCAGGGCTACGACGACTGTGCGGCCAGCGCCCCTCGCGCGGCGGCTCGCGGCGCGAGCGGTGGACACGGTACTCAAAGCCATGGTGGTCATGGGATCCACCGCAGTGTTGTGGCTGGACGCGTTCGACCACGTGAGGCAGCAGATCGAGGATGCTGAAGCGTCCGGGCAGAGCACCACGGTGTGGCTGATCGACCAGACCACCGGCGTGCTGCTAGGGCAGATCGCCGCGGTCGCACTGATCGTCGGAGCGCTCTACGAAGTGCTGTCCACGGCCACGTGGGGTCGGACGATCGGCAAGTGTCTCTTCGGGATCAGGGTCGTCGACGTCGAGACGGGGCAAACTCCCGGCATTGGCCGGGCGGCCCGTCGTTATCTGACGAGGCTGGCCTTGAACATGATGATCGTCGGCCTCTTGGTGGGGTCGTTGTGGCCCATCGTCGACCGCCCCTGGCGGCAGGGCTGGCACGACAAGGCTGCCCGCACGTTCGTGCTCGTGACCGACCGCCCGGGCTACCGGCCGCAGCCACTGAGGAGCCGCGGCCGGAGACTGACCGGCACCCTCACGCGGTGGTTGCGCCGCCCAGCCGCCCAGCGACTGGAGAAGAGCCGGACGGAGACCACAGCCGAGCAGCGGCTCGATCTGGTGGGGCTGACCGACCGACCGGAAACCGCGACGGCTGTCGGCTCGATCGAAACCACGCTAGAACGAGTGTTCCAGACCTTGGGGCCACCCCCTGAAGGCCTGTGCCAAGACAAGGAACCCCTAGTCCACGGTGGTGGAGGGAACACACAGTGAGCCAGCAGCCGCCACCTGCCGCCGGACGATCGACCGGGCTCGAAATCGTCCTCCAGTGGGCCCAACTCCCACCGGAGCACCTGGAGATCGCCCTGAAGGCGATCGAACCGGAGCTTGCCAGGGAACACGAATGGCGCATGGAGCAGGCCAGGCTTGAGGCGCTCGACACCAAGGACCGCCGAGCCCATGCGCTCTATCTCGGCGGCTTGGCCGCTGGCTTCATCCTCGCGGGCGGAATGCTGGCGGGAGCGGTCTTCGTCGGCATGAACGGCTCTCCATGGCTGGCCGCGCTGCTCTCCGGACCCAGTCTGATTTCGCTCGCGGGGCTCTTTTTGTTGCGGCGCATCGACCCTGCCCACGCTCGCGAAGCGGGTCGCGCACAGCGCGCCGCCCTGACAGGCCTGATGGCACAGCAGCCAGCCCCGGTTGATCCGGCGGCGCAGATCCCGCAGCCATAGAGCTACGCATCTGCCCGGGGTGAAATCACCGTGTGGTCAGTACCGCCTTGGCTCGCCACCTCTATGCGGTGCTCCGGCAGCGGACCAAGCAATCTGCCCTGCGACGAGCATGTCGTCAGATGGATGAGTGTCGCGACGTGCCTCATCGGCCGCAGGGGGAAAGCGTGTTGAAGCACGAGGTGCGGTTCAATCCGCTGCAGGTCATGTGTCAAACGGCCGATGGGCGCGTGTTCGCCAGCGAGGTCGTCTCGTCCTGGATCAACCCGGCCGTCGCGGTCTCTGTTGCGGGCACGGTCGTGTTCACGGCAGGTGCTGTTGCGCGGGCGAACCGGCGAGCGTCGATCCGCACGGCGCGCGGTCTGAGTAGCCGCTGAGCAGGCGGGCCCCGCGATCAGGCGGTGAGGTCGTAGTCTGCTGGTGGGCCACCGTTACAGATGCTGGTGCTCCCGGAGACGGCCGTCGTGCAGGTGATGACCCGCACACGACCCGCCTGACGGTCGAGAGTGCCCAGTCGGTGGGGGCGGCCGAGCACTGCTGCGCTGCTTTGGATCAAGCCCCGATACTCTGCCTGGATGGACGGTGCGGATGAGGTACGGGGTGGTCCCGACTGGCGGGTGCTCGTCGTCGGGGGCGCGTCAGGGATGGGGAAGACCGGTGTCAGCCGGGCATTGGCGCGGCGGTACGGCGTCCCGGTCGTGGAGGTTGACGACATCGTGGAGGCCCTCCTGGCGGTGACACGGCCCGAGCACCTGCCGGAGGTCCACTTCTGGCGCATTCATCCGGAGGCCGCTGGCCAGTCACCCGAGTCGGTGGTCAAGCAGCAGATCGTGATCGCTGAGGCGCTGGTGCCGGCGGTGGAGGCGGTCGTGGCCAACCATGTGGACACCGACACCCCGGTGATCCTGGAAGGGGACTACGTCCTGCCCGTACCGGTGAGGCCCGATGGCCCGGTCCGTGCCGTCTTCCTCCACGAGGACGACGAGGCACAGGTGACAGCCAACTACCTGCGCCGGGAACCGGAGGCCGGACCGCAGCAGCACCGCGCACGCGTCAGCGTGCTCTACGGGCGGTGGCTCGCCGCGCAGGCGCGGGCGGTTGGCGTGCCGGTCGTCGCTCCGCGTCCGTGGGACGACCTGGTCGATCGTGTCGCCGAGGCGGTAGCGGCCACGGGCACGGGCACGGGGCGCCATGGTCTCCCGCTGGCTGACTGAGGCGGGATACGAGATACGGGATATGGGCTTCTGCCGTCGCTGACGCAGGGGGCCGACCGGTTCCTCGTACACACGGAGTGCACCCGCGATGACGAGGTCCGCCGCCGTTCCCTGCTCGGCTCGCGCGAGCCCCTGGCTCTGTGACTCCTGACAAAAGTGGTGGGCTTGGACCTGGTGCGAGGTCGGTGTCGTGGACGAGGCCGCGTGGTAGGCGGGACCCGGTCGGCCGCGTAACCGCACGTGAGAAACCTGGCGACGTCGGCGATCATCCCCGGGATACTGGTCGCCCATGGATGAGGTGAAAGTCGTCGTCGCTCATTCCGAGCGCGCGACCCTGCGCGTCGGCGATGTGTTTCTGAAGGTGGATGCCGATCAGGCGCGCGTCGACGCCGAGGTCGAGGCGATGTCCCTCGCGCCAGTGCCAACCCCGGAGATCCTGTGGCGCAAGCCACCCGTGCTCGCGATCGCCGCACTCCCAGGGACGACGCTTGGACGCCTCGGCGGGCCGTCGACCGGATCGCCGACGGCATGGGCCGCGGCGGGCGCCGCCATTCGGAAGCTGCACGACGCGCCGCTGCCGCCCCGCCCCGGCCGGGCTGGCCGGAGCGTCGTCGCGCTGGCGGCGGAACTCGACGACGAGTGCGAGTTGCTCGTGGCGAACGGCGTGCTGCCGCCCGACCTGGTCACCCGCAACCGCCAGGTCGCCGAGGCCGCGCTGCGGCCGTGGACGGCGGCGTTCACGCATGGCGACCTGCAGATCGCGCACGTCTTCGTCGACGGCGACGAGGTCACGGGCATCATCGACTGGTCCGAGGCGGGCCAGGGCGATGCCCTGTACGACCTCGCCACCTTCACGCTCGGACACGAGGGGCACCTTGACGACGTCATCGCCGGGTACGGCACTGACATCGACCTCGATGTGATCCACGCATGGTGGTCGTTGCGCAGCCTGCTGGCGGTTCGCTGGCTGGTCGAGCACGGCTTCGACCCGTTCGCGCCGGGCTGTGAGGTCGACGTGCTGAGGGCCCGCATGTGAGGCCACGCGGGCCCGGTAGTGCCGCGTATACGTTCTGACGCATCGAGACGGTCCACGCCCGAGGTGTACGTCGTGCCCTCACCTCCGACGCAGTACGGTGCGCAGTCGTCACCAGCAAACGACGGCGCGGCCGAGGGCGACGGATGCGCGGGGATGTCGTCGTGGGTCTCCCAACGGCTGCGCAAGCGGCAAGCCAGGGCCGCGGCGCGAGCGCTCCTTCCACACCCCAGCGGTACACCCCGAGTCCGGACGCGGAATCCGGCCACCGAACAGGCCCCGCGCTTGATGCCCCGTCAAAACGCCCACCCCCGCGGAGGCAAGGGAGCGATGGCCAAAAGCCGTTGCTGATGTGCGGCCCGAACGCGAGTGGGAATTCGAGGCGTTCTCCATGCGGTAATCTTCTGGGCGCAGTCCGTGACACCGGCGGGCCGTCCGTGACGAAAGCTCCGGACAGGCCCCGGCAGACGGGCGCCACCCAACCACACCAGGCGAACTCTCCCACAGGGATGTCGCCGCCTTCGTATGCCGCAAAGCAGGAATTTGATGCCCGTTCAACCATTGACGGAACTCATACGCTACGTTCGCCGTCACTCCCCGTTCTACGCCGAGCTCTATGCGGGACTCCCGGACCGCGTCACCGATCTGACGCAGCTTCCGGTCGTGCCCCAGGCCGCTTTCTGGCAGGCCAATACGCCCCGGGACAATCAACTCCTGACCGGCCCTCTCGATGAGGCCGTCGTCTTCAAGAGTGGTGGCACGACCGGCTCGCCCAAATTCTCCTTCTACACCCGTGAGGAATGGCGGGACTTCACCACCGCCTTCGGCGCCGGGCTCGTGGAGTGCGGGCTGCGCCCCGGCCACCGGGTTGCCGACCTCTTCTACGCCGGTGAGCTGTACGCCAGCTTCACCTTCATCCTCGACTCGCTGCACCGCTGCCCCGTCGCCAACGTCAGGCTGCCCATCGGCGGCGCCGCGCCGCTGGAGTCGACCGTGCACACCCTGGAGCAGTTCGACGTGGAGGTGGTCGCGGGCACTCCGACCACGCTGTGCGCCCTGGCCGACCACCTCGTCACCGCCGGGCGGCAGCTCCCACAGGTGGAGCTGCTGCTCTTCGGCGGGGAGAGCCTGTACGCGGACCAAGAGCCGCTGCTCGCCCGCGCGTTCCCCAACGCCCGGCCCCGCTCGGTGGGGTACGCCAGCGTCGACGCCGGACTCCTCGGGTGCGCCGTGCCCGGCCCCGACCCGCGGGTCCACCGCGCCTTCACCCCGTACAGCGTCGTGGAAATCCTCGATGAGGAGACCGGCGAGCCGATCACCGAAGCCGGTATTCCCGGGAAGGTCGTGGTGAGCGACCTGCGTCGGCGCCTGATGCCCGTCTTGCGCTACCCGGCGGGCGACCGCGCCGAGTGGACCGGCAGCCAGGACGGTCACTTCCGGATCCTGGGCCGCTCGCAGGAAGGCGTGCGCGTCGGGCCGGTCTCGCTCTACACCCAGGACGTGCAGGACCTCGTGCGACGAGCCGACGTGGCGGGCCGGGTGACCGGAGTGCAACTGGTCCTGCGCCACTGGGAGGGACGCGACGGTCTGCTGCTGCGCCTGGCGGCCGACGCCGATTCCGCCGGACGCGACCACCTCGCCGAGGCGATCGGCAAGGAACTCCTGACACAGCGCCCGCTCTTCGACGAGGCCGTGCGATCCCGGCACATCCATCCGCTGTCGGTGGAGTGGGTGCGCCACGGCGACCTGGCCGTCAACACGCGCTCGGGCAAGCTGATCCGCGTCGTGGACGAACGGCTGGGCTCATGACCGCGACCACGAGAGCGGGCGGCAGACTACCCGTCGTCCTGCGCAACCGTTCCTTCGGAGCGGTGTGGACCGCGCAGGTCCTCACCCAGGCGGCGGCCCGGATGTTCCAGGTCGGCGTGGTGTGGTGGCTGATCAGCCAGGCGGCGGGCGCCGACCGCGGCGTCGCCTCGGGGGCGTTCCTCGCCGTCAGCACGCTGCCTCCGGTGCTCCTGGTGCCGCTGGTCGCCCGAGTCATCGCCCGCTGCCCGCACCGCACCGTCCTCGCGGGCGCTGCGGCCGTGGCGGGCCTGGTCGCCACCGCGACCGCCACCTGGACGTACGCGGACCAGCTGCCCACCGCCGCCGTCTACGCCGCGGCACTTCTGCTCGCGGGCTGCCAGGCCCTGTTCGACCCGTGCCTGACCACCTCGGTCCCCGAACTCGTCGAGGACGCCGACATCGAGGCCGCGACCGGCTTCGAGCTGTCCACGCAGTCCCTGGCCGGGCTCGCGGGCGGCCTCCTCGGCCCGCTCCTTGTCGACGCCTGGGACCTGGCGGGCATCGTCGCCGGGTGCGCGGCCGCCTACCTCATGGCGGCCCTGCTCATCGCGCTGACCCGCTTCCCCAGGGCCGCCACCGGCACCGATGCCAGCGCACCGGAGCGCCGGACGCTGCGGCAGATCCTGGCCGACCTGCCCTTCATCCGGCGGGCCCTGCTCTGCTTCGCCGTGGC
Organism: Streptomyces sp. NPDC043996; assembly: GCF_056435225.1. Taxonomy (NCBI): domain Bacteria; kingdom Bacillati; phylum Actinomycetota; class Actinomycetes; order Kitasatosporales; family Streptomycetaceae; genus Streptomyces; species Streptomyces sp. NPDC043996. The sequence continues at coordinate 174,880 of NZ_JBWKEY010000004.1, read as the reverse complement.
GAACGTCTTCACCACGGCCGTGTACGTCGTCATGCCGCTCTACACCCGCTCGGTCCTGCACGGCCAGGGCTCGACCGTCGCCGCCCTGGAAGCGGCCCTCGGCGCGGGAACCCTGCTGGGATCCTTCACCGGAGGGCGCCTGCCCGGCGCGCCGACCACGGTCGGCGGCAGCTGCCTGGCCCTGATGGCGCTCGCCCTCGCCCTGCCCGGCATCGCGCCGAGCGCGTCGGTGGCCCTGGCGGCGCTCGCCCTCGCGGGCTGGTGCCTCGGCACCATCGGCGTACGCTTCGTCGCCCTGTTCCAGCGGTCGGTACCGGCCGCCGACAAACCGGGGTTCTTCGCGGTGATGCAGGCGCTGCTCGGCGCCACCTTCCCGCTGTCCTCCCTGCTGTTCGGAGCGCTCGGCGACCACCTGGATCCACGCTGGCTGTGTCTGATCCAGGGGGTGGGCCTGCTGCCCGTCGCAGCCGCCCTGTTCCTGCTCGGACGACAGCACGGACACGTGCAGGCGCCTGACGTTCCCGACGCGGCCCCCGTCGTCGCGGAGGCCGTGCGATGACCGCCACCCTCGCCCCCGCGACGCTCCAGGACATCGCGGACCTGCGACAGCTGTACTTCGACGTGTACGGCCACGGCTACCCCGTACCGCTCGGCAGCGACCCCGCGGTGATGCGGCGGCTGATCACCGACCCGCACACGCACTGGCTCACCGCCCGGCTCGCCGACAGCGGCGCCCTTGCGGGCTCGGCGGTCGTGCAGACCGACCCGGGCAGCCGCATCGGCAAGCTCGTCGGCCTCGCGGTCCACCCCGAGCGCCGCCGGGGCGGCCTCGCCGGGCGCCTGACCGGCGCCGTGTGCGACGCGGCCTTCGCCGCCGAGCGCCTGGACTCCGTCTACGCCACCGTGCGCATGGTCACCGAAGGCCCCCAGCAGGTCGTGGTCCGCAACGGCTTCAAGCCGCTCGGCCTGCTGCCCAACGCCGCCGAAGTGGCGGGCTGCGAGAGCCTGGGCCTGTTCGCCCGCTTCGCCGACGGCGTCCTCGCCCGCCGCGAGAGCGTGCCCAGCGCGCCCGCCGCGCTCGGGCCGCTGCTCACCGCCGCCGAATCCAGCACCGGCGTCCCGTACGCGGTGCTGCCCGCGGACACCGGGGGCCTCGTCGGCCCCGAAGGCCCGGCCCAGCCGCCGACCGCGGACCTGGAAGTGATCAGCGCGCCCGGGTTCGTGCGCCGCCGCTTCCTCGAACTCTTCCCCGACCCGGCCGGACGCTACTACCCGCTGCACGCGCCCACCGCCGTCCTGGTGCCGCCGGACGGTTCGTTCGAGGCGTACGTGGACCTCGACCCCGTCGCCGGGAGCTGCGCCCTGATCGCCGTGCACCCCCATCCGGCGGCGGTCACCCACGCCTTGGAACCCCTGATGAGGACGGTCTCGCGGTCCGGCGCCGACTATGTGGAGACGCTGCTTCCGCTGTCGGACACCGCCAGCCTGACCGCGTTCCTGGCCCAGGGCTTCGTCCCCAGCGCCGTCTACCCGGCCATGCGCCGCATCGGCGACACCTTCCACGACTACGTGGTGCTCTCCCGCACCAGCCGCCAGATCGACTTTCGGACCATCGCCGTCAGCGGACCGCTCCAACCGTATGTGAGCGCCTACTTGACGGCCTGGACCGCCACCTACCTGCCCCTGCACGAGGTTGCTCAGTGAACACACCTGCCCTGGAAACTCCGGCCGTTCCGCATGCCCCGGACGCTCCGGTCACCCCCCATCTCGCGCCCGTGCGCGTCCCGGACGCCCACGCCCTCGCCCACGTCCAGCGCCTGTGCGACCTGCCGGAGCCGTACGCCCACGGGCCCGCCACCGACGCGCTGTTCGCGGCCGCCATGGCGGAGGCCAACGACTGGCACGCCGCCCGCTCGCCGTTCTTCCGCTCGCTGCTCGCCGACGCACCCGAGGCCGCTGCGGCGACGGTGGGCGCCAACGTCCGCACCCCGCTGGTCCATGCCAACTTCTTCAAGCGGCACGAAGTGCTTTCCATTCCGCGCGAGGACGTCTTTCTTCATCTGACCTCCTCCGGCACCACCGGCCAGAAGTCACAGATGTTCTTCGACGAGTGGACCATCCGCTCCGCGCAGCGCATGGTGGCCCGGATCTTCGACCATTACGGCTGGATCACCCCCGACCAGCCCGTCAACTACCTGCTCTACAGCTATGAACCCGCCCCGAGCATGAAGCTCGGCACTTCCTTCACCGACAACTACCTGTGCGACTTCGCCCCGGCCAAGGACGTCACCCACGCCCTGCGCCACACCGGCGACGGCCACGAGTTCGACGTGCACGGCTGTATCGCCGCGCTGCGGCGCTACGCGGAGGAGGGCCTGCCGGTCCGCATCCTCGGCTTCCCCGCGTTCTTGCATTTCACCCTGGAGAGGATGCGCGCCCAGGGCACGCCGCCGATCCAGCTGCCCGCGGGATCGCTGGTGGTGCTCGGCGGTGGCTGGAAGGGCCACGCCGACAAACGGATCGGCAAGGAGGAGTTCTACGCGCAGGTCACCGAGCTCCTCGGCGTCGAACCGGAGCGCATCCGTGACACCTTCGGCTCCGTGGAGCACTGCGTGCCCTACATCGAGTGTGCCCGCCATCGGCTGCACGTGCCGGTGTGGTCCCGCGCCGCCGTGCGCGACACACGGACCCTGCGACCGCTGCCGTACGGCGAGCGCGGCTTCCTGCACCTGGTCTCCCCGTACATCACCTCCGTACCGGCCCAGAGCGTCGTCATGGGCGACCTCGCCTCCCTGCACCCCGCAGAGGAGTGCGGCTGCCCGCTGCCCACACCGTGGTTCACCATCCACGGCCGCGCGGGCGTGAGCCGCAACCGCAGCTGCGCGGTGGCCGCCGCCGAACTGCTGAAGGGACGGGCATGAACACCCCGACGACGACGCCTGGGACGACGACGCCCGAGATAACGGTCCCCGAGACAACGACCATGGAAGCACCCCTCAAAGTGACCCCCGCAACGACCGAAGCCGTCCATTACTGGCAGGGCGAGTTCCTCGACGACACCGAGGCCGCCGCCCGCCTGGCGGACCTTCCGGACCTGGTCGACAAGGCCCTGGCCCAGCCCCTTCCCACCGAGACCGTACTGAGCGCGTGCGCCGCGCTCAGCGCCGCGCTGAGCGATCCCGCAAGCGCGGTCCGGGAGCGACTCACCCCCCACTTCGCCGACCCGGCCGATGCCGAGGGGACGCTCACCGAACTGGCCGCCGCGCTCGCCCGGCCGGCCCTGGAGCGCAAGCTGCGGCGCGAGCTCGGCGGTACCGCCCCGGAGCGGCTGACCCGCCCCGACGCCCGCGAAACCGTCTTCGAGGCCTGGGCCCCGGTCGGCCTCCTTGTACACATAGCCCCCGGCAACGCCGCGGCCGTCGCCCCGCTGAGCGTCGTCGAAGGCCTGCTCACCGGCAACGTCAACGTCCTCAAGACCAGCAGCGGCGACACCCTGCTCGCCCAGTACCTGCTCGCCGAACTGGCCGCCGCCGACCCCACCGGCGCGCTCGCCCGCCGCATCGTCGCGCTGCGCTTCTCCTCCGGCCGCCAGGACTGGCTGCGCCTGCTGTGCGCGCCCGCCGACGCCATCGCCGTATGGGGCGGCGAGGACGCGGTGGCGGGCATCGCCGAACTCGCCCCGCCCGGCTGCCGACTGGTCGAGTGGGGCCACAAGATCTCCTTCGCCTACCTCACCCGTGACGCCTGGCAGGACCCGACGACCCTGGACGCGCTCGCCGCGGACGTCTGCCGCCTCGATCAGCAGGCGTGCTCCAGCCCTCAGGTGGTCTACCTCGACACCGAGGACGCCGAGGACGTCTTCGCCTTCGCCGAGGCCTTCGCCCCCGTCCTGGCCAAGGCCTCCGCGGCCGCCGCCCCGGCCACGCACCCGGACACCGCGGAAGAGGCCGAGATCACCACCACCGAACTGCTCGCCCGCCTGGAACAGCACCTGGGCCTGACCAAGGTCATCGCCGCCGACGACGGCACCTGGCGGGTCCTCGCCGACACCCGACCCGCGCTCACCGCCTCCCCGCTGCACCGCAGCATCTGGGTCAAGCCGCTGCCCGCCCAGGACATCACTGCCACCCTGCGCCCCATGCGCCGCTACCTCCAGACCGCCGCCGTCGGCGGCAGCCGCACCGACATCGCCCGGCTCTCGCGCACCCTGTTCACCGCGGGCGCGCTGCGCGTCACTCCCGTCGGCGGCATGCTGGACAGCTACGACGGCGAGCCGCACGACGGGGTCTACGCGCTCCCGCGCTACAGCCGCCGCGTCAGCGTCCAGACGGCCGAGGACTTCACGACCACCGCCTGCCTGGACGACCTGGTCGCGCCCCTGCCCACCCCCGCCCCGCCGACCGGCGACCTGCTCGACAAGGCAGCCGTGCAGCGGCAGTTGGCGACGCTGGCGCCCGAGCACGCCCAGCTGTACTTCCGCAGCGGCGGCACGACCGGCGCCCCGGCCCTGTCCCTGTTCACCCACCACGACTACGACACCCAGATGCGGGCCGCCGCGCACGGCCTGCTCGCCGCCGGGTTCGACCCCGCCCGCGACCGGGCCGCCAACCTCTTCTTCTGCGGCGACATGTACGGCGGGTTCATCAGCTTCTTCTCCATCCTGGAGCGCCTGAACGCCACCCAGATCCCGATGGCGGCGAGCACCGACCACGAGGCGGTCGCCAAGGCCCTGGTCACCCACCGCGTCGACACCCTCTTCGGCATGCCCTCCTACCTGTGGCAGCTGTTCCACTCCCAGGGCGAGGCGCTGCACTCCTACGGCGGCATCCGCAAGGTGTTCTACGGCGGCGAACACTTCACCGCCGAGCAGCGCCGCACCCTCACCGACACCTTCGGCGTCGAGGTCATCCGCTCCGCCTCCTACGGCAGCACGGACCTGGGCCCGCTGGGCTACCAGTGCACGCGTGCCGAGGGTTCGGTGCACCACGTCCTGACCGAGCTGCACACCGTGGAGATCCTCGACCCGCAGGAGGACCGCCCGGTGGCGCCCGGACAGACGGGCCGCCTCGTCTTCACCAGCCGTCACCGCTCGGGCCAGCGCCTGGAGCGCTACCAGATCGGCGACCTCGGCCGCGCGGTGGCGGGCGTCTGCCCCTGCGGCAGCCACGCCCCGCGCATCGAACTCCTGGGTCGCCACGGCGACGTGATCCGCATTGGCACGTACTTCTACAACTACCGCCGCTTCGTGGAGATCGCCCAGGAACACCTGGGCTACAGCGGCGAACTCCAGCTGGTCCTGACCACCGAAGCCGCCCGCGAACACCTCGTCGTACGCCTGGAACGGCAGTACGCCACCGACCCGCACCAGGCGCGCACCGCGTTCCTGGCGGCCATCCCCGACCTTGCGGCCGCCGTCACCGAGGAGCTCCTGCTGACCTGCTCGGTCGAACTCGTCGACGGCCCGAGCCTCGAGCGCACGGCGGGCAGCGGCAAGCTGCGCACGGTGATCGACCTGAGGAGGATCACGGCGTAAGGCGGAGGGGGCCGGGGCGGCACACCGCCCCGGCCGTCCTCACCCCGGCCGGATCGACCGCCGGGCAACTCGCGCCCTGGGCCGGGACCTTCAGCGATATCAGATAGTCGTCTATGGCCTTCTGTGCGCAGGGGCTGCTGCTGTACGTGCCGTGGCCCCAGCCCTGGTAGGTGTGCAATACCGCGTTGTCGCCCAGCTGGTCGGCGACATTGGTGGCCCAGCCGTAGTCAGACGCCGGGTCGTGGAGCGAGTTGGACAGCAGAATCGGCCGACTCTTGCGCACCTTCAGGCGATGCTGCGGGTTGTCCGGCTCCGGGGCGCCCAGGCAGGCCGAGACGGCCATCAGGGCACGGGGGTACTTCATGTCCGGCGCGATCCTGGCGACGCGGCGCAACTTCCGTGCGTAGTCCTCGTAGTCACGGACCGGCAGGCTCCAGTCCTGGCAGAAGATTTCAAACGGGTTGGCCTCGAGGGCGGGTTCCGGCTTGCCCGGGGGCTTCCTCTCTGCCCCCGTGGCGGCCAGTCCCCGCGTCCCCGCCTCACTCTCGCTCAAGCCGCGCAGGAACTCGCCTAGCCTCGCCCACTCGGGGTCGTACAGCAGCTTCATCACGCGGACGTTGAGGTCGAACGGGGTCAGCGCTCTGCCGTTGTCCCGGAGCTCCCCACGCTCGGCCCGGTCCAACAGGTCACCCCAGAGGGCCCGCACGTCCGAACCGTGCAGGGCGCAGCTGTCGTTCCGTCCGCACCACGCCACGAACTCGTTGAAGGAGTCCTGCAGCGTGGCGGCTTGAGTGGTGAGGAAGCCTCTTGTGCCCAGGCTGTGATCCACCACTGACTCCAGGGCCAGGGCGCGCACCCGCTTCGGGTACCGCTCCGCGTACTGCTCGCCGAGCAGCGTGCCGTACGAACTGCCGTGGAAGGTGAGGGACTGCTCGCCGAGTGCTGCCCTGATGGCGTCGAGGTCTTTGACCATGCTGAGGGTGTCGACGTGGTCGAAGAGGCCCTTCTCGGTGTTCTTCCCGCAGTCCTCGCGCAGCTCACGGTTGTACTTCACCGTGGCGTCGAACGCGGCCTGGCTCTTGATGACCGTCGGCGGACGCCTGCCGAGGAGCTCCCGCGAGCAGCGGACCGGGTTGCTGATCCCCACGCCGCGCGGATCGAAGCTGACGATGTCGAACCGGCTGCGGAGGCGGTCGCTGAACCGGCGCATGGCGTCCTTGTCCACGATCCGTCTCACTCCTGAGTCCCCGGGCCCGCCGGGCCCGAACACCATGGAGCCCACGCGCGCACCGGCGTCGGTGGCCGTGCGCCGGGCCAGCTGGAGGTCGAACTTCTCTCCGTCCGGCTTGCTCCAGTCCACTGGCACGGAGAGTGCGCCGCACTCCGCTGAGGCGTCCTCCTTGCACGGCTTCCACGCGATGCGCGAGCTCGCTCCCGCTGGCCCCGGGGCCCGCTCCTCGGGCGCTTCTCCGCCCTCCCGTCCGTCGGGCACCCCGGTCGCGGCCTCGGCACCCGCGAAGCCGACCAGCACGGCGAGCGCTGCGCCCCAGACGAGGGGCAACCGCCTTCTCCAACGGCGGCCGCGCCGCTCAGCCGATGCGTGGCTGTCGACCATAGTGACTGCTCCTTCGGTTGGTCTCAGGTCTCGATCTTCGCTCGCTTCGCGCTCCGCCCGACATCCGGCAAGACCCTGAATTGCCCCGTAAGGGATGGAGGTCAACCAGCCCTGATTGCCCCCGAGTTGATGTCATCCGATTGGTTCATCGCATGAAGGCGGCGGCTGGATGACGTCTTCATGGTCGCCGCCGCAGAGGCCGACCCCGGGGGTGAAGCTGTCGCGGGCGGTGAGCACGGGGGCGGCCGTTTGCGGCGTGTTGTGCTGAGAGGTGGCGCCTGGCGGCGACAGGTCGGCTGGGGTCCGCTGACGCTCACGCTCCTTCTCGGGGCGGGGCCGCTGGTTGCGGCCGGGCGATTCACCGGGGTTGGCCGGTCTGATGATGGCCGTGCAGCGGCGGGTCGATCCCGTATGCGGCGACCAGGTCGAGCAGCCGCTGGGTCCGGTCGGGGTAGGGGCGGGCCCGGATGTCGCCGTGATTCGGCCCCGGCGTCCTAGCTCAGACACGGGCCGCAAAGCAGCGGGTGGCCGCATCCGCGCCGCAGCGGTCTGCGCGGTCTGCTCGTCGCTCACCTAATAAATGAACAGCCATTTATTAACGTGCTACAGTCGACTCAGAGAGGAGGAAGTCATGCCACGACCACGCGTCACCAGCGACACCCAGATCCTCGCCGCCACGGCGCGCGCCATCGGCGCCCACGGCCCTGGCAAGCTCACCCTGGCGCACGTCGGCGCCGAAGCGGGAGTCTCCCCGGCGACACTGTCGCAGCGCTTCGGGTCCAAGCGGGGTCTGCTGCTGGCCTTCGCCGCAGGTGCCGCAGCGGACGCCGCCGCGCCCTACCGCAGGGCCCGGGCCGCGCACGAATCACCCCTGGCGGCCCTGCACGCCGTCGCCGACGAGTTCGCCGGTCACATGTCCACCCCCGAGGAGATGGCCAACCACCTGGCCATGCTCCAGCTCGACCTCGCCGATCCAGAGTTCCGCGTCCATGCCGCCGAGCACACCCACGCGGTCGACGCGGCCCTGCGAGAGCTGCTCGCCGACGCCGTCGCCAGCGGCGAACTCCCCTCCGGCACGGACGTGCCGCGCCTGGCGCGCGCTGTCCAGATCACCACCGACGGGTCCCTTCTGCGGTGGGCCCTGACCGGCGACGGCGACCCCGCCGCCCTCCTCCACGACGACCTCGACCACCTGCTCAGGAGCACCCCGTGACCTTCACCGCCACCGTCTTCATCGGCACCAGCCTCGACGGCTACATCGCCCGCCCCGACGACGACATCGAATGGCTGACCTCGCGCGGCGAACAGGCCGGCGACATGGGCTTCTTCGAGTTCCTCGGCTCGGTCGACGCCGTGATCATGGGCCGCAACACCTACGACAAGGTCATCGGCTTCGGCGAGGAGAACTGGCACTACGGCGACCGCCATGTCGGCGTCCTGAGCACCACCCTTCCCGAGGATGTCGACCCGCGCGTTACCGTCTACCGCGACATGGACAGCCTCGTCGCCGACCTCGACAAGCGCGGAATCAAGCACGTCTACCCCGACGGCGGACGCCTCGTCCAGAGCTTCATCGGCGCCGGACGCGTCGACGCGTTCATCATCAGCGTCGCCCCCGTCCTGATCGGCGCCGGTCACCGCCTCTTCGGCGAGCTGACCGAGGACGTCCCGCTCCGCCTGGACTCGGCCACCGACGTCGGCGGCTTCGCGCAGCTGCGCTACACCGTGGAGAAGTAGCGACGAAATCGGGCGGGCCGGTGATGCCGCAGGCGATCTCTGTGTGACGCAAGGTGGCCAAGTGCCCTGCGGGCTCTGCCGGTCTTCCGGGCCCCTTCTCGATGAGGGCCGAAGGGGCCGCGGATGCCGTGCCGTCCACAATGTGCCTCGGACCGCCGCGAATTGAGCGCGCGGGCCCGCACGCACGAGAGCGCGCGGGCCCGCAGCGTGCGCCGCTTTCGACGACACAGTCAACGTACCCGCAGTGGGATCGCCGTCGAGCAGGGCCAAGGAGCGCCGCGCAGCCGAGCGGCACGCGGGCGATCGCGTGCCGCTGCCGTACGTTCACGGCACGCGCGTTCACACCAGGCGCGTTCACGGCACGCGCGTTCACAGCAGCAGCCGCAACGGCTCTTCCAACAGCGCCGTGAACTCCCGCATCCAGCGCGCCGCCACCACCCCGTCCACCGGGCGGTGGTCCACCGACAGCGTCGCCCGCAGCACCGGCTCGGCCCGGACCTCGCCGTCGGCCACGACCGCTTCGGGTCGGGCCGCGCCCACCGCGAGGATCGCCGTCTGGGGCGGGTTGATGATCGCGGTGAACTCTTCGGTGCCATAGGTGCCGAGGTTCGACAACGTGAGGGTGCCGCCCTCGAGTTCGGCCTGGCGCAGTTCGCCCGCACGGGCCCGGGCCGTGAGGTCGGCCGTCGCTGATGCGAGTGCGGTAAGCGGCAGCTGGTCCGCGTCGCGTAGTACGGGCGTGAGGAGCCCGTGCTCGGTCGCCACGGCGATCGCGACGTCCACGGTGTCATACGTCCGTACGCCGTCCTCGGCCCAGCGCACATTCAGTTCCGGGACCGCCCGGTGCGTGCGGGCGGCCGCGCGTATGAGGAGGTCGTTGAGGGAGATGCGCGGGGCGCCCTCCAGGGCGGTGAGGCGCTGGCGCAGCTCAAGGAGCTCTCCGACGCGGGCTGAGCCGCGCAAGTAGAAGTGGGGCGCGTCGTGCTTGCTGTGGGTGAGGCGGGTGGCGGTGGCGCGGCGGGCGCGGGTGTGGGGCACCAGGTGGCCCGCCCGGCCGTCGACGGCAGCCGCAGGGGGAGCGGGCGGCTGCTGGCTGCGTTGGCGGGCGATGGCGGCGAGGATGTCCGCGCGCACGACGCGGCCGCTGGGCCCGGTGCCGGGGATGTCCTGGTAGGTGAGGCCGGCTTCCCGTGCGAGGCGGCGGGCCAGGGGGCTGCTGAAGACCGGGGAGGAGGCGGGGGAGGCGGCGGAGGCGCGGGTGGCGGGAGCGGCGGGTGGCGGGCCACCTGCGGACCCCTCCGGTCGGGGGCCGCCATCGGGCCGAGGGCCGCGGTCGCCGCCGCGGCCCTTGCCGTCGTCGTTGCCGCCGACCTCGTTGCTACCGCTACCGCTACCGCTACCGCTACCGCTGTCGCCGCCGACCTCGTCGCTGTCGCCGCGGCTGTCACCGCCGCCGTCCTCGCCGTCCCCGCCGCCAGGCACGCCCGCGCCGGCGTCACCCACCCCAAGGGCATCGTCAGCCGCCCCAGCCGACTCTCCTGGCGCGCCCAGGACCGCCACCGCCGCCCCCACCCCGACCACCGCCCCCTCGGCGACGAGCTGACGCAGCAGCACCCCGTCGGACTCCGCCTCGATGTCCACGGCCGCCTTGTCGGTCTCCACCGTGGCCAGCACGTCGCCCGCGGCGAACGCGGTGCCCGGTGCCAGTGGCCAGGCGCGCAGCACCGCCTCCGTGGTGCCCGCGGCCACTTCGGGGATGCGCAGGATGCGGGCCATGTCAGCACCCCGCCATCTCGGTGAGCTTGGCGGCGACGTCCGTCTCGTCGGCGATCGCCGCGCGTTCCAGGACCTTGCTGATCGCGGGGGAGGCCTCGCCGCCGGTGAGCCGCTGAACGGGATGGTCGAGCCAGTCGAAGAAGCGGCGCTGGATCTCGTCAGCCAGCCAGCCGCCGTAGGAGGTGCCCACCGCGCCCTCCTCGGCGATGAGGACGTGTCCGGTCTTGCGCACGCTCGCGCCGATGGTGTCCCAGTCGACGCTCGCCCGGTCCAGCCAGCGCAGGTCGATCACCTCGGCGTCCACCCCTGTGGTGGCGACGGCGCGCAGCACGCGGCCGGTCATCGCCAGATAGGACAGGACGCTCAGCCGCGCACCCGGCCGCCGGACGGCCGCCCGGCCCACCGGCAGACAGTAGTCCCAGTCGTCGACGGGGGCGGGGCCGCGCGTCCCGTACAGGCCGGTGTGTTCCAGCACGAGGACCGGGTCCTGGCAGCGCAGCGCGCTGTTCATCAGGCCGACGTAGTCAAAGGGCGTGGACGGCGCGGCGACGCGCCAGCCGGGCGCGGTGGCGAACACCCCGGCGGGGTCCATGGAGTGCTGGGCGCCGTAACCGGTCCCGGCGGCGACCTTGCTGCGGACGACGAGGGGGACGGCCGCGCTGCCGCCGTACAGGTGGCGTACCTTGCCGATCTGGTTGAACAGCTGGTCGGCGGCCACCCACAGGAAGTCGGCGTACATGAATTCCACCACCGGCCGGAACCGCCCGTCGAGCGCGATGCCCCCGGCTGTGCCGGTGAAGGCGTTCTCGCAGATCGGGGTGGCCAGAACCCGGTCGGGGAAGGCCTCTTTGAGGCCGCGTGTCGCGCCGTTGGTGCCGCCTTTGAGGCGGTGGACGTCCTCGCCGAGAACGACCACCGACGGGTCGGTCTCCATGCGGCGGGCCATGACGGTGGCGACGGCGTCGATGAACGGGGTGTCGGTGAGCGCGCCGGTGAAGGTGTCGGCCTCCGCGTACCGGGCGCCGTCGAACTCCGCCAGGTCGCCGCGCACCCCCACGTCCACGAACGCCGCGTCCGGCCATTCGGCGGGCCGCACCTGCCGCTGGCCCGCGCGGCCGCCGGGCACCGGCTCCAGGAGGTCCTCGCCGAGCCCGGCCATGAGCGCGGCGGCCCGCTCGGCGCACTCGGCCAGCTGCTCGGGTGTGAAAAGGGCGCGCCGCTGGAGGTGGCGGGCGACCAGGTCGATGGGGTCCCGTGCCCGCCAGGCCCGCTCCTCCTCCTTGGTGCGGTAGCCGAAGGCGCTGCCGGGGAAGGCCCCGTTCTGGTGGAAGTAGCGGTAGACGTCCGCCTCGATGAGGACCGGCCCGCGCCCGGCGCGCAGCTCCGCGAGCGCGGCCCGTGTCGTCAGGTACACCGCGAGCGGGTCCATGCCGTCGGTCTTCCAGCTCGCGATGCCGAAACCGGGGCCGCGCGCGGACAGCCGCGGCTCCCCGGTGGCCTCCTCCACGGACGTCGACACCGCGTAGCGGTTGTTCTCGACGAAGAAGCACAGCGGCAGGCGCCACGCCGCGGCCAGGTTGAACGTCTCCAGGGTCGAGCCGATGTTGACCGCGCCGTCGCCGAAGTACGTCACCGCCACCGCGTCCGTGCCCGCCTGCCGGTGCGCCCACGCCGAGCCCGCCGCGAACGGGACGCCGCCGCCGACGATCGCGTTCGTGCCAAGGGCGCCCGCCGGTGGCCAGCGCAGATGCATCGAGCCGCCCCGGCCGTGACTGAAACCCCGGTCGAGGCCGCAGATCTCGGCGAGGGTACGCGAGAGCAGCGTCCGCACCTCGGCGCACACCTCGGTACGCGGGTCAAAGCCCTTGGGCTCGAGGTGGCCCAAGGCCTTGGCGAGGAACTGGTGGTGGCCGCGGTGCGACCCGTTGACCGTGTCCGTGCCGCGCAGCGCGAGCACGGAACCGACCGCACCGCCCTCCTGCCCGATGCTGGAGTGCGCGGGCCCGTGCACAAGGCCGGCCCCGGCGAGCTCAAGGACGTACTCCTCGAAGGCGCGGATCAGCAGCAGCCGCCCGTACATGGTGGTGAGCAGCGCGGGATCGGCCGCGTCCCAGTCGGCGGCCGTCGTGGTGAGCTCCGTCCAGGGCGCCGCGTGCTCCAGCGGGCGTTGAGCGGTCATGGCATTCTCCACAGTCGGTTGCGCGGGACGGGATGTGGGCGCGAACGTACTTGCGTGGAAAGAGAGTTGGCGTCTACGGCAAGGAGAGCGCGGCATGAGTGAGGGCATCCCGGGCCTGGCCCGACTGGACCACATCGGCTTCACCGTCCCCGACCTCGAAGAGGCGACGGAGTTCCTCGTGAACGTCCTGGGCTGCGAGTACCTGTACTCGCTCGGCCCTTTCCGCGACGACGACGGTGACTGGATGGCCCGGCACCTGAACGTCGACCCGCGTGCGGTGATACGGAAGCTGCACTTCTTCAGCTGCGGCGGACAGGCTGTGTTCGAGGTGTTCGCCTACGAGGCGCCCGAGCGCGCCGAGCGCGTGCCGCGCAACAGCGACGTGGGCGGCCACCACGTCGCCTTGTACGTCGAGGACCTGGACGCGGCGGTCGCCTACCTGCGGGCCAAAGGAGTACGGGTGCTCGGCGAGCCGACGACCAGCCAGGGGCCGAGCGGTGGGCAGCGCTGGGTGTACTTCCTGGCCCCGTGGGGCATGCAGTTCGAGCTGGTCTCCTACCCCGGCGGCAAGGCGTTCTTCCGCGCCTAGACCCTGGAGTGGGGCGCGGCCGCGCTCACCAGTCCACGGCGACATAGGTGGGCTCCAAGTAGTCGAGCAGCCCCTCATGCCCGCCCTCCCGGCCGATCCCGCTCTGCTTGACGCCGCCGAACGGCGCGGCCGGATCACTCACCAGACCCCGGTTCACCCCGACCATGCCGCACTCCAGACGGTCCGCGAGACGCAGGCCGCGCCCGAGGTCACCGGTGTACACATAGCCGACCAGGCCCATGTCGGTGGCGTTGGCATGGCGCACCGCCTCCTCTTCGGTCTCGAAGGACACCACCGGCGCGATGGGCGCGAAGATCTCCTCACCGAGCACTTCGGCGTCAGGACGCACCCCGGACAGGACGGTGGGCGGATAGAAGCATCCGGCTCCGGGCAGTGGCGCCCCGCCCGTCAGCGGCTCGGCGCCAGCGCCGATGGCGGCGCGCACCAGACGGTCCGCCTTGGCGACGGCCGCCGCGTTGACGAGCGGCCCCACCTCCGTGCCCGGCGCGCCACCAGGCCCCACCGTCAGCGCCGCCATCCGCCCGGCCAGGCGGCGGCCGAACTCCTCAGCAACTGGTGCTTGTACGTAGAACCGGTTGGCCGCGGTGCACGCCTGACCGGCGTTGCGCATCTTGGCCACGAGGGCGCCCGCCACGGCCGCGTCCAGATCGGCGTCCGCGAACACCAAGAACGGCGCGTTGCCGCCCAGCTCCATCGACGTGTTCAGGACCCGGCCCGCGGCCTGACGCAGCAGCATCCGGCCCACCTCGGTCGAGCCGGTGAACGACAGCTTGCGCACGCGCGCATCGCGCAGCAGCGCCGCCACCACGGCACCCGCCTCCTGTGTGGGCACGACGTTGACCACCCCCGCGGGCGCCCCGGCTGCCTCCAGGAGCGCGGCGACATACAGCGCGGTCAGCGGGGTCTCACGCGCCGGTTTCAGGACCGTCGTACACCCCGCGGCGAGGGCGGGGGCGAGCTTGCGGGTGGCCATGGCGGCGGGGAAGTTCCACGGCGTGACGAGGACGCACACGCCGACGGGCCGGTGCTGGACGAGGATGCGATGGCCCCCGCCGGGCGCGCGGGTCACCGAACCGGTGGCCCGCACGGCCTCTTCGGCGTACCAGCGGAAGAACTCGGCGGCATAAGCCACCTCGGCGCGCGCCTCGGACAGTGCCTTGCCGCTCTCCCTGGTGATCAGCGCGGCGAGCTCCGCCGTCTGATCCACCATCAAACGGTAGGCGGCGCCGAGGATTTCCGAGCGGGCGCGCGGCGCCATCGCGGCCCAGGCCGGGGCCGCGTCATGCGCGGCGGCCACGGCCCGCAGCGCGTCCTCGGGGCCGCCGTCGGCGACCTCGGCGATGACATCACCGGTGGTCGGGTCGGACACGGGAAAGCGTGCCCGGCGCGCGGCGGGGGCGGCGCGGCCGCCGATGTGGAGGCCGGTGTGCAAAGCCTGCGGGGCAGGCGGGGCGGGCATGGCAGCCATAGCGAAACCTCGATCTGCGGGGAGGGGAGTGGTGGTACGAGGTGTCAGCAGGAGGCCGCCACGATCAGGTCCTGCGCCGGGAACAGCGTGAGGACCCGCGCGCCCTCCTCGGTGACCACGACCTCCTCCTCGATCCGCGCCGCCGAGAAGCCGTCGGCGGCCGGGCAGTACGTCTCCAGGGCGAAGACCATGCCGCAGGTGAGCTCCACCGGCGCGCGCAGACTGGTCAGCCGGGAGATGACGGGCCGCTCATGCAGACCCAGCCCCAGACCGTGCCCGAACTGCAGGCCGAACGCGGCCATTTCGTCGGCGAAGCCGAACGCGGTCGCCTCCGGCCACAGCCGCGCGATCGCGTCCGTGCCCACGCCTGGCTTGACCGCGGCGATCGCCCTGTCCATCCACTCCCGCGCCCGCGCGTAGGCGTCCCGCTGCGCGGCCGTGGCACTGCCCACCCCGAAGGTGCGGTAGTAGCAGGTCCGATAGCCGTTGTAGGCGTGGATGATGTCGAAGAAGGCCTGGTCGCCGGGGCGTATCAGGCGGTCGGAGAAATTGTGCGGATGCGGGTTGCAGCGCTCGCCACTGACCGCGTTGACGGCCTCCACCTGCTCCGAACCCAGCGCGTACAGGCGCTGGTTGACCAGCGCCACGATGTCACTCTCGCGCACACCGGGCCGCAGCGCTTGGAGGACGTCGTGGTACACGCCGTCGACCATCGCCGCGGCCTGGCCGAGCAGGGTGATCTCGTCACACGACTTGATCCCGCGGGCGTCGAGGAGGTGCTGCTGGGCGTCCACGACCCGCAGCCCCTGGCGCTGCATCTCGAACAGCAACGGCGGCTCGACGATGTCGACACCCACCGGCTCCCCGGCCGTGCCCGCCTCCTCGAGCAGTCCCTTGATCTCCCGCACCGCGTCCCGCATCAGCCCCGCCTGCGGCGCGACGGCCCCGCGCAGCCCCAGCATCCCGGCCCGGCAGCGCTCCGGGTCCAGCCAGGGGCTGTACCTGCGGTGGTGGCGGGCGGCGGAGCCGAAGTCCCACAGATGCGGTTCGCCGTCACGGGTGAGCAGGGCATAGCGGGTCATCTTGTCGCCGAGCCCCCCGCCGATCCACGTCGACGTCGTATAGCGGATGTTGTAGAAGTCGAAGAGCAGGAAGGACCCGCAGTCGGCGGCGTCGAGGGCCGCGCGGGCGCGGGCGAGGCGGTAGCGGCGCAACCGGTCCACATCGACGCGCTGCTCATAGTCGACACTCATGTGGCCGGGCGCGGGCAGCGGTGCCCGCGGGGCCGGGGGAGTGGTCATGGCTCGGGAGCCTCCTCGGTGGTGGCGGCGGTCGTACGGGGCGTGACGTCCAGGCCGTCGTCCACGGGGCCCTCCTCGGGGACCAGCGTGAGCCCGGATGCGGCGGCCTGGAGGTCGAGCAGGACGGCGAAGTCCTCCTCGGCGCGGCCGGAGCCGACGCAGGCCTGGACGAGCTGCGCGGTCGCCGCGGCGAGTGGCAGCGGGACCTCCAGGGCGCGCCCGGCGGCGAGCCCCAGGTCGAAGTCCTTGCGCAGCAGCACGGGCGTGAACGTCGGCGTGTAGTCGAGGTGTACGAACGCCGGGGTCTTGTAGCGCGTGAACGCCGAGCCGAGGACGCTGTCGTTGAGGAACTCCAGATACGCCCGGCGCGGCACGCCGCCCTTCTCGGCGAGCACCGCCGTCTCGGCGAGGGCTTGGGTGATGACGCCGAGCATCAGGTTGTGGGCGATCTTCACCAGGCGCGCGCCCTCGCCGTCCCCGGCATAGGTCACCGAGCGGCCGAGGAGCCGCAGCAGCGGGGCGGCTTGGTCGTACGCGGCCCGCTCGCCGGAGACCACAAGGCTGAGGCCGCCCGCCGCGACCACCTTGGCGTTGCCGCTGACCGGCGCGGCGAGGAAGTGCGTGCCGTGCTCGGCGCAGGCGGCCCGCAGCGCGGCCGATGCCTCCGGCGAGACGGTGGAGCAGTCCACGACGGCAGCGGGCGTGTCGTCCGCGTCCGCGAGGAGCCCGCCCTCGCCCAGGAGCAGCTCCGTGAGCGCGCGCTCGTCGGCCACCATCGTGAACACCACGTCGCGGCAGCGGAGTTCGGCCAGCTCACCCACGACGGTCGCACCGTGCGCGGCCAGCGGCGCGGCCCGCGCGGCGGTGCGGTTCCACACCGCGACCCCCACACCCGCCTCGGCGAGCCGCCGGGCCATCGCGAAACCCATGCGGCCCGTACCGGCCCAGCCGACCGCCAGGCCCTCGGCGCTTCCAGCAAGGGCGCTCCCGGCGACACCGCCGAGGTCACCACTGGCGTCACCGCCGTGTTCACCGCTGGAGTCACCTCTGCGCGGGACACGCTCCGCCACGCTCTCCTCACTCGACGACAACGGCGTCCTCCTTCGATGGCAATCGGTTGCGGCCCACTTCAGCCTTCTCCCACATCTGCCCCTTGTCACAGCCGAGTTGAAATCGCCACAATCGATTGCACACGAATGGCTCCACAGCATTGCGTGAACTCTCCCGAGCCCAGGAGCGCGCTCATGCGCCATCGCTCACTGACCGCCGGTGTGTTCAGCCCGTACGTCGTGCAGTACGTGTCCCGCGCGGTCGGCGGCTTCCTCCACGAGCACGGACCCACCGGCACCGACGTCGATGTGCCCGTCGCTTCCTCGCCTGCCCCGTTCCATGACCGGCTCGACGGGGCCATGGCCCCCACCCACGGCCCGCTCACCCCCCACGCATGCTGAGGCCGCGCCCCATCCGCCTGCGTGACGTGGCCGACACCGCGGGCGTGCACCCCGCCACCGCCTCCCGTGCCCTCAACCCCGCCACCCGGGCCCGCGTCAGCGCGGACACAGCCCGCCGCGTTCTGCGCGCCGCCAAAGACCTCGGCTACCGGCCCAACCCCATTGCCCGCAGCCTGAAGACGACGCACTCGCACACCGTGGGCCTGGTCATCCCCGACCTCGCCAATCCCTACTTCCCGCCCATCGCACGCGGCGTCGAGAGCGCCCTGGAACCAGCGGGCTACCACACCTGGATCGTCGACACCCACAACGACCCACGGCGCGAGCGCGCCCAGATCGAGTCACTGCGCTCCCGGCAGATCGACGGCCTCATCGTCGCCACCGCCCTGCGCGACCACCCCCACCTGCGCGCCCTGCACACGGACAACGTCCCCATGGTCCTCATCAACCGCCGCGTCGACGCCCTCGACCTGCCCTGCGTGACCCCCGACGACGCCGACGGCATCACCCAGGCCGTCACCCACCTGGCCGCCCTCGGCCACACCCGCGTCGCCCACGTGGGCGGCCCCGCCACCACCTCCACCGGCGCCACCCGCACCCACGCCTTCCGGCACGCCGTACGCGACCTGGGGCTCGCCGACGACCCCGCGCTGCGCACCGAGGCCGCCCAGTGGAGCGAGGCCGCGGGCGCGCACGCCCTGCGCGCGCTCCTCGACACGGGCACCCCCTGCACCGCCGTCGTCGCCGCCAACGACCTGCTCGCCCTCGGCTGCTACGACACCCTCACCGAACGAGGACTGCGCTGCCCGGCCGACCTCAGCGTCGTCGGCTTCAACGACATGCCCTTCCTCACTCACCTCCACCCCGCCCTCACCACCGTGCGCGTACCCCACCACGAGGTAGGCACCGAGGCCGCCCACATGCTCATCGACTGCATGACCGACCCCACACGCCCCGCCCGTTCGCTGCTGCTCCCGGTCTCGCTGGTCATCCGCGAGTCCACCGCCCCGCCCCACCGGCACCCGCCCGCTGCTTCCAGGAGGTGACCCATGGACGCCCCGCACGCGCCGTACCAAACCCCACCGCCCCTGGACGACCCGCCCCACGTCACCGACGCCCCGAACCCGACGCCACCGGCGGACCCGTACGCGGCTGTGCCGCTCCTGGCGGGCCTGCCGACGCCCGCCCGCACCGACTTCGACGAGATCGCCACGCACGGAACCTTCCGGCGCGGGTCACCGGTGTTCGTCGAGGGCGAGGACGGCGACCGCGTGTACGTCGTCCTGAGCGGCAAGGTGCGAGTGACCAGGCCCGACCAGGACGGCAAGGAGGTGCTGTTCACCATGGTCGGCCCCGGACAACTCCTCGGCGAACTCTGCGTCTTCGACGGCGGCACACGGCACTCGACAGCGACAGCCGTGCGCGACACCGAGGCCTGCTGGGTCACCGCGGCCGCCATGCGCGGCTGGCTCGCACGCCACCCCGAGGCCTCACTGCGCATGATGCGCCTGCTCGCGACCCGCATCCGCAGCATCAACGACCGCCTGGAAGACATCACCGGCGTCGACGTGGCCACGCGCGTGGCACGCGCCCTAGTGGAGCAGGCCAGCCGCTTCGGGCGCCGCACCCCGCTCGGGCCGCGCTTCAGCCTCGACCTCAGCCAGGACGAACTGGCCCGTCACGTACGCGCCTCCCGCGAACGCGTCAACCAGGTCCTGATGGACTTCTCCCGACGCGGCTGGGTGCTGCGCGAGGGCAGCGAATGGATCGTCCTCAACCCGCCCGCACTCACCCGACGCGCCCGCTACCGCCCCCAGACAGCAGCCCGCCGCCCGTCGATCGCCCCGACCGGATCCACCCGCAGGCTCAGACACTCCCGCTCCGGGTAGCCCCAGGCATCCCCTCCCGGCAGCCCGAGATGGCCGGGCTCAGCCGCTGCGCCGCACCCGGGCCGCCTTGCGGGCCTCCGCGAGCTTGCGGGCCTCGCTGCTCTTGCGCGACGGCTTGCCGCCGGATTCGCCCTTGGCGTCCTTGGCGGCTTTGGTGCTGCCCAGGCCACGGAAGGGGGCGTTGTGGTTCTTGGTACGTGGTGTGCCCGACCCGGTGTCGAGGGGCTTTCCGGAGGGGGCTTTGGCGCCGGTGATCCGGCTCAGCTCGGCCTCGCCGGACCGCACTTTGCTGACCGTGGGGGCGACGTCGGCGTCCGCCATGACCTGGCTCGTCTCGCGGCGCTGTCCCGACAGGACGAGGGTCACGACGGTGCCGGAGCGCCCGGCGCGGGCGGTGCGGCCCGCGCGGTGCAGGTAGTCCTTGGGGTCGGTGGCGGGGTCGACGTTGACCACGAGGTCGAGGTCGTCGATGTGCAGGCCACGCGCGGCGACGTTCGTCGCCACCAGACAGGTGACCTGCCCGTTCTTGAACTGGGTCAGGGTGTGGGTGCGCTGCGGCTGGGACTTCCCGCTGTGCAGCGCGGCGGCGGCCACGCCGCTGGCCCGCAGATGCCGGGTGAGCTGGTCGACGCCGTGCTTGGTGTCCAGGAACAGCAGGACACGCCCGTCCCGCGCGGCGATCTCCGTGGCCACGGCATACCGGTCCGGGCCGTGGACGACGAAGACGTGGTGCTCGATCGCGGAGACCGCACTGGAGGAGGGATCCACGGAGTGGACGGCCGGGTCGCGCAGGTAGCGCTGCACCAGCTGGTCGACATCGCGGTCGAGGGTGGCGGAGAACAGCATGCGCTGCCCATCGGTACGCACCTGGTCCAGGGCTTCGGTGACCTGCGGCATGAACCCCATGTCACACATCTGGTCGGCCTCGTCCAGGACCACGATGCGCACCCGCCCCAACCGGCAGTCCTTGCGCTCGATGAGGTCGTGCAACCGGCCGGGCGTGGCGATGACGATCTCGGCGCCGTCCCGCAGCGCGGCGGCCTGCCGTCCGATGGACACACCGCCCACCACGGTCGCGAGGCGCAGCCGCAGCGCCTCGGCGTACGGGGTGAGCGCCTCAGCGACCTGCTGAGCCAGCTCCCTGGTGGGCACCAGAACCAGCGCCAGGGGTTCCTTGGGCTGTGCACGCCGCCCCGCGGTCCGGGTGAGCATTCCCAGGCCGAAAGCGAGCGTCTTCCCGGAACCCGTGCGGCCCCGGCCCAGCACATCCCGCCCCGCGAGGGCGTCCGGCAGCGCCGCGGCCTGGATGGGGAAAGGCACCGTCACACCGTGCTCATCGAGCACCCTCAGCACTCCGGCCGGCAGCCCCAGCTCCGCGAAGGACGACACCGCCACGGGCTGCCCCTCAGCCCTCTCGGGTACGCCGTCCTGCCGCCCACCGCCATCGCCACGTGCTGATCCGCTCACGCGAAGCCTTCCTCAAAGGGGAACCGAACCGAGAAAGGCGCGGCACGAACACGGCCGCCAGCCAGCAACACCGAACAGAACACCAGCACAGCGACACCACAAACACTCCACGCTAGCACGCGGCACACCACCCAGATCGCCCGTGACCACGCCACCCAGCTGAGGAAACCCCCGCCCCCACCCGACCAAGCACGAACCGGTGCGAGCCGGGGCGCGCGGCCGCGCTACTGGTGATCAGCAGCCCGACCGGATCTGCGTATCGGCACGCCCAGGATCTCGTCGACCTGGGCTGCGACGGTGTCGAGGAGTGTCTGCCCGAACAGGCACAGTGAGTTCTCCCAGGGGTGTCCGAAGCTGCCGAGCAGGAAGTCTTCCGTGAGATAGATGTAGTAGTCGCCGTCGGGGTACGGGCTCAAAGGCCACCGCGCCTGCCCAGGGCCCCCGACCAAGTGGGGCGAGAACCGGAACGAGGCGTGCTGCCAGTCCAGTGCGTACAGCCCGCCGAGCGGCGGAACGCATGCCGCCAGTCCCTGCTCGACCACCTCCACGAGCCGGTCGAGACGCTCATAGCCCGGATCGTCGTCCAGCGCCGCCAGGCTCCAGGTGAGCGAGGCGGAGGGCTCTTTGATGCCCGGCCATCGCGCTGCGTACACGCTTGGCTGGAACGCGAACTCCGCGTAGAACCGGTCCCACACGCGGCGGTACTCGGCTTCCGAAAGCTCAACAACTGGCTCGTCCGTCACCCACCGATGCTACCGACCAGTTCCCCCGCTGGTCCGTGCCCTGCACCAGCGTTCAGGGCCTGCTGCCGCCCTCCGCGCCGTGCCCAGCCCCTGAACTCAGGCGCGGTGGAGGGCAACGTCACGGGGATCGAGTTCCTCAAGCGCCAGCAAGGTGGTCGGCTGGCTTCGATCTACTCGGCAGACGCATCCTCCTCGCTCGCTGCCCCCATTCCGCCGCTGCTTCCTGTCGCCACTCGGTGAGCCCCTTCGGGCCGCAGCTGGACGACACCGACCCAGGGGAATTCGCCTGTCGAGTGGACCGCGCGGACTCGCCATCGGCCAGGCGGCAGCGCAACCGGAGCCTGCTCTGGCTGGCCTCCGTCTGGGTAGTTCTCGTTGAGTTCGGCGCCCGGCGTGGTGGAGTCCATGAGCACGGCCGGTCCGTCCGTCTCCCAGACGCCGACGTCTTCCCACTCGGTGTCGGGATCGGTGAGGACGGCCCGCGCCGCAGCGAGCAGTTCGTCTTCCGAGTCGGCGGCCAGCCAGCGCACGAACGCCTGCTGGTCGGGCAGGTAGCGGCTGGTAGCGGGCTCGTCGGCGAGGACCAGGGCCTGCGCGCCGCCGGTGCCCACGTCAAGCAGTCCGGCCCAGTCCTCGACAGCGCAGGCCCGGTCGTAGTCCTCCACGTTGCCTGATTCCTCGCCCCAGTGCTCCGAACAGCCACCCCATTCCGCAAGAACGGACACTGGCACAGCAATCAACGGACCGCCCAGGGACTCCACCCAGTCCGCAGATCTCCGGCTTGAACGAGACGCAATGCGCAACGAGTGATCCATGCGAGCAGTGTGCCTCCAGCCACTGACAACGGGCCGGGGAGCACCTGCCGGCGTGGATCGCTGCAGTTCACGACGACGATCTACCGAGTGATCATTGTCAGCGGTACCTGGAAGGCTGCGACAGCCACAACAACCCGACACCACGAGGCAAGCATGGGAACGTGGGGCACAGGCCCATTCGACAGTGATCTGGCCGACGACTTCATCGATGGGCTCCAAGGGCTCCCGCCCGACCGGATCATCAAGGCACTCCAGGGCACCTTGCAGCGAGTCGTGGATTCCGGGGCCCGAGTGGATGGTGTAGACGGCGCGGAGGCCGTCGCGGCGGCTGCCCTGATCGCCGCTCAGGTGCCTGGCAGCGCAGTGGTGATTGATCTAGAGGATGCCGTGGAAGGCCTGCTTCCACAGCTGCCGGTCTCGCTTCGACCACTGGCCGCTGAAGCCCTTCACCGTGTCCTGAGTGAAGGATCGGAGCTGGCGCGGGGCTGGGTAGACAGCAGCGAGGCCGTGGAATGGCGCCAGGAGGTGCACCGGATCCTCCGCATGCTGGAGTAGCGGCGAAAATCTTGCCAAGGAGACGTTCATGTGTACGCCGACACCATATGATCCGGACCCCGAACAGCTCCGAGTGCGCCCATCAGGCAGCCCGCGCACGTGCCATACGTGGCGGCGCCCGATCCTGGAGGAATCCAGCGGTGTCAGGAGTCCGGCTGCACACCGCTGGTGAGGATTTCAGCAGAGCGAGAAATTCGACCGAATTGGCAGTGTCCCGACTTCAGGAAAGGGGTGTACGGCTGATTTGAGTTCCCCGCGGGAGGAATCCGCGGACTTGTCGCGGTGGCCGGTGGAACAGGCGCCGGTCCAGCATGCGAGGAGCGACTACAGCTCGCGGATGACTCGACGTGGTGATGCCAGCCGGGACAGGATTGCCTTCGCAGCGGAGCTTCGCGGCGCGGAACCAGGGCGGGCGGCGGGGTGCGGAGGGCCTGACCCGCGGCCCGGAACTTCCAGGCGAGATGAAACCGCGCGGCACTCAATCGCCCTCGCGGCGGACCCGTTATGGCGGCAACCCATCTAGTGGCTCAGCCTGCGGACGAATTGTGCAAACCATATCTTTGCGGCCCTAATGTCAGCAAATTAGGTGCTGCATGGTGATATGCGGGCAGTTGAAGAGGCAAGATCAGCCATAAGTGATTACTCCATGGCTAGGCCACGGGTATATGACGTACGCTCGTCCAGGTGTTCACTGAACGGCCTTGTCAAAGGGGGAGAGCCGCGATGGTGTCGCAGAGCGAGGCTGCCAGCCGCGCCCGTATGGGTCAGTGTGATTCAGCACTCGATCCCGGTCACGACAGTAGCGTTGTCACTCTGGAAATCAAAGACATCCTACCGGCGGACTCGCCGCGCCTGGACGGGGTGAACGAGGAGCACACGCGGCTCATTGCGGAGATCGAAGGAGAATTACCCCCCATTACAGTCCACAGCGTCACTCGCCGAGTCGTCGACGGAATGCACCGACTGCATGCGGCAAAGCAACGAGGCGACCGGACGATACAGGCGATTCTGTTCACCGGAAGCGTGGACGAGGCCTTCCTCCACGCCGTCGAGGCCAACATCGCCCATGGACTTCCGCTGACGACCGCCGACCGCCGAGCGGCGGCCTTACGGGTGCTTCAGACGCACCCTGCGTGGTCAGATCGGGCCATAGCCTCCACCGTCGGGATCTCCGCGCACACGGTGGCCAAGCTCCGGGACGCCGCTGGGGGCCCCGGTGAACTGGCCGCCCGCGTGGGAAGGGACGGGCGGATCCGTCCGCTGAGCACGGCGGCCGGGCGGCAGCGGGCCGGTGAGCTGATGACCGCCCGGCCGGACGCACCGCTCCGCGAGATCGCCCGCCAGGTCGGCCTGTCGCTGGGCACGGTCAGTGATGTGCGACGACGCCTCCGGCAGGGCGAAGACGTCGTGATCCCCACGGCATCGGAGAGGGCTTCGAAGGGCAAGGACGCCGGTCCGGCGCCGGACCGGACCTCGGTGCTCTCCAGCCAGGAACTCAAGCTGACGTGGCAACAGTTGAGCAAGGACCCGTCGCTCCACATGAACGAGCGCGGGCGCACTCTGCTGGTACTCATGAGGGCGTTCTGCTTGGACGACGACCTCGCCGATGAACTGCCTCCCCACTTAGCGGAAAAGATCTCCCTGGTGGCGAGGAACTGCTCCGCCGTCTGGCAGAAACTCGCGGAGACCCTGGAGAGCCGCACTGAGTCGACCTGACGGGCAGACGGACAGGTCACTCCGGCGTGTGCCGTGCGCAGTCGCACCCTCGATGCGGCTGCGCGAACACGTGCGCCAGAGGGTCCGGTCCACCGCTTCCGCCGGTCGGAGCGGACTGCGCTCGTAACTCCGGGCGGGGTGAACCCACGGTCGAGTGCCGAAAGCGGGCGGCGAGGACGCCCAGGTGTTCAACTGCCTGTATCCCACAGTTGAACGCTCCGGCTCCCGCTCCGGCTCCCGCTCCGGCTCCCGCTGCCGGGACGAGACGGGACTCCTTCGCTGGCGCGGCAATCACGCGCTAGAGCAGCCGAGTTGCACCGGACAGGTTCGGGTGGCCGCTCACGGTTCGAAGCGCTGCCGCGCAGGCCGCAATACGCCCGCGGCGAGCACGATGGCGCAGGCCAGCGCGGTGACCAGGCCGAAAGACACGGTGAGCGAGGTCGCGTGCGCGATGGACCCCATGGCCGAGGGGGCGATGAGCCCCGAGGTGTAGGTGATCGTCGCGACGCCCGCGATCGACTGACTGGGCGCGGGCCCGCCCGCGGAGCTTTGCCTGGGGGCGGCGCCGTCTGCCGTCGCTCGGCCGGCGGCCGCGAAGGCCAGCGGCACGACGAGCGCGACGCCAAGGCCGATCAGCGCGAACCCGCCCATCGCCGCGGCGGGATGAACGGCGGTCACCACCATCGCCCCGCCGAGCGTGGCGAGCACACCGCCGGTGCGTACGGCCCGTACCGGCCCGAATCGCTCCACCAACGCGTCACCGGCCAGCCGGGCTATGGCCATGGTGCAGGCGAAGGCGGTGGTGCAGGCCGCGGCGGCTCCGGGCGAGGAACCGAGCGCGTCGCGCAGATAGACCGCCGCCCAGTCCAGGCTCGCGCCCTCGGCGAAGACCGCGCAGAACCCGATCGCGCCGATCGCAAGCGCGGAGCGCGGCGGCACGGCGAAGCGGGGCGGCGGCTGGTCGCCGGGGGTGCTGCGCAGGTCCAAGACGCCCCGGCAGGCCAGGATGCCGAGCACGGTCAGGAGCCCGGCCGCCAGCGGCAGGTGCAGCCGGGCGTCGAGATCCGTGTGGGCGGCGGCGGTGCCCACCGCGGAACCGGCCAGGACGCCGACGCTCCACATGCCGTGCAGGCCGGACATGATGGACCGGCCGAGGCGCTGCTCGGTCTCGACCCCGAGGGCGTTCATCGCCACGTCCGCCATTCCGGACATGGCGCCGTAGCCGAACAGGGCGAGGCACAGCGTGGACAGGCCGGGGGAGAAGGCGGGCGGGGCAAGGGAGAGGCACCACAGTGCGAGGAGGAGACGCAACGCCGCCCGCGCCCCGAGGCGGTGGCTGATCCGCCCGGCCAGCGGCATGGCCAGCGCGGCGCCGATCGCGGGGAAGGCCAGAGCGAGCCCGAGCTGTCCGGAGCTGAGGCCCGCGTGCTCCTGGATCCAGGGGATGCGGGTGGCGAAGCTGCCGGTGACCGCGCCGTGTACGGCGAACACCAGCGCGATGGCCCACCGTGCCCGCCGCAGCTGCGGCTGTGTCCAGCCGTGTCCTCTCGTGTCGCAGGCTGTGTCCATGCCGCTGTCCCCTCCCCGAACCGCCGTGCGCGGCTTCGCCGACGCGAAGATCCACAGCGTACGGGCGAAGTCCGATCCGCAGGGGTGTCCACTTCTTCCCGGGCTTCGGGCTTTCGGGCGACGGGGCTTGGGCCTCTTCATCACCCCGTCGAAGATCACTCGTGGGCCGTCGCACGTCGATCAGGCCGTCCCGGGCGATGACCGCGTCGTTGGCCAGGACGCCCGACCTGTCGAGGTCCGCCGGGATCTTGTGGCCGTGGGGTGCGTCAGCGCGCGCCTCCTGCGCCGTCGGCACCTCGCATGGCTGGTATCCGAACTCGAGCGGCGACCGGCAAGTTTGCTTTACGCACTGCGTGTTAACGTCAAAGACCGTCTTCGGCCCGACCGGCCGCGGCGGGCTCGGGGGCCGATGATGAGCGACCGCCTCAAGGAAGGCAGGGAGAAAGCCGCTGTGGACGCGAGCCGGAACGACAAGATGAGCGCAGACGCCGCCGAGGGAGGTGACTTAGACCCATCGCAGCCCCGCCCGAGAGACACGGGCAGGGAGGAACAGCCAGGTGGTCGGGGTGTACTTGGCAAGGCCATGGCGCACCCCGTGCTCGCGTCACTGGCCGTGGCGGCGACCCTGCACCTGGTGTGGCTGTTTCTCATCGCGAACAGCGGTGGCGACCTTGCCGCGCAGGACGCGTGGGCGGAGTTCGCGCGCCAGCACCCGGGCTCGGCCTACAACCTCGCCTGGTACGGCGGCATGCACCCGGTCTCCTACAGCGTCATCTCGCCATACCTGATGGCGGCCGTCGGGGTCCGGACGACGATGGCGATCGTGGGCACGATCTCCGCCGGGCTCCTCGCGCTGATCCTGACGCGCAGCCGCGCCGTGCGCCGCCCGCTGTGGCCCGCGCTGTACGGCACCCTCGCACTGGTCGGCAACGCGATCTCGGGCCGGGTGAGCTTCGGGACCGGTGTGATGTTCGGGCTCGCGGCCGTGGCTGTGGTCTTCTCCTGGCCGACGGAATGGCGTTCGCCGCGGTGGTTCAACCGGCTCGGGCGGGCTGGGCTCGTCGCCCTGCTCTCGGGGCTCGCCACCGCGTCAAGCCCGGTGGCGGGACTTTACGTCGGGCTCGTGGCCGTGGCGCTGTGGCTGACCGGACGGCGCCCCGCCGCCTACGCTCTCGGCGGCACGCCGGTGCTGGTGGTCGGGCTCTCGCACTGGCTCTTTCCCTTCTCCGGGACGATGCCGATGACGCTCGCGAAGACGATCCTGCCGATCCTGTGCTCCGCTGCGGTCTTCGTCTTCATCCCGAAGGAATGGCGCACGGTCCGGATCGTCTCCGTCTTCTACGCGGTCGGAATCGCACTGGTCTGGCTGATCCCCTCGCAAATCGGCTCCAACATGACCCGCTTCGGCATGATCTTCGGTGGCGTGGCGCTGATCGCCGCGGTGCCGAAGATCAAGGTTCCGCGCCTCGCCATGTTGCGCCTCATCGGCTACCGCTGGGCCGTCCTCGCCATGGCCATCGTGATCGTGACGGTGTGGCAGGGATCGCAGGCCGCCAACGACATCATCGCGAACCGGCCCGCCAATTCCTGGACGCGCCAACTGCCTCCGTTGCTGCGCCAGTTGGACCGGTTCGAGGCGGACCGCGGACGGGTCGAGGTGGTCCCGGTGCGCAGCCACCGCGAGGCCTCGGCACTCGCCCCGCACGTCAATCTGGCCCGCGGCTGGAACCGGCAGGCGGACAAGGAACGCAACCCGCTCTTCTACCGTGCGGACAATTCGCTGTCTCCGGCGGAATACCGCCAGTGGCTGCGCCGCTGGGCGGTGCAATTCGTCGTGCTGCCCAAGGAGAACCCGGACAACGCGGGCGAGGCGGAGGCGAAGCTGGTGGCTGGCGGCCTGCCCTATCTGGAGCAGGTGTGGTCCAACACCAACTGGAAGCTCTACAAGGTACGTGACCCGCAGCCGCTGGCGGCACCGGCGGCCACGGTGAAGCGCCTGCAGGCCGAGGAAGTGGTGCTCCAGGTCCACAAGCCAGGCAAGGTGTTCGTCCGCATCCCGTACTCGCCTTGGCTCGGCTTGATAGACCGCTACGGCAGCAATGTGGAGAAGCCGCAGAAGGGGGACGAGGGAACTCCCGCGGTGAACGTCGACGGCTGCCTGAGCAAGATGGAGCAGGAGGAGAAGGAAGGCCAGCCGCACGACGAGTGGACGGTGCTGCACGCGCCGCGTGCCGGTGAGTACCGGATAGGGGCACGCTACAAACTGCCGCGCGGCACACCGTGCCCTGACGAATTGCGGTAATAGCCCCGAGGCGGCAACTCGCCGCACAGAGCCGTCCACCTTCTTGGCCATCTCGCCAAGGGGGTGGACGGCGGCGAAGTCGGCCAAGGCCCGCGCGGCACCCAAGTCCGCCCTCCAGCACGCGGCAGGACCGGCCATGCCGTTTGAGCAGTCCACAGCCATCGGCCCCGGCTGACGCGAGTGCCGCCGTCCCCCACACCGCCAGGCCGCCCACCAGCGACGTACCGACCTCCAGGGCACGCACCCGTCTCCGTTTGCACGTGAGATCTACGTGTAGGTGCCTACGGTATGGGCTGGTCGATATCTGCGGTAGGTGGGTTCGATTGCCGCGACCAGCCCATACGTATCGCTGGACGGAGAGCTGCGAGCCATGGAACTGGCCGCGGTGGCTACGGCTTCACTCAGGCGGGTCGCCGACAGGCGCCGATCGCGGGGTAGATGAGTGGACGGTCACCTTGTGGACCCGCCCGCCATCCCGCCAGCGGCGTGACCAGGGTCGTGAAGCCGAAGCCCCTTGAACCGCCAGGGCGGTCCGCGGACGGAACCATCACCGCCGGGCGCAGGCCGCGGGACGTGCGGGAGGCCTGACGTACCTCGTGCCCGGCCGAGCGGCAGCGGACACCGGCCGTGCGCACGCGCTCACGGTGATCAACCCCCTCTGTTGACGACGATGCAGTGCGCACGCAGGATGTGTTGCAGCTGCACATCGGCGAATTCGCCGGGTTCCTCGGAGGGAAGAAGGCGGATCTCGAAGTGGCGGCAGGATCACGGGAGTCGGTCGTGGAAACCGTCAACGCAGTCTGGAATACCGGTGCGACGACGGTCAGGTTCCCTCTCTTCAGGGGGCGACCCAGTACGCGGCGCTGAACGTGCCCTTGCGGGACGTCACTGCTCATGGAGCGGATACCCCACGATCACTCATGGCCAGCAAACCTACCCACCACCGTCTTTAGGGATACGTGGCATGTCTGATTCATCGCCTTTAAACCACCCGGAAAACCAGGAAAGGGTACTGGTCACCGGCGCCGGCGGATATCTGGGCGCGGTACTCGTCCCGCTGCTCTTGGAATCGGGATACCAGGTGACCGCGGTCGACACGTACTACTTCGGCACCGAGGTACTGAAGCCAGTGCTCGACCACCCGGCACTGGACGTCGTCCACGCCGATGTGCGCGATCTCGACTACTCGCTGGTGGACGGAGTGGACGCGGTCATCGCCCTGGCGGCCCTCAGCAACGACCCCGCCGGTGACCTCGACCCGGACTGGACGGAGTCGGTCAACCGCGACGCGGTGATCGAACTGGCCGAAGCCGCTAAGGAGCGTGGGGTCGGCCGATTCCTCTTCGCCTCCTCGTGCAGTGTCTACGGTCCCTCCGGCGACGAGCGGCGGACCGAGGACGACGCCGTGAGCCCGCTGACCGTGTACGCGCGGACCAAGCTGGAAACGGAGAAGGCCCTGCTCGCTCTGGCGACGGACACCTTCCACACGGTGTCGTTGCGCAAGGCGACTCTCTTCGGCCTCTCACCTCGCATGCGCTTTGACCTGGTCGCCAACATCATGACGATGTCCGGCGCGACCAACGGCTATGTACAGGTGCATGGCAACGGCGAACAGTGGCGCCCCCTCCTGCACGTCGCGGACGCGGCGAGCGCCTACCTCCAGTGCCTCCGGCTGCCGCGGGAGCGCATCGGCGGCGGTCGGATCTTCAACGTGGCCGGTTCCAACTACCGGGTCAGCGAGATCGCCCAGCAGGTGATCGACGCGTTCGACAACGTGGAACTGCGTCTCATACCCGACCAGATCGACCGGCGCAGCTACCAGGTCTCCGGGGAGCGGTTCGAGCAAGCGACCGGGTTCGGCCCGCTCTACACCGTTCGCGACGGCATCGTCGAGATCCAAAAGGCGCTGGCCGACGGCATGTTCCCGGATGCCGATGACTCGCGCTTCCACACCGTCGCCGCGCTGCGGGAGCTGCTGGCGAAGCCGGCGCTGTACGGCGGGGAACCGGTGCGCCGCTCCTTCCTGCCCCTGGCGCTGCCGGACCTGGGCAAGGCGGAGGAGGACGAGGTCCTCGACACGCTGCGGTCCGGCTGGCTGACCACGGGCCCCAAGACCAAGCGGTTCGAGGAGCTGTGCGCTTCCTACCTCGGGGTCAAGCACGCCGTCGCCCTCAACTCCTGCACAGGGGCCCTGCACGTGGGGCTCGCGGCCGCGGGGGTGGGCCCCGGTGACGAGGTGATCACCACTCCGGTCTCCTGGCCCGCGACCGCGAACGTCGTCATCCATCTCGGTGCCACCCCGGTCTTCGTCGACATCGAACCCGACACCCTGAACATCGACGCCTCCCTCATCGAGGCGGCCATCACCCCGCGAACCAAGGTCATCCTGCCCGTCCACATGGCAGGCCAGCCGTGCGACATGACGGCGATCAACGACATCGCGAAGCGGCACGGACTGACCGTCATCGAGGACGCGGCGCACGCCCTGGGGGCCGCGTACCAAGGCGTGAAGGTGGGGAAGCTCAGCACGGCCGCGGCATTCAGCTTCTACCCCACCAAGAACATGACCACGATCGAAGGCGGCCTGCTCGTCACGGACGACGACGAGCTGGCGGAGCGGGCCAGAGTCTTGAGCCTGCACGGCATCACCAAGGACGCGTGGAAGAGGCACGCGCGCGACGGCTCCCCGCACTGGCAGCTCGTCGAGCCGGGCTACAAGTACAACATGACGGACGTGCAGGCATCCGTGGGCCTTCACCAGCTGCCCAAACTGGCGGACTTCGTCGCCATCCGGGAGCGCTACACCCACCGCTACAACGAGGCGTTCGCCGATCTGCCCTGCCTGCGCCCGCTCGCCACTCGGCCCGGCATACACCATGTCCACCATCTGTACGTGCTCGAGCTGCGCACCGACCTGCTGACGATCACTCGCGACGAGTTCATGGCCGCGCTCAAGGCCGAAGGCATCGGGACCGGAGTCCACTTCGTCTCCATGCACCTGCAGCCCTACTACCGCGAGGAGTTGGGGGTGCGCCCCGACGACCTGCCGGTGGCTCGAGACATGTCGGAGCGCATCGTGTCACTGCCGCTCTTCCCGAAGATGACCCCCGCGGACGTGGAGAGTGTCATCACGGCGGTCCGCAAGACGGCCCTGGCCACACAGCGTTGAAAGGCCAGAAACCGAGATGCCTGAGATGACCAACGGCACCAACATCATTCTGGTGAATGGCCGCGGCGAGATCCTGCTGTATCTGCGTGACGACAAGCCCTCGATCCCCTTCCCGAACCAGTGGTGCCTGCCCGGAGGGCATCTGGAGGCGGGGGAGACACCCGAGGACTGCGTACGAAGGGAGATCGAAGAGGAGCTGGGCGTCGCCCTGGCCCCGTCCGAGATCCATCCGCACTGCTCCGCCGTACGCTTCTACGGAACCGAGCACACCTTCTGGGCCAAGGCGGCGTTCGAGCTCGAGGAGATCGTCTTGACAGAGGGACAGGACATCAGATGGTTCACCCCTCTCGAAGCGGCCGGTCGTGAGTTGGCATACGAGGACAACGTCGTCTTGCGGGACTTCACCGCGCGACACGGGGAGCTCTTCGCGCAGCACACGCCCGGCGCCCGATAGGAGCGGAGAGTGCACGACTTCATGGCGGACGTCGCGCGCAGGGCCGGAGCGGTCCTGGCCGACCTCTTCCACAGCGGTGCCTACCAGCAGCAGAGCAAGTCAAGCTGGGACCTGGTCACCGCGGCGGACCTCCAGTCCGAGCACCTCATCATCGAGGCCATCGCAGCGCGCTTCCCCGGCCACGGCATCCTGGCCGAGGAGAGCGGCGAACACGGCTCCTCGGACGAGCACCTGTGGTTGATCGACCCCCTCGACGGCACCATCAACTTCGCGCGCGGGCTCGGCCCGTGGGGTGTGAGCATCGCCTATGCCCATCGCGGCGAGGTGCAGCGGGGCATGTTCTACGCCCCCCAGACGGACGAGTTGTACCACGCACGGCTCGGCGGGGGCGCGTACCTGGACGGCTCTCCCCTGCGCACCAGCGGAGAAGAACGGCTGTCCGCCGCCCTCGTCGAGTGCTCCGCCTCCCATGAACCCTGGCAGGAAGAGGCCCAGCGCATCGCCCTGGCACTGTGGCCGCACGCCCGGTCCCTGCGCATGACTGGCTGCGGGGTCGGCGCCCTGTGCGCGCTGGCCGCGGGAAAGACGGACGCGATGGTCGAAGTGGACGGGGGACCCTGGGACTACGCGGCCGGCGCACTCATCGTGCGCGAGGCCGGAGGCGTGGCGACCACCATCGAAGGCAAGGCGATGGCTGCCCGGTCCCCATCGATCCTCGCGGCGGCGACAGGCCGACTGCACACGCATCTGACCGACGCGCTACGAGGAGCCCACACCTCAAGCCCATGGCAGCCGCGCGGGACACCAAGGGAGAAAGGGGGAGAGGGAGAAGACGGCGAGTCCGAGGGCTGACGACGCCGGGGGAGTGGGAGCCGAAGCCTCCCGCCGATGATTGGTCGGGTGCTGGTGTGGGCGGCCTCGTTCGAAGCGGCTGGGGCCCGGCACCTGCGGTGAGGTGCGCCGTGTGCCGGGCGGACGGATCCAGGTGGCGGGGGCGCCCACGCACACGGCTGTGCCTGACTCGGAAATTCAGGAGACCACCGACGGTCGGTGTACCAAGATTTGAGAATGGAGATGCACGACGTTACGCGTGCGATGGCGGCTGCGACTTCGGTCGCCGCGTCGCTCGGCCTGCCAGTCAGCGGCGCGATGGTGCTCCACAACTCGAACAAACTGGCACTCCGGCTGACGCCATGCGACGTCTTTGCCCGGGTCGCCCCCGTGGGACACGAGGTTGCACAGTTCGAAGTCGAGCTCGCTGAGCGGCTCGCCGAGGTCGGATGCCCGGTGTGTCCCTTGGAGCCCCGGGCGGACCGGCGCGTGCACACGCGCGATGGCTTCACTGTGACGCTGTGGACCTACTACGAGCCCGTGACACCTCACATCTCACCAGTCGACTGCGCCAAGGCGCTGGAACGGCTGCACGTCGGCATGCGCAAGGTCGATGTGCCGAGCCCACGGTTCACGGACCGGATCACGGAGGCGGAAGAAATCGTCGCCGACCCGCACCGCTCGCCAGAGCTAGCCGACGCGGACCGGGTCTTCCTCGGCAGCAGACTGGCAAGCCTGCGACGAGCGATCGAGGAACGCGGCGCCGTGGAGCAGTTGCTCCACGGCGAGCCGCATCCAGGCAATGTGCTCAGCACGAAAGACGGCCCGTTGTTCATCGACCTTGAGACGTGCTGCCGTGGACCCATCGAGTTCGACCTCGCCCATGTGCCCGAGGCGGTCTGCGAGCACTACCCGAACATCGACCAAGGGCTGTTGGACGAGTGCCGACAGCTCGTCCTCGCGATGGTCGCAGCGTGGCGATGGGAGCGTGGCGACGAGTTCCCGAACGGGAGGCTCTTCGGAGAAGAACTCCTGCGCGCGCTGCACCACGGTCCTCCTTGGCCGACACTCGACACGATGAACAAGAATCGGAACGTCGGTTTCGTGTGACGGAGTGGCCCTTTCACGTAGCGCTGCTCTGGCATGATCCGAGCATGACGGCGCCCATATCCGAGTCCTGGACTCGCATCGAATCGTGGCTCGACGCGCACGCTCCGCGAACGTTCGCCGCGCTCGAACCCCCAGCGGAGCGGTCGGCGATCGCGGCAGCGGAACGGGCCATTGGCCAGCCATTCCCCGAACCTTTGACGGAATCCCTGCTGCGCCACAACGGCACGGGCGACGACGACCTGCTGCCGCCGTTCTGGCAGCTGCTCAGTGTGCAGAACATCGCGAAGGACTGGCAGATACGCACGAGGATCTACGGCGAAGAACTGGCTGACTCCGAGGAGGGCGACCCGGACGGAGACTACGGGCCGTGGTGGCATGCCCTATGGGTGCCCTTCGCCGCTGATGGCGCGGGGGACAACCTCATCATCGACCAGCGTCAGTATCGCCGCCGCGGACGGATCGGCAACGCCGATCACGAAACCGGGTGTTCGTTCCGCTCACACCCCATGTGGTCATCTCTTCCAGCTCTCTTGGACGCCACCGCTACCGCCCTGGAGACCGGCGAGGCTGTGAACGGGTATCTGCCCGTAGCAGTCGATGAGACCGAATTGGACTGGGAGATCATGTAAGCGACAAGGCTGACTCGGCGCATCGGCGCCGGTCACCGTCCGTCCTGCAGCGCCGGTCACCGCCTCCCACACGGCTGGCGTGACGTCGTCGATATCAGCAGCCCGCCTCACGATCGAGTCTCGGCGGGCGGTTCTGGTGGCAGCTGGGGCGCCGTTCAGAGAGGGCGCGGCCTGGACCGGATTCCGGTGCGGATCTCTCGGATGATGGCGGTGATGTAGTACGTGAGGAATCCAGAGCTGACCAGAGCGCCGGTGAGAAGGAGTCCGGTGATGCCCGCCGCCGTGTCGGAGCGGGGGAACGCCCACGACCCGTACGCCCGCGCCGTTCCGGTGTAGACGGGTCGGTCGAGGGACTTGCCGATGTCCTCGAAGTCGGCGTACAGCGTGCCTGTATGGGTCACACCGCTGACCTTCCACCGAGCGCCCTCACAGGTCACAACGACCTTAGAGGCGCCGCTGGTTCCGACGCGCCTTCCCGTACAGGGGCGGCTCAGCTCGACTGCGACAGTGTCGCCAAAGACTGTGGCGACGGCGGGCTCCCAGAGGCCGTTGTCTCGGTCGGGGACCATCAGTGCCGCGATGCAGACGCCGAGCGCGACGAGGCTGCCGAACGCCCGACTGATCGGATTGGAATCCTCCACGGCCCGCAGTCTGGTACCCGCTTGGTGCAAGCTGAACGGATTTCTAGAATCTTGTTCCAGTCTTAGCTCCGGGGCCTGCTCAACAACCACTAACTAAATGACCTTTGAGATGGTGGGATCACTTCCCGCCGCTCGAAGCCGTTCCACCGGCGCGAGGGCAAGCGCGGTCGGCCTCGGCGCCGCCCGGACATCGTGCTCGGTGACGGAGGCTACGACCACGACAAGTACCCCCGCCTCGTCTGGGCCCTCGGCGTGAAGCCGGTGATCGCCCGCCGCGGCACCGAGAACGGCTCCGGCCTGGGCACCCAACGCTGGGTCGTAGTGCGTGCGGGGGCGAGAAGACGCCGACGGTCTACTTCGGCAGCAGCTGACGAAAGCGCTCCAGGCGCCCGTGCTGCTCTTCGCCCCAGCCGTCCGATAGGTCCACGGGTACGGCCATGTCGGCCAGGGCCAGGCCTCGGGCTGTCGTCGCGGACCACGTACGGGATCTTGAGGCCACGAGCAGCCCGTGGCAGGCTCGTGCCGCATGATCGATGAATTCGCGAAAGGCACCCTGCACGGGAGACTGCGGCGGGACCGCGAAGCGCTGCTCTGGAAACTCGACGGCTTGTCCGAGTACGACGCCCGCCGACCTTTGACAGCGACCGGGACCAACCTCCTCGGCCTGGTCAAACACGTGGCCACCGTCGAAGCCAGGTACTTTGGCGAGGTCTTCGACCGCCCTTCCCCGGAACCGCTGTCCCGGTGGCAGGACTCTGACGGCAGCGATCAGTGGGCGGCCGAGGGCGAGACCCGCGATCAGATCATCGGGTTCTACCGGCGTACATGGGAACACTCGGACGCGACGATCAGCGAGCTTCCCCTCGACGCCCCCGGCCACGTGCCGTGGTGGCCGGAGCCTTATCCCAACACCAACCTGTTCGCCGTCATCGTCCATGTCCTCGGCGAGTCCATCCGGCATGCCGGGCACGCCGACATACTGCGCGAGGGCCTCGACGGCCGGACCGGGGTGCGCGCCGAACACGAGCAGCCGATCGACGAAATAGCGCGTGCGGCCCACTGCGCGAGGATCGAGCAGGCCGCTAGGTCGGCCGCACCGATCAGGGCTTAGGGGTTGTCTCACGTGACGTGACGCGATGTTCAGTCCGGTGGTCAGGGCGCCTGCCACCACTCTTCGTGAAGCTCCCGGTCGCTTCCTGCCGCGCCCTTGCTTCGCTTGGAGGTTTTGGGCTGACGGTGAGGAGAAGCCCTGGAAACGGCCAGGGCCGCTCGTCGCTCCACGCGGTCCGGCGTTGAACGGGGTGGGGAGTTTCAGCGAGAGTCGCGCAGCGTTGTGGCCGGGGGCGGCGGAAGCTTCTTAGGATCTTGCGCATGGCAACAAGACTCGTACAGATCAATATGAAGGCCCAGGATGACTCCGCGCTCGGTCGGTTCTGGGCGGAGGCACTGGGCTGGGGTGTGGACAGCGAGGCACCCGGGGTGACCAACCTCGAACCTGTGGGCTTCGCCTACCCCGACCCCGTGGCCGTGTGCATCGACATCGTGGCCCGCCCGGAACCGAAAACGGTGAAGAACCGGGTGCATCTTGATCTGGCCACCACCTCGACCGCCCATCAGGCGGAGCTGGTCGCTCGGCTGAAGGGCCTCGGCGCGACGCTCGCCGACGTGGGTCAGGGCGACGTCCCCTGGACGGTCATGGCCGACCCGGAGGGCAACGAGTTCTGTGTCCTGGAGCCCCGCCCGATCTACCGGGACACCGGGCCGGTCGCCGCGGTGGTGGTCGACTGCGCCGACCCTCGGGCGATGGCCCGGTTCTGGGGCGAGGCAATGGACTGGACGCTGCACGAGGTCACCGACAACCAGGCGACCATGCGCTCCGCCCAGGGCGTCGGCCCCTACCTGGAGTTCATCCGCACCCCCGACACCAAGCGCGTGTGGAACCGCGTCCACCTCGACGTCTGCCCCTACCCCGGTGACGACCTGGCGGCTGAGGAGACCCGACTGCGCGCCCTGGGCGCCACCGACCCCGGCATCGACCAGTCCGCGATCGCCTGGACGGTTCTGGCCGACCCGGAGGGCAACGAGTTCTGCCTCCTCACCCCTCGCTGACCTCGAGCAACGGCTCCGGCCGTGTGCGGGTCAGCGGCACGGACCGCCTGGCGTCAGCGAACGCTGCTGGAGACGGGGATGGTGGTCGGTGGTGCAGCGGGGCAGGGCCTCGTGGGTGGGTACGGCGAAATCCTCCAGGACGCACGAAGCCCCCGGCCGGTGGGCCGGGGGCGTTGGTGCCGTCAGCGACAGCTCCACCGCCGCTCGCGTCGGCGTAGACGCACGCAGCGGCACGTCGGTGAGCTCGGGGAAGGGGTCGGGCTTCCCTCGTGTGCCGTGGGCCAAGGACGCGCATGGCCAGGTGATCTATGCTCCGGTCGTGATCTTCTTCCTGATCGTCCTGATCCTTGCCGTCAGCTGGTTGAGCTCCTCCATAGCCCTCAAAATCCGCGGACTTGAGCGCAAGGTGGACCGGCTCGACCGCCGGGTCGGCCTTGTCCTCGACCACTTGGGCATCGTCGAGCCCGAGCCGGACGGCCTGAGCGAGGTGCGGGCGCTGGTGCTGCAGGGCAAGGAGATCGAGGCGATCAAGGTGTACCGCCGTATCACCGGGGCGGGTCTGAAGGAGGCCAAGGACGCGGTGACCGCGCTGAAGCTCTAGCAGGGCAAGGCGGCGGGCGCGAGGCGGACGGCCGGGTAGGTGCCCCGGGTCAGGCTGCCTGGGGCATCACGCAGCGGTGGGCGACGTCGCGGCGTTCGGCGGGAGAGGCCTTGCGGCGAGGGCGCGGCGACGTAGGTCGCTGCGGCCGCCGACGAGGTCAGCTGTTGCAGCGGACCACCAGGTCGTCGAGACGTACGGCCCTGAAGGCTCCGTCGGAGCCGAGGATCGCCTCGACGAAGGCGTTGTTGTTGGCTTCCGCGGTCCAAGTGACCTGGACGAGTTGGTACTTGCCGTTGGCCACGAGCCAAGGCGCGTTGGACGCGAGCTTGACGCCCTGAGGGTTCCAGACCCTGAGTTCGAACTGGAGGTCCTGGACGGGTTTGACGTAGATATCGGCTGTGCACACCGTCGTGGGCCAGAAGACGTTCGTGCCGAACCGCGCTCAGGCGCCCTCGCGGGCCCATCCCTGAGTGGTGGACAGCCAGCCGTTGACCCGGCCGTTTCGGGCGGTGCCTTCGCCATTCTCGAAACCGGCCACGCCGTCACCGCCTGTCAGGCGGTCCCATCCCTGGATGTCATAGCCTTCGAAGCCGTTGGTTATCACCCGCTCCTCGGCGTGCGCCGACGGGGACACCGTCAGGGATGCCAGGGATATCAGGGCGAGGACGGCCGATCTAGCCGTGACGCGGACGTACTTCCGCATGGTTCCCTCCAAGATCGCCACAGTGGATGTCCGGTTCAGGATCGCGCACGCTCTCCGGGACTGACTACGCCGCACTCGAAGGGTGGCTGTATCAGGTTGTCCGTGCTCGGCGGAGGCGGTGAAGTGGTGAAGTTCGCTGCCGTCCTTCGCTGTCGGGCAGGGGCGAGGTGGCACACATCGATGTTGGCCGGCAGCTGACTTCGCCTCAGCTTCTTGGCGCGGGCCCGGCCCACGTCCGGCCCGCGGCCCCGACTGTGCTCCAGTCGCCCATGACGCTCCGCGTCACCAGGCGTGCCACGCCTAGAACCCGAACCGCCACCGCTGGTCAACGTTGCCGTGGCAGTCCCAGATGACGAGCCGGGTGCCGTTGGCGGTGCTGCCGTTGTTCGCGAGCCCCACGCACTTCTCGGAACCGGCGAGGCTGCGCCAGAGGGGGACCGCGGTCGACGCGGCGGATCTGTCGTGGCTCTGTGCCGTGCCGGTCGCCGTCGCGGTGGCGGCGAGAACCGCCGCGGCGATCAGAACGGGGATACGGATGGATCTCATCTCAACCTCCGTGTGTCGCGTGGGCCAGGACCCGCGAGGAGGTGCCTACGAGCACCCGTGGGCAAGAATGTCGCCCTCCGGGTGAGGCGGCGACAGTCCGTTCCGCTGAACGGAACGATCCGCACGGTCTGTCCGGAACCCACTGACCGGGCTCGGACACTG
Source organism: Streptomyces sp. NPDC043996 (assembly GCF_056435225.1). Classification (NCBI taxonomy): domain Bacteria; kingdom Bacillati; phylum Actinomycetota; class Actinomycetes; order Kitasatosporales; family Streptomycetaceae; genus Streptomyces; species Streptomyces sp. NPDC043996. The sequence goes on along the minus strand of NZ_JBWKEY010000004.1, from coordinate 135,199 downwards.
GTGGGCGGGCATGAACTGCGGCGCTGCTGGCTGGAGGTGTCAACATTCCCTCGTTCGCCGCCGCGAGAGCGCCGCTGGCGACCTGGAGGGGACCCCGCGGGCATCCGTAAACGAACGGGCCCCGCTGGGACAGCGCGGCCTCCGGGCAACGCTCCCCAGCGCATCCTGGACGGGCCTCCCACTGCTCCGGCCCATGGCCAGAGACACGGTCTGTCCCCCCGTAGACACGGTCTGTCTCCCCGTTGGAGGCGACCTTCAGATCCGCAGCATCCCTCAGTAAGGGGGCCCGGAAGCCAGGGTTCGGCTTCCGGGCCGCTTGGTGCGGGGCGCTTAGTACCAGTACCAGCGCCTTGCGGGCCTGTTCTTGCTGCTGAAGACGCGTTGCATCTTTGCTGCCATGGGCGATCACCTCCTTTCAGCGTCGTGTCCGGACTTCGATGGCATGGGTGTCCGGCGCAGAGTGAACGGGCGCGGGACGTTGCCCTCCGCCATGGCCGCGCGGGTGTCACCGCCGGTGACACTCATTCGGGCGTCGCGGGTGAGGGCGGTCAGCGACTCGGTGAGCAGTGTCTGGGCCACCGCCGCGCCGGCGCAGGTGAAGGGGCCCGCGCCGAACGTGATGAAGCAGCCGTGGTCGCCGGACTCCTGCCAGCGTTCGGGCCGGAACGAGTCGGGTTCGCTCCACTGTCGCTCGTCGTGGTGTGTCAGATACGGGCTGACGGAGAGGAGGTCCCCGGCCTGGAAGGCCACCCCGCCGACCTCGGCGGGGTGCGGGACGCTACGGGCCAGCATCCAGGGCATCGGACGGTGCCGGAGCGCCTCACGCACCACCTGGTCGGCGGGCCAGGGCCACGGCGAGTCCGCCGTGTGGTGCAGGCAGGCCAGCAGTACCGACCAGGCCAGCGAGGCGCTGAGAGGCACCACGATCGCCCGGTGCATCATCACATGCAGCTCGGCCACCGCCCGGTCGCTCACGCCCGTCGGCGGGCAGGCGCCGAGCACGGCGTCCAGCACATCGCGCGCTTGGCCCACGGGGCGTTCCCGGCGTTGCCGTACCTCCTCGGTGAGGGCGGCGACCAGCCTGGCGCGCCAGACCTCCGCTCGGACGCGCTGCCACATGTGCGGTGCGTGGAACACCACGCCCTTGCGCGCGGCCTGGTCCGCCAGGTGACGGGTCGCGGCGGGAGTGGAGGCGGGGTGCAGCAGCAGGCCCGCCACACACCGGTGCACGAGAGTGTTCCCGCTCTCCGGCCACCGGCTGGTCGAGGCCAGCTCGGAAACGGCTCGGACCAGCTCATCCTGGTACTGCGGTACGCCCGCCCGCAGCACGTCCCTCACCGCGTGACCGACCGCGACCTGGGCTTCTCGTGTGGGCAGCAGGTCGCCAAAGAAGTCCGACTTCCCGGTGTGGAAATCCGGGTCGCGCAGCAGGCTGCGCGCCACGTCCGCGTCGCTGACACAGTGCTCACCCCAGGGCAGTCGGATGATTCCCGTCGTGCTGTGGCGACGGAGGCTGTCGATGTACTCAAGCGGATCCCGCCGGAAGCGGCGCTTGTCTCCCATGCTCATCGGAGCATCTCCTCAGTGAGCGTCTCGATGAAGGTGCCGAACTACGTGTACGGGGTGGGACTGCCATGACAGGGGCGGCGGCGCGACCGGGCTCGTCTACGTGATGTCACCCTGTACACCGCACACATGCTGATGAGCTCGAAGGCGTACGCGCCCGCCGGAGGTCACAACGCCACCGGCCAGAGCGTGTGGCAAGCACGGCGACCGCCCTCATCTCGGCGTACGCCCATCACCTTGTACGGACGGCTCAGCGCGCGCAGCGGTACCGCAGGCACCGCGCGGCGTGCGTCGGCGGATGCGTGGTAGCACCAGTGACTGCCTTGCCGCGTGGAACCGGGCCGGGCTCAGCCCACGCGAACCTGATGGCGATGGCGATGGCGACGGCCCACGAAGTGATCGAGGCCGCATCGGCGACCATGTGGCCCCTGGATGACGCGGTCACGAGCTGTAGGCCGCGGTCGACCTACGGATACGGACGCACGTCCCACAACAGGCTGCCCGCGCCGGGGGCCGTGGCGGTGTTGCCCTGCCCGTCCAGTGCACCTGGAGCCCTCCACCAGGCGACATGCATCGGTCGGACACAAGGCGGACGGTCACCTGCGGGGCGGACTCGGGCGGGGATTGGCCCGGCGGCCGCCGCACGATGTGACCAGGAGCGCGATTGGTCTCTGCTCACGCCGTCGATCTTCACGCCGATCGCGTAGCCGGTGAGCTCTTCGGACTGACCGGCGTTCACACAGTCCTCGTCGCGGTATCCGCCCACCTCGACCCAGCGCGCTCCGTGGTGTCGGGGCGGGTGGGCGTCCGCCGTGGCCGGGCTGCTCAGCAGGGCACTGAGCAGGGCCAGCAGGCTGCCCGATGTGGACAGCGGCTTTGGTACGTCGCATGGCTCTCCCTCCGGGTGTCAAGAGGAGTGTGCGAACCACGAGCATGATGGCCCGGGCCGGACCGGCCGTTCAATGCAGGTTCCACTGAACGGAACAGGAGACACGGTTTCTCGCTGCCGCCGGTGTCCCGCATCTCGTGGGAAGAACCGGTCGTACTTGCCATTCGTGGCGAGGCAGGCGGTGTTGTAGGGGTAGTTGTCGACCCCGGCGAATAGCGGAGGCGTCCCCCGGAGCGTGGAGACTGGGTTCATGCTGTCCCTGTGAGCCTACGTCGTCGGTGCTGCTGTTCGAATTCGGTTGGCGAGAGGTAGTTCACCACACCACGCCCACTGAGGACGGCCCCGCCGTGGGACCGGCTCGATCCGGTGCCAGGGCGGGACCAGCCCTGATCCTGGACCGGGCGCCCTGACGTTGACCGTTCGCTCTCTCTGAGGTCGTGCTCCGCGCCCGCCAGCGCCGACCTGGCGGCCGTCCGGACCGGCGGACGGGGCGACGTCACGCAGGGGCGCCGAGCGGCGGGTGCTCGAGCACGCGCGGCTTGTACTCGACCAGCTGGATGCGGCCGTCGAAGGTGCGGTGCCCGATCATCTCGAGGGCGACGTCCGGATAGCCGTCGTAGATGCGTTCCTCGCCCGTGGCCCCGGTGATCACCGGGAACATCACGACCCGGAAGCGGTCGACGAGTCCGGCTCGTAGCAGGGACCGGCACAGGCTGAGGCTGCCGATCGTGCTGAGGAGCCCCGAGCCACTCGACTTCATGGCGCGGACCGCCTCGACGGCGTCGTCGCGGACGAGCGTGGAGTTGGCCCACGTCAGTGGCTCTTTGAGTGAGGAGGAGAACACCACCTTGGACGCTCGCGTGAGCTCGTCGACGGACGCCTCTTCTTCGGGCCTGAACTCGTCTTGGCCATCCGGGACCTCGCCTGCGGCGAAGCCCGACATCAGGCGGTAGGTGTTCGCTCCCATCAGGTAGGTGACCTCGGGCTGCTCGCCGAGCCACGCGAGGTACTCCGGGCCCTCGAGGCCCCAGAAGCCGGGCCATCCCTCTCCCGACGCGTAGCCGTCGAGGGAGGTGATGAAGTCGACGAGAAGCTCCGACATAGCGGTGTCCTTTCCTGGAGTGTCACCAGCTTGGACCGGCCGGGAGCCACAAACTCATCGGCCGCGCTGTGGAGTAACGAGAAAACCCGTGAGGCTGCTCGAGTTCGCCGCCAGGCGGCGACGTGCCCGCCCTCGCGGGTCCAGCAGGTCGGCGGCGTCGCTCGGGAGCGGCTGGCAGCAGCGGGGCAACCCGCTCCCGCAAGTCGTCCGGAACAAGATCAGCACGCAGCCGGACACCCTGCCGCCCAAGATCGTCTAGAACAAGAGCCGCAGTTCAACTCATTCTGACAAGATCAGTAAGGGGGCGTACTGGGTGCTGGAGCAGGTCATGTCAAGATGAGACCCATGCAGAACGTTTATTTCGACATCACCATTGACGGCAAGGACGCCGGCCGCATCGTCTTCCGGCTCTTCGACGACGTCGTGCCGGAGACCGCACGCAATTTCCGTGAGCTCGCCACGGGCGAGAACGGCTACGGCTACGCCGGTTCGGCCTTCCACCGTGTCATTCCGGAGTTCATGCTTCAGGGCGGCGACTTCACGCACGGCAACGGCACCGGAGGCAGGAGCATCTTCGGCGCGACGTTCGCCGACGAGAACTTCTCCCGTAAGCACGACCGGCCGTTCCTGCTGTCGATGGCCAACCGCGGCCCGAACACCAACAGCTCTCAGTTCTTCGTGACGACTGTCGTCACGCCCTGGCTCGATGGCAAGCACGTCGTCTTCGGCGAGGTCGTCGAGGGTGAGGACCTCGTCAAGCAGGTCGAGGCCCTCGGTTCTCACAGCGGCGCCCTGAGCTCCGACGTCGTCATCAAGGAGAGCGGCACCGTCGCCTGAGGTCTGGGCTCAGGCAGGAGACCCGGCGGGCCGTGCGGCTAGCACAGCAGACGGCGTCGTGTCCGCGTGTACGGCTGAGTGTGTGCTGGCGACGCCGGTACGTAGCGCGGCGTCGTCACTCTCGTCGGCCGGGCGAGAGCGCGCTGGGTGCGAGGGCAGTTCCGCCTGCTCTCCTAGCGTGGGCAGCCGGGGCCGGAGCCGAGTCGTGGCTGCGATCGTGCTCCGCGCGCCCCGCCCGGGCGCCGGGCCTCGTGTCGCTGGGTGTGTAGCCCCCCGCCGTGAAGCTCTTACGGGCCCTGTCTCGGCGGGGGGCCAGGTCGTCGGCTATGCGGGGCAGAGCGCGGTCGGCCGGATTGGGGGGGGCACTGCGGTCGAGGCCGGAGCGGACGTAGGCGGCGGCCCAGGCGTGGGGCGCGACGGCGGGCTGCACCAGGGCCCACGAGGAGCGGCCCGCAACGGCCCCGGCCTCGAACACGACGGTGGGTCCGTCCGGCCGCGTTCCGGGCCGGACTATCGCGGAGAACTGTCGGCCGTCCGGCACGGTCACTCACTCGGGGGGCATGTGGATGTGTGCTCCGCGGACGGAGGCGGTCATTGGGCCGTCTTGAGGGTGAAGAGGTTCATCCGGTACGTGTTGACGGCGGGAGGGATGAGGCGCGCCAGCAGGGGTACGCCGTAGCGGTGGCGCCATGGCCAGGTCCGGGCCACGTCCGGTTGCGGGGTGGCGAAGGTCCTGCTCTCGCGCAGCTTCAGCCCCCAGCCCTCCAGGGTTTTCGGGTCGTCGCAGGTCCAGGTCATGCGCGCGTCGACGGTCTTGAACACCGGGTTGCGGTCCTGGTTGCGCATCATGGCGCGGCCGCCGGTGTCGAAGCTCAGCCCGGCCCCGGGGAAGCGGCCCGCCAGAGCCCGGATCACGGAGCGGACCTGGCCCTCATCGAGGTAGAGGAGGACAGCCTCGCTGACGAAGAAGTACGGTCCGCCGCTCTGCGCGACAGCCTCGAACCAGTCGGTGTCCAGCACCGAAGCCGAAAGGGTCGTGGTCCGCTCGGAGTCGGTGAAGAACCGTCGCCGCAGCGCCACGGTGTCCGGCAGATCGAGGTCGAACCAGCGTGCCCGCCCGTTGTCGAGGCGGTGTGAACGGGTGCTGAGTCCGGCTCCGAGTTCGACGACCGTGCCGTCGGGGTGTTCGGCGAGGAAGCGGCGCACCCACTCGTCGAAGATGGCGCTGCGCAGCACGGAGCCGCTCAGTGACGGCCCGCGGAACTTCGCGAAGTCGTAGTCGATGCGTTCGACCATCCTCGGTGCCTCTGCGTCCCCCAGGATCGGGCGGCGGGCCCGCGCGTCGAGCGCGCGCCCGTACAACGGGATGAGCAGCGTCTCCTGTACGGTGCCCAGCCGCACGCTTTCCTTGGCCACCCGATCACCACCCACGCGAAGTTAGGCTTGCCTAACTGATCGTAGGGTGATGTCGACGGAACCTCAACTGCCCGGCACCTACCGACACTTCCGCACCTACACTCGAAGGGACCGGCACCCACCCGGCCAGACGAACACTAGAGCTTTCCCGACATGCTGGGAGTGTCGGCCAGGAGCTTGGCGATCGGCTGAGCTAGCGCTTCGCCGTGTTCGTGGGACTGGCGGATCAAGGTCGGCTTGCGCCACGAGCCCCGCCTGAGCCAGTACGGGTGGTAGGTCAACGGCGCCTCAGGCGGGGCCAGTCGGGTCGACAAGGTGCACGGGCAGGCGCTTGGCGTGCTGCTCTCTGGATGTGCTACGTCGATCCGAGGGCTCGCTGTAGCGCATCAGCCCCACAGGTGCCGGAAGTTGCCTGGTGACCGTCTCCTGCCCGCTAGCCAGTGCCGGAATACCCCCGCCCCGGACAGCGCTGGTGATGGCAGTCGCGCTGAGCCTTCTGGGCGGGGTGGCCGCGCCGGTGGGGGCCGCGGTGGCAAGCGAGGACGCATCCACGGCGTACGAGGCCATCAATCGCACGGGAGTGCAGGGGAAACAGCCTCCGATGGCCCCGCGAAACTGAACGGTGCGAATCTTACGGCTCGCTCCGCGCCCCCGCGGGCGCCAACGCGCAGCACGGTACCGACCGCGGCAGCGAAGGCGACGGTCTGCTGACATCATCCACGAATCTGCCGCAGACCGACGCAGCCGCGCAGTTCCTCAAGCACGGCGTGCGGTTGATGACGGTCATCAAGGGCCCGCAGGCGCCGACCCGCACGCAGGACAAGCTGACCCTCCCCGACGGCGCCCGCCTGGTGGAGGCATCGCCGAGCTACTCGGCCGAGCAGCCGATGCCCGAGGGAGACGTCCCCATGACGGGCTACGTCATCGTCTCCGCCGATGACACCGTGCTGGGCGGCATCGAAGCACTCTGGGCGGTCGACGCAGGCGGCAAGCAGGTCCCGACGCACTACGAACTGGACGGCGACAACCTCATCCAGGTGGTCGACCATGCCGGTGCCGCCTACCCCGTTCTCAGCGCACGCTTCCTTTTGGCGGTGGGTGCGGGGCGTCCAGGACGGATGGGGCTGGCGCGGCTGGTGTAACGCAGTGCATCGTGCGGTGGTGCACATATCTTCCTTCACTGAGCTTGACGACCGTTGGCTGTTGGGTCTTCAGAGCCTCGATGTGACCAGGATCAGCGTCGACTATCAGCTGTCGCTTCTACTGGGGTCGGAGGTCTGGGTTGTTCTGGAGGGTCCGTGTCGGCTATCGCAGGGGCCTGCCGCGGGGGATGGTCGGGACGAGATGCTGGTCCCGGGGCAGCAGAGTGTGGCGGCGGCTCTGGCCTTGTTCGGTGCCGAGGTTGTGTCGGCAGTAGCCTTCAAGACAGGGTCACTGCGGATGGTCTTCGATAACGGGCTGCATCTCAGTTGCCGGGCGGATCCGTCGTCTGAGGCCTGGCAGGTGACAGGGCCGGGAGAGTGGCGGTTTTTGTCGTTGCCGGGTGGTGATCTTGCGGTGTGGCCCGGCGCTGAGGCAGCCGAAAGTAGCGAAGTCGGTCAACTGTTGGCCGTCCGGCCCGGTCGTTGGCTCCGCGCGCGGAGGTGATCCGAGGTTCTCCGGGCGGCTACTCGTCGACGCCCCGTACCGGCTGGCCGGGTTCGCCACTTCCTCGCCATGATGCGGAAGCGGGCAGGACGGGCCCGGCATCCCGTCGACGTACGGGATGCCGGGCCGCCGGGGCCGCCGCCCGTCAGGGCGACTGCTTCGACGTCTGCGGGGTGCCGGAACTCGGCGCCCGCGTCAGGTCAGGGTGACCGAGCTCGCTCGGTCGTTCATCGCGTCGCCGACATAGGGTGTGGAGCTGCGGTACCCCTGCTCCGTGCCGTTGAAGTAGATGTCCGAGTACAGCGAGACCCAGCAGTTGTTCGCGGGGATCAGGGAGCTGGCCCTGTCGTTCCAGTCGTCGAGGGCGTTGTATTCCCAGTCCCGACCCCCATTGTCCTCGCACGCTGAGGGGATCCTGAGCGTGAGGGACCCGCCGCCGTAGTTCCAGTCCTCGTAGAGGATGGCGCCCACCATATTGCTCTGGGCGGCAGCGGTCTTGGCACGTGCGGGGGAGCTGGCCGGGGCGTTGAGCTTGGCGAGGAACTTCTTGTCCTTCGCAGCCTGCTGCGGGGTCGCCGGAGCATCGGTGACCCGGCCGCCGGTCGCCGCGGCGATCACCTCGCGAAAGCTGTCGTAGCACGTGGTCTTGTGCGTGGAGAGGTCGGCCGCGCAGTGGGAGCCGGCCTTGGCCTTGGGCGTCGCCTGGGCGGTGGCAGTGGTCCCGGCGAGGGCCATGCTCAACGAGGCGACGATGATGGCTGTGCGTCTGACGGAGGGCATGAGTGTCTCCTGTGAAGGTGGACTGTCCGGTGCATGTCTCGGTCACATCGACCGCAGTCAGTGCATCGTTCAACACTCCATGCGCCGTGAACGTTCGATAAATGCAGGCACCCGGTCGCCGCCCTCTGGCCGCCGTTCCGGCTCGCCGAGGATGAGCGGCCTGCCGCTGGCCTGCTCGGCGCCGCTGACGAGGCCGGGCTCACCGTCGCGGCGAAGACCATGGGGCCCTCCAACCTCGGCAACCCGCCAGCAGGGGAGGGTATCTCGGCTGCGGCCGACTTCGGCGTGCCCTACGAAGGACTGCACGGTATCGACGAGCGTGCCCACCTCGCGGAGCTGCCCATGGTCTACGCGGTCTGGGTATTGAGCGAACCTGTGATCACCGTAGGGCAGGCCGTGCTCCTCTCCGCGGTCGGGCTGTCAGAGCGTCCACTAGATGCGGGAGATCGTGAACACGCCCTGGCGCCAGAACCACACCGGCTGCCTGGGGGACTTCCTGCCGTACGAGTTCACGCGGGCCGCCGTGTGGCTGGGAAAGGTCGTCGGGGGGCCGCCCTGTTCCACTCAGTGGACCAGCCGCTGGACGGTCGGCCCCGGCCTGAGTCACCGTCATGCCTGCATCGTTCACGTACGCCTCATGTGAAAGGGCAGTCGCATGCGCAAGAGATCATGCACATGGCACGAACGCATCGGTCAGTTGGTGAGGACTCTCGGGGCAAGTCTGGTGGCCGTTGCAGCGGTCGCGGCACTCCTGGTCGCGGTGCCCGGCACCGCCACGGCCGCGTCCCAGCAAGATGTCGGCCGCTTCGGCTCCTCGATTGCCGCGGCTCGCAATCCGGACGGCCGACTGGAGTTGTTCGGAGTCAATAGCGCCGGGAACATGTACCACCGCTGGCAGACCTCTCCCGGTCGCGACTGGTCCGGCTGGGCCAACTTCGGCGGCCCCTTCGTGGCAGTCGCTGCCGAGACCAATGCCGATGGGCGGGTGGAGGTCTTCGCCGTCAACAACGCTGGCGATGTGTACCACCGATGGCAGCAGCGCCCCGGAGCCGACTGGTCAGGCTGGGACCAGTTCCTCGACGGCGCGCTCACGTCAGTGGCCGTGGCCCGAAACGCGGACGGGCGACTGGAGCTGTTCGGCACCGACAAGACCCAAGGCGTGTGGCACCGCTGGCAGACCCAACCCGGCGGCGGCTGGTCCGGCTGGGACAAGTTCGACGGCGGCCTGTCCCAGGTTGCCGCTGAGACCAATGCCGATGGGCGGGTGGAGCTGTTCGGCGTCGACAAAACCGAGGGCGTGTGGCATCGCTGGCAGAGGCAACCCGGCGGTGACTGGTCCGGTTGGGACAAGTTCGACGGCGCGCTCACATCAGTGGGCGCGGCCCGTAACGCGGACGGGCGACTGGAGCTGTTCGGCACCGATCGCACCAGGGGTGTGTGGCACCGCTGGCAGGCTTTCCCCAACGGCGGGTTTGACCAGTGGGTGAAACTCGACGGCGGACTGACCCAGGTTGCCGCTGAGACCAATGCCGATGGGCGGGTGGAGCTGTTCGGCGTCGATCACACCGGGGGTGTGTGGCACCGCTGGCAGCGCAGCCCCGGCGGCGCCTATCTCGCCTGGGAGAAGTTCGACGGCGTGTTGAGGCCCTGACCTCGCTGTCATCGAGTGCGGTGTTCCGCGGACCGGAAGGATGCCTGGGGGACAAGGGCCTTCCCCGGGTTGTTGGGCCCTCAAGTTCCCAGGTCACGCAACCCAGGCTGCGCCCAGCACCCACCTCTCCGATGCTGTCGCATACGCACGCCAAAGCGGCGCTCACGTACGGCTTCCTCATCGCTTTGACATGTCTCTTCGACATGTCTCTTCGACACGTGAGGAACTCTCATGGCAAGGGCTCTGAATCGATCCATAACCGTCTTCGTAGCCGTGATGCTCGCCAGCGTCTCCACAGTCGCCGTCGCGAGCGCCTACGAGTTACGCAACGAGAACACCGAGATGTGCCTCGGCATCGACCAGAACAGCACCGCGTGGGGAACCCGGGCCGTCCAGTGGCCGTGCAACGGAAACGAAGACCAGCAATGGAGCTTCGTCAGCAACGGGAGCCCTCCTGTCGACGCCTACTACCTTCGCAACAAGCACGGACTGTGCCTCGGCATCGACAACGGCAGCACTGCCTGGGGCGCCCGGGCTGTTCAATGGGAGTGCAACGGAAACAGCGACCAGAAGTGGCGCCTCGATTGGGTAGCCCCGACCGGACAGCGGGCTCGCCTCGTCAACGTCAGATCAAATCTGTGCCTGGGCATCACCAACGCAAGTCACGACTGGAACGCCACGGCAGTCCAGTGGGAATGCAACGGCAATGCCGACCAGACCTGGCACTTCTAGCTCGTCCTGCCGTATCTGAAACGGGGTCGACGTCTCCTCGTTGCGGAACGTCGGCCCCAGCTCGTCCCGGTCCCGGATCGCAAGACTCCCTCTTCGGGAACGCGACCCGCGCAACCCGCACGGTCTCCACCGGAATCTCACCCGGCCCCACCCGGCCGCATGGACATCCGCACCACACCCACACGGCACCGTCGGCCTTCACGACCACCATCAGGTCGTGGAGGCCGACGTCACGCGCGGGACCGAATAGGCCAACGGCAGCCCGGTGGCGGCACTCAGTATCCCGGCGGACGGCGGAACCCGCCGATCACCTCCGCGAGGCACCGTACGAACTGGACCGCGGTGCGGTCGTGCAGGTAGGGCGCGATCACCTGGATGCCGACCGGAAGCCCGTCCCGGGTCGCGCCGACAGGCGCCACCGCCGCGGGCAGATGGTTGACCGCCGACGGCGCCATCCACGTGAGCATGTCGCGATACGGCCGGTCGGCGCCGTCGACCCGCAGGGTTCGGACCGACCAGCCGGGATCGGGTCGATGGTCGTGCGGGAAGGCGGCCGTAGGGCTGACCGGGCAGAGGAGCACATCGACGTGACGGAAGAAATCGGCCCAGCGACGGCGGGAGTGCTGCCGACGTTCGTCGAGCGCGTGCCAGTCACGGAAGCGGATCGTCAGGTCCGACGCGAACCCTCCCGCGGCCCCTTCCGCCGCGGCGAGTTCCACCAGCCCGGCGTAGGACTCGTCCGACTCGACCAGCCCGCTCTGCGCCATCAACAACGGCTGATAGAGAGCCATCGTCTCTTCGAGCCCGACCGGCCCCCTGCCCTCGACCACGACGGCGCCCTCGGCCCGCACCGCCTCCAGCGCTTCCTGCATGATCGCGGCCAACTCGCTGTCGACGGGGCAGAACGGGTCGTCGAGCCATGCCGCGACCCGGAACTCCCGCAGCGTGCTCGACCTGGCGGCGGGCAGCTCGAGGCGCCACGCCGCAGCGCGGTCGTGGTCCGCTCCCGCGAGGACGTCGAGACCCAGGTTGAGGTCGTCGGCGTGCCTGCCGAGCGGGCCGAGTACCGCCATATCGAAATCCGCCAGCGTCCCCGGAGCATGCCCCGAGACGCTCCCGTACCTCGGCACGATGCCGAACGACGGGCGCAGCCCGTACACGCCGCAGAAGTGGGCGGGCACGCGGATGGAGCCTGCCGTGTCGCCGCCGAGCTCCAGGCCGGTCAGCCCCGCGGCGAGGGCCGCGGCGGACCCGGACCGGAGACGAGGCCGGTCAGCCGGGAGCGCAGGCTCGCGGCCGTGTCCTGGGTGTCGGGGTGGCCGAGGGCCTGGAAGAGGGCGGGATGGGTGAAGCCGGGCCTCACGCCGAGCAGGTCGCACATCAGTGCCGTCAGATCCAGGGCGCTGGTCACGGAGCGGGCCAGCTGCGCGACGGCAAGACCGGCGGCGGCCGCCGTGACGGGGGTGCCGTTGACCAGACCGAGCGCGTCGCGTCCGGACAGCTCGATGGGGCGCAGCCCGGCCTCGTGGAGAACCTGGCTGGCGGGCAGGTACCGGCCGTCGAGGTAGGCGTGCCCGCGGCCCTGCAGGGCACGCACCGCGTGGGCGAGCGGGGCCAGGTCTCCGCTCGCGCCCAGGGAGCCCAGTTCGGGGATGGCGGGGGCGAAGCCGGTGGCCAGCGCGGCGGCGAGGGAGTCGAGGATGCGGGGATGGACTCCGCTGTGGCCGCGTGCCAGCGTCCACAGGCGCACCAGCAGCGCCGCTCGGGCCAACCCGGGCTCCAGGTCCGGGCCCTGGCCGACTTCGAGGTGGGCGAGCGCGTTCTCGCACTGGGCCGCCCCGTCCTCCTGCCCGGGGTGGGTGACCAGCGGGCCGAAACCCGTGGTGGAGCCGTAGACCTCCCGGCCCTTCGCCAGCGCGGTCAGCAGGAACTCATGGCTGCGCTCGGCCGCCGCACGCACCGTGAGGGTGAGCGTCACGGTCACCGGTTCGGCGGCGGCCTCCAGGTGCTCCGGAGCCAGGAGGGCGGGCGGTGCCGGCAGTGTGGAGGCCGGAGACGACACGGGTGGCCGGGCGGTCACCGGAGTGATCCGGAGCGGTCGGGGTGCCAGCCACCGGGCGGGAAGGTCAGGGTGAAGGCGCCGCTGCTGAAGCTCAGCCCGAAGGCGACAGTGAGTCCTTCACCGGCCGGGCGGTGCACGGGGTCGGCCAGCATCAGGGGCACCGAGCAGCCCAGCGTGTTGCCGTAACCGCGCAGCACCCGGTAGGAGGAGGCCACGGGCTCTCCCGCTCGGTCGGCCCCGAACTCCTCGCACAGCGCGTCCAGGATGCGGGCACTGCCGGTGTGCATGAGCAGGGCGGTGGCCTGGCCGGGCGCGGTCAGGCGGCAAGCGCCGGAGGCCAGCAGCGTCTTCACGGTCGAGGCGGCGTAGAACGTGCCGCGGTCGGTGACGTCTGGGCTGAGTGTGTACAGCCTGCGCCCGTACACCAGGGGCTCGTCGGAGCCGCCGTCCGGGACGGTGCCCAGTTCCGCGTCCTTAGGCCGCTCGTTCGTCAGGTCCGTCACGGGGCCGAACTCCGGCCCCGTGCCCTCGGCGGCCAACACCATCGCCACCGCGGCGTCGGCGAACAGCCGTGCATCGCGTTCACTGTCTCCTGTCGCCGCTCGACCGGCACCTCGTCGAAGTGGGCGTAACGGCCCGGCAGGTCCGGAGACAGCGGAGTGATCGCCTCCATGAAGCACACCAGCACCAGCCGGTCGGGGTGGCAGGCCAAGTACCAGCGCGCGGTCCGCACCGCCTTCGCGATCGCCGAGCACCCCATGTAGGCGATGCTCAGGTTCGCCGCGTCCCGCGGCAGCCACGGCAGCAGGGCGAACAGATCACACACCAGGCTCGGCAGCAGCCGCCCCGGGCTGCTGGTCACACCCAGGACCAGGCCGATGCGCTCCGGCCTCGCTCCGGCCTCGCTCCGGACTTCTCCATACACTCGGTGGCCGCCTGCGCGGCCAACTCCGATGCCCGCACGGCGCGTTGGGGAGCCGCCCCGTCGAACAGCACCTGTGGGTAGTTCGACAGCACCGAATGCCGCCGCTCCACCCCCAGGCCCCGCAGCATCACCTCCAGCCGCGGAGACAGCCTGCCGCCCGCCGAGGCCACTAACTCATCGGTCGTCCAGCACGGTTGTGGCAGTCTCGCCGACACCGCCACCATCCGAGGGTTCAGCACATCCCCCCGCCCTTCGTGACTCGGCGTTTTCCTCAAGACGGATGAGTCCCGCCGCCGACCTCGCTCCAGAAGGAGTGCACCCGTACGTTGAACAGGTCGGGGGACTCCTGGAACGGCTGGTGGGCTTCGCGTGGCATGACCTCGAAGCGGGCGCCCGGAACGGCATCGGCCACGATCTGCCCGAGCCGTCGCGGCGTGGCGATGTCCAGCTCGCCCGCCAGGACGAGCGTCGGCGTGGCGATGGCGGACAGCCTATCGAGCGTGTTGTGCCGCATGAACGCCTCAAGCTGACGCTGGAAGGCCCCGGCGGACTGCGGGTGCGGGAAGGCGAGCGTTTCGTCGATGACCCGCCGCACCGTGCCGTCGTCGTGGGCGCGCGGCGAGTAGATCCAGAGGAAGAAGGCCTCCAGCGCCGCGCGCTCGTCGGGGGCCTCCGTCACCAGCCAGTGCCAGAAGCGGGTCATGGCGGCCACGTAGGCATCCGCCCGCGCCCAGGTGCTGACGAGAACGAGGCTGCGGACGACGTCCGGATGACGCAGCGCCAGCTCCTGCGCGATCGCGCTTCCGCCCGAGAAGCCGACCACATGCGCCCTGCCGGTATCCAGCGCCTTCAGCAGTTCCGCGCAGTCGTCGGCCAACATCGCCATGGTCAGGGGCTCGTCGGGCAAGGGAGTGCGCCCCGCGCCCCGATTGTCGAAGGCGATGAGCCGGTACTGGTCCGACAGCCCGTCGAGTTGCTCCTGCCACACCTCGGCGGGATCGCCAAGGCCCGCGATCAGCAGGACGTCGGGCCCTTGGCCACGGCTCACGGTCCAGATCGCGGTGCCGTTGGCGTCGACGTACTCACCCATGGACCGGACCACCCATCTCACTGTCGTTGCTCGGGCCGCGATCCGTCGTTGCTCAGGCCGCGATGCGTACCGACGATGCCCGACCGGGACCGTGGGCAGGGAGGCCGTGACAGTACTCGTATCGACAGGGAGACGTTGCTGTCCGCAGTGCTCGGGCCATAACTAACGGTCGTTATACGCCACTTGGCGCCCTGCGGCGGAGAAGGCGGGCTCCCGCAGCTGTCCTATCCGTATCTGGATTTGCTTTCCGAAGAAAGTAAAATGGCGTCATGACTGCCGAGCAGCCGAAGATCCCCCCGATGAACGCCGGGGAGGAAGCATTGGTCCGCTCGATCGACCGGATCGTCTACGTGCTGCCCAGGGCCCTGGACGCGACCATGCGGCAGGAGCAGCGCATATCCCTCACCGAGTACATGACGCTGTCCCGGCTGTCCGAGGCGCCGGAGCGGAGGATGCGGATGAGCGAGCTGGCCGAGGCCGCCTTCCTGTCGCTGAGCGGCATGACCCACGTGGTCACGCGGCTGCAGACACAGGAGTTGGTGGAGCGCGTGCGCGACGCGCAGGACCGCCGGGGCTGGCACGCGGTGCTCACCGACAAAGGCCTCGTCCGGCTGAGAGAGGCATGGCCGAGCAATCTGAGTGGTGTGCGCCGCTATCTCCTGGACCACCTTCAGGGCTTCGACCTGCACGCTCTGGCACGGGCGTTCACCACGATCGGCGGGCCCACGGACGAATGCCGAAGCGCTCCGTCGCCCGACGGGCACCGAGGCACTCCGTCGTCTTGAGGCAGCAGTCGCCGCGGGGTCGTGCGATTCCCGGCGGCAGCGGCCGGAAATCAGGGGGTTACTCTCGCATGACGGCACACGCAAGCAGCCTGGCCGCGTTTCTGCGTTCCCGCAGGGAGCGGCTCAAACCCGAGCAAGTGGGACTCGTTGCCCACGGCCGACGGCGCACGCCGGGGCTGCGCCGCGGTGAACTCGCCACACTCGCCGGGCTGAGCGTCGAGTACCTCGAACGCCTTGAACAGGGCAGGGACACCAACCCTTCCGGAGCGGTGCTCACCGCGCTCGCCGAGGCGCTGCGCCTGTCCCGTGACGAGAAGCGGCACCTCGCGCTCCTGGCCATGAGACAGCACAGCGCCACGCTCTTTCCCGCTCCCGATCCGGTGGGCGAGCACGCGCGCGCCGGCATGCGTGACCTCCTGGACCGTCTGGACCCCACCCCGGCGTGCCTGCTCGGGCCGACCTACGACGTCGTGGCGTACAACGACGCGTGGGCCACGGTGGCCGAGCCGCTGGGGGTCCTCGACACGGAGCCCCCCAATCTCGTGCGCTACCACTTCCTGCATCCCATGGCACACCGGATCTTCGACGAGGCGTCGTGGTCGGAGACGGCGGACGAGGTGGTCGGATGGCTGCGGGCCGCGGAGCCGGACTGGGGTTCCGGCGCCGCGTTCGAAGCCCTGGTCGAGGACGTGCACGCGGTGCCCGGGTTCGCGTCGCGGTGGGCGGCCCACCCCGTCGCCTCCAGGCAGCCCGCCATGAAGCGCTTCTGGCATCCCCGGGCCGGGCACCTGAACATCCGGCTCGAGGTCCTCTTCGTGGGAGAGGCCGACCACTGGCTCCAGCTCTGGCTGCCCAGCGACGAGCCGAGCACACAGGCCCTCGGCTCGCTCCTGCACGGGCAGGCGGCCGCAGCGTCTCCCTGACGCTAGGGCATCCCCGCGGCGTTCCTGCGCGGGTCCCCGGGCGTGCATCGTCGGGCCAGGAAGTCCGACGGAGCGAAAGGGAACCTGCCGATGGAACTCAGGCCGATGCGATCCTGGATCCACCACAGCCGGGGAAAGGTGCTGCGCCAAGCCGTGACCGGACGCGCCGAACTCGGTGGCCTGCACGAGGACATGCTCACGCGGCAAGGCTTCGAGGGACGCGACGCGTACTTGTACCGGCGCCACGAGCCGACCCGTTGGAAGCGCGCGGAGGCGAGCGCGGGAAACCGCACCTACGACGGGCAGTCACTGGAACCCGCCGACCTCACTCTCCCCGGCGGCGGCCCGCTGCGCCTGTTCGGCAACTCCGCTCTGACCATCTCGGTCAGCCGGCGCAGCGCGAACATGCCGTACTCGGCGCGGAACGTCGACGGGGACGAGCTGTACTTCGTCCATGAGGGAACCGGCACCTTCCACACCGAGTTCGGACCGATCCCGTACGAGCCAGGCGACTACGTCCTGCTGCCCAAGGGCGTCACCTACCGGATCCGGCCGGACGGACCGGTGAACTACTTCCTCGTCGTCGAGTCGACCGAAGAACTCGGCTTCGCCGACACCGGCGCGTTCGGCCGTCGTGCCCCCTTCGACCCCGGGCTGCTGTACGTACCGTCGCCGCAGCTGGACGAACTGGGCGACGGCCGCGACGAGGACGGCACCTGGCCGGTGCGACTCAAGATCCGCGGCGAGTACGCCACCGTCGTCTTCGACTCGGACTCGATCGACGTCGAAGGCTGGTCGGGCGACCTGTTCCCGTTCAAGATGAACATCCGCGACTACCGGCCGGTCATGAGCGACCGCATCCACGTCATGCCGTCCGCTTACGCCGTCTTCGCCACGTCGACCTTCATGGTGGGCAACTTCCTGCCGCGCCCCTTCGAATCGGCGCCGGACGCGGAGGCCTTCCCGCCCTATCACCGCAACGCGGACTACGACGAGTTCACGTTCTTCCACAAGGGAACGGTGCTCGGCATGCCCATCGCCCCGGCCACCATGTCCCTCGTCCCGCAGGGGCTGCACCACGGCCTTCCCGCCGAACTCCAGGAGCGGGTGTCGAAGAACCTGAAGCCGGGGGACCGGATCGACAGTGAGGTCATCTTCGTGGACACGAAGGTGCCCCTGATCCCCACACCGGAGGCCGAGTCCACGCGTACGAGCCAGGACTCCGGTCAAGGGGCCCAGTGAACCCCTTTCATCCTGAATAGCTGCAGGTGAGGAGGGTGTGGAGAGCGGCGACGATCCGGCCAAAGCGGTTGGTCGAGCACCGGATCCGGCGAAGGATGCGCCAGGACTTCAGCTGGGCGAAGGCGCGTTCTCCGGGGGCTCGGAGGCGGGCGTGGACACGGTTGAACCGCTGGTAGTGCGGCGGCTGTTCACGGTGGTGGTAGTACGGGGTGCGGACGGTGGCGCCGGCACCCTGGTAGGCACGATCCGCCAGGACAAGGATTTGTCTCGTCAGACAGGCCTGGACTATTCCGTGAGCGCGGGCCGCGGTCAGGTCATGGGTCCGGCCCGGCATCGCGCGGGAGAACCAGAGCGGGGTGCCGTCCGGTCGGGCAATGACCTGCACGTTCATGCCGTGCTTCCTGTGTTTCTGCGAGTAGTACGGTTTATCCGCGCCGATCCGGTCGATCGGGATCAGCGTCCCGTCGACGATGAGGAAGTCGCCCTCGCCCAGGCCCACCAGGGCTTCGCGCAGTCCCGGAGCCCACGCCGCCAGGACCTCAACCGTCTCGTCCACGTACCGCCACGCGGTCGCCTCCGATACCCCGAATCCTGCCGCGAGCTGCGCGAACGTCTCGTTCTTCCGGAGATGTGCCAGCGTGAGCAGGGCCTGCTTGTAGCACCCCAACTTCCGCCAGGGGGAGCCGATTTCACACCTTCGGGCATAGATGAGCCACGAGACATGCTCAACCAGCTCGTACGGGACATCAAGCGTGGAAGGATACGGAACCAACAGGGCCCCTCGGTCGCCGGTGTGATGAGTGAGATCACCACGCCAACGACGAGGGGCCCTGCCGTGTCACCACCCTCGCTCACCAGCCCATTTCACCCCTGCGCCACAGGATGAAAGAGGTTCAATGACATTAGCGTAGCATCCATGAATTTCGACGCAACACCAGCGGAACGAAACCAGGACTCTTGTCACTTCTGCACCCCTGACAGAAAATCCCTTAGCCTTACGACTAGCGGAAGAGTACCAGCCGCTCCCGTCCATCTACTGTCGAAGTAGCTACGCCCCGATGTCCTCGCTCCACAGGTCAGGATGGGCCTTTATGAAGTCCGTCATCAGTGCCACACATTCGGGGTCATTCAGCACCACAATCTCTACCCCCAGTTCAGCCAGCCACGCATGGCCGCCGTAGAACGTTTGCGCCTCTCCGACGACCACGCGCGAGATGCCGAACTGACGCACTAGGCCGCTGCAGTACCAGCAGGGCGATAGCGTCGTCGCCATCGTCGTGCCGCGGTACGTACGTCGCCGCCCGGCCGCCCGGAAAGCGACGGTTTCCGCGTGCAGGGACGGGTCGCCGTCCTGCACGCGACGGTTATGCCCGCGACCGAGGAGGGTCGTCCCGTCCGGCGCGTAGAGCGCAGCTCCGATCGGGATCCCTCCCTCGGCCAATCCAGCTTGCGCCTCCTCCACCGCGCTGCGGAGCATAAGTTGATCGGATTCCCACGACACGAGCTTGCCCTCCCTGGACGCAGTCGAATGCTTCATTCCGCGCCTGACACGCCGCTTTGCGCTGGTCATCTGCCTGGACAGGACTCCTCCGGCGTGGTGCATTGAGATCTGTGATTTATCTCCCAGGGAGTGGAGGGACCGTGCGACGCCCTAGTGAACTGCTGCCTTGGTTCTTCCAGGGCATCTATCGAGAGGAGGATCGTCGACCGCACCTGACAGCAGTGAGGCGACTGGAATCGCATCGAAACAAGGCTTACGAGTACATGTACCAGTGCCTCGGCATCATCGACGCCAAGGCACAAGCGCTGCTCGCATATGATGCCATCCTCCTGACGGCCGCTTCAATCACTCTCTCGGTGTCACATGGATTCACCCCAGGCACCGCTATCACATTGTCCGCTCTGTTCACCAGTGGACTCTCGGCGGTGTTCTGCCTCAGCGTGATCTGGGTGCACTGGACCGGTACTGCGGAGTTCGGCCAAGCAGAGGACTCATTCATGAAACTGCTGTCGATTCGGAACCGACGCACCCTCAGTTACAGAACTTCTTGGCTGGTAGCACAGATCGCCACTCTGCTCATGGTTGCCGGAATCCTTATTCAAAGAACTTCCGAGTGAACCTCTTTCGTCCTGGGGTTGGAGGAGTGAAACAGGCTGGTCAGCAGGGTGGTGACATGGCGAAGCCCCTCGTCGTTGGTGTGGTGATTCCATTCAGCACGCCGACGGCCGGGGGGCTTCGTTGGTTCCGTATCCCTCCATGCTCGATGTTCCGCACGAGTTGGTCGAGCATGTCTCCTGGCTGATCTACGCACGAAGGCATGAACTGCGCTCGCCCTGGCGGAGGCTGAGCTGCTTCAAGCAGGCCCTGCTGACACTGGCCCATCTGCGGAAGAACGAGACGTATCGGCAGGTCGGAGCCGGGTTCGGAGTGTCGGAGGCGACCGCCTGGCGCTACGTGGACGAGACCCTCGAGGTCCTGGCCACCGGGGCCCCGGGCCTGCACGAGGCTCTCGTGGGTCTGGGTGAGGGCGACTTCGCCATCGTTGACGGCACCCTGATCCCGACCGACCGGATCGCCGCGGATGAGCCGTACTACTCCCAGAAACAGAAGCAGCACGGCATGAACGTCCAGGTCATCGCGCGCCCCGACGGCACCCCGCTGTGGTTCACCCGCGCGACACCGGGACGCACGCATGACCTGACCGCGGCCCGCGCCCATGGCATCATCCAAGCCTGCCTGACCAGACAGATCCTCGTCCTGGCCGACCGGGCCTACCAGGGGGCCGGCGCCACCGTCCGCACCCCCTACTACCGCCACCGGGAACGACCCGTCCAATACCAGGAGTTCAACTGCGATCACGCCCGGCTGCGGGCTCCGGGCGAGCGGGCCTTCGCGCAGCTGAAATCCTGGCGACTCCTACGCCGAGCCCGATGTTCCACCCGGCGTATCGGCACCGCCGTCCAAGCCGTCCACACACTCCTCACCTGCAGCTATTCAGGATGAAAGAGGCTCAGTAAGCGGGACTCAGCCGATGCTTCGGTGCTTTCGGTGGGACGGTTACCTCGTGGTTCCCTTCTCACCGAAAAGTACCTTCTTGTGCCCGGCTCGACGCCCCCTTACGGTTCCAAAAAAGCCAGCAGGAACAGGGCTGATTCCGATGAAGCCCCACCGCAGGGAGCGCGATGAGAATTCTCAAGACCTACGCCCGCCTCTATGCGGACAGCGTCGAGCAGTCCCTCCCTCTGCTCCAGCAGCTGACTGGCCGTACGGAGCCCGATCTCCGTTTCACCGAAGGCGAGGTGGAACTGGTGGGCATCGGTGACTTCCTCTTGTTCGCCGGTCCACCGGCGGAACGCGCGAAGCACCTGCACGGCTCCGCGACCGTCGTCGTCACCGACCTGGACGAGCTGCTGGCGGTCCTGACGGCTGCCGGGGCTGTGATCACCGAAGCCGCCACACCCGCTGCCACGGGTCGATACCTGTACGCGCGACACGTCGGAGGACCGGAGGTCGAGTACGTGGAGTGGACACCGGACCTGGTCCGCCGCATCGTTCCCCAGTGATCGCGTGAGCTCGCTTCCGTGGTGCTAACCCCGCCACCGCACCCCGTGCAGCTGGCGCAGCCGGTAGATCTCCCACCAGGCCACCGCCGTCACCGACACCGGACCGCCGAGGAACGCGCAGACCGCGAGCGGCACCGGGCCCGGTGGGAGACCGCCCGCCGACAGGCCGAGGAGGGCAAGGACCCAGACCAGGACCGCGGTGACCAGTGCGGGCAGTGCCGCATGCACGGCGGACAGGTTGACCGCATGGCGCAGCGCCGGACCGGAGGCGAAGCAGAGGAAGAAGATCACCCACCAGAACGGCGCCCAGCACACGAACATCACGGCCACCCAGAGCAGCACGTTGGTGTTGCCGGACAGCAGATCCATCCCCTGGGCCGCCGCCAGGAACAGCAGCGGTACCAGAGTCCAGGCGCCGAAGTACCACAGGGCTGAGCGGCCAGCGGGCCACAGCCGCGTCCGCATGGCCCGTCGCGTCCCGGGCCTGGCCGCCCCGAAGAGCAGCGCCACCGCCACGGCCGCACGCAACAGTGCCAACCAGGGCGCGAACACCAGCCGGTGCAGGAACTGTCCCGGTACCTCCGCCACGTCCTGCCAGCCACCGAACGCGGCCAGCAGCAGCCCCGACATGGCCAGGGCCACCCAGGCCCGCAGCCGCTGCACCTGGAGCATCTCGGGGTCCTGGACGTGCCCGTCGGGGTGTACGGGGAAGATCCGGCGCGCGATCTGGCGGGCCGTACGGCCCAGCTGGTAGCCGACCAGCAGCGGCACGGTCAGCCACCACAGGCACGGCAGGAACAACGAGTACGGCATCCGCCGCGCCATCGCCCGATACGTGATCCCGTCTGCTCGCTGGCGTAACTCCCGCAACGCGTAGGCGAATGGCCGTATCGGTCAGGCGGTCGGGTTCACCGGCTTCTCGATACGGCCCAGCCCAGCCTCCGATCATCGCCGTTCGCCCCATGCCGTGGGGCACTTCGAACCGGAGTGCGGCGCTGCTCGTCCCACTCCGGGCGGGTACAAGCGGCGCCGCGGGATCGGCCCGGCCCTCGTTCCCGCACCGACCCACGTCCAATACCGTGACCACCACCGGATACTGCCGATCGTCCTCCGGGCACGATCGGCCTCCGTAGAAACAGACTCGAAGCACAGGCTGCTCAAACGTCAGCAGGTGCATCTCGCGTAGTCCACTCAGCACCATGTCATTGACTGAGGCAGTGGCCACCCTGGCACCGGACTCCACTTGCTTGTGGGCTGCCATCTCCTGTTCCACTCCAGATTGCGCACGTCTTGCTGATGTCTTGCCGACCTGTTCCGCCAGTAGACGGAAGGGTCAGGGCCTTGCGAAAATCCACGTGAACGACCAGCCGAAGGAATCAGGAGAGAGGGAAATGGAATGAGGACCGCCAAATCAGTGAAGGTCGCGGCAGCGACCACCGTCGCTTCCGCCGCAGCTGTCATCGGGCTTTCCGCTCCGGCCGACGCGGCGCTGTATGACCACAGCGTCGTGGACACCAACTACAGCAATGTGAATTTCCTCATCAGTGATCTCGAAAAGGGTCAGACCGTGGCAGAAAGCGCGGCGTCCATAGACAACGAGAACAGGGTCGTGTCCGTCCAGGGATACACCTGGTCCAATTAGACGGGGGATCGCGGGTGCGCGGCTCCCGGAGTGTCCGGGGTATTACTCCCGCGTTATACCTAAAACCTCGAACCGGGTGCGCGAGGACGTGGCCACGGCCCCCGCCCGCCTACCGGCCGGAGTCAGCCGTCTTCGCGGTGCTGTTGTCTATGGGCCTTGGCCCGGGCCATCCGGCCGGTGTGTGTCGTGGTGAAGGCCTGGGCCAGCTGCGTGGCCAGGGCGGCGAAGGCTCCCACCGCGAGGAGCCCGTACAGCACCGTGAAGATCTTCCCCAACGGGGTCGCCGGCGCCAGATCCCCGTAGCCGATGGTCAGCCCCGTACACACCGCGAAGTACAGGGAATCCAGCACACTCCAGCGCTCCTGGCCGGTGTAGAAGACGGTTGCCGAGATCCACAGCAGCGCCAGCGTGCACGCCGTCCCCCGGAACGCAGGACGGCGCCACGCGGCCCGCAGTGCCCCGCCGAGCCGAGCGAACATGATCACAAGACCGAACACAGCGGCACCATAACCACACCCGGGCCCCATACGCTGGACCCTCGCCGACCCGACGTCGGCAAGCGGAAGGCGGGCCGGTGCACTGCCAAGGGATGGCCCTTGTACGCCCGGCAGTCGGGGGTGTCGTGGCAGGGATGGCCGAGGCGGTTGAGGCAGCCGATCGCGTACCGCCAGGGCATCGCGAACAGCGACTTGCCCGGCATGCTCGCGGTGACGTTGTGCGGTCTGGGGGCCTACGGGGTGCGGCCGCGCTTGTGGTCGTGTTCAGGGCGCAGCCCGCAGGCCGCGCCCTGGATCGCACCGCCGGGCGCCCCGTGGTACTGGTCGCCGAGCACCACACGCATCGACCTGGGTGGCTTGAGCACGCGTGTCCAATCCGCAGTGCACGTCCACACGAACTCGACCACCCCGTGACTTACTCCGGCGACCTGGCGGCAGCCCAGACCGGGAGCGTCGGCCACGTACTCTCCTCGAGCGTGCCGCTCGGCGCCGGCGCGACGATCGGCTTCAGCGTCTCCGTCAGGGACTTCGGCGACATCACCGGGGAAGCGGGCTTCACCTCCACCAAGGACTGGGGCTCCACGACCACCGAGACCCTGGACGTCACCGTGGGCACCACCGCGAAGGCGAGCGACGCCGTCCCCGCCTCGTCGACGGAGACCGCCTACCTGTGGTCCGACGCGTGCACGGCACGATTCCGCGTCACCTACCGCGTGAGCCTCGGCGGCTGGCTGCTGACCATCAACAACGACGGCTCCGACGGGCACTACTCCCGGGGGCTGGGCCCCGGCGCGATCCTGGGCCGGGCGGCACGTCCCTCCACCCTCACCGTCCAGTAGTACGACCACACCGTCGACTTCTACTCAGGCACCCGCGTCGGAGTCGCCCCCGGCCGCTACGACCCGCATCACAAGCCCCCGACCGACACGGTCTCCCGCGCGAGGCTCCTCGCTCCCACGAGCGCTCGCCGAGGCGCCGCGACGGGCGAACATCCCAGGCCGTAGACACAGCGAGGACCGTACGTACGTCCGCATCGCCGAGCTGGCGTGGGCCTGCGGTACTGGCCCCCGGACCGTCACGGTTCCGGGGGCTCTGTCGTGCGCGTGCACGACTCGTTCAACGAAGCCTTGTCCAACGCCCCGAGTCGAGCTGACCCGTATCCAGAGGCCGCGGCCGCCCTTGCCACCGTCATCGGGCATGCCGCAGACACCGCATGCCCGACCGGATGCCGGCTCTCGCATGGCGAGAGTCGGACCTCACCAGCGATCAGATCGGAGCCTCGTAGGCCAGCGGGGGCACGGCGCACGGGCGGAGGACCATAAGCGAGTCTTCCAAGGTCGCGACCATGGCAAAGGGAAACCGGTCGAGCTCGAGACAGAGCGCGACGTCATCCGGATGGACTCCTTGACGTACCCCCTCCGTCAGCTCGGCGGCGGCGCGCGACTCGCCAGCGCGGCGGAGGAACTCGGCCGCTTCCGTCCCGGCCTCGGTGGCCCTCCGGGCGATGTATTGAGCGCACGCCAGATCTTCATCGGCCTGCCCGTCCTCGCCAGTGACCACGAACGTGACACTGTCGCACGGGCGTGACCGCAAGAACCGGGCCGTTGCCTCCGCCACCACGAAGCTGGCGCACAGCACCAGCGACGCCTCCTTAACCCCAAGAGCGCCGACCGTCCCTGCCGTGGTCTTCTGCACAACGGTCCGTCCGCCAAGGTCAATAGACCGCAGCAGACCCGGCGAGTTGACGGTGTCGAACCCGGGCGCGGGCGGACCGTCTTTGAGCGCCACCCACTGTGGGTGGCGAGACTTGAGCGCCAGGGCGTCGTCCAGCGACTCAGCAAGAACGATCTTCTCCGCCCCCTGAGCAAAGGCCCAGGCGGCCACCGTGAAAGCACGCATCACGTCGACTACGACCGCAACCGACGGGGTTTCGACCAGCTCTGGGATACCAAGAAACGAGCGTCCATACGGTCATGATCGCGCACGCCCGACCCGACGCCCGGCACGGGCCATGCGGAAGGCCCTGCGGCGACGGCCGTGTTCCTGGGCGGCCTCCGGCCTTCGACGGCGAGGACTACAAGGCCCGGCATGCCGTCGAGTGCGGGATCAACCGGCTCAAGCGCAACCGGCTCAAGCGCAACCGGGCGGTCGCCACCAGGTTCGACAGACTCGCCGTCCGCTTCGAGGCCACCGTCCTGATCGCGGCGATCGGCGATCGGCGAATGGCCGTGACCGGCCTGAGCTGTCGGTTCCTCATGCCAAGCTGGCCGCGACCAGGAGCGACCTCAGCGACCTCAGCGACTCCGACAACACGTTCGTGGTGATCCAGCCCGACGAGGACGAGCCCGCGTGGTTCGCCTCCGTGGCTGTCCTGGACCAAGGCGGCTACGACGTCGTCCGCCGCGGCACCACCCGCAACGAGCACGAGGTCACCGCGGCGAACAGCATCAACGACATCGACCGCGACCCCACCAGCTGGTTGGCCGCCCGCGACTTCCCCGGACGGCCAACCAGGCAGGCCCCCGACTTCTAGAGCACGGCCTAGTGGCAGGGGATGACGAAGCGGACGGGGTTCCAGTCGCCGTGGGCGTCAGAGCTG
This sequence comes from Streptomyces sp. NPDC043996, assembly GCF_056435225.1. Classification (NCBI taxonomy): domain Bacteria; kingdom Bacillati; phylum Actinomycetota; class Actinomycetes; order Kitasatosporales; family Streptomycetaceae; genus Streptomyces; species Streptomyces sp. NPDC043996. The sequence continues at coordinate 109,250 of NZ_JBWKEY010000004.1, read as the reverse complement.
TACGCCCGCGGTGTCGTGTAGATCAGGCGACCGCTGGGGTTGTACATCCGGGCCCGGCGGCTTTCCAGGTTGCGGGTCTGGTCGTTGATCCAGGAACCACCCCTGCCCCACGTGGACACGTAATACCGCTGATTGCACGTGACCATGTCGATCCGGCTTCCCTCGAAGTTGTCCCTCTGGTAGGCGCAGAAGGTCCTGGACACCCCCGAGCTCTTGCACGGGTCGGCGGCCGGGCGCATACCGTTGCCCGAGGCGAAGTCGCGCGGCCGGTCCTCGCCCTTGAGCGCGACGAGGATCTCGCCCTTGCCGTTGAGGTCGATCTTGTTGAGCGCGACCTGGGTCCCGCCCATCTTCTTCAGGTAACGGTCCACGTCCGCCTGGAGCGCCGTGGTCTGCGCGCTGGTGAGGTTCCCGGACTCGGCCTGCTGGGCGAAGCCGGAGACTGGGGGCGCCCCCGCGTCCGCCCCCGTGTCCGCCCCGGCCGTGCCCACGCCCGTGACGAGCATGAGCAATCCCCCCGCCGCCGCGACGGCGACGCGCCCCTTGGTTCCTGCCATGGTCTTCCCCCTTGCTCTCTGGTTGTGCGGTCGACACGAGAACCTAGGGGACGGGCTGGAAGGTTCGCGTCAGGCGCTCGTCGGACTTCGCGTGTCAACCGAGCGCGTAACGGGGGTAAACCTGAGCCGCAGTCGACAGCTGCGACAGCCCCGCGCTCAGCCGCCCGGCGACGGACGGCTGTCTCGGCCCGACGCGGAACCCGGCACCACGAGCCCGCTCTCGTAGGCGACGACCACGGCCTGGGCGCGGCTCTTCAGGTCCAGCTTGGACATGATGCGGTGCAGATGCGTCTTCACCGTGCCGTCACTGAGGAAGAGTTCGGCGGCGATGTCGTCATTGGTGAGGCCGCGCGCCACCAGGGTGAGGACGTCGAGTTCGCGCGCGGTCAGCTCGGCCAGCTGCTCGGGGCGGCGCAGCGCGGCACCTCGACGGGGCGTATACGCCTCGATGAGGCGGCGCACGACCGTCGGAGCGAACAGCGCGTCGCCGCCGGCGATGGTGGCGATGGCGCCGAGCAGGCGCTGCGGCGGGGTGTCCTTGAGGAGGTAGCCGCAGGCGCCGATGCGCAGCGCGTCGTACACGTACTCGTCCACGTCGAACGTGGTGAGGACGATGACACGCGGGGGCGGGGCGAGGTCCAGGGCGAGGATGCGTTCCGCTGCGGTGAGGCCGCTGATGCCGGGGAGGCGAACGTCCATGAGTACGACGTCGGGCCGGTGCCGCTCGGCCAGGGACACGGCTTCCTCGCCGTCCGTGGCCTCCGTGACGGACGTGAACCCGGGCGTGGCACGCACCAGCGCGGCCACTCCCGCCCGGATCAAGTCCTGGTCGTCGACAACGAGGACACTGGTCATGGACGAACTCCCCCCTTACGGCCCGTCGCCGTCCGGTGCGTCAGGCACTGGCGGCGCGGCGCTGGTCGGAAGGGTGAGCCGGACCTCGTACCCCCCGCCCCGCCGCCGGCCGGCGGACAGCGAACCCCCACAGAGGTTTGCCCGTTCCTGCATCCCGATCAAGCCGTACCCGCTCTCCGGCGCCGAAATGGCCGGTTCGTGGCCGTCGCCGCGCGCCCTGCCCTGGTCGCGTACGGCTACCGTCACGCGGCCCGGCTCATAGGTGATGTCCACGTACGCCCTGGTGGGCGCCGCGTGCTTGACCACGTTGGTCAGGGCCTCCTGTACGACGCGGTACGCGCACAGGTCCGGGCCCAGGGCCAGCTTCCGGACGGTGCCCTGAGTGCGGACGGTGACGTCGACGTGGGCCGCCTTGAGCCGGTCGGCGAGTTCCCCGACCCGGCTGAGCCCGGGCGGAGCGTGCCGCGGCGCGCCGCCGCCCTCCTCGTCGTCCGCGTCGTCCACGCGCAGCATCGACAACAGGCGCCGCAGCTCGTCCAGGGCCTCCCGGCTGGAGTCCGCCACGGCGGACAAGGCCGACCGTGCTGTTCCACCGTCGGTGTCGAAGACGTACGCGGCCAGGCCCGCCTGCACGGCGATGGCCGACAGGTGATGGGCGACGACGTCGTGCAGTTCACGGGCGATGCGGACGCGCTCGCCGAGGACGGCGTTACGCGCGTGGGCTGCCTGCTCGTGCGCCAACTGCGCGCTCAGCCGCCGCAGTTCACGATTGCGCTGCGTGATCAGACGCACCGCGTACCCGAAGGCCAGGCCGATCGCTGGGAGGAGGATCGCCTGGGCGAGCGCCAAGGCCAGGGGCAGGCGCCCGCACACCCCGCTGTACAGGAACGCGGTGCCGGTCAGCGAGGACGCGGCCAACGACACGCGTGGGGCGCGCGACGCGGCCACACTCACCAGGGCGATCATCGGGGCCCACCAGTTCAGCGAGGGCTGGTAGCCAAGCGCGAGATACCCGGCGTACGCCGCGCACGAGACGGCAAGGCCCACCACAGGGGCCGAGCGGCACCACGCCAGAGGCAGCGCGACCAGGCTGGTGAGCAGATACGCCCACCCATCGAATCGCGCCCACCCCTCGGGGTGGTACACGTGCCCCGCGACGCTTCCGCTCACCGCTACCCCGACGGCGAGCACGGCGTAGGCAGCCCGCTGGACGGACACGGACCGCACTGCTCTCACCTGCATCGGAGGATGGTAAGTTCGCGCACCACTCCTGTCGTCAGACCTACGGTTGAGTCGCCGACGGCCGGAGCGTGGCGGTGACCATGCGGCGGCCCCCGGGAGCGGCTCAGGGGGCGCAGGGCCCGCTGGAGGGGGCGGACCAGGGCTGGCGCATGCCGCGGACCTCGTCTCCGGAGGAAAGCTTCGTCCACCGCCTCGGCCAAGTCGTCGGCGGCGTTGGCCGGGCCGGTGTCGGCACCGGTTCGCGCTGATGCCGCGCGGTGCCCGCACCACGGATCACGCCCGTGAGCGGGAGAGCGTGGTGGGGCAGGGAAGGTGGTGTACGGCACGTGGCCTCGGCACGACGCCCGCGTGCGCAGCCATGACGGTACGTTCACGTCAGTACTCCCGCACATCCCGCGGGCCGCGCTCGGTGCCGCGCTGACGTGACCGGTCCGGTGGGGCCCGGCCGAGAGGCGGTTCGGCCGGATGGTCACGTCGCCACCATGCTGCGGCTCAGGGCGCCTGGGGCAGAGTAGGCCCGCCTCGGCTCGCGGTGGCAAGGGTCGGTCAGCCGTCAGCGTTCTCGCGTCGGCGCGTGCTCACGGGAAGACGAGCGTCGTGTCCACCGGCATCACGAGGTGCCAGCGGACCGTCACGTCGTCATACGGGCCGCAGGCCAGGACGCGGACGTCGACGGAGTCTGGGGCGACCAGGGGGAAGAACATCGGGCGGACGTCCCCGGGCGCGGGCGGCTGCGCGGGCACGGGAGCAGGCGAGTCCCACAGCGTGGCGACGCCCGGCTGGGCCCGTACCTCCTGGACGACCTCGTCAAGGCGTGAGTTGTCGGGCCAGCGCTGCCAGGCCAGGCGGAGGCAGGTCAGGAGAGGAACGGCCCAGCGGTTTTCCCAGTCGCGGAGCTGATAGCGGGCTTCCACGGAGAATGCCCATGTCATGACGTTGGCGCCCGGGCGGACGAGCCAAGGGCAGTGCCGGGCGGCGAGCATGTTGGCGTCGATCACGTCCCACGCTTGGTCGCAGACGTAGCTGACGTACCGCTGCTGGTGCATGAGCTGCACGAGCGCCGGGTCGAGGCCGCCGGGTGAGCCGGGGCGTGACTGCGGGGGCGCGGCATGGGGGTGGGCACTCGGGGGCTCGTGTCCGGTGATCCGGTACACGGCGGCCGCCTGGTGCGGGGAGAGGTCCAGAATCCGGGAGACCCCGGCGATCATCTCGCGGCTGTAGCGGCGGTCCTCGCCTTTCTCCAGCGCCCGGTACCAGCGCTCGGAGACGCCGAGCTGCAGGGCCATGTCGAGCTGGGTGAGGTAGGTGCGGTGTCCGCGCGGAGGTATGGAGCCGAGCACCAGCGCGGGATCTCGTGCCCTGCGCCAGGTGCGGAGCATGCGGCCGAGGTCCTCGCGTCGGGCGTTCGTCACGGTAATGGTCTCGCAAAGAAGGTGGGGCTGATCAGGGGATTTCGGGCGTGGCGGGCGCCGTGGGGCCCCTGCGTCGCTGATGGCAGGATCGCATGGCGCAGTTCGTAGCGGAACTTCAGGGTTCCGGTACCGGGGCGTTCCGGCCTTGGGCGTCGTACGGCGTTCAGGGTGGGCGGCACGTCCAGGGCGGGGCGTGGTCGGCGTGCTGGGCGGTGTGGCGGCCGCACCGGCCTTGGCCTGCCGCGCTCTCACCGGCACGGCGGCGTTGCGGCGGCGCCAGCGCCCGGTCGACAGCTTCACCGTGCACTGGATCGCGGGCGGGCGGTGTCGTACGCGTCAGCTGTCGGCAGCTGGCCACCGGGGCATACGGTCACGCGAGGTTGGGACCTGGGGCCTCGCGCCCTGGGAAGCGGGAAGCCGGGAGGGGGAAGCCGGAAGCCGGAACGACCGTGCCCCCTGGCCACCGTACTCACCTGGCCTCAGCCCACCCTCGAACCGGCCCGACCACTCGACCCCGACCACAACCCCGACCTCGACCACAACCCCGACCCCGACCCCGACCACAACCCCGACCTCGACCTCGACCAACGGAGAATCGACCGATGAGCTACTTCCTGCCGGAAACCACCCCCGTGCTGACCGCCGCGCGTGGTCTCGCCCTGGCCCACCCCGGCATCGTCGAGGTCAACAGCGCCCCGCTGTATCTGCGGGCCCGCGCCGCGCACCCCGACCGCCGTGTCGCCCTGGTGTCCGGCGGCGGCTCCGGGCACGAGCCGCTGCACACCGGTCTTCTCGGGCGCGGCGGCCTGGACGCGGTCTGTCCCGGTGAGGTGTTCGCCTCCCCGCACAACCGGCAGATCTACGAGGCGAGTGCGGCGGTCGCCAAGAGCGCGGGCGTACTGCTGATCGTCAAGAACTACACCGGCGACGTCATCAACTTCCAGATCGCGGCGGAGCGGCTGCGGCACGACGGGATTCCGGTCGCGACCGTCCTGGTCGACGACGACCTCGCCACCGACGCCGCCGACAGCGCGACGGGCCGCCGGGGCACGGCGGCGACGGTGGTCGTGGAGAAGCTGCTGGGTGCCGCGGCGGACCGGGGTGCTTCCCTGGAGGAGCTCCAGGCGCTCGGTACTCGTGTGGTGGCACAGTCGCGCAGCATCGCCGTCGCGGCCCGCGCCCAGACGTCGCCCGCGACGGCCGCCCCCGCCTTCACCCTGGAACCCGGCGTGCTCGACTACGGCGTCGGCATCCACGGCGAGCGCGGCACCCGCGCCATCGCCCGGCCGCCCGTCGAGGACCTGGTGCGGCGGATGGCCGACGACCTGCTCGACGCGCTGCCTGCGGGTTCCGATGACGTCCTCGCGCTCGTCAACGGGCTGGGCGCCACCACCGAGCTCGAACTCCACGCCGTCAGCACGCTCCTGAACGACCGGCTCCAGGAGCGCGGCCTGCGCCCCGCCGTGACCGTTGCCGGAACGTACACCGCCGCCCTGGACATGGCTGGCTTCTCGCTCACCCTCACCCGCCTCGACGAGGGCTGGGTCGACTTGTGGACGGCTCCGACCGAAACCCCGCTCATGCTGCCCCGGACGGTGCGCGGTCCGGGCGTCGAGACCACCGCCCCGGCAGCAGACCTCACCGGACAGCGGCCCGCGTCGACCGTCTCCGCGCCCACCGGGACCGCCCCTGCGTCGCACAGCCGGATCGTGCTCGACCGGTACGCGGAGGTCGTGGCGCAGGTCCGCGACAACCTCACCAAGCTCGACCAGCTCGTCGGCGACGGTGACTTCGGGGACAACCTCTCCGGGGGCGTGCGGCGTGCGGTGAAGCTGGCCGACGAGACCGGGATCGAGGGCACGGCCGCGCTCGCCACGGCGTTCCTCAACGACGTGGGCGGTACGAGCGGCCCGCTCTTCGGGCTGTTCTTCCAGCACTTGGCGTCCGTCGAGAGCGGCGACGGGCAGGCGCCGTCCGTCGCGGCACTGGCGCGGGCGGCGGCCGCCGCGAACGACGCCATCCACCGGGTGGGCGGGGCACGTGTGGGCGACTGCACGCTGGTCGACGCGCTGGCCCCGGCAGCCGCGTCGCTGGCCTCGGCGTCGAGCGGAGCGGCGACCGGCGACGGCGAGGAAGACGCCGCGTCCGCGCAGGCCCCGCTCACCACCGCGGCCCAGGCCGCGATCCGCGGCGCCCTCTCGACGGCGTCGCTGCGCCCCCGGCGCGGCCGCGCGAGCTACGTCGGCGATCACGCCATCGGCGTTCCGGACCCCGGCGCGCTCGCCGTCGCCCTGGTCTTCGCGTCCTTGGCCGATGTCCACGAGCCGACGTGGGCCACCCGCCTCCCGGCACCGGGGCATCTGACCGCGATCTGACCCGGCTTCCTGACAACTGCCTGGTGAGCGGCGTCCGTCCGCTCATCAGGCGGGCCCGCGCCCCCGGCCCGACGTCATGGCCATGGGCGGCCACGCCGGAACGGACAGGTCACCGGTTCGCCACCGCGGGCCACCGTGTCAGTCGACGTCGAGCAGGTGTACGTCGTAGAAGAACTGGTACCGCTGCGGGTCGTCCGGCAGGAACCAGTGGAAGCCTTCGAGCAGGAACACGGCGACCAGGTTCACGGCGATGACGAGCCCGAGGAAGCCCAACACCAGCTTCCCGGCGGCCCGTTGGGGAGGTCCGGTGATCTCCTCGCCTGCGGTGAGGTGGGCGAAGGCCATGACGATGCCGACGGCGACGACGGACGCCATGAACAGGATCCACGCCCAGACGTACAGATGGAGCCCGAGTACGGGATCTCCGTACCCTTTGTCCCCGGGCAGGATGTGGAGCATGGTCTGGCGCCAGGAGGCGAACCCTCCCGCGACGCAGGCGACGAGCGCGAGCCCCCACCCAGTCAGGTAATCCCGCCCGTGGACGCGGCCGCTGATCCCTTTTCGCACGATGTACGCGGCGCCCAGGGCGGCCAAGAGCATGAACATCCGCTGCACCACGCACAGCGGGCACGGATACTCCCAGCCGCCGAACTGCACGGCGAGCCCGCCGCACACCACGCCTGTCCAGCCCGCGGCGAAGAAGCACGCGAACCAGTACTGCACCTGCCCGAGGATTCCCGAGGGGCCGCGCTCCGCGAGCGGCGGCCTCATGGACGGAGACGGTGTCGTCATGTCGGTTCCTGGCCCCGTTCAGTAATTCAGGCCGAGGGAAAGGCTGCTGGTGATGTGGTGGGCGAGCAGGATGAGCGTGGCGACGAGGAGGACCCACCAGGCCCCGAGCACCACGACCTGAGAGCGCTGCTGGAACAGGGCCACCAGGGCGGCCAGGAGCCCGCCGAAGATCAGAGTGTCCATGGCCCGGACCGTAGCGACGGCGCTCGCGCATCCTCGGACGTCAAGCGGTGACGCGCCACGGGCTAGACCGATCGGCTCATCGTCTCGGACGACTCGCTCGTCTCCCTCAGTGCCCGGATGTCCTTCAGTGCCTGGATGGGTGGCCTGTTCCAGGCGCGGTGTGGGTGCTGATGGTCGACGAGACCGGGGACGTGAAGAAGGGCACCCACACCGTCGGTGTCCAGCGCCAGTACACCGGCACCGCGGGGAGGATCAAGAACGCGCAGGTCGTCGTCTACCTCGTCGTCTACCTCGTCTACGCGGGCCAGCGGGGGCATGCGGCTGGACCGTGACCGTCACGCACCTGCCTGGCACGAGTGATCGTGGCTGACGAGGCAAGATCACGATCTACGGCTGGAGCACTCATAGGACTTATGGAGAGTTCTTGTGGGCTGCGCCATGCGCAGGACGTCGAATGTACGCTCATTTTCATGAGCGCCATCGTGAACGTCCTCGATTTCGGGGCGGTACCGGGCACGGATTGCTCCGGCGCTTTCCAGCGCGCCGTCGACTCGCTGCACCCCCAACTCGGCGGCACCGTGAAGGTGCCTGGACACAGTCTCCCTTACGAATTCTCCCGTTCGGTGCTGGTCGACCGGAACAATGTACGGATCGTCGGCGAGGGGCCGACGGCCACCGTGTTGCAGGGCAAGGCGTATGCCCCGCCCCTGGTCTTCGGGGTGGCGCGGCGGCCGTCGGGGCGGCAGGTGAGTGACGGGCACTGGGCCGATCTCTTCGGGATGCTCGACACCAAGGCCGCCCCGAGCGCGGGCAAGCGCTGGGGGTTTCGGACACGGGTCCCCGCTCCTGTGGAAGGGCAGCCGCCCAGCGACGCGACCCTGACGTTTCCCTGTTCGCCCTTCCAGTTCGGGCCACGGAAGGGCGATTACTGGACCGGTGTCAGAAAGCTGACACTGGATTTCGTGGTGCGCAATGACAAGATGCCCTGGGCCGGGCAGCCGCTTTTCGGAATGGTCGACGCCTATCACCACCCTTCCCCTTTCTTCGCCCAGGTGGAGGTGTTCCCCGGTGCGCCCCGAGTGCTCTTCGTGTTCCGGACGACGGACGGACTGACCCGGGAGATCCGGGTGCCCTTCGACAGCGCGAAGGACGTGCTGCGCTGCTCGCTCCAGATCGACCTGGACGCGGCCACCGTGGCGGCCTGGACGGACCGGGTCCAGGTCGCACCCGACCTGGGCATGATCAACGACGGCTGGGGGGAGCGCACACTGGCGTTCACGCCCAACTGGTACGCACCGTTCAACATGGGGCAGGTGAGCCTCCTGTCGAGCGGCTGGGGCACCGGTGAGTACGGCCTCCCCGGTAAGCCCGAGACTCCCGTTCCCCTCACCTTCGGCGCGCTCAGGTTCTCCGACGTGCTGCGCTACCGGGACCTGGGCCCCGGCACCCCGGCCGACCCGCACCCCCAGCAGGACGGCAACGGCCCGGTCAGCGACCTGACGTTGCTGACCGACGAGGCTGGCGTCTTCGCCGTGCTGCCCATGGACCAGCCCGTGCGCAAGAGCGCTGACGGGGTCCCCGACCTGCACGCGCGCTACCTGACGAGCAGGCTGCCGGGGTACGGGCTGTTCATGACGGTCGGCGCCGATGACGGGTTCGACGGGAACAGGGTCGAGAAGCTGACGGTCAACTCGTTCGCGGCCCCCGGCCTGCCGGGCGCCGACTACGGCCAGGTGATCGGGCTGGGATCGGTGGTCGCCTTCTCGCTCGACGACACCAAGATCTGGTTCGGCGCGCAGGGGCTCAGCTCCTACCACCTCGGCGCCAACTACCCGGTAGAGCTGACGGCCAGCGAATTCAACAACCAGACGGACTGCGCGATCTACAGCTGGTTCCAGATGAGCCGGGGCGACAACCTCAGGGTGGGGCGCTTCGGGCGGTCGGCGTTCAAGGCACTGCGGTCGGGCGTCACCTACCGCAACGTGTTCGTCGCGGGCGTCGAGACCGCCGTGTCGGTCGTCAGGCTCTTCGAGTGCGGATCCACGCAGCTCGACAACTGGAGCTTCGACTTCGAGGGAAAGGGCCCCAGCGACAGCTACGTCTGGGCCAGCCTTCGGGACGACGTCGGGGGAACCCAGCTGGCCATCCGGGACTGTGTGGGGGTTCACGGCAGCGCCCGTACGGCCGCGATCCGGCTGGACAGCCACGAACGCGGCGCGGGGCTCAACGACTCACGCAGGCGCTCCGGCTGGTGCACGATCGAGCGGTCGTTCAACACCTACCTCGACCCCGGCATGCAGGCGGTGGTGGCGGTCGACGGGCCGGTGTGGCGCGGACTGTACGGGGGCGTGCAGCGACCGTACCCACCCCTGGTCGTCAACACGGCCACCCCGGGCGCATCTGCCAGGATCGGTACGGACTCAGTGCCGCCGCCGCGGTCCGCGCCACCCCTGCTCCCCGCCGGCGCCGACGATCCCGTCCTGGAGCTCGACGGCTTGATCGGCTACTACCGTGCGGACGCCTCACCACGGCCGGTCGACCCGAAGGTTCCCCTCACGGACGGATCGCTCGTGCCCCGGCTGGTCGACCTCAGCCCCGCCCACCACGACGGCAACGCGGTGGGCAGTCCCGCCCTCTACGAGACCCCGGTGATCAACGGGCTGCCGGCCCTGCGTTTCGCCGGCGGCTGGTACCAGTTCCCCACGCTGCGCGGCACCACCGGCGCCGCGACCGTCTTCCTGGTCGGCAAGCGGCTGCCCGCGTTCGACACGGGCCCGAACCGGCTCGACTCGCTCCACACCTACGGCTCCGGCTGGCTCCTGGGCGAAAGCCTGCGCATCCTCAGCGCGGAATCCGACACCGAATGGGCCGTCTACGCCGTCCGCTGCACCAACGGCCCCCGGCGCATGCTCCAGAGCTTCGTCAACGGCTACTCCTACGAGGTGCGCAGGCGCGACGCGGTACGTCCGGTCACCTGGGAGGCCCCGTGCTGGGCAGCCGTGACGACGGCCGGGACGTCTTCCAGGGGCTGCTGGGCACCGTGATCGTCTGCGACGCGGCAGTGGACGACCGGACGATCTCCGACACGTGCCGGTATCTGCTGCACACGTACCAGATCCCCGTATGAGGGTGCGTGCTCCTGCGGTGCCGCGCTCGGGCAGGGGCCCGAAGGAGCGGCATACGATCGGCACGTGGACAGCATCCCCGCCAACCGGCGGTTCTGGAACCAGATCAGCAGCGCCTACCAGCACGAACACGACCCGCACATCGGCGCCGCGCCCCGGCTGTGGGGCATGTACTCCATCCCCGACGCGCACCTGCGCGCCCTGGGCGACGTCACCGGCAAGCGCGTCCTCGAACTCGGCTGCGGCGCCGGCCAATGGTCCAGGGCGCTCGCCGCCGAGGGCGCCACCGTGGTCGGTCTCGACCTGTCCGAAACCCAACTCGCCGCAGCGTCCCTCGCGATGGGAGCGGCCCGCTACCCGCTCGTGCAAGGCGCCGCCGAACAACTCCCCTTCGCCGCCGACAGCTTCGACCTGGTGTTCTGCGACTTCGGCGGGCTCAGCTGGGCGCCCCCGCACCTGGCCGTCCCGCAGGCCGCACGCGTCCTGGGCCGAGGCGGCCGCCTGGTGTTCAACGTCGCCAGCCCATGGTTCGAAGCGTGCTACGACGAGGCCGCCAGCCGCGTGACCACGACGCTGCAGAAGGACTACTTCGGGCTGAACACCATCGCCGAAGACGACGGCGCGACCAGCTACCAGCTCACCTACGGCGACTGGGTGAGGGTCCTGCGCGGCGCGGGTCTCATCATCGACGACCTCATCGAGCCGCGGCCCGAACGCGGAACACCCAACGGCTACAACGAGACCGACCCACCCGACTGGGCACACCGCTGGCCAGCGGAACTGCTCTGGGTAACCCACAAACCGTAAGTCCCCCCCCGCCGCGCCGGGACGTGAAGGCATCCCCTCGCCGGACAGACCCCAGTCCGGTTCGTAGCCGTTCGTCGCATGGTCCTGGACCTGCGGTGTCGGCTCCTCGCGTACGGGAGGAATGGAACGACTTCAGCTACGACGTGGTCGGCACCGCCCCCGACCTCACCACGGCCCAGGACTGGGCAACCGCACGGGCGCGCGACGATGACTCCGCCGCGTAGCAGCCTCCTCCGCTGGCCGTACCCGCTGGACTACCTGAAGCTCTCAGTCGCCTCTGCTGTAGGTGAGACGTTCCACCTGGCCTGGCGAGAAATTGTTCGAGATCTCCTCGCCGTTGACGACGAGCTGGACGGCGGAGGCATCGCCGAGGACCAGATCGATGCGGCGTTTGTCGGTGAACTTCTTGGTCTCGCCGCTTTCCAGCTTTCCGTCGAACAGGAGCCGCCCGTTGTGGTCCTTCGCCGAGATCCAACTTCCCGCGCTGTCGGCGGTCACCACGACAGTGACCCGGTCCTTGGGCGCCGCGCCCGGCCAGGGCGACGAGGGCTCGGACGGCAGGGCGGAAGCCTGCGGTGTGGTCCGCCGGGAATCCGATGCGGCGGCGGGAGGGCTGCCGCTCTTCTTGTCGTCCCCTTGCCGAGTGAGGGCGAGCAGACCGCCCGCGAGCGCGCTCGCCACGGCCACGACCACGACCACGATCAGCAGGGTGATCACGCGGGGCTTGCGCGACGGGGCGGGCCGGAGGGGTTCGTCGACGCGGCCGGGGACGTCGGGCGCCCGGGCCGGTACGGGCGGCGCGGCGCGCGGCCGGTCGGGGGCGGCGAGCGCCATGGTGCTCGCGTCCGGTACGGGGTCCGGGTCCGGCCCGAGCGAGGCCAGGAGCATCGCGGGCGCGGGACGGTCAGCTGGATCCTTGGCCAGGCACGCGGCGACCAGTGGCCGTAGCCCTCCCGGCAGCGCGGAGAGGTCCGCTGGCTCGTGCACCGCCCGGTACATCAACCCCATGGGCGTGCCGCCCCCGAACGCACTGCCTCCGGCCGCCGCGACGAGCACGGCCCCGAACGCGAACACGTCGGCGGCACCGGTGACTTGGTCACCCCGGACCTGCTCGGGCGCGAGATATCCGGGCGTGCCGAAGGCCGCCCCGGTGGCGGTCAGCCGGGTGGCCTCCACGGCTCGCGCGATGCCGAAGTCGAGGACGCGCGGGCCGTCGTCCGCCATGATGATGTTGCCCGGTTTCAGGTCCCGGTGTACGAGCCCGCAGGCGTGGACGGCTTGGAGTGCCTCGGCCAGGGCTGCTCCCAGAGACCTCAACCGTTCTTCGTCCAAGGGCCCTTGCCGCTCGACCAGCTCGGCGAGCGTGGGCCCGGGGACGTACGCGGTGGCCAGCCAGGGTGACTCCGCGTCCGGGTCGGCGTCCACGACCGGAGCCGTGTGGAAACCGCCGACTTTGCGAGCGGCCCCGACCTCCGCGCGGAACCGTTCACGGAAGTGCGGGTCGGCCGCCAGCTCGGAGCGGACCACCTTCACCGCGACGGCCCGGCCGCCCGGTGAGCGGGCGAGGTAGACCTTCCCCATGCCGCCCGCGCCGAGTTCTCGCTGAACGGCGTAGACACCGATCCGCCGCGGCAGGTCCGCGCCGTTCTCCATCGCCTGCACGCCTCCCCCTGCGCACGGTCGCCCGTACGCAACGCCGTCCGTTCCGCACCGGCCGGACTCCGGTCCCGTGTCCGTCCAGCAGCGTAGACGAATTCATGGCCCGGCAGTCCGGGAAGCCGGACTCGGCCGCCGCCAGGCTGTGAGCGGGGCTGGCCTGCTGGTGTGTCCGGGGTCGTCGGGCAGCCGCGCAGACACCGGCCACCGCTGCGGCCTCGGTGAGGACGCGCGAGATGGTGCCGCCGGGTTACCGCCGGGTGCTCGCGGTGTACTAGGCCGTTGTCCCGGAGCGCCGCGTGGGCCCGTCGATCGCGGAGGCCGTGGAGCGGCAGACCACTGCGGCCGCCGTCGAGCCCCACGTTGAGGGCCCGACGGCGAGTGACGTCAGGCGGACCGGCTGACGTCGTCGAAGTCGGTGGAGGCCGACAGCTCGGCCCATGCCAGGAGGTCGCGCTCGAAGGCGTCGCGGCCGGCCTTGACGAGCCGGAGCGCGTCGGTGCCGAGCAGCAGGCGCGTCGGCGGCTGGTCGGCCGCCACGATGCGCAGCACCGCGGCCGCGGCCTTGTCCGGGTCGCCCGGCTGGTGGCCGCTGCCGCGGGTGCGCCGGGCACGCAGCGGCTCGAACAGCTCGTCGTAGTCGGCGATCGCACGCGGTGCGCGGATCATCGAGCGGCCGGCCCAGTCGGTCCGGAAGCTGCCCGGCTCGACGGCGGTGACGTGGATGCCGAGATCGGCGACCTCCTTGCCGAGCGTTTCAAGGATGCCCTCCACCGCGAACTTGCTGCCGTGGTAGAAGCTGAGGCCCGGCATGGTGATCAGCCCGCCCATCGAGGTGACGGCGATGACGTGGCCCGAACGGCGCTTCCGCATGTGTGGCAGCACGGCCTTGATCACCGCCACGGTTCCGTAGACGTTCACCTCGAACTGACGGCGAAGGTCGTCCATCGACGACTCCTCGAAGAGGCCGTCATGGCCGTACCCGGCGTTGGCGACGAGTACGTCGACCGGTCCCAGGCCGCGCTCAGCCTCGTCCACGACCGTGTCCACCGCGTCATGGTCGGTCACGTCCAGGATGCCGGCGTGCGCGTCGCCAGCGAGCGCCTCGAAGGCCTGTGCGTCGGCGGGCGTGCGTACGGTGCCCACCACCCGGTGGCCCGCGGCCAGCGCCGCGCGACCGGGGGACTGCCAGTCCCCCTTTCGCGGGCCGTGGGGGCGATCTCGGCGCCTATCGTGAACGGCATGGACCGCACACAGCTCTCGGTGAGTTCCTTCGTTCGCGGCGGGCACGGATCACCCCGCGCCAGGCGGGCCTGTCCGACGACGGCGGCTCTCGGCGCGTGCCAGGACTGCGCCGCGAAGAGATCGCGCGACTGGCGGGCGTGAGCGTCGACTACTACGTACGCCTGGAACGCGGACGCCGACTGAACGTCTCCGAGACCGTGCTTGACGCCATCTCCCGCGCGCTACGCCTCGATCCCGTCGAGCGCTCCCATCTGTTCCAGCTCGCCAAGCCCGCCGTGGGCAGGCCCCGCCGCACGGCGACGCGTCCGCAGCCGGTCCGCCCGGGGCTGCGCGATCTGCTCCGGATCCTCGAGCACACCCCCGCCCTGGTGCTGGGGCGGCGCCTTGACGTCCTTGCGTCCAACCGGATGGCACGCGCGCTGCTCACCGACTTCGACGCGCTGCCGCACCGCGAGCGGAACCCCCCTTCACGGAGAACGGACTCTCGGGCCCATGAGTCGAGCCGTCAGTAGAGTTCGGTGCCAGCTCCCCGAGTCGTGATGGGGTGATCGCGCCACAGCGCATCGTCCACGCCGAATGCGTCGACCAGGGTGAGCGCGTGCGGGGCGAGGCGCTCGACGAGGGTGTCCACACGGTCAGGCAGCGCCCGGACCTGAGCGGCATTGATGACCTCCTCGGCGAGGAGGTCGCCACTGTGATCCGCGATGTACCGCAAGGCGAACAGGTGGTGCACGTCCCGGAGCAGCGCCCTAGCCTCGGGGCTCGACGCGGCGTCGGCCGCGGCGCGCAGGGCGCTGGCGGCGAGCCGGTGCGCGTGCGCCTCGACCAGGGTGAGAGCCGCAGTGACCGAGCCGTTCCACCGGCGCAGGGGGCCGCCCGCTCCTTCCCTGCGCAGCCGGGCGCGGGCCCGCTGGTGCCATATGCGCTCGATGTCGCCGAGAAGATCCTGCACGCTGTCACAGTCATCGATACCGCGCGGGATCTCCGTGCGAGGCTGCTGGGGCACCCAGTGCCCGGTCAGCAGTTCACCTGCGGCCTTGGCCCAGATGACGGTGTTGTCCCCCTCGGCGGTGATCGCGCCCTCGACCGCGGCGAGCTGTCCGGCGATCCCGTTCGCCAGAAACAGACCGTGCGCTCCGCAGCGCTCGCGGCACTCGGTCATCACGGCACGCGCTCGCCAGGTGATCCACCCCTTGGCGATCGCGATGAGCCGCTCCGCATCATCGCGTTGCTCCTGACCTGCCTGGCCGTGCTCCGCCGCGGCTGCCGCGCTCCAGCGCCCGATCACCTGGCGCTGCAGGAGGGTGGCCGCGTACGCGATGGTGATCCCGTGCAGGAGCGGGCCGTGGTGACTGCGGTAGGCGGCCAGCGGGACTGAGGACCCTGTCGTAATCCCGGCGGTGTGCCGGTTGTGTGCGTGGCGTACGGCAAGGGTCAGGGCGTGCCGCATCACGCCCAGGGCGTACCCGGACATGCAGACTTTCCCGGTGGTGACCCGCCCTACCGAGTGCAGGAACCGCTTACGCCTGTTACCGATGCCGCTGGTGAACGTCCCGTCCCGAGTGAGACGTCCGTGGCTTGACTGCAGCATCGCCTCGAACGGCAGTCGGACGTGATCAAACATGGTGGTGCAGTGGTCGACCGGTGCGGTCGTGGTCTGCGGCAGAGGGCGGACTACGACGCCTGGCGTCACGGCCTCGCCGTCGTGGAGGGGCACCTTGAACAGAAAGACGCCCTTGTCCTCTCGGTCTCCCTTGTCGGCTGGCGCGCTGATGAGGAGGCGGGCCGCAACCAGCGCAACCTTCGCGCCTCCCAGCTTGCTCGTGTTCGGCATGAACTTGGCCGCGCCCACGGTAGGAGTGTGCAGCCTGAACTGCTGTCGCTGCGGGTCGTAGGTGGCTGTCGTCTCCATCTGCGAGGCGCTGTTGCCGTGCGCCATCTCCGTGCACAGGAAGACCCCCACCCGCCGCATCGACGTGAACTCGTCGATGTCCGCCCGCCCGTGGTCGATCATGCTCCCGAGCACCAGGTTGTAGTGGATGGACAGCAGCGTTCCCAGACCGGGATCGACCGGCCCCGCCCACTCGTGCAGCGCGCTCAGACAGCCGATGTCGGCCACCAGGGACTCCGCGTCCTCAATGGCCTCAGCCACTAAACGTAATCGGCGATAGGACTGGGCAGCCTGGTCGTGCGGGCTCAGCCCTTCCCGGTACCGGAAGGGCTCGGTAGCGAACAGTTTGCGCCAAACCTCGTGATACTGATGGTCACCGAAGAGGCAGCTGTTGAGGTCTGATACGGCAAGAGGCTTCTGAACACAGGCGAGTTGAGAGTTCACGCTCCGTTACGGTAGTGGATGGAGTGAGGGGAGATCATCCGGTCGCCCCCATGATGATCGCCACGATTCGCCTTCGGCGGGGCGTGGGTACTTGCCCATCTGCCGCCCCTTTGAATCTCCCGCCTTGCCCGTGCCGTGGCACATGGCCGAGAGCGGGCCAGTGAACCACGCGGTGGACCGAGAGCGCGCTCGCGGGCCGGTCTGAGACACCTCTTGACCTCAAGCGAGGTTCAACTTCTAGCGTGGCGTCCGCGCACCACAAGTGGACCTGTACGGACACAGTCCGCGGAACCGCGAAAGGGACGACGTTGATGACCACTGCCTCAGTACAGACTGATGCTCAGCCGGCCGTGACCGTGATCGGGTTGGGCGAAATGGGCTTCGCACTCGCGAGCGCCTTCCTGGACGGCGGGCATCCGACCACGGTGTGGAACCGTACGCCGGGGAAGGCCGACGCCCTGGTCGCCAAGGGAGCCGAGCGGGCCGCGACCGTCCGTGCCGCCGTCGCCGCCAGCTCGCTCGTGGTGGTCAGCGTGAAGGGCAGCACCGCGGTCCGCGAGCTCTTGGAGTCATCAGGTGACGCGCTGTCCGGCCGCGCCGTGGTCAACCTGACGGATGGGACGTCCGCGGAGGTCAGGGCTGTCGCCGACTGGGTCGAGAGACAAGGCGCGCAGTACCTCCACGGCCAGATCATGACGATCGCGCCGGGCATCGGGGCACCGGAGACAGTGATCTTCTACGGCGGCTCCGACTCCGTGTACGACCGCTACCAGCAGACGCTCCAGCGCATCGGCGGCGGGGGCACCCTGATCGCGGCCGACGCCGGTGTACCGACCCTGTACGGAATGGCCATACACGACACCATGTGGGGCACACTCAACGGATTCCTGCACGCAGCCGCTCTGCTGTCCAGCGAGGGCATCGAGGTGAAGCGGTTCCTGGACGACGCCAGCGCGTCCGTCGCCGCACTGCTGGCGTCCTTCCCGATGATCGCCGACGAGGTCGACCGCGGCGAGTACGCGACGGAGTACGGAGCACTGCAACACCACCGGCCCTCAGTCGAGGACCTGGTCCGCGAGAGCGGGGCGCGGAACATCGATACCGCGTTCCCCCGCTACACCCTCGACTTGGTGAACAAGGCCGTGGCAGAAGGGCATGCCAATGACAGCTACTCGCGTCTGATCGAGCACTTCCGGAAGTAGCGCTTCATGAGGCGGACGGTGGCAGCTGCTGACGCGGGCACCGGAGGCTGCGACTCAAGCTGAGCGGCGGCGAGACGTCCGGCGTCGACCTGGCCCGGGTCGCACTGCACGCCGCTCATGAGGCCGCCAGGAAGCGCGGGGTGAGCGAGGCCTGGGCTCCGCGGCGACGCCGGGCCCGGGCCCGGGTGCGGCGTGACGGCCGTGAGTCGGCCGGGTGCGCCGCTGCGCTCCAGGGCTTGTTCGCCGACCGGGCGCGGTTGAGCAGAGGCGGAGTGAGCTGCCACGGCACGAGGCCGTAGTGCTCGCGGATCTCGAGCACCGGCTTGACCAGCTGGTCGATCGAGGACGGCATCAGCCCGGCCGCATCACGCGCCCACCGGTGCCGCGCCAGGGTGTCGAAGAAGTACGACCGCTCGTCTCGCTGTCCGGCGCGGCCCGCTCGGTGGGTGTGCGGTGAGAAGACCTCGTCCAGCCCATCCGGTGGCGACCCAGATGCCGGGTGCGCGTGAGGATCTCGCCGTCGAGCACGGTGTCCGGGGGCGGGGCCATCGCCGGGACGGCCAGATCCATCCAGTTCGAGGTGACGTCCCGGCCGGAGCGGGGCAGCGGACGCACGGTCTCCACGGTGCGGAACAGCAGGGCCCGGCGACCGTCGAACTTCGGTTCCCACCACCAGTCGGCCCCGTGCGGCAGCTGTTTCGCGGTACGGGCGAGCGCGACGTCGACCGAGGGTTCCACCCTGTCCGCGCGTGCCGACCGGGACCAGGGCACACGTCGGCGTCCGCACCCCCGCTCCACGGTCCTGGGCAGGCTCGACGACCCGCCCGTGCCGGGGCTGAGGCCCTTGCGCTGTAACGCCCGGTCGGCTGTCGTCCGTACATCCGGAACGTTCCGCGGGGACAGCGCAGGAGGCATCTCGCGGTGTACAGCGGTGGGGTCGGGCAGCCGGGCTGCCCGACCCCACCCTGCGCGCTCGTGGGCCAACACGGGCGCGCTGGGTCTGCCGGTGACCGTGGTGGGAATCCCAGGGGGTACGTGGCGAAGACCTCGGGCATCGTCGCAGTGGCCCGGGCGGACGGGCAATGCGGGGCGTGCCAAGCGCAAATGAATGTGCGTCTTCGACGCACGCGGGTGCGTCGAAGACGGAACACCGTGTACCCCGGCGATGGCATCGCGGCTGGTCGCGGCGTCGGCGGTCGGCTACCTGTGGCCATAGATCGGGGTGTATGCCGTTATGCGGGACCGCTGGGCCATGTGACGGCTGTGAATCAAAGTTCGGGGGCCGGACCGGAGGATGACACGCTGTGTTGCGCCGCGTGAGGCAGGGCCAACTGTCTGCGGCACACGTCGAATTGGGAATTCCACCTGGCCCCCTGGTGCCCCGTGAGGGGTGCCGGGGCGCCACGGACTGTCTGGGGGTATGGACATGGACGGGCTCAGCGCTGAGGGCACTGCCTGGTGCGGTACTGGACGGGTGCGGCTCGGCCCGGGAGAGAGCGCGGTCATCATCGTGGTCGTCGTCCTCGCGGCCCTGCTCACGGTGCACGGTCTCCCGCCCGGGAAGGTAGCGGTACTGCTCGGTGGATCCGGGCTGCTGGCGGTGGTCCTCGTCCGCCTGGCCGCCGCGGGGCTGGTGCCGTCGGGCGCCCGACGGTGGGCGGCCGATGCCCTGACGCCCTCCGCGGCGCCGGGCTCCCGGCGGTGACGGGGGGCCGGGATGGGGCGCCGCTGGACGATGACGCTGGACCTGACCAGCCCGCTGGGGCAGCTCGCCCTGCACCTGCGGCACGGCATGTGCGGCAAGGGGATGACCATCGCCCAGGCCGCGGCGAAGCTGTACTGCTCGCCGACGAAGGTCCAGCGCGCCATGGCGGGCCGGGTGCTGCCCGACTGGGAGCTGGTCCGTGACTGCGCGCGGCTCTTCGGCCTGGACTCCGTCCTGCTCGAGGAACTGTGGCAGGCGGCGGAGCAGCAGCGGCTGCGTGCCCGGCACGGGGCACGGCAGACCTCGGCGCCCAGGGTGCGGCTGGTGCGCACCGCCGATCAGTTGTCCGCCGCGCTGATCCGGCTGTTCGAGGAGGCCCGGCGCCCGCGCTTCCGGGAGATGGCCCGGCGGGCGGAGCGGGCCGCGCAGGGGTCCCGGGACTCCGCGCGGATGTCCCACACGACCGCCTGGCGGATAGCCACCGGCAAGGGGCTGCCCGGCTCGAAGGAACAGCTGCGCGCTTTCCTGTTCGCCTGCGATGTGCCCCCGGTCGCGTTCCGCCAGTGGATCGACGCGTGGGAACGGGTCCAGATCCACGAACGCCTGGAGCGGCAGACCCGACGGCGCGAGCGCCAGGGGGAAGTGACTGTCTCACCGGAGGAGGCCAAGGTCCTCATGCGCACCGCGGGCCTGTCCCCGCGCGATCCCTATCCTGGCTGGACCCGGCCGTGGGCCGCGCACTGCACGGCCTGCCGGGCCTTCAGCCGCTTCCGCCTCAGCCAGGTGGCGCAGACGGGACAAGGATGCCGCGTCTGTGCCGTGTCACGGAGTCGGGCGCCCGAGACCGCCCCCGGGCGTGGGTGACGGCACGCGGGGGTGACGGCACTCGGCGGCGGCGCACCGGGCGAGCCTGCCTGATGCGCCACCGCCGAGCTGACCACCGCGGCGGCAGCCAGCCCCCGGTTGCCGCCGCGCTGGCCGTCCGCTGCAACGCCAGCGGACGCACCGCCTAGGGGAGGGATTCCTCGACGGGCGGGGCGCCCACGTCCCCGTTCCTTCGAAGGCCGCCCATGGACCATCGGCGTATTGCAGGCGGGCTGGGCAGGAAGCGATGATGGGCGCAAGGGCGGCCTGACCTGGCCGCCGGGCCTTCGAGCCAAGGGGGAGACACTCATGCGCACTGTTGCTCGTCTGTCTGCTGGCCTGCTAGCCGCCGTGACACTCACCGTGGGTTTCGTATCCGGCGCGTCCGCGGCCGAGTCCAGCCGCACCGCCCCCGCCAAGCCGCTGCCCTGGGAGGCCTCCCATCTCACCACCGGGGCTGGAGAGTTCACCACCCTCTGCGCCGGCGGCTGCCCGCATTAGCGCCAGCGCTGGCCGATGCGGGGCCGTGAATCACCCTGCTTGCAGGGCTGCGCGGGGCCGGGGCATCGCGGCAGTGGGGTAGGCCGGGTGGCGCGTGAGTCGGCGGGCCATGAGGATGAGCATCGCCTCGGCGCGCTCGGGGCAGGTTTCGTAGTCCCGTGCGTTTCTCCGTGCGTTCAGCAGCCACGCCGTGGGGTCGACCGCGTGGCGAGGTATCTGTGACCAGGTCCTTTCGCTTCACGGAACTTCCGCGGGCGAGATGGGGCACACACTTGGCTTCGAACCCGTCTCGTGAGTCGTCGTTCAGCACCGTGTGCGTATCAGGTGACGGATGCTCGGCGATGGCTGGGCCCGCCGGTCAGTCGATGCTTTCGATGATGCGGAAGTCGCGCTCGACGCCGTGGGGGAGGGCCACCAGCGCCTTCTGGTATGCCTCGCTGTCGTATGCCGCGACGGCCTGTTCGAAGCTGTCGAACTCGATCAGAACGACGCGGTGTGTGTTTCCGGCTTCGTGGGCGACGACTCGGCCGCCACGGGACGGGAGCAGGGACACGGTGCGCCCGCCCCCAGCCTGGACAGCCGGACCGGCCAGCTTGTCGTAGGCAGCCAGCTTCTCAGGGTCGGGAATAGCGCGGTAGACACTGACCCAGTAGCCCTTGGCCATGGAAACCTCCTGTGTTCGGCCGGACACGTCCGACTCCGAATTGACCCTCAGATCGGTCGATCCCGGTGACGGGTATTACCGCCTGTTGGATCGTCATACGCGCAGGTTAGGGCTTGATGTGCCGTCGGGGGAAAGACCGGTACGGGATAGACTCAGAACGGATCGTTATCAATCGGCAGGGAGGGCGCGTGGCGCCGGATACGGTGAGCCTGCGGTATTTCCTGATGCTGGCGCAGGAGTTGAACTTCACCCGCGCGGCCGCACGGATCGGTATCGCACAGCCCGCACTCAGCGCCCGGATGCGCCGCCTGGAGGCGGAACTCGGTACGGCCCTGCTGGCCCGCAACACGCGTAGCGTCGTATTGACCACGGCCGGTGCCGCGTTGGCGGAGACCGCGCCGCCCGCGCTGGCGGCGCTGGACCGGGCATGGGACACCGCCCGGAGCGCGGCGGCCGGTGAACTGGGCACGCTGCGCATCGGATACAGCCTCAGCACCGGATCCGAGACGGCACCGGCCCTGGTGGACAGGCTGATGCGCGGCAACAGCGGACTCGACGTCGGCGCGGTCCCGATGGCGACACCGGAGATCTCGCCCGCGGTCGCCGACGGCCGCATCGATGCCGGGATCACCCGCGGTGAACAGCCGGGCCGTGGTGTGCGGCGGTTCCTGCTGCGGCGTGCGCGCATCGGGGTCCAGTTGGCGCAGCACCATCCGCTGGCCGCACACCCGGAGATCGAGATCGCCGACGCGGCCGCGTATCCGCTGCGACTCCCTGACCGTGCGGCCAACCCCGTGATCCACGATCAGCTGTCCGCACTGTTCGAAGACGCCCGACCGCACCCCCGATTCCACACGCCCGCAGTCTCTTTCGACATGTCCCAGCGCGACCTGCGCGACGGGGTCACCCTCGCCCCGGCCGGAGAAGCCGCGGCCACGGCACAACCGGCCGGTCTCACCTGGCGACCACTGCGAGGCGCGCCCAGCCTGACGATCCACCTGGTCCTCCCACGCGAGCAGTCACCACTACAGCGCCGCGTCCGTGCCGTCGCCAAGACCCTGGCGCACGAGTTGCACTGGCTGCCGGACTGACGTGCCAGCGGCCAAGTGAGACGGACGCCTGCGGTCTTGCTGCATGAGCGTTTTGAGTGTTGTTTCTCCAGGGTGAGGCTGGTTTTGGTGAGGACGCTCATGTGGTTGGGGCTGATGCGGGATTTGCGCAAGATCTG
Source organism: Streptomyces sp. NPDC043996 (assembly GCF_056435225.1). Taxonomy (NCBI): domain Bacteria; kingdom Bacillati; phylum Actinomycetota; class Actinomycetes; order Kitasatosporales; family Streptomycetaceae; genus Streptomyces; species Streptomyces sp. NPDC043996. Next base: position 86,502 of record NZ_JBWKEY010000004.1, on the reverse strand, counting down.
CCAGGACTTCAGCTGTGCCATGCCTCGTTCGACAGGAGCCCGGGCCGTGGACAGGGCCCGGTTCCCGGGCCGCTCGGTGAGGGTGATTTCACCGCCCGGCGGGCGGCGCTTGGCGGTGGTGACCCAATCGCCCGCCCCGATGTAGGCCATGTCGGCGAGGATCGGAACGCCCTGGCGCTCGCAATCGGATCCCCGGGTTACATGGCCCGCGAGCGAATGCAGGGGGTGCCGACCGACGGACAAGCTGGGCACCGCGCCGCATCGGTCGGCCGACCTCCTTGATCACGATCGCCACCAGATACCAGAAGACCGCCACCTTCTGTGAAGCAGCGGTGATCAGGACACGCGAAGCGATCAGTGGGCGGGTGACCGCGCGGCGGGTCTTGGCGGCTCTCGCCGCGCAGGGCCTGGATCCGCTCGGCCGCAGCACCTTTGAGGGCGGCATTCCCGCGCCTCCACATCACTGTGCGGTGATGAGGGTGTCGGCGTGGTCGAACGCCAGGTGTTCGGGCAGGTCGTCCAGGAGCTCAGCGGGCGGTGCGGGCGTCGTCCCCGGCGGTGATCGGGGTGTGGGCGGGGGCGACGGCCGCGTACGATCGCGTACGCGACGGTGACATACCGGCCGCGCGGGTCACGGTCGGGGGCGTTCCAGACGCCGATCTGGCGCAGAACGTCGGCGGCCACCTGGACGTCGGCCTCCTCCGTCAGCTGGTGGGCAGCCGCGGTGCGCGACACCTGTACGGCGGCCGACCTCGGCACACGCCACCCGTACATCAAGACCACCGAAGTGTCCCCGACGATCACCCACTTCAAGGGCTGGTTCGTCACCGAGGGCACCACCGGCAACCAGACCGTCACCACCAGCACCCAGACGACCATCTCGGTCTCCGTCGGCCTCAACAACAACATCGAGGGCGGTTTCGCCCCCGAGACCCTCGGCAAGGCCGGCGTGATCGTGGGCCTGAACGTGAAGGTCGAGTACTCCTCCACCAGCACCGAGTCGAACTCGGTCACGTGGAACTTCGGCCAGCCCGGCTACTACGGCGTCTACAAGGGCACCAAGAAAGTCACCGGTACGTACGGAAGCCTCAACTGCAACCGAGTCCAACAGAGCGACGGCAACTGGGCGTTGAAGTGGATCGAAGGGCCCGACGGCGGCAACTTCACCACCTACACCACCCTCGAGGAAGGCGCGGTGCGCTGCCAGGACAAGGTGCCCCCGGGCAGCATCATGGCCAAGGCACAGACCCTCCTCGACTGCGGCTCGGCCGCCGCGAACGCCGAGCACCCGGCTGGTGCGGTGGCGCCGACGGCGAAGCAGAAGCAGGACCGCCTCGTGCGGCACCCGGCTCCCAACAGCGGCCCGTCCGCCGAACAGCCCAGGGCCACCGGGCGCAGCGCGCGGGCCGCTCTCGACTGCCAGGCCGAGATCTACAAGATCGCTGTACCCGGCAAGCCCCTGTCCTGGGGCGCCCCGATCCTGGCGGCCGACGGTGTCCGCCTGCGACCCTCGTCCATCTTCAGCGCCCACCTGGACAACTGGCGCCTGTGCAACGTGACGGAGCGCAACGGGGTCATCGAGGCGTCCCTGTGGAACTGGGGCATCGGCGGGTGCGCGACCATCTCCGGGCAGAACCCGGTCGCTGAACGGGCGGCCCTGACGACGGTCAACTGCACGGAGGACGACCTCCAGCGGTTCTACATCTACCGCGACGTCCCCGGCAGCTCGAAGATCGGCGTGCAGAACAAGTACACCGGCTACATGACGGGCTACGACCGGTACGCGGACGGGGAGTTCATACGCCAGTACTCCAGCGGCAGGCAGGACGGTACGGGTACGTACACCCTGATCCGAGTCTGACCGCCCACACCCCGTGAACGGCCCCGCACGCGAACCCCCGACCTTCCGGTTCCGCGCGGGGCCCTGCGCATCCCCACCTCGAGCCCGACCTTGGGACCAGCGGAGCAGCCGACATCTCGTTACAGCGGTCGGCACGCCCGCATGCGTGCGGCCCTGGCCAACTGCTCGGAACCGGGCACAGCCGTGAACTGGCTGCGCACCTCCCGCTCCGCCCTGGCCCACCGACGCCACCACGCCCGCGACTTGGAGAGCCCGCACCGGCTCGAGTCCGATCCGGTCGATCTGGACGAGGACTCCCAGTGAGACCTGCCGCACCAGTGCCGCACCGACACCGGCCTCGCCCTCGAGGTGTGGGCAGCCGGAGCGATTTTGTTGCTTACATCGACCACGGCGCCGCCGCACACGGTACGCCAAGGACCTCACCTGACGCGACAGAGCGGAGAGCGTGCCGGATTGCCGCGCGCACTCGGCTCAGTCGTCGAGGTCGTTCATCTCGTCCATGAGGTCGAGGAGTTCCGGCGTGATGAACTCGCTGACCGGGCACGTGCCGGAGAGCGTCGAGAAGTAGCGGTCGGACAGCTCGCTGCTCGTGGCGACCGCGCGCAGCAGGTCCACATGGTGGCCGGGCGGGTTCAGCTCGGCCGTCTTCAACGTGCTCTTGTAGTCGGGGATGAGGATCTCGGTCCGCTCGGCGGCGAACTCGTCGAGGGCCTTGCGTAGTTGCTCGGGGTCCTGAAGGGCGTCGCCTATCCGGTCCACCAGGAGCTGGGCCTGGAGGAAGGCATCGGTGATGCCGCGTGCCGTGATGGAGTCCTTGTGGTGGCTCGCGTCGCCGATGAGGGCCCAGCCGGGCCCCGCGGCCCGGCGGAAGAAGTTCAGCTGGTCACCGGTGCCGAACAGCCGCTCCACCTGGGTGCCCGCGTCCATCTCCGCGCGCACCTCGGGCGCCGTGCGCCGCGCGGCGTCGAGCAGGGCCGCGAGACCGTCGCGCTTGACCTCGGGGAAGCGCGCCTGCGGGAAGTACGCCGCCACCAGGGTCGCGCCGTCGTTGGTGGGCACCGTGCCGACCCAGCTGCCACGGGTCTGATAGAGCCGGAACCGCGAGGGCAGGCCCTCCCAGTAGCTGTAGTAGCAGCAGGTGAGGGTGGGGGCCTTGAGCTCGTACGGCGCCTCGACCTGCGCCGCCACCGTGGAGCGCATGCCGTCGGCGCCGATGACCAGGCGGGCGCGCTCGACCACCTCGGTCCCGCCGCGCGAGCCAAGCCGTACGCCCACGACGCGGTCGTCCTCGAAGACGAGGCCGGTGACCGGGCAGTTGTCGCGGAACTCCACGCCCGCGTCGACCGCGGCGCTCGCGAGGATCGGGTCGATGAGGAAGCGGCGCGGTGCGTACGCCGCCCGCTGGCCGTCGACCGGCCAGGAGGAGCCCTCGATACGGATGCCGGCGTACGTGTAGCGAGCCTTGTTCAGGGGCGGGCAGCCGGTGGCCACCACCTCCGGCAGGACGCCCCACTTGTGGAGGAGCGCGACGCCGGGCTGGTGGATGTACAGAGTGGACAGCGTCTCCTTGGGGAAGGCGCTGCGCTCGACCATGAGTACCCGGTATCCGGCGCGCGCGAGGAGCATCGCGGCCGGGGATCCAGCGACCCGCGCTCCGACCACAATCACGTCGTACACGAGAACCTCCTCAGGCTTCGAGGTGACGGTTGATGACCTCGCAGATGCCTGCCGCGTGCTTCGGGGAGGTCATCCCGAAGTGCGTGGACCGGATGTCGTACGTGTGCACGGCGCCCTCGACGTGCGGCTCCCACAGGGCGGCGTCAAGACCCGGGCTGAGCGTTGCCCGGAAGAAGAGCGCCTCGCCCCGGTAGCGGGGCTGAGTGAACTCCCGTGCCATCCTGACGTGTTCGACCATCAGGAGCGTGCCGTTCTCGATGAGCGCGGTGCGGTCGGCCGCGTCGTCACCGACGCTCGACGGCAGGTACTCGCTGAGGAAGGCCCGCGCCTCGGGCGGGTTGAGGACCACCTCCTGCCGGGCGAAGTGACCGCTCGGCGCGGCGTCGAGGAGCACGACGAGCGGAACCCGGTGCCCCCGGCGCTGCAACTCGGCGGCGATCGCGTGCGCGAGGGTGCCGCCGATGGAGTGCCCGATGAAGCGGAAGGGGCCCTCCGGCTGGACGGCGAGGATCTCGTCCGCATAGTCCTCGACCATGGCCTCGAAGGACTCCGGCAGTGGGGTCCCGTCGAAGCCGCGTGCCTGGATGCCGTACACCGGCCGGTCACCGAGCCGCACCGCCATGCCCAGGTACGACCAGGACAGGCCGATGCCGGGGTGGACGCACCACACCGGCGCCCCCGCGCCACCGGACCTCAGCGGCAGGACCACGCCGAACGGATCGCTGTGCCCGGTCGGCTCGGCGCCCGCGGTCAGCTGGGCCGCGAGCTGAGCGACCGTCGGCGACTGGAACACCGTCCGCATCGGCACATCCACCCGCAGGACCGACTGGATCCTGCTGACCAGGCGCGTAGCCCGCAGCGAGTGGCCGCCGAGGTCGAAGAAGTGGTCGTCGATCCCGACCCTCTCGACTCCGAGGACCTGCGCGAACAGACCCGCAAGCACCTCCTCCTGCGGGGTGCGCGGCGCCCGGTAGGACACCGGGCTGAGCAGCTCGGAACTGGGCAGCGCCCGGGGATCCAGCTTGCCGTTCGGGGACAGCGGGAGCCGGTCGAGGACGAAGAACGCGGCGGGCACCATGTACTCCGGCAGCCGCTCGGCCACGAAGGACCGCAGCTGCGCCGTGCTGACCTCGCCGTCGTCGGCCTCGATCGCGTCGGCCTCGATCGCGTCGGTCACGACGTAGGCGACGAGCCGCTTGCCGCTCCTGCCGTCCTGGGCCACCACGGCGGCCTGGGCCACCCGAGGGTGGGCGGCGACCGCCGCCTCGACCTCGCCCGGCTCGATGCGGAAACCACGGATCTTGACCTGGGTGTCGGCGCGGCCGACGTACTCCAGCTCCCCGTCGGCGTTCCAACGGGCGAGGTCACCGGTGCGGTACATGCGTGCCCCGGCCGGACCGAAGGGATCGGCGACGAAGCGCTCGGCCGTGAGCGCCGGGCGGTCGTGGTACCCGCGGCCCACCCCGGTGCCCGCCATGTACAGCTCGCCGACGGAGCCGTGGGGCACCAGGGCCAGGGTGGGACCGAGGACGTAGGCCCGCAGGTTGTGCAGCGGTCTGCCGATGGGAACGCCCCGGAGGGGGCCGTCCTGCGGCACCACGTGCGAGGTGACGTAGAACGTCTCGCTCGGACCGTAGCCGTTGACCACGCGGACCTCGGGCCAGACGGCGCGGACCCGTTCGACCAGGGCGGTCGTCAGGGCCTCACCGGCGAACACGAGGGTCTTCGGGCGCACCCGCTCGCCGAGCTGGTCGACGAGTTCGGCGAAGGCGGAGGGCACCGAGCTGATGACGTCCACCTCCCAGGTGTCCCGTTCGGCCAGGGCGAGCACGTCCCGGACCAGCTCCACGCTGCCGCCGGTGGTCAGGGACACGAACAGCTCGAACGCCGCGACGTCGAAGCCGATCGAGGTACTGGCCAGCATCCGCCAGCCGTGCGGCAGGCCGATGTCCTCGGCCAGGCTCGCCAGGGCGTTGGTGAGGTTGTGGTGCGTGATGCCCACTCCCTTGGGCAGCCCCGTCGAGCCGGACGTGTACACCTGGTACGCCAGGTGGTCCGGGCGCAGCGGCCGGACGCGGTCGGGGTCGGCCAGGTTCGTGCCGGGCAGGGCGGAGAGGTCCACGCGGTCGAGGGACAGCGGCTCCGTGTCCCGCTCGGGGAGCAGGCCCACCGTCGTGGAGTCCGTGATGACCAGGCGCGGGCCGGCCGTGGACAGGAGGTGCGCCATACGTGTGCGGGGGTAGTTCAGGGCGATCGGCACGTAGGCGGCCCCCGCCTTGAGCACGGCGAGGAGGGCCACGACCAGATCGGGTGTGCGCGGCAGGGCCACGGCGACACGGTCGTCGGGGCCGATCCGCCGCCCGGCGAGGTGCCGGGCGAGCCGGTTGGCCCGCTCGTTGAGCTGACCATACGTCAGGGACTGGTCCCCGCAGACCACCGCCGTCGCGTCGGGACGCTCGGCGGCCCGCCGCTCGACCAGCTCCGTGACGGTCGTGGCCGGCAGCTCCCGCGCGGTGTCGTTGAAGCGGCGCAGGACCAGGTCCCGCTCGGCCGCGTCGAGGACGTCCAGATCGGAGAGCGGCGTGTGCGGGTCGGCGGCCAGCTGCGCCAGCACCCGGCCGAGCCGCTCGGCGATCTTCTCGACCGCGTCGCGCGTGAACATGTTGTCCTGGTACTGCAGGCCGAGCCGCAGGTTCGGGTCGGTCGTACCGGCGAGCATCAGCGGGTAGTGCGTGCCGCTGAGCATGCGGATGCCGGTGACGGTGAGCCCGGACGCGGTGTGCGCGTCGGTGAGCCCCGAGCGGTCCACGGGGAACGACTCAAGGATCACCATCGAGTCGTACAGGACACCCACGCCGACCGCCTCCTGGATCTCGCTGAGGCTGTGGTGATGGTGGTCCATCAGCGCGGTGTGGTGCTCCTGAAGGCGGGTGAGGACCTGCGCGAGCGTCTCCCGCGGGGCATACCGCACCCGGACCGGGAGGCTGTTGATGAACAGGCCGACCATCTCGTCGGCGCCCGTCAGCTGCGGGGGACGCCCGGCGACGGTGGTGCCGAAGACCACGTCCCGCCTGCCCGTGAGATGGCCGAGGAGGATGCCCCACACACCCTGGATGAGGGTGTTGAGGGTGATGCCCAGCTCGCCGGCGCGGCGGCTCAGGGCGCGGGAGACCTCCGCGCCCAGGGGCAGTTCGAGCCCGTCGAGGCCGCCCTGCTCGGTGCCCCCGGCGGCCGCGAGCATCGTGGGCTCGCTCACGCCCTCCAGCTCCCTGGCCCACGCCCGCACGGCGGCCTCGTGGTCCTGGTCGGCCAGCCAGGCGAGGAAGGCGCGGTAGGACCGCACCCGCGGGAGCCTCGACACGTCGCCCTCGGACTCGTACAGCAGGATCAGATCGCGCATCAGATGGGAAAGCGACCAGCCGTCGTACAGCGCGTGATTGACAGTGAGGACCAGCTCGCTGTGGTCGGCGTCCATCCGCACCAGCGTCATCCGCAGCAGCGGCGGTACGGCGGGGTCGAAGTGCGCCGCGTGGTCGGCGGCAAGGAGCTCCTCGTAGCGCGCTGTGCGCTCGCTCTCCGCCAGGTCGCGCAGGTCGACCACGTTCCAGGGCAGCGTGACGCGGCTCTGGACGAGCTGGACCTCCTGGCCGCCCGCGGTGCTGGTGAAGGCCGCGGCCATGTTCGGGTAGCGGCCGAGCAGGGCCTGGCCCGCGACGCGCATCCGCTCCGGCTCCACGCGGCCTGACAGGTGCAGGACGAGCTGGATCCGGTACGCGTCGAAGGAGTCCTGGGCCAGCACGCTCTGGAAGAGGATCCCGGACTGCGTCGGGGTCACCGGCCACACGTCCACCAGGCCCGGGTAGCTCTCCTCCCAGCCCTCCAGGTCGCGTTGGGTGACCCGCACCAGTGGCACGTCCGACGGGGTCAGGCCGCCCGCGCCCGGTTGCGCGGCGTGCCGGGCCAGGCCGTTGAGGGCGGTGCTCCACAGCTCCGCGAGTTCCTCCGACTCGGCCCGCGTGAGCAGCTCGGACGCGTACCCGATCTCGGCGGTCAGCCGCGGGCCGTCCACGGTGTCGAGGACGAAGGCGTTGACCTCGACGGTGGCCAGGGCGGGCATGTCCGCGTCCAGGCCGGCGGTCAGGCCGTGTGCGTCGGCCGCCGCTGTCCAGCCCGTATCGCCGTCGCCGCGCTGCTGGTCGCCCGCCGGGAAACGGCCCAGGTAGTTGAAGGAGACCTGCCCGGTGCCGTGCGCGGCGAGGACCTGCGCGGTCCGTGGGTTGAGGTAGCGCAGTAGGCCGTAGCCGATGCCCTTGTCCGGGAGCGCGGCCAGCTGTTCCTTGACCGCCTTGATGAGGCCGCCCGCGGACCGGCCACCGGTGCGCGCCTCGTCGAGGTCGAAGCCGCCCACGTCGAGGCGGACGGGGAAGACGCTGGTGCACCAGCCGACGGTGCGGGACAGGTCGGCGCCGGGTGCCGCTGCCTCCTCGCGGCCGTGGCCCTCCAGGCGCAGCAGCAGCGAGGACTCGTGCACGCCCCGGTGCGCGCGCCACTGGGCCACCGCGAGCGCGAGCGCCGCTAGCAGGCCGTCGTTGGCACCGCAGTGGAAGGCGGTGGGCAGCGCGGTGAGGAGCGCCTCGGTAGCCGCGACGGGCAGCCGCACCTCCACCGTCTCCACGGTGGAGCGCAGGTCGACGGCCGGGTCGAAGGCCCGCGACCCGATGGCCGGATCCGGGCCGTCGACGACGGAGCGCCACAGCTCCAGCTCCGCCGCGCGCCGCGGCCGTGCCGCCTCCTCGACCAGGGCGTGCGCCCACTGGCGTACGGAGGTGGCGACCGGGGCGAGTGCGGGTGTGCGGCCCGCGCGGACCCGCTCCCAGGCCTGGGCGAGGTCCGGCAGCAGGATGCGCCAGGACACGCCGTCGACCACCAGGTGGTGCAGGACCACGATCAGCCGGCCTGCGGCCTGGGGGCCCGCGTCGAACCACACGAACCGCGCCATCCGGCCCGACTCCGGGGCCAGCAGGCCCACCGCCGCGTCGAGTTCGGCCGCGGCGCGCTCCCGCCACGCCGGGTCGTCCCACGCGCCGTCGCACGCCACGCGGCGGATCAGCCGCGAGACGTCGGTCGTGCCGGGCGGGGCCACGTCGAGTCCTGGCTCGGCGCCCGTGACCAGGCGGGAGCGGAGGATGTCGTGGTGGTCGAACACGGCCGCCAGGGTGGCGGCCAGACCGGACTCGTCGACCCCGGCCGGCAGATTCAGGACCATCGACATGGCGAACCGGTCGTAGCTGCCGGTCAGTTCGGTGAGGTAGCGCGCCACCGGAAGCAGCGGCATGAAGCCCGTGGCGCCGCCCTCCAGCTCCGCCAGACCCTGGCCGTGCGGGCCGTCCGTCCCGGCTGCCGCGGCCAGCTCCGCCACCGTGCGGTGCTCGAAGATCTGCCGGGCGCTGACCTCGATGCCCTGCGCCTTGGCGCGCGAGACGACCTGGACGGAGCGGATGGAGTCACCGCCGACCGCGAAGAAGTCATCGTCCACACCGACCTGCTCGACGCCCAACACCTCGGCGAAGACCTCGGCCAGGACCTGTTCCCCGGCGGTGCCCGGCGCGCGGTAGACCACACCGCTGGACTCCGGCTCGGGCAGCGCGGCCTTGTCGAGCTTGCCGTTCGGGGTCAGCGGCAGCCGGTCGAGGAGCACGAACACCGACGGGACCATGAACTCCGGCAGCCGCGCGGCGGCGAATCTGCGCAGCTCGTCCACGGACACACCGGTGGTCAGGTCGAAGTCGCCCTCGTCACCCGCGTCGCGGTAGCTGGTCGGCACGACATAGCCGACCAGCTGGGTGGTGCCGCGCAACTCGCGGGTGAGCACCACGGTCTGGGCGACACCGCGGTGTGCGGCAAGGGCGGCCTCGATCTCACCGGGCTCGACGCGGAAACCGCGGACCTTGACCTGGTCGTCGCCGCGGCCCAGGTACTCCAACTGCCCGTCGCCGCCGCGCCGGACCACGTCGCCCGTGCGGTACATCCGGCTGCCGGGGGAGCCATAGGGGTCGGCGGTGAAGGCGCCCGACGTCTGGCCGGGGCGCCCCAGATAGCCGCGGGCCAGGCTCGGTCCCGCGACATACAGCTCACCGGGGGAGCCCGGCGGGACCGGTGCCAGACGCTCGTCCAGGACGTACAGACGCGTGTCGGTGATCGCCGTGCCGATGGGGGCACGCCCGGCGGCCAGCGGGGTGCTCGCCGTGGCACACACCGTGGTCTCGGTGGGGCCGTAGGCGTTGATGAGGTGGCGTCCCCGCGCCCACGCGGTGGCCAGGGCGGGTGGGCAGGCCTCGCCCGCCACGGTCAGGACCCGCAGGTCGGTGAGGGTCCGCGCGGCGTCGGCGGGCAGGGTGCCCACCACGCTCGGCGGCAGCGTCACATGGGTGACGCGCCCCGCGGCCAGCCACTGGGCCAGCTCCTCACCGGCGACCTTCTGCTGCGGGGGCACGATGAGGGCGGCGCCGGTGGTCAGGGCCATCACGAGCTCCCAGAACGCGGCGTCGAAACTGGGCGAGGCCTGCTGCAGGACGCGCGCGCCGCCGTCGAGCCCGAAGTGCTCGCGATGGGTGGCGCTGAGGGCGGCAAGCCCCGTGTGGCTGACGCTCACCCCCTTCGGGCGGCCCGTCGAGCCCGAGGTGTAGATGACGTACGCCGGGTTCCGCGGGAGCAGGGCGGTGACCGGGTCGCTGTCCGGGCAGTCCCGCAGGGCCTCCTGGACCGCGGGGTCGTCGAGGGCGACCAGCCGCGTGGCCAGGCCGTCGGGGAGGTCCCCGGCCGCGCCCAGGGTGGTGAACACCACGGGGGGAGCCGCGTCCGTGACCATGTACGTGAGGCGGTCCGCCGGATAGTCCAGCGCGATCGGCAGGTACGCGGCACCGGCCTTGAGGATGCCGAGCGCCACCGCGACCTGGTGCGCGCTGCGCGGCATGGACACGCCGACGAGCTGCTCGGGGCCGATGCCCCGGGCGATGAGCCAGTGCGCGATCCGGTTGGCCCGCGCGTTCAGCTCGGTGTACGACCAGGCGTCGTCCACCGACTCCACCGCCAGAGCCGTGGGGGCCTCCTCCAGGCGGGCCCTGAACAGCTCCGGGAAGGTGGCTACTTCGACGCTCCGGCCGGTCTGCTGCTCGGCGAGGAGCTGCTCCCGGCGCTCGTCGGCGGTGAGGACGTCCGCGTAGCTGATGCGGTGCGACGGATGGGCGACCGCGGTGGACAGGAGCTGCTCCCAGCGGGCGATCAGCGACCTGACCGTGGAGGCGTCGAACAGCTCGGCGGAGTACTCCACCGCGACCTTGATGCCGGCGGGCGCGGAGCGGTCGGTGAAGGTCTCGCTGAGGCTGAACAGGAGGTCGTAGCGGGCCGTGCCCGTGCCCACGCCCTCACCGCGCACCCGCAGTCCGGGCAGCTCGAAGGCGGCGTCCGCGTTGTTCTGCAGCACCAGCGCGATCTGGAACAGCGGGTGCACCGACGCCGAGCGCCGCGGGTTGAGCTTCTCCACCAGCGTGTCGAACGGGATGTCCTGGTGGGTGTAGGCCGCCAGGCTCGCCCTGCGGACCTGTGCGATCAGTTCCGCGAACGTCGGGTCCCCCGTGGTGTCGGTCCGCATGACCAGCGTGTTCACGAACAGGCCGATGAGGTCCTTGAGGCTGTCGTCGGACCGCCCGGCGATACCGCTGCCGATGGCGATGTCCGTGCCCGCGCCGAGGCGGGTGAGCAGCGCGGCCATCGTGGCCTGGAGCACCATGAACGGCGTCGCCCCCGAGGCCCGCGCCAGCTCCCCGATGCCCTGGTGCAGCTCGGCGGGCAGCGTGAACTGCAGCAGGTCACCGCTGTAGTCCTGGACCGCGGGGCGCGGCCGGTCGCCGGGGATGGTGCACTGCTCGGGCAGCCCGGACAGGTGCTTGGCCCAGTACGCGTACTGCTGGCTGAAGACACTGTCGGGGTCGCTGTCGTCACCGAGCAGCGCGTGCTGCCACAGTGTGTAGTCCGCGTACTGCACCGGCAGCGGCTCCCACGCCGGTGCCTTCCCCCCGGCGCGGGCGGTGTAGGCGGTGGCCAGGTCCCGCGCCAGCGGCGCCGCCGACCAGCCGTCCGCCGCGATGTGGTGGATCACCAGCGCGAGCACGAACTCCGTGGGCGCGGTGGTGAACAGCCACGCCTTCACCGGCACCTCACGGGCCAGCGCGAAGGCGTGCCGGGCGGCCGCCGCGAGCGCGTCCTCGAGGCGCCGGCCCTCCGCCAGCTCCTCGACGTGCAGGCGCAGACGTGCCCGCTCGGGAGTCCACACGTCCTGGAACGGCTTGCCGTCCACCTCCGGGTACACCGTGCGCAGCGACTCATGCCGGGTGAGCACGTCGTTCAGGGCGGCCTCGAGCGCGGCCACGTTCAGCGCGCCGCTCAGCCGCAGCACCAGGGGCATGTTGTACGTCGCCGAGGGGCCCTCGAACTTGTGGAGGAACCACAGGCGCTGCTGGGCGTGCGACAGTGGAAGCCGCTCCGGGCGCTCCTCGACGCGCACCAGCGGAGCCTGGACGCGGGCGCCGCCGTCCAGGTGCGGCGCCAGGCCGGCCACCGTCGGCTGGTCGAACAGCGTGCGGAGCTCGACTTCGGCGTTCAGCTCGGCACGGATGCGGTTGACGAGGTTGGCGGCGAGCAGCGAATGCCCGCCCAGCGCGAAGAAGTCGTCGTCGATGCCGACGCGTTCGAGGTCGAGCACCTCGGCGAACAGCTCGCACAGCAGCCCCTCGCGCGCGTCGCGCGGGGCCCGTCCCGCGGCGGCTCCGGCGAAGTCCGGGGCGGGCAGGGCAGCGCGGTCCAGCTTGCCGTTCGCGGCGCGCGGCACCGAGGCGATCGCGACGACCGCGGCGGGCACGAGGTGCGCGGGCAGTCGCTCCCGCAGATAGCCGCGCAGCGAACCCACCAGGGCGCCGATCCGCGCGGCCGCGGCCGGGGAGTTGGCCAGCGCCCGGTCACTCCGGCCGGAGGGCAGGAAGGTGCCCGTGAACGGGCGTGCCGCCGGCGGGCCGTCGGTGAGGACGACCGCCTCGAAGCACTCGGCCGACGCCGACCAGGTCAGCAGCGCGCCCCAGCCGCGTTCGGCGGCCCACTCGTGCACGTCCTGCGGATCGAGGGCCGGGCCGACCGGGCCGACCGGGGCGGCGGCCAGGACGCGGGCGCCGACCGCCAGGTCGAGCTCCCCGGTGAGACGCGCGTTGGGAATGCCGGTGACGCGCACCGGTCCGCCCCGCCGCGCGCACAGCTCCGCCAGGGCCGCCAGGGTGTCGGCGTCGCGGCCCCAGGCCAGCTTCGGCACCCCGGACAGGTCCACCGGCTCGGCGGGCCGCTTGTGCAGTACCACCTCGTAGCGGTGGCGGGTGAGCTCGTTGTGCGCGGCGCCGGGCTTCAGCCGGATGTCGGCGCCCGCCGCGCCGTGCCGCGCGGCCCACTCCGTGAACCACTGGGGGTCCAGGAGCAGTTCGGGCTCGGTGAGGACCGCGCGGACGATCGCCGCGCGCGCCGCCGACGGGGTCGCGTCGGGGTGCTGGGCGTACTGCACGCCCGTGCTGAACACCGGCAGCGTCGCCGCGTTGCGCACGTCCCCCACCACGATCCGGCCGCCGTCGGCCAGGAGCTCGAAGGCCTGCGCGAGAACGCGGTCGAGGTAATCGGCGTGCGGGAAGTACTGGACCACCGAGTTGAGGGCGATCACGTCGAAGTGGCCCCGGGGCAGCCAGGAGATGTCATCGGCCTGTGCGTGACGTAACGTCACCTTCTCGGCGAACCCGGCCCGTTCGGCCTCGCCGGTCAGCCGCTCGATGACCGCCGAGGACAGATCGCTGGCCCAGTAGTGCTCCACGTGCGGCAGCACATGGGCCATGATCAGGCCCGAGCCGACACCGAGTTCGAGCACGCGGCGGGGCCGCCAGCACAGGATCTGCTCGACCGCCGCGTCCCGCCAGTGCCGCATCTGCGCCGGCTCGATGGGCATGCCGTCGTAACTGGAGTTCCAGCCGAGGAAGTTCTCGCCCCACTCGGTGCTGGCGCCCGAGTACACCTGGTCGTAGATCTCCTCCCACTCGTGGACCTGCCGCTCGGCCTGGTGCGTGTCGTCGATGCCGTCCAGGTCCGGTACGACGTAGGCGACCAGCTGTCTGCCCGCCGCGCCCGCGCCGCTGCGGGCGACCACCACGGACTGGGCGACGCCTGGGTGCGTGGCCAGTGCGCGCTCGACCTCGGCGGGCTCGACCCGGACACCGCGGATCTTGACCTGGTCGTCGTCGCGGCCGGTGTACTCCAGCTGGCCGTCGGCGTTCCAGCGGGCCAGATCGCCGGTGCGGTACATGCGCGCGCCGGGCGGGCCGTAAGGGTCGGCGACGAAGCGCTCGGCGGTCAGGCGGGCGTTGCCCAGGTAGCCGCGGGCGATGTTCCCCGCGACGTACAGCTCACCGATCACACCCGGCGGCACCGGGGTGAGACCCGGGCCGAGGACGTAGGTGCGCATGTTGCCCAGCGGCGTGCCGATGGGGGTGGGGTCGGTGGCCTGCCAGGCGTGGCCCGGCGGGAGGGCGAAGGTGGTGGCGTAGAAGGACTCGGTCTGTCCGTAGGCGTTGACGATCCGCGCCCCGGGCAGGGCCCGGCGGATGCGGTGGAGGAGGGCGGCGGGCAGCGCCTCACCGGCGAAGACGACGGTCTCCAGGCCGCGGACGGCGGCCATGCGGTCGCCCAGCTCGGCGAAGACCGACGGCACCGTGCTGATCACGCTGGCCGGGACGGCCTCGCGCTCGGCGAGCACCAGCGCGCTGTCGACGACGTCGACGGTGCCGCCCTGGGCCAGGGTGGTGACGGTCTCGAACACGGAGACGTCGAAGTTGATGGAGCTGCCCGCGAGCATCCGGGTGTCCGTGTGGACGCCGACGCGGTCGGCGAGCCGGGTGACGCCGTTGACGACGTTGGCGTGGCTGATCACGACGCCCTTGGGGGTGCCGGTCGAACCGGAGGTGTACATCACGTACGCCGCGTGGCCCGGCCGCGGACCCACGGCCCGCGCTTCTCCGCTGTCGCCGGAGTCGAGGTCGACGTCGTCCAGGAACAGCGCGGGGACGGCGGACTCGGGCAGGACGGCGACGGTGGCGGCGTCGGTGAGGACAAGGCGCGGCCGCGCGTCGGCGAGGATGTGTTCCAGGCGGGTGCTGGGGTACGCGGGGTCGATCGGCAGATAGGCGCCGCCGGCCTTGAGGATGCCGAGCATGCCGGTGATCAGGTCGGCCGAGCGCGGCAGTGCCAGGCCCACCACGGTCTCCGGCCCGACCCCGCGTCCGGCCAGCTCCCGTGCGAGCCGCTCGGCGCGGGCGTCCAACTCGGCGTAGGTGTACGCCACATCACCGCAGCTGACGGCGGTCCTGTCCGGCGTCCTCGCGGCCTGCCGCGCGACCAGGGCGGGGATGGTCAGCTCGGGCGTCGGCGCGGCTGTGTCGTTGACGCCGGTCAGGAAACGGTCCCGCTCGGCGGGCGTGAGCAGGTCCACGCTGCTGAGCGGGGCCCGCACGTCCTGTGCCAGCGCGGCCAGGACCCGGCCCATGCGCCCGGCGACGGCGGCGGCCTGCCGCTGGTCGAGGAGGTGGCGCTGGTACTGGAGGTGCACCTTCAGATGGGGCTCGGCGAAGGCCATCACCACCAGCGGGTAGTGGGTGCCGGACAGCGGGCTGATCCCGGTCACGGTGATCCCGGCGGCCGAGTAGGCCTCGCTCAGCCCGGCACTGTCGACCGGGTAGGACTCGAAGACCACCATCGTGTCGAACAGCGTGCGCAGCCCGGTGGCCTGCTGAATCTCCAGCAGGCCGTGGTGATGGTGGTCGAGCAGCGCGCCCTGGCGCTCCTGCAGGGCGGTGAGGAACGCGCCGAGCGACTGGCCGGGGGCACACGTCGCCCGGACCGGCAGTGTGTTGATGAACATGCCGAGCACCCCGTCCGCGCCCGCGACCTGCGGCGGGCGCCCGGAGACGGTGGTACCGAACACCACGTCCTGACGACCCGTCAGGTTTGCGAGGAGGATGGCCCAGGCGCCCTGGACCAGGGTGTTGAGGGTCACCCCCAGCTCACCGGCGCGGCGGGCGAGGGCGCGCGACTGCTCCGGGGCGAGCTCCACGTCGACCTGGCCCACGCCGGTCGGCGCGACCTCGGCGGGGGCGGTGTCGGGCAGCAGCAGCGTGGGCTCCTCGACACCGTCCAGCTCCCGCGCCCAGGCCCGCGCCGCCTCCTCGCCGTCCTGCTGGGCCAGCCAGGCGAGGAAGTCGCGGTAGCGGCGTGGCCGGCCAAGGGCGGTGGCGTCCCCGGCCGAGCCGTACAGGCGCAGCAGGTCCCGCATGAGCAGGGGGATCGACCAGCCGTCGAACAGCACGTGGTGGGCGGTGAGGACCAGGTCCCAGGCGTCGTCCGCCAGCTTGATCAACGCCATGCGCAGCAGGGGAGCGGCGGCCGGGTCCAGGCGGGTGGCGTACTCCTCGTCGAGGAATCGCTCAAGCCGGTCCGCGCGCTCGCCCTCGGCGAGACCGCTGAGGTCCGCCTCGTGCCAGGGGAGCGCGACGCCGTCCTGGATGATCTGGACGCGCTCGCCGGTGCTGTCGGCGGTGAAGGCAGCCCGCAAGTTGGGGCAGCGGTCCAGCAGCGCTTGACCGGCGGCCCGCAGCCGCCGCGGCTCCACCGTGCCGGTCAGGTGGAAGACGAACCGCATCCGGTAGGCGTCATGCGCGGCACCGGCCAGCTCGGAGTGGAAGAGCAGGCCGTTCTGCATCGCGGTCAGCGGCCAGACATCCGTCAGCTTCCCGTACCTCCGGGACCAGCCGTCCAGCTCGCTCTGGCTCACCCGCACCAGCGGTACGTCCGAGGGCGTCAGGCCGCCCGCGTCCGGCTCGGCGGCGTGCCGTGCCAGGCCCTCCAGGGCGGTGCGCCACAGTCCGGCGAGCTCCTCCACCTCGGCCCGCGTGAACAGGCCGGAAGGAAAGTCGAGCCGGGTGGCCAGGCGCGGGCCCCGCTCGGTGTCGGACACATACGCGCTGATGTTCAGGGCCGCGAGGGCGGGCATGTCCGCGGTGGGTTCCGCCTGGAGCTCGGTGGTGCCCTCCACCTGGGTGAAGCCGAGGTCGCGCGGCTCCTTGCGCGCGTGGGTCGAATCCGCGTACCGGCCGAGGTAGTTGAAGGAGATCTGGCCGGTCGCGTACCGCTGGAGGAGGTCGCGGGTGCGCGGGTTCAGATAGCGCAGCAGCCCGTACCCGATGCCCTTGTCGGGCACGGCGAGCAGCTGCTCCTTGACGGCCTTGACCGCGGCCCCGGCCGCGCTGCCGCCCCGCAGGGCGTCGTCGATGTTCACGCCCGCCACGTCGAGGCGGACGGGGAAGACGCTGGTGCACCAGCCGACGGTGCGGGACAGGTCGGCGCCGGGTGCCGCTGCCTCCTCGCGGCCGTGGCCCTCCAGGCGCAGCAGCAGCGAGGACTCGTGCACGCCCCGGCGCGCGCGCCACTGGGCCACCGCGAGCGCGAGCGCCGTCAGCAGGCCGTCGTTGACCCCTCCGCGGTAGGCGGCGGGCAGTGCGGTGAGCAGGGCCTGGGTGGCCGCCGTCGGCAGCTCCACGCGCACGTGCTCGACCGTGGCCATGGTGTCGATCGCCGGGTGGAAGGGGCGCCTGCCGAGGGTCGGGTCCGTGCCCACGACGATCGAGTGCCACAGGGCCAGCTCCTTGGTGCGCAGGGCGGAGCTGGCCTCGTCGCTGAGGGCGTGCGCCCAGCGCCGCATCGAGGTGCCCACCGGCTCCAGGTGAGGGGCGTTGCCGTCGCGGATCTGGCGCCAGGCCTGGGCGAGGTCCGGCAGCAGGATGCGCCACGACACGCCGTCGACGACAAGGTGGTGCAGGACGACGACCAGGCGACCGGCGCGCTCGGTGCCCGCGTCGAACCACACGAACCGCGCCATGACGCCTTCGGCGGCGTCCAGGCGGTCGGCTGCGGCGTTGAGTTCGGCGGTGGCCCGCTCCCGCCAGCCATCGGCCCACGTGCCGTCGCACGGCACGCGGTGGATCAGTGACGTGATGTCGGTCGTGCCGGGCGGGGCCACGTGGAGTCCCGGCTCGGCGCCCGTGACCAGGCGGGAGCGGAGGATGTCGTGGTGGTCGAACACGGCCGCCAGGGTGGCGGTCAGTCCGGCTTCGCCGATGCCCAGGGGCAGGTCGACGGTCATCGCCATGGTGAACCGGTCCAGACCGGCCCCCAGTTCCAGCAGGTAGTGGCCGATGGGCAGCAGCGGCAGGAAGCCCGCGCCGCCGCCCTCCAGTTCGTCCAGGACGGGGCCGCCCAGGCCGCGGTTGACGGCGATCCCGGCGAGCTCGGCGACCGTACGGGCCTCGAAGATCTGCCGGGCGGTGATCTCGACGCCCTGGGCGCGGGCGCGGGAGACGACCTGGAGGGAGCGGATGGAGTCGCCTCCGGCGGCGAAGAAGTCGTCGTCGACACCCACCTGTTCGACGCCGAGGACCTCGGCGTACACCGCGGCGAGCACGTCCTCGACCGGGGTGCTCGGGGGCCGGTAGGCGGTGGAGGTGAACTCCGGCTCGGGCAGCGCGGCGCGGTCCAGCTTGCCGTTGGGGGCCAGCGGCAGCCGGTCGAGCAGCACGAAGACGGAGGGCACCATGAACTCCGGCAGTCTGCCGGAGACAAAGGCGCGCAGCTCGCGCGGGGAGACGGCGGTCGTCAGGTCGACGTCCAGGTCGCTCAGGCTGTCCACCGTGCCGTGCCCCGGCCCGGACGCGCCCGCCGGCACCACATAGCCGACGAGCCGGGTGGTGCCCCGGCCCTGGCGCGTGACCACCGCGGCCTGCGCGACGCCCGGGTGGGCGGTCACGGCCGCCTCCACCTCGCCGGGCTCGATGCGGAAGCCGCGCACCTTGACCTGGTCGTCGTCGCGGCCGGTGTACTCCAGCTGGCCGTCGGCGTTCCAGCGGGCCAGGTCGCCGGTGCGGTACAGGCGCGCCCCGGCGGGGCCGTAGGGGTCGGCGACGAAGCGCTCGGCGGTCATGCGGGCCTGCCCGAAGTAGCCGCGGGCCACCTGGCCCCCCACGTACAGCTCACCCACCACGCCCGCTGCCACCGGCTTGAGGCCGGGGCCGAGGACATAGGCGCGCATGTTGCTGATGGGGGCGCCGATGGGTGTGCTGGTGAGGCCGGGCGGGGAGCCGCCGGCGGTGTGGGTGGTGGCGTAGAACGACTCGGTCTGTCCGTAGGCGTTGACCACGCGCACGCCCGGGATGGCGTCACGGACCCGCTGCACCAGCGCGGCGGGCAGCGCCTCACCAGCGAAGACGACCGCGTCCGCGCTGATCTTGCCGCCGAGCTGGTCGAGGAGTTCGGCGAAGACGGACGGCACGGTGCTGATGACCCCGCCCCTCCAGCCGCCGCGCTCACCGATCACCAGGACGTCGCGGACGACCTCCAGGGTGCCGCCGACGGCCAGGGTGGCGAACGTCTCGAAGACGGACACGTCGAAGTTCACGGACGTGCTCGCGAGGGTGCGCGTGCCCGCGCCGATGCCGACCCTGTCGGCCAGGGCGAGCACGCCGTTGACGACGTCACGGTGGGTGACGGTCACACCCTTGGGCGTGCCGGTGGAGCCGGACGTGTACATCACGTACGCGGCGTTCGCGGGCCGCGGGGCGGCCAGGCCGAGGCGCGGGCCGGCCGCGGCGAAGTCCACGTCCTCGACGCACAGGACGGGCACGTCGCCGCCGGGCAGCACTCCGGCGGTGGCCGTACTGGCCAGGATCAGCAACGGGCGGGCGTCGGAGAGGATGTGGCCCAGACGCGTACTCGGGTACTTGGGGTCGATCGGCAGATAGGCGGCGCCCGCCTTGAGGATGGCGAGCATGCTCACGACCAGGTCGGCCGAGCGCGGCAGCGCCAGGCCCACCACGGTCTCCGGCCCGACCCCGCGTCCGGCCAGCTCCCGCGCGAGCCGCTCGGCGCGGGCGTCCAGCTCCGCGTAGGTCAGCTCCAGGTCCTCGGACACCACCGCCGTCCCCTCGGGCGCCGCCGCCACCTGACGGTCGATGAGTGCCGGCACGCTCAGCTCGGGAACCTCGGCCGCCGTGTCGTTGAAGGCGCCCAGGACGTGTGCGCGCTCGTCGTCGGAGAGCAGGTCCGACAGCGCCACGGGCCGCGAGGGCTCGGCGGTCAGCTGCTCGACCAGGCGCACGAAGCGGTCCACGACGGCCTCGGCCGTGGTCCGGTCGAACAGGTCGGTCGCGTACTCCAGGAAGACGTACAGGCCCGGCTCATCGGGATCGTCGAAGAAGTTGAACTCCAGGTCGAACTTGGCCGTCGGCGTCGGCAGCGGCCCGAAGCGCGCCGTGAGGCCGCCCGGAAGGCCGGTCTCGATCCAGCCGCGGGTCTCCCAGGTGAACATGGTCTGGAACAGCGGGTGGTAGGCGCTGGAGCGCTCCGGGTTGAGGCTCTCCACCAGGAGCTCGAACGGCGCGTCCTGGTTGTCGTACGCCGTCAGCGCCTTGTGCCGCACCTGCGCGAGCACCTGCTCGAAGGACGGAGTGCCGGACAGATCGGTGCGCAGCACCCAGGTGTTGACGAAGAAGCCCACCAGGTCCGCGAGTTCGTCATCGGTGCGGCCCGCGATGGTCGAGCCCAGCGTGATGTCCTCGCCCGCCCCCAGCTGGTGCAGCAGCACGGCGAGCGCGGCCTGGAACGCCATCGGAGTGGAGACCCCCGCCCGCTTGGCCAGGATCTCGACCTTGGCGAGCAGGACCTCGTCGAGGGTGATGCCGACGCCGTCGCCTCGGTGGCTCGCCACCGGCGGCCGCGGCCGGTCCGTGGCCAGGCGCATCGGCTGGGGCACGCCCGCGAGCTCCTCGCGCCAGTAGGCCAGCTGCGTGGACAGCACGCTGTCGGGGTCGTCCGCGGCGCCCAGGACCTCGCGCTGCCACATCGTGAAGTCCACGTACTGAACGGGCAGTTCGGGCCAGTCGGGGGCCTCGCCGGTGACGCGGGCGGTGTAGGCGGCGGCCAGGTCGCGTGCGAGCGGGGCGATCGACTCGCCGTCGGCCGCGATGTGGTGCACGAGCAGCAGCAGCTGATGCTCCTGAGGGCCCGCGCGCAGCAGGGCCGCGCGGACCGGGATCTCCTCGGACAAGGCGAACGGGCGGGCGGCGGCCGACCGCACCGCCTGCTCCAGCTCACCGGCGGCCACCTCGAGGAGGGGGATGTCCAGGCGGACGTCCTCAGCCGGGAGGACCTGCTGGGCGGGCACGCCATCGGCGCTCTCGACGATCAGGGTGCGCAGGGTCTCGTGCCGTGTCACGACATCCCGCACCGCCGCCGTCAGGGCGGCCTCGTCAAGCTCGCCCGTGAGCCGCACGAGGAAGGGCACGTTGTAGGTCGCGGACGGGCCCTCGAACCTGTCGATGAACCACAGGCGCCGCTGGGCGAAGGACAAGGGGATCATGACTGGGCACTCCTGTTGATGGTGCGCAGGCGGGGCGTGGTGGCCGCCGACGCGTTCGACACCGTGCGCGCGAGGTCGGCGATGTCATCGGCGGCGAAGACCGCCCTGATGGGCACGCTGACCCCGAGCGTCTTGCCGATCCGGCTGGTGAGGCGGCTGGCCAGCACGGAGTCACCGCCCAGTGCGAAGAAGTCGTCGCTCATACCGACGCGTTCGAGCTTGAGCACCTTGGCGATCAGCTCGCACAGCTGCTCCTCCTGCGGGGTGGAGGGAGGGACATAGGCACGGCTCGTGGCCTCGGGCGCGGGCAGCCGGGCCTTGTCGACCTTGCCTCCGGCGGTCAGGGGCAGCGCGTCGAGGACCGTGAAGACGGCGGGGACCATGTACGAGGGCAGGCGCCGCGAGACGAACGCGTGCAGCTCCTCCGGCGCCGGGGCCGTGTGCGCGCCGTCGGCCGTGGCCGCGACGACGTAGGCCACCAGCTGCCGCCCCTGTTCCACGGTGTGCGGCACGACGACGGCCTGCGACACGCCGGGGTGCTGCGCCAGGGTGATCTCGATCTCGCCGGGCTCGACGCGGAACCCGCGGATCTTGACCTGGGTGTCGGCGCGGCCCTGGTACTCCAGGTCGCCGTTGGCGTTCCAGGCCACCCGATCGCCGGTGCGGTACATGCGCTCACCGGGTGCCCCGAAGGGATGGGCCACGAAGCGCTCGGCGGTCAGGGCGCCGCGGCCCAGATAGCCGCGGGCCAGGCCCACGCCGGACACATACAGCTCACCGGTGACCCCGGGTTCGACCGGGGCCAGCTTGTCGTCCAGGACGTGGACGGCCTGGTGGTCCATGGCGCTGCCGATGGGGAGCGGCTCGGTGACGTCCTCGGCCCGGCGCAGGGGGTGGCTCGTGGCGTACACGGTGGTCTCGGTGGGGCCGTAGATATCGTGGACGGTGAGGCCGGGGACGGCGCGCAGAACGCGGCGCACCGCCGTGGGGGAGACCACCTCGCCGCCGCTCCAGAGGGCCTTCAGGCCGGTGAAGGCCTCTGGCTGCTCCTCGGCGAGCGCCCGGAACAGGGCCGGGGTGAGCAGCGCCGCCGTGACGCCCTGCCCGGTGATGAGCCGGGCCAGGGCCGCGGCGTCCAGGTGGCCGGGCGGGGCCACCACGACGGCACCGCCGCACAGCAGCGGGATCCACAGCTGGAAGGTGGAGGCGTCGAAGGCGAGCGCGGACTGCTGGAGGACCCGCGCGTGCGCGGCCCCCTGGAAGCGGCGTTCCACGGCGAACCTGGCGACACCGCGGTGGGTGATGCCCACGCCCTTGGGGGCGCCCGTCGAGCCGGACGTGTAGATGACGTGCGCGAGCTGCTCCGGATGGCCACCCACCCCCTTGAGGGGGCCGGCCGGGGCCGCGGCGAGCGCGGCGAGCGTTTCGGGCTCGTCGAGGACGAGGCGGGGCCGGTCGCTCCCGGGGAGCTTCGCGCCGGTCGCCGCGTCGGTGACCACGACGACCGGCGCGCTGTCACGGAGCATGAACCGCAGCCGCTCGGCCGGGTACGCGGGATCGAGCGACAGATACGCGCCGCCCGCCTTCAGGATCGCGAGGAGCGTCACCACGTACTCCACGGAGCGGCCGAGGAGCACCCCGACGACGCGGTCCCGCATGACGCCGCGCTCGCGCAGCAGGTGCGCCAGGCGGTCGGCCCGCTCATCGAGTTGACGGTACGTCAGCTCGAGGGCGCCGAGAGCGACCGCGACGGCGTCCGGCCGCTGTGCCGCCAGCCGCTCGAAGATCTCCCCGAGGGTGGCGTCGGGCACCGTCTCGACGGCGTCCCCGTCGAGGGCCGCCGGGCGCCCTGCCTGCTCGCCGCCCTCGGCCGGGGCCAGGTCGCCGATGCGCGCGTGCGGCCGCGCGGCGATCTCCTTGAGGACCCGGCCGTACAGGTCGGCGATCCGCCGCGCCCGCTCGCGGTCGACCACGTGCGGCCGGTACTGCAGGCTCAGGCGCAGGTGAGGGCCGTCGGGGTAGACGAAGACGGCTACGGGGAAATGGCTGGCGGTGAAGGAGCGGATCCCGCTGACGGTGATGCCCGCGGCCGCACCAGCCTCCGCGATGCTCTCGCGGTCCAGCGGGAACGACTCGAAACCGATGAGGCTGTCGAACAGGGCGGGCAGCGTCGAGGTACGCAGGATCGCGGTGAGATCGTGGTGATGGTGATCGAGCACCGCGCCGCCCTGGCGCTCCTGAAGAGCCGTCAGCATCTCGGCGACGGTGCCGTCGGGGGTGCGGGGGACGCGCACCGGAAGGGTGTTGAGGAACATGCCGACCATCGAGTCGACGCCGGGCAGCGTGGTGGGGCGCCCGGCCACGGTGGCGCCGAGTACCACGTCCTTGCCGTCGCTCAGGCGGCTCAGGACGATGCCCCAGGCCCCCTGCACCAGGGTGTTGAGCGTGACCCCGGCCTCGGCGGCGCGGCGCGGCAGCGTGCGGGCGGCGTCGGCGGGCAGCTCCACGTCGACCTGACCGATCCCCGAACCGCCGGTGTCCGGGCGGGCGCCCGGCGCGATGAGCGTCGGATCGGTGAGACCCGCGAGCTCCTCGGCCCAGACGCGGGCCGATTCCCGCGGGTCCTGCCGGGCCAGCCAGGCGAGGTAGTCGCGGTAGCTGCGCGCCGGCGGCAGCGCGGCGGCGTCGCCGTGGGTGGCGTACAGGCGTAACAGGTCCCGGGTGAGCAGGGGTACGGACCAGCCGTCGAAGTGGGTGTGGTGCGAGGTCAGCACCAGCTCGTGACGGTCCGCCCCCAGCGTCAGGAGCGACATGCGCAGCATCGGCGGGACGGCCGGGTCGAAGGGCACCTTCAGATCGCTCGACAGGAACTGCTCGTAGGCCGTGTCCCGCATGGCCTCGCCGAGGCTGCTGAGGTCGAGATACTGCCAGGGCACGGCGATGCCGTCGACGACGAGCTGGATCAGATCGCCGTCGGGGCCGGGGACGTACGCGGTGCGCAGCACGGGATGCCGGTCGAGCACGGCCTGGGCGGCACTCCGCAGTCGGGGTGCGTCCACCGGCCCGGACAGGCGCAGCGTGTACTGGCAGACATAGGTGTCGAAGTCCGAGCCCTGCTCACGCTCCATCATCGAGTGCACAAGCAGGCCCAGCTGCAGCGGGGCCACCGGCCAGATGTCGGACAGGCCCGGGTACCGCTCCTGCCAGGTGTCGATGTCGGCCTGGCTGATCCGGACCAGCGGCACGTCGGACGGCGTCAGGCCGCCCCCGCCGGGCTGTTCGGCGTGCCGGGCCAGAGCGGTGAGGGCCTGGGCCCACAGGTCGGCGAGCTCGCGCACCTCGGCCGGGGAGAGCACGCCCCGCGGGGCGGTGAACAGCGCGCCCAGACGCGGACCGGAGGGCGTGTCGGTGACGCCGGCGTTGATGTCGATCTCGGCGTGCGCGGGTGTGCGGGGGTCATGGCCGGTGTCCAGCGTGGCGAGTTCGGTCACGCCGGGCACCTGGGTGAAGCCCAGGCCCCGCAGGCCGGCGGGCATGTCCGAGGCGGCGGAGAAGCGGCCCAGGTAGTTGAAGGAGATCTGCCCGCTGCCGTAGCCCCCGAGGACCTCGGCGGTGCGTGTGTTGAGGTGGCGCAGCAGGCCGTAGCCGATGCCCTTGTCGGGCAGCGCGCGCAGCTGCTCCTTGACGGCCTTGACGGCGGCGCCCGCGGCCGGGCCGCCGGCGAACGCCTCGTCCAGGTCGACGCCGGTCACATCCAGGCGGACGGGGAAGACGCTGGTGAACCAGCCGACCGTACGCGACAGATCGGCGCCGGGGGCCGCGGCTTCCTCGCGGCCGTGGCCCTCCATGCGGATCAGCGTGGCGGGCTCCCGCACACCCCGGCCGAGCCGCCACTTCGCCACGGCGAGGGCGAGGCCGGCCGCCAGACCGTCGTTCACACCGCCGTGGAACGCGGCGGGCAGCGTGGTCAGCAGCGCCTGGGTGACATCCGCCGGAAGCTCGACGCGGGTCTCGGACAGGGTGGAGACCGTGTCCACCGACGGGTCCAGGCGGTGGTGCCCGAGCACGGGGTCGGGGCCGTCGACGACGGCGCGCCACAGGTCGAGCTCGGCCACCCGCCGCGGGCGGTGGGCCTCCTCGGCCAGCGCGTGGGCCCAGCGGCGCACCGAGGTGCCCACGGGGGCGGGTTCGGGCGCCTGGCCGTCACGGATCCGCTGCCAGGCGGCTGCCAGGTCGGGCATGAGGATCCGCCAGGAGACACCGTCGACGACCAGGTGGTGCAGGACCATCAAGAGCCGTCCGGCGCGCTCGGCGCCGGCGTCGAACCACACGAACTGCGCGACGACGCCCGCCGCCGGGTCCAGGCGGCCGGCGGCGGCGTCCACCTCGTCGAGAAGCAGCTTGCGCGCGGCCTCGGGCACACCGGCTCCGGTGTGCCGTGGCTCATCGGGGGCAACGCGGTGGATGAGGCCGTCCACGTCCACCGATCCCGGCGGCGCGACGACGAGGCCGCCGCCTTCGGTGTCCACGAGGCGGGCGCGCAGCAGGTCGTGACGGTTGATCACGGCCCGCAGGGTGGCGGCGAGCCCCGCCCGGTCGATGCCTTCGGGCAGGTCCAGGAGCATCGACTGGGAGAAGCGCGCGAAGCCGGGACCCCGGCTCATGAGGAACCGCGTGACCGGCAGGTGCGGCAGGAAGCCCACACCGCCGCCGTCCAGTTCCTTGAGTGTCTGTGCGCCGTCCGCCCCCGGCACGGCGGCCGCTTGTGCGAGCGCGGCCACCGTGCGGTGTTCGAACACGTGCCGCGAGCTGAGCTCCACGCCGTGCGCGCGGGCCCGCGAGACGACCAGGAGGGACTGGATGCTGTCGCCGCCGAGCGCGAAGAAGTCGTCGTCCACACCGACCCGGCCCAGGGCGAGGACCTCGGCGAAGGCGCAGGCGAGGACCTCCTCGGCAGGTGTGCGGGGCGCGCGGTAGGCGGCGCCGCGGAACTCCGGCATCGGCAGGGCCTTCTTGTCGGCCTTGCCGTTCGGGGTCAGCGGCACCTCGTCGATGACCATGACGACGCTGGGCACCATGGAGGCGGGCAGCCGCCGCGCCACGAACGAGCGCAGCTCCGCCGCGCCGAGTCCGGCCTCGAACGCCACGTGCCCGGTGCCGCTGCCGCGCTCGGCCTCGTGCGACTGCGCGTCGGCGACCGGCGCCACGTAGCCGATCAGCTGCTTGCCATGGCTCTCGGACTCGTGGACCACCACCACGGCCTGGCGCACCCGCGGGTGCGCGGCGAGTGCCGCCTCGACCTCTCCGGTCTCGATCCGCAGCCCGCGCAGCTTGACCTGGTCGTCGCCGCGGCCCAGGTACTCCAACTCGCCCTGCGCGCCGACCCGTACGGTGTCTCCGGTGCGGTACATCCGTCGGCCCGCGCCGGCGAAAGGATCTGCCACGAACCGCGCGCCGGTCAGCGCCGGGCGTCCGAGATAGCCGCGGGCCAGGCTGGGACCGGCCACGTACAGTTCGCCCGGCTGCCCGTCGGCGACGGGGGTGAGCCATTCGTCGAGCACATAGAGGCGCGTGTCGGCGATGGCCGTGCCGATCGGGGCGTGGCCCGAGGTCAGGGGAGCGCTCATGGAGGCACACACCGTGGTCTCGGTGGGGCCGTAGGCGTTGATGACGCGGCGGTCGCGGGCCCAGCGCTCCGCGAGCCGCGGGGGGCAGGCCTCGCCGGCGACGGTGAGGACGCGCAGAGCGGTCAGGGTCTGGTGGGCGTCGGCGGGCAGGGTGGCCAGGATGCTGGGCGGCAGCGTGATGTGGGTGACCCCGCGCGTGTCCAGGTCGTGGCCCAGCGCGTCACCTATCAGGCGCTGTTCGTCGGGCAGCAGGAGTGTCGCCCCGCCGCTGAGGGTGACGAGCAGCTCCGATACGGCCGCGTCGAATGTCGGCTGGGCGAACTGGAGGACGCGGGCGCCCGCGGTCACGTGGAACCGCTCCACCTGGGCGGAGCTCAGCCCGGCGAGGCCGGAGTGGGTGACGGCCACCCCCTTGGGGCGGCCCGTCGAGCCGGAGGTGTAGATGACGTAGGCGAGATGCGGCAGCGCGAGCGGTGCGGTGCGGTCGGCGTCGACGGGGTCGGTGACGGCGGACTTCTCCCAGCCCGCGCGGACGTGCTCCGTGTCGACGGCGACGAGCAGCGGGGCGAGGGCCGGGGGCAGTTCGGGGGCGAGGGCCGTGGTCGTGAGGATCAGGGCGGGGCGGGTGTCGGCGGCCATGAAGGCGATGCGCTCGGCCGGGTGGTCGGCGGCGATGGGCAGATAGGCCGCGCCCGCCTTGACGACGCCCAGGATGACGGCGACCTGCTCGGCGGAGCGCGGCATCGCCACGCCGACCAGCTGCTCGGGGCCGAGGCCGCGGCCGATGAGCCAGTGCGCGACGCGATTCGCCCGCTCGTTCAACTCCGCGTAGGACCACGTGTGGTCGGCCGCCTCGACGGCTGGCGCGTCCGGAGCCACGGCGACCCGCGCCTCGAACAAGGCGGGGAAGGTGGCCGGGGTGGAGGGGCGCGACTCTCTGACGGGGGTCTCAGCGGAGGTCTCAGCGGAGGTCTCAGGAATATCGGTCACAAAGGCTCCAGAAGCTCAAGAATCCGTGCGGGATGCGGTGAACGGAGCGAGATCGGTTCGCTCGAGGGTGGAGCGACAACGCTCCGGACACCAAGACGGGTTCCGGCACTGACACGTGACGCCGGGAGCTGGAGAGGAATGGTGAGGCAACCGAATCCAGGACGCGGCCGGTTCTCGTCAGAGGGGGGCGGTCCGCTTCTCCGTCGGCTTCCGTCTTGGTCGCCAGTCGTGGAACAGAAAGGTAAGCACGCTGACCCGGCGGATTGTCAATGGTCGGTGAGGCGTGAAGCGTGCAGCCAGACGGTGTTCTCCCTTCGGGAGCACTGACAGGAATGTCCTGTCAACGGGATACCGGCACCGCGCAGGAACGGTTTACCCGAGAGTCATCAGAGGTATGTTCTGGCGCAGTCGGACTGGCCCGGTGGCGCGGTGGGACACGTATGGCCCGGTGCTGGTGAGCGGCGGACGTGAATCCTTGATCGACTTAATCGAGTGCCTCTTTGGATTCCATTCCTCCGCTTAACGCCGCACGATCACGCCGGGGCATCAAAGAAGCGGTGCCGAGGCGCCAAAGAGGTGGCATCGGGGTGCCATTGAGGCGGCATCAAGGCGCCAAAGAGACGGCAGAGTCGCCTATGGCGCGGTGTCACGCGGAAAGCGTCGCGCACTGCCGACGTCGTCCGGTTCGGACGCACTCCTTTCAGGAAACGGAAGTTCACAGTATGCGATACGAGATTCTGGGTCCGCTCCGCGTCATCGACGACGGAGAGGGCGTGAAAACCATCAAGGCGCAGAAGGTGGAGATCCTCCTCGTCACTCTGGTCATCCGCCGCGACCAGGTCGTCAGCAGTGACCAGTTGACCAGAGAGATCTGGGGAGACGAGCCTCCGCGCAGCGCCACGGCGTGCCTCTACGTGTACGTCTCCCAGATCCGCAAGATGCTCCGCCGCCCGGAAACGGAAGCGAACCCCATCCTCACCAGACCTCCGGGGTACATGTTGACGCTGGGCTCGGACGAGATGGACCTCCGCGACTTCGCCCACCTCATGAAGGAGGGCCGGGCCTGCCTCAGAGACGGCGCCTACGAGGCCGCGGTGCGCAGCTTCGAGGGTGCGCTCGCCCTGTGCCGGGGGCCGCTCCTCGCCGACGTCGCTCCGGGGCCCATCCTCCAGGGGTTCCGCACCTGGCTCAACGAAGCCCAACTGGAATGCATGGAGGGCCTGATGGACGCCCGCATGGCCCTCGGGCACCACCGTGAACTCGTCAGCGACCTCTACCTGCTGAGCACGGAGCACCCCTTACGGGAGGCCTTCCACCGGCAGCTCATGCTGGCGCTGCACCGCAGCGAGTCCCGGGGCGACGCCCTGCTCGTGTACCAGCGGGCGCGCCGGACGCTCCGGGAGGAACTGGGCATCGAGCCCGGCCCCGCGCTGCGGAACATCCAGCGGGCCATACTCACGGCGGACGGCGGGCAGTAGCGGGCGCGGTCCGCGGGCGGTTCCCGTCTCCGGGGCGTATCGCATCCCGTCGGGGCGGGACCGCCCTGGAAGTGGGACCGCCGGGGAAGCGCGGCGAACAGAACATGCATGAGGTCTCGTCCTCGGTAGGCACCGCGACTGCGAAGACCCTGGCCCAGCCGCCTTAAACGGGCCTTGAGTTGCCCTTGGCCCGCAGGACTTCCGCCAGATCGCGGACATCCCGCGGACGCCGCGGACGAACAGCGAAGACGCCCCGCCGAATGCCGCGAAAGGATGGTTCTAGATCCACTTTAGCCGGGCGGGTCAGACTCCGTGCACCCGGTCACGCGGAACACCTAGGAGTGTGAGAGTTCGGATGGCAGGGACCTTTCAGCCCAGTCGGCAATGGCAGCGCATCAGTGAGAACTGGGTCACCGAAGAGGGGTCGCATGATCTGACGGACTTCAAGTCGGATTCGCGAAACTACCACCTCGCTCTGTGGGACCCGCGCAAGAACGGCATCAGGTATGTGCGCGCCTTGGTCTATGAGCTCGCCACGCGCCTCGGGCCCGAGGACTGGAAGAAGATCCAGAATACCGAGAACCGCCATGTGGGAAACCCGGTCGACGTCCGCCTGAACGGCACCTCGCTATGCCTCGACTATCTGCAGTCGGCGCTTGAGATCGGCTTCATTGAGAAGGAACTCGACCTGCGCGGCGGCCGCGTTCTGGAGATCGGCGCCGGCTACGGACGTCTCGCCCACACGATGCTGTCGAACTACGACATCGACCGCTACTGCGTCATCGATCTGAACACCACGCTCGCGCTCAGCAGGCGGTATCTCCGCGAGGTCCTCGACGAGAAGCAGTTCGCGAAGCTCAGGTTCGTCTCGGTCGACGAGATCGCCGAGGCGACCGCCGGGGACAGTTTCGATCTGTGCGTCAACATCCATTCAATGACGGAAATGGCACCGGAGACCGTCGACGCGTACCTCCGGCTCATCGACGAGAAATGCGCCGCGTTCTTCGTGAAGAACCCGGTCGGAAAACACGTCGACAAGACCATGGACGGCCACCACAAGGGTGACGAGGCCGTGCGGGAAGCGCTGGCGAGCGGCCCGCTGCGGCAGGTCCTCGACATTCACGACAGCGCGGCCGTGGAGGCCGCGGTGCCGCTCTTCCTCGACGCCTACCGGCCGGGTGACGCCTGGACCCCCGTCGCGCACGGGCGCGGACTGCCGTGGAGCTACTTCTGGCAGTGCCTGTACCAGAAGGACACCGCGGACTCGTGAACGGTGTGCCGACCGGTCAACCGGTCCTCGTGCTGGGCGGATCCGGCTACCTGGGGCAGCATGTCTGCGCGGCGTTCGCCGTGGCGGGCGCGCGGGTGATCCGGGTCAGCCGCGGCGCACAGGACGACGCCGCCAGCACGCGCGGCCGCACGCTCGCTCCGGGCGGTGGGATCGAGACCGTACACCGCGACCTCACCACCACCGACACCACCGGCCTCGCCCGGCTGTGCGCCGACCTGGAGGCACAGGTCGTCGTGAACGCCGTCGGCGCGGTGTGGAGCGGCACCGAGCAGCAGATGACCGAGCTCAACGCCCGCCTGGTGGAACGCCTGACGGGCGCCGTCGCCGCCCAGCCGCACCGGCCCCGCCTGATCCAGCTCGGCAGCGCCTACGAGTACGGACCGGCCGGGCCGGACGACCTCGTCGACGAGGACTGGCCGCCCGCACCCGCCACCGCCTACGGCCGCACCAAGCTGGAGGGCACCCGGACCGTCGTGCGCGCCGTCCGTGACGGGGCGGTCGACGCGGTGGCGCTGCGCGTCTCCGTGGCCTGCGGGCCCGGCGCGCCCCGTACCAGCCTGTCCGGGACCGTGGCCGATCGCCTGGCGACGGGCCACGACGAACTGCGGCTCGCCCCCCTGCGCGCCCACCGCGACCTGGTGGACGTACGGGACGTCGCCGACGCCGTTGTCGCGGCGTCCCTGGCTCCCGCGCCCGCGCTCGCCGCGGCGGGGGCCGTCATCAACATCGGCCGGGGCGAGAGCGTCCCGGTCCGCGAACTCGTCGACCTCATGATCACATGCAGCGGCCGCACCGTCCGGGTGCGGGAGGAGGAGCCCACCCAGGGCGCCCGCTCGGACGCCCTGTGGCAGCGCCTGGACGTGTCTCGGGCGCGGCGCGTGCTCGGCTGGGTGCCGCGCCGCACCCTCACGGACTCGGTGCGCGATCAGCTGACGGCTGCTGGGGTGTCCGGCTCCTGCCGGCCGGACGGTCTCGACTCCGGTACAGGCCTCGACTCCGGTACAGGTAAGGGAAGGACAGCACCATGAGCGAACGGGCCGCGCACATCCTGGACGAGGTCCGCAAGTACCACCAGGACATCCAGGACGACCGGGGTTTCGTCCCCGGCGTCACGGAGATATGGCCGTCCGGCGCCGTGCTCGACGAGGAGGACCGCGCCGCCCTGGTCGAGGCCGCCCTCACCATGCGGATCGCGGCGGGCAAGTCGTCCCGCGCGTTCGAGTCGGCCTTCGCCCGCAGAATGCAGCGGCGCAAGGCGCACCTGACGAACTCCGGCTCCTCGGCCAACCTCCTCGCGGTGACCGCGCTCACGTCCCCCCAACTCGGCGAGCGCAGGCTCAAGCCCGGTGACGAGGTCATCACGGTGGCGGCGGGCTTCCCCACGACCGTCAACCCGATCCTGCAGAACGGCCTCGTCCCCGTCTTCGTCGACATCGACCTGCGCACGTACAACACCACCGCCGAGCGCGTCGAGAAGGCCATCGGGCCCCGCACCAAGGCGATCATCATCGCGCACGCACTCGGCAACCCCTTCGAGGCCGCGGAAGTGGCGCAGATCGCCGATGAGCACGACCTGATCCTCATCGAGGACACCTGCGACGCGGTCGGCACCACCTACCGGGGCCGACTCGCCGGCACCTTCGGCGACCTCACCACCGTCAGCTTCTACCCGGCCCACCACCTCACCATGGGAGAGGGCGGCTGCGTCCTCACCTCGAACCTGGTCCTGGCCCGGATCGTGGAGTCCCTGCGCGACTGGGGCCGCGACTGCTGGTGCGAGCCCGGCGAGAGCGACACCTGCCGCAAGCGCTTCGGCTACCGGATGGGCACGCTGCCGGACGGCTACGACCACAAGTACATCTTCTCCCACGTGGGGTACAACCTGAAGGCCACCGACCTGCAGGCGGCGCTCGGCCTGAGCCAGCTCGACAAGCTCGACGAGTTCTGCGCGGCCCGGCGGCACAACTGGCTGCGGATGCGCGAGGGCCTCGCCGACGTCCCGTGGCTGATCCTCCCGCAGGCCACACCGGACAGCGACCCGAGCTGGTTCGGCTTCGTTCTCACCGTCCAGCCCGACGCGCCCTTCCACCGCGCGCGGCTCGTGGACTTCCTGGAGAACCGGAAGATCGGCACGCGCAGGCTGTTCGCCGGCAACCTGACGCGCCACCCCGCTTACGCCAACCGGGAGTTCCGGGTCTCCGGAGAGCTGACCAACAGCGACATCGTCACCGAGCACACTTTCTGGGTCGGCGTCTACCCCGGCCTCACCGACGAGATGATCGACTACGTCGTCGCCTCCATCACCGAGTTCGTGGGCAGCCACCGGTGACCGCCCCGGCACGCACCCGGGCGCGGTCACCGCTCAAGGACCGCCAGGACACCGCCCTGGCCGACCGGGTCGCCCGGTCCGCGGCCGCGCTGAGCGGCGACTCGGCGGACGAGGTTCGCGGCTGGCTCCAACGGCGGCGCGAGACGGTTCCGTTCGCCGTGGACCGCATCCCCTTCGACGCCCTCGACGGCTGGTCCTTCGCCCCGGACACCGGGAACCTCGTGCACCGCAGCGGCCGCTTCTTCACCGTGGAGGGGCTGCGCGTCAGCGTCGGTGAGCAGCCGGACCGCGTCGCGTGGCAGCAGCCCGTCATCGTCCAGCCGGAGATGGGGATCCTGGGCATCCTGGCCCGGGAGTTCGACGGGATCCTGCACTTCCTGATGCAGGCCAAGATGGAGCCCGGCAACCCCGAGCTGCTCCAGCTGTCGCCCACCGTGCAGGCCACCTACAGCAATTACACCCAGGTCCACAAGGGCGCGGCTGTCCGCTACCTGGAGTACTTCACCGACCCCTCCCGCGGCCGCGTCCTGTCGGACGTGCTGCAGTCGGAGCACGGCTCCTGGTTCCACCGCAAACGCAACCGGAACATGGTCGTCGAGGCGGTGGGCCCCGTACCGGAGCACGAGGACTTCCGCTGGCTCACCCTGGGCCAGATCCATCAGCTCCTGGCCCACGACCACACGGTGAACATGGACGCGCGCTCGGCCCTGTCCGGCCTGTACGGGCCCGGCGTGCCGCGCGCCCGGCACTCCGACACGGAGCTGTTGTCCTGGCTCGCCGCACAGCGGTCCGTGACCCCGATCCGGGGCGAGCGCGTCCCGCTCGCGGGCGTACCCGCCTGGACGCGCGGTGCCTGTTCGCTCGACCACGACAGCGGCCGCTACTTCAGCGTCGTGGCCGTGTCGGTGCAGGCGGGCAACCGGGAGGTCAGCCACTGGACGCAGCCCCTGTTCGCACCGCGCGGGCAAGGCATCACCGCCTTCCTGGCCCGCACCGTCGAGGGCGTGCCGCACGTCCTGGTCCGCGCCCGCGCGGAGGGCGGCTTCCTGGACGCGGAACTGGGCCCCACCGTCCAGTGCACTCCCGGCAACTACGCCCATCTGTCGGCCGCCCGGCAACCGCTCTTCCTCGACCTGGTGCTGGGGGCCGATCCGTCCAGGATCCGCTACTCCGCGCTGCACTCCGAGGAGGGCGGCCGCTTCCTGGACGCGGTGAGCCGCTACCTGATCGTGGCGGCCGACGAGAGCGAAGCGCCGCTCGACGCGCCGCCCGGCTTCCGCTGGGTCTCGCACGACCAACTCGCCGCGCTCACGCAGTACAGCCACTACGTGAACGTCCAGGCGCGCACGCTCCTGATGTGTCTGAACACGCTGAAGGCCTGAGCACAGGGCCCCGAGCCCAGGGAGCCCTGAGCCCTGAGCACAGCGGCCCCGGCCAAGGGACAGCGCGACGGATGGACGGCCGGGCCTCGGTGGAGGCCCGGCCATCGTGCTCGCCACGGATGGAGACCTGCCACAGACGTGCCGCATCAGTACGTGCAGCATCAGTACGTGCCGCATCAGAGGCGTGCCACAGACGTGCCAAAGGGGCCGACGCGACTCTCCGCGCGGCCCCCTCGTCACGTCACGGCGGGTCTCACCGTGAGCGATAGCGTTCCACGAGCCGCTCCAGCTCCGGCACCACCTCATTGGGCGACGGCTGGGCGAGCAGCTCCTCGCGCAGCCGGCCGGCCCCCTCCCGGAACGACGGCTCGTCGAGGATCCGCACCAGGCCCTCCCGGACCCATGCCGCGGTCGCCTCCGGGGTGGCCCCGCCCATCTTCTCCATGAGGCTGCCGTCGCCGTCCGCGTCCACCGAGAACCACAGCCCGGCCCCGGACTTCTCCAGGCGCGGACCCCGCTCGGAGTTGTCCGGAACGACCCGGCTGATCATCAGCTGCGGCACTCCGTGGGCGATCGAGGCGAGCATCACGGGTGCGCCGCCGTGATGGATCACGGCCGTACACGACGGCATGATGACGGCTACCGGCACGAAGCGCACGACCTTCGTGTTGTCGGGTATGCGCTTCAGCTCGCTGTGGAGCTGCTCGGGCAGGGTCAGGATCAGCTCGATGTCGAGGTCGGCGAGGGAGTCGAGCATCGCCTGCAACTGCTCGGTGGTGAGGGCCTGTTGGGTCGACGTCTGCTCCAGGCTCAGGCCGAAGGTGGCGAGGACGCGCCGTTTCTCCGGGGCGCGACGGGTCCAGTCCGGTACGACGGAGGGCCCGTTGTACGGGATGTAGCGGACGGGGAGGTGCGGCACGTCCAGCGCCCCTACCCGCATCGAGCCCAGCATCTGCTCGATGGTGAAGTGCCCGGTCACCATCTCATCGGAGAACGACTTGCCGACCTTCTCCGCCCAGTCCGCCAGCCACTGCGCCACCGGATCCTCGCGCTCCGCCACCGGCTGCTGCTCCCTCACCCGGAGGTAGTGCCGCCGCATCCGGGCCTCCACGTCGAGCCCGATCGGCATACGCGCGTGGGCCGCGCCCACGGCGGTGGCGGCGATCGAGCCGGCGTAGCTCACCCAGTCCCACACCACGAGATCGGGTTTCCACCAACGGCTGTAGGCCACCAGGTCCTCGATCATCGCCTCGTTCATGGTCTGGAGGGTCTCGCTGAAGAACCGGTAGAGCCACTTCAGACGCTCCCAGGTGAGCTCCTCCTCGCGGTTCTCGGCGAAGTCGACCAGAAGGTCGCCGCGTTCCGCGAGTTCCTCGCCGATCTTCCGGTGCTCCGAGTCCTGCAGCTTGGCCAGCTTCTCCACCATGGGGTCGTCTGGGCCGACCGGAACCGCCGTCAGGCCCGACGCGGTGATGACGTCGGTGATCTCCGGGGCGCTGGCGACACGCACCTCGTGTCCCGCCGTCTGGAGCGCCGAACCCAGGGGAACAGCGGAGTGGAAATGTGTGCGCCAGGGGAACACGACGAACAGGACACGCATGGCGATCTTCTCCTCGGTAGGCCCCGTGGGATGGGGAATTCTCGCCTGTTCGGCTAAAGCGGACCTTGAACTCTTCTTGGAGTCTCCTGCGCTCGCGCGGCGCGGTGCCGGTCCACCCGTACCTACCCGCGTCCGGCCGGGAGAGGAAGCCCTCCCGGCCGGACGCGGGCGGCGTCGCGGGCGCCTGATCCCTCAGAAGCGCACCGGCAGCGCGTTCAGATGCATGCCGTCGCCGGGACGCGCCACGAACTCCAGTTGGTCGCGCGCCACGGCAAGCCGCGGGCCCTCGTTCTTGAGGAACAGATGGTCGAGCACGACCTCGGCCTCGATGCGGCCGAGCGTGGCGCCGATGCAGTAGTGCGGGCCGTGGCCGAAGGCCATGTGGCCGACCCCGGGCCCGAGTTCACGGCTGATGTCGAGCTGCAAAGGGTTGCCGGCGTACTGGCGGGGGTCGTAGTTCGCGGCCAGCAGGCCGGGGATGACCGCCTCGCCGCGCTGGACCCGCACGCCCTCGAACTCCAGGTCCTCCATGGCGTACATGGGGGCGCCGACCGGCACGGAAGAGGTGAAGCGCAGCAGTTCGGACACGGCCTGGGGGAGGAGTTCGGGCTCTTTGCGCAGCCGCTCCAGCTGGTCGGGGTGGTCGAGGAGGGCCAGGGCCGCGTCCCCGACGAAGTGCGCGGGCGGGATGATGCCGGTGTTGACGAGCAGCATCACGATCGCGATGATCTGCGTCTCGCCGAAGTCGCTCTCCTCCTCGCTGACCTTCAGGAGCGCGGAGATGAGGTCGTCCTTGGGTGTCTCGCGGCGCAGCTCGATCAGTCCCTTGCAGCGCTCGACCATGCGCTTGAGGGAGGGCACGAGGCGCTCAGGGTCCCCGGACAGGGTGTCCGAGATGCCCTTGCGCACCTCCTCCTGGTCGACTTCCGGGATGCCGAGGAGCTCACAGATCGCGTCGCTGGCCATCGGGTGGCTGAACTCCGCGAGGAAGTCGGCCTCGCCCTTGGCGGACACGGCCTCGTACAGCTCCCGGGTGATGCGCTGGAGCGTGGGGCGCAGCGCGTTCACACGGCGGGCGGTGAACGCACGTGTGATGAGGCCGCGCAGGCGCATGTGGTCCGGCCCGTCGGACATCACAAGGGTGCCTATGTAGTCGCGGTACTCCGGCGGCAGGCCGTAGGCGGCGACCATCTGGTCCGCGATGCTCGGCCCGTCCTGGTCGGAGAGCTTGGTGGCGTCACGGGCGAATCGGGGGTCGAGGAGAATCGCCTTCATATCCTCGTACCGCGTGACGAGCCAC
Source organism: Streptomyces sp. NPDC043996 (assembly GCF_056435225.1). Taxonomy (NCBI): domain Bacteria; kingdom Bacillati; phylum Actinomycetota; class Actinomycetes; order Kitasatosporales; family Streptomycetaceae; genus Streptomyces; species Streptomyces sp. NPDC043996. The sequence goes on along the minus strand of NZ_JBWKEY010000004.1, from coordinate 49,425 downwards.
ATGGGCGTGTCCACCTCGGAGAGCGTCACCTTGACCAGCGGCGCCTGCTCGCGCAGGGCCCGGTAGCCGCTCGCGGTGGCCACGAACTCGGAACTCAGACGGGGGATGTGCTCTGACACCGACACGATCTCGCCTCCATAGACAGACCTTCTGCGTGCTGGATGGCCGGGTCCCGGTTCGGGGCGCGGTTGTCGCTTCCCTGATTCCCCGAGCGGAAGAGCATTGACGCGACATCAATGCGGGGATCCGGCTGGTCTGGGCAGCGTTCAAGGGACTGCGGCGGAAAATCCTGAAGAATACGCGTACACGGGTGGGATGCGCGTCCCGAGCCCTCGTCCTGGCGACAGTACAAGAGAAAGTGAGCGGAGTGAAGAAATCCGCAACTTGTGCGGTCAGTTCCGTACGTGAGGAACGCCGGCAAGCGTCGCCACACCGTGTATGAGCAGCGCGGATGCCCCTCAATAGGCTGTCCGCTCACCGCGATTTCCGCCCCTCATGCGCTGTTGAGCTGGGACATCTCACCTCGCCGGGGCCGTCGGTTTTGGCTGACTCAAGGTTCGCTTTGGATGAGCTGCCGACGATGTAGCGGATCTCCGTGGTTCCTGATCGAAGTGCGCTCTGAACCGAGTGATTTCTCAACCGAGTGATTTCTCAAACGAGTGATCTCTGAATGAGCGATCTCTGCATAGGTGAGATCCCTGACCGCAGTGCTCTGCGCTCCCAGTTCTCTGTGACAAATGGAGGAGACGTGGTCCACCCGATGTCCCGGGCGGCGAGCCGAGTGGCCGCGCCCCGCTGCCGAAAGGCCTTGATTCAGTGAAGGGCATAGTTCTGGCGGGCGGCAGCGGGACCCGGCTGCAGCCCATCACGCTCGTGGGGTCCAAACAGCTCGCCCCGGTCTACGACAAGCCGATGGTGTACTACCCGCTGTCCGTGCTCATGCTCGCGGGCATCGACGACGTCCTCATCATCGCCCGCCCCGGTGAGGTCGACCTGTTCCGCAAGCTCTTCGAAGACGGCAGCCGACTCGGCATGCGCATCGACTACGCGGTCCAGGACGAGCCACGGGGCATCGCCGACGCGTTCCGCGTGGCCGCCGACCACATCCGGGGCGGGGCCTGTGCCCTGATCCTGGGCGACAACCTCTTCTACGGTGCCAACCTCCCCGCCGTGTTGCGCAGAAGCGCGCGCGAGCTGCGCGGCTGCGTCCTCTTCGGCCATCAGGTCGCCGAGCCCCAGCACTTCGGCGTCGCCGAGATCGACGCCAAGGGCCAGGTCGTATCGATCGAGGAGAAGCCCGAGCGGCCCCGCTCGAACCTCGCGATTCCCGGCCTGTACTTCTTCGACGACACCGTCACGGAAATCGCCGGGAACCTCCGGCCCTCCGCTCGCGGCGAGCTGGAGATCACCGATGTCCTCAAGGCGTACCTGGCGGAAGGGCGCGCCGACATGGTGTGGCTCGGCCGGGGGGTCACCTGGATGGACACCGGGACCCACGAGAGCCTTCTCGACGCGGGCCGGTTCGTCCAGACCATTCAGCACCACCAGGGCACGCGCATCGGCTGCATCGAGGAAATCGCCATGTACATGGACTTCATCACCGCTGACGCGTGCTACGAACTCGGAGCCCGGATGGGCCATTCCCCCTACGGCCAGTACGTCATGGACAGCGCCCGCGAGTACCGCCTCAACCCGACGCTCGCCAACTTCCTGGAGGCGTGATGCGTCTGCTGGTCACCGGCGCCGCCGGCTTCATCGGATCCGCCTACGTCCGCGCGCTGCTCGGCCCCGCCCAGGTCGAGACGGCGGGTGAGGTCTCCCATGTCACCGTCCTCGACAAGATCACCTACGCGGGCCGGCTGGACAACCTCGATCTGACCCATCCCCGGCTCTCCTTCGTCCAGGGCGACATCTGCGACGCGGAGGTGGTTGACCGGCTCATGAAGGACGTCGACCAGGTGGTGCACTTCGCCGCGGAGTCCCACGTCGACCGCTCCATCACGGCCGCGGACGCGTTCGTCCGCTCCAACGTCACCGGCACCCAGACACTGCTCGACGCGGCGCTGCGGCACGGCGTCGGCCGCTTCGTGCACGTGTCCACCGACGAGGTCTACGGCTCCATCGCGACGGGTTCCTTCCGTGAGACGGACCCGCTCTGCCCCAACTCGCCCTACGCGGCGTCCAAGGCGGGCTCCGACCTGATCGCCCTCGCCTACCACCGCACCCACGGCCTGGACGTCCGGGTCACGCGGTGCTGCAACAACTACGGGCCGCGGCAGTTCCCCGAGAAGGTCATTCCGCTGTTCGTCTCGCGGCTGCTCGACGGCGGCGAGGTGCCGCTGTACGGGGACGGCAAGAACGTACGCGACTGGCTGCACGTCGAGGACCACTGCCTCGGTGTGGACCTCGTACGCGCCGGCGGGCGGCCCGGCGAGATCTACAACATCAGCGGCGGCACCGAGCTAAGCAACCTGGAGCTCACCGAGATGCTGCTCGAGGCCTGCGGCGGCACCTGGAACCAGGTGGGCCATGTGCCCGACCGCAAGGGCCACGACTTGCGCTACTCGATCCACGACGACAAGGTCCGCGCGGAGCTCGGCTACCGCCCTCGGCGTGACTTCGAGGCCGGGCTCGCCGAGACTGTCGCCTGGTACCGGGACAACCGCTCATGGTGGGAACCGCTCAGCGGTGGCGCCACGGCGTGACCGGGCGGGCATCCCACGGAACTCGACCGGCCGAGGCCCCCGGCCCGGCTCTCTCAGGAGGACGTGTGGCACCCCTGCACCAACCGCTGCGCTGTGGCGTGCTTGGCTGCGCGGACATCGCCTGGCGCCGGACCCTCCCGGCGATCGCCGCCGCGCCCGGTATCGAGGTGGCTGCCGTGGCCAGCCGCGACGAGGCGAAAGCGGCCCGGTTCGCCGCCGCGTTCCACTGCGTGTCCATGCCGGAGTACGCGGGGCTGCTCGCGTCCCCGGACATCGACGCCGTCTATGTACCGCTGCCCGCGATGCTGCACGCCGAGTGGGTCGAGAAGGCCCTGCGCGCGGGCAAACACGTACTGGCCGAGAAGCCGCTCACAGGCGACACCGAAAGCACCCGACAGCTACTGCGGCTGGCCGAATCCCTGGGCCTTGTGCTGCTGGAGAACGTGGCCTTTACCCACCACGCGCAGCACACCCACGTACGCCAACAGCTTGCCGCCGGTGTCATCGGGGACGTACGCGACTTCACCAGCGTGTTCACCATCCCGCCGCTGGCTGAGGACAATATGCGCTACCAGCCCGACGTGGGCGGCGGCGCCCTGCTGGACATGGGCATCTATCCGATCCACGCGGCGCTGTACTACCTCGGCGCGGATGTCGAGGTCGTACACGCCGTGCTGCGGGCGCACGCCCGTACCGGCGCGGTGGTGTCCGGACGGATCCTGGCGGTTACCCCCGGCGGTGTGACCGCCGACCTCGTCTTCGGGATGGCACACGCGTACCGCACCAGCTGCGAGTTCGCGGGCAGCAAGGGGCGTCTCCTGCTCGACCGGGCGTTCACACCACCGCCGACCCACCAGCCCGTGCTGCGCGTCGAACGCCAGGACCACCGCGAGGAGCGCACCCTGCCTCCCGACGACCAGTTCGCCAACGTCGTAGGGCACTTCGTCGAGGCTGTACGCAAGGGGACCGCGGCCCCCGACCACGCGGCGACGAGCCTGCGCCAGGCCGAACTGGTCGCGGACGTCGAACGCAAGGCAGTGCGGTTCGATGTCTAGGGCGTCCGTGTCGTTGCTGGGGTTGTCGGGGGGTGGTTCTCCGGTCTTCGCGGGTACGCCCGTTGATCAGGTGGTGAGGGTGTGCACGCGCTGCTCCCGCTGGGGCTCCTGTGCGGGCGGGCACGGTCCAGCGGTTTGGGGCCTGGATCGTTGGAGTCTGCGGGGGTTAAGGGGAGGGGAGTCCGCGGGTGAGAAACGAGAAGGGAGCTGGTGGTCGAACCGGGATTAATCGACCTCGACCGTGTGACGTCGTTGGCGGAGGGAGACCGCAGATGGAGATCATTGAGCGCCACTGGCTTGTCCAGATCGACTCCACCATCGTCCGTGCCCATCAGCCGCCGCCACCGGCCGATGAGGGGGACTCATCGAACGGACGAACCGGACGATCACGCCCTCGGCCGATCCCAGGGACGCTTGATCACCAAAGTCCACCTTGCCCGCGCTGGCTGCGGCGGCCCCCTCGTGATCCTGCTGACTCCAGGCCGACGCCTGGCGGTGGGCCGATCGTCTTCCGGGCTGGTGTGAGGTCAGGGGCTGCCCCGCACCGGACTCAGTGGGGCTCCCGTTCGTGGACTCCATCGCCGTCTGACCGGCGGCACAGCACGGCGCCCCGCACGTGCATCGCATGCGGGGCGCCGTGGGTGGGGGCTTAGGAGCTTGGAGTGATCCCGGTTGCGAGCATGTGGGAGCTGGCGGACAGCAGTTCTGGGTAGGGCTCTGCGAGCCGTGCGGCCTCCAGTGCGGCGCGGAACATGGGCGTGTCCTTCACTGATGCCCCTGTGTGCTGTTCGGTGCCTTTGAGTACTGCCCACGCTGGTCCTTCGATCCCGTGCACCGTCACGTCGCGTACTCCGGCGTCGGTGAGTTCGCCGGCGAGTCCGTCGGCGGTGTGGAAGTAGGCGGCGGTGAAGCCCTTACGGCCGGGCTCGTGCACGCCGGTGGACAAGATGTCCTCGACCGCGTCCCGCACCCTGGGCACGTCGAGCAGGCCGGTGGCGGTGTGTTCGAACAGGGAGGCGTACCGGCCGATGGCGGCTGCGGCGAGTAGGGCGCCGGGCTTGGCCACGCGTACGGCCTCGGCGAGGGCCTGGTCCCGGTCGGACCGGTCCAGGAGGTGATAGAGCGGCCCCAGGAGGAGTACGACGTCGTAGGCGTCGTCGCGGGCGGTGAGGCTGCGGGCGTCGCCGAGCTCGGCGGTGGCTCCGGCGCGGGCGGCTTGGTCGATGTGGCGGGGGACGGGGTCGACGACGTGGACGGTGTAGCCGTCTTTCACGAGCCACTGTGCGTGGATGCCGGGGCCTCCTCCGACATCGAGGACGCGGGCCGGGGCCGGTGGCAGATGGCGGCGCAGAATTTCTTGGGTGCGGACGAGTTCAAGCGCTCCGTCAGCGCTGGTGGTGAGCCGCGCGGACTCGTCGGTGACGGCGCTGTAGTACTCCAGGACTTCCGGGGCGATCGCTGGATCTGCTGTCATAGCTGGGATGGTCGGCCCCGACCGGTCAACCTGTCCAGTGTTCGAGGAGCTACGTATGGCCGTTCTCAAGTACGAGCTGATCGCGGAATCGCTACGGGAACGGATCGCCGATGGCGAGTTCGATTCCGATGCTCTTCTCCCGTCGCAGCGCGAGCTGTGCACACAGTGGGGAGTCAGTCGCGCCACCGTGATCAAGGCATACGACGCGCTGGAGCGTGACGGCCTGGTCGTGGCCCGGCAGGGACAGGGCTACCGCACCGCGCCCACACCGATCGCGCGCCCGGCGGGCAGCAGGAAGGCCGGGAGCGCCCGCACCACTGGCGGCCGAGCCTTCCGGATCCTCGGAACGCCCACGCGAATCGTTCCTCCCGGGCGCATCGGGGCGGCCCTTGGCCTGACCGACGGACGAAGCGCACTGCGCCGTGACCGCGTCGTCGAACTTGCCGACGGGTCGCCCTTGTCGCTCGTGTCCGCCTGGTTCCCTCCAGAGGTTGCGGACGCGTGCCCGAAGCTGGCAGGTGATCGGCCAATCATGGAAGGGACCACGTGGTACGTGCGGCGGATGACCGGACGGACTCCGGTGCGCGGCGTGGACGTAACGACGGCCCGCCTCGGCACCGAGGAAGAGGCCGCGGCGCTGGAACGGACAACGCCGTTCACCGTTGTCGTGGTGCTGCACACCGCCTACGACAGGGACGACAGGCCGCTGGTGGTTGAACACGGCGTGACCGCGGGCGACTTGTGGGAGGACTCCGACACGTACCCCATGGGCGACAGTCGCTGACCCTTCGTCAACCCTTTCAAGGCGGGTACTGCCGACCCGCTTGACTGGACCGGTCCACCGGTCCAATGTGTGGGAGGTGACTCACGTCATGCCGTAGCAGCGGAAGGTCCCTCCCTCATGGCCATCTCCGGACCAGGGAAAGACGGTTCTCCCACCCGTCACTGCGAGACCCACCCCTGTGTCAGCGGCACACCGGCGGCCGTGCGCGGCATGGTCCGTGCCGCCCTCACCGCGTGGGGCGTAGCGCCCGCCGTCACCGCTGAAGCCGTCCTCATCACCAGCGAGCTGGCGACGAACGCGGTGCAGCACGCGGGGTGCCGGTCGGTCCGGGTGGTCGTGGAGCGGTTGGCGCCGGACCGGTTGCGGCTCTCCGTGGTCGATCGGGTCCCGTCCGCACCGCCACACCTGTCCGTTCCGGAGCCCGGAGCGGAGCGAGGCCGCGGCCTGTTCCTCGTCGACGCCATCGCCGACCGCTGGGGCTACGACCTGCTCGGCAGCCGTCACCGAGGCGCCTTCTGGGGCAAACGCGTGTGGGCCGAGCTGCACGCCAGCGACAAACCCGATCTCTGAAATCCCCCTCCCCTTCGGCTCTCGGACAGGAGCTGTCCATCCCATGACGATGAGAGATCTGCACACCAGCGATACCGCCTGGATCGTCGCGAGCCGCCGCCTGCACAGCCGGGCCCCGGCCGACGACGACGCCCGCCCCCACCCACCGGCCGCGCTTGCGGACGCCACCCAGGCCCCGGCCGCTCGGTGCCCGCAGTGTCAGTGCGAATCGTCCTGCAGCGGGCGGGGCGGAGAGCCACTGTGAGCGACCACGACGAGCCGCCTTTTGACTGGGGCTCCGCCCTCCTCATGGCGATTGGTGCCGTGCTCGGAGCCCTGAGCACTGCCCTGTTCGGGGTGGCAGCTCACTCCGCGCTCACTGGCGAGCCCTCGCCGGACGTCCCGATCCTGACCTCGGACGCGCCGCCGTCTGAATAGGAGGTCCTCCTAGTCCCCGGCGGCGGGATGCCCAATCCCCGCCGATCCCGCCGCCGGACCCCCGCCCTGAGCTTGGGGCGCCATCCACGCCCTACCCCAGGCCCCAAGGGCGACCCACCAACTCCGCGCGGCACATGCCCCGGCAAGACTGGCCGCGCGGGGCGGGCGCCTCGCCCCCGAGAGGGGCCCGCCTCCGCAAGTCCGCTGCCAGGCCGAGTTCCTTGGACCGACCCCGGCCCGGCAGGTCCACCGCACCACCCGACGAAGGGAGTACACGGTGACCGTCCAACAGGAACAGACCTTGCAGGAGGTGTCCAGTGCGCGAGACCTCATCACCCCCGAGGCATTCGCCGACGTCGCCGTCACGCTCGTGGACAACAACCCGGGCATGGTGGCCGACGTCGCCGAACGCATCACCACCGAAGCGCTCGGATTCGTGGCGGCCTGCGCGACGTTCCCCGATGAGCGCCTGCGGCCGTCCCGGGTCGTGGATGAGGGCTGGCACGCCCTGATCCTCCACACCGGCACGTACGCGCGCCTGTGCAAGGCGCTGGGTGGGTTCGTCCACCACGTGCCGGAGCGTCCGGACCGGTCCCGGCACGATCCCGGCGCACTCCTGCGTACCGTGCAGCGGATCGCGGACGCTGGTTTCGAGGTCGACGTGAGGCTGTGGCTGCCGCCGACGGACGAGACGATCCCGGTCGCGGCGGAGTGCGAGCACACCGAGCCGGGCGGCGAGGGCACGTGCACGGGAGATTGCAGCGGCGGCCCCAACTGACCAGCCCCCGCTCGTTCAGGTGAGCCCCCGTCGCACGCCTGCCGTGCGGCGGGGGCTCACCGCTACCGTGCTCGTGGAGGAGGTGGTTCACATGGAGCATTCCGACGACAGGACACGTTGGTTCCTGCCGTTCCTGCACCCGGTGTCAGAGGCCCGGTGGCCCGGCCGCGGACGCGTACGCCGGTGCCCGCTGCATCCGGACGTGAAGCCGGTGCTCGTCCTGGGCGGGATCCAGTACTGCCCGGCCTGCACCCGCCCCAGCAGGACCTCGTAGAGCCGCTCTCCTCCCTGGCGTCCGTCCCGCACTCCGGGACGGGCGCCGGTTCACGCAGCTGGGCCGCGCCGGATCATCGACACTGTTGGCGAATCCGGGGCCTGAACGTGACGTCGGCCTTCGTGACCCGTTGTGGACGTGAAGGCCGCCGACGTTGTGTTTGGGGAGGGTGTCGGTGTCGTTGCAGGCTAGGAGAATGTCGACGGGGTTCCTGAGGAATCGGCCCGGGTGGCGCGGGCGGCGTTCCCGAAGGGCAGCCTGGCGATGTGGATACGTGGTGAGTTCGGCGAGCTGTTCTCGGACGCGGACCTCGCCGGGTTGTACTCGAGCAGAGAGAAGCCGACGTGGTCGCCGGGCAGGCTGGCGCTGGTGTCCGTCATGCCGTTTGCCGAGGGACTCTCGGACCGGCAGGCTGCGGACGCTGTGCGCGGGCGGGTGGACTGGAGGCATCTCCTCGGTCTGGAGTTGGCCGATCCGGACTTCGAGCAGTCGGTGCTCACTGAGTTCAGGGACCGGCAGATCACCGCAGACGCAGGGGGCCAGCTCCTGGACCGGGTCCTTGGGGAGAGCGGGAAAAGGCGTGGGAGGGCGGCCTGTTCCCCCTGGCCTCCTATTCGTTGAAGCTCTAAGTTCGGGGCGCCGGTCGAGGCCGGAAGATAGAGAACAAGCTGAGGGCAGTGTCGTGGTCTCCCGGTGTGTGCTGGGCGGCTACGTTCGTGGCGCCGGCCTAGCGTTTCACCCGGCCGCGAACGGCGAGGGCAGCGAGACCGAGCAGGACCGGTTCGGTCAAGCGGGACAACATCTCGGTGTAGGTGCCAATGGTGGTCAGATCCTGGCCGGACGAGCGGAAGATCACAGAGTTGATGACTATGCGAACGGATTGCTCGAACCGCCGAGTCGATATTCGCTCTGCGTACGGTCCTATGGGTTTGACGGGATCGGAGGTGTCGGTGGTCAGCGCGATGCTACGGCCGGTGATGGTACCGGTGGTCTGCGGGTTCGGGACGTGTTGCGGTAGACCCCACAGCATCATCACCAGCACGGTGGCAGTCATGGCAACCAGCAGCCATCCCAGAGCCCGCGAAGCGCGCAGCCCGTATCCCGACAGCGCCCAGTACACGGCTAGCAGGCCCCGCTCGCCCTGCGGGGTGTCTCGGCTATGGCGGCGCATCTCCATCTCGCCGTAGTAGAAGTCAGCAGCGCCCGGCTCGTCCTTGCCGTCCTCGAACGCCTTGCGCATTTGCCGGTACATCGGCGCCAGCGCGGCCGGTTCAAGTACCTCTTCCCATGCCCGCGCGGGGGTCCAACTCTGCGCACTGGTGCCACGGGAGGCTCGCCAGTGCTGCTCTTCTGCCAGGGTTCGCCGCGGAGTCCAGCGCACCGGCAGCCCGCGTTGCCACCACAGGCCGGAGGGCACGGTGGCCAGTGTGCACCGGCCCTCCAGCCGCAACTGATCGAGGTGGATCGTCCCGGCAAACCGGCATTCGGCCAAGTCGACGTCGGTCAGCACCAGATGCGCGGCGTCCGCTCCCCGTAACGACACCGCCCGCGGCCTTGGGTCCCCATCAGCCCTGGCTGTCTCCCTCTCATGTGTGGTGAAGGTGCGGGGATGAGCGGCGATGCTCACCGGGTACTCCCACACCGTGTCACTCAGGTCTACGGCGGCGTGTCTCAGGCGCAACGTCGCCGTGGACGCCCAGCGCGTCCGTCGACAGCGCACTTCGGCCACTGCCGCCTCTATGATCACAGCCGTCTGGAACACTGCCCCCGACAGATCCAACGCTCCGGGCCCCACAAGCGCACCCAGTCGGGCAGTACGTTCGAACACTGCCCCTGCGAATGAGGTGTCGCCGCCGATCCTGGCGTGGTGGAACAGGACGTTACTGCCGATCTCGGCGCTGCTGAACTCGGCCTCCCCACCGATCTCCGCAGCACCGAACCCGAGGTAGCCATCGATCCTGATGCCCCTGAACCGGGCATGGCCCCTGATCTTGGCGCGTCCGAACTCGGCGTGCCCTCCGATTACCGCAGTCTGGAACCGGGCGTCGCCGTCGATCCGCGTATCGCTGCCCCCAAGGGCACCAAATCGGGCACTTCCGCTGATCTTGGTGTTGTCGAACTCGGCGTCGCCGCCGATCCTGACGCCGTTGAACCGCGCATCGCCGCCGATCTTCGCACCAAAGAACCAGGCGTTGCCGCCGATCTCCCCAGCACGGAACAGGGCGTCGCCGTCAATCCTGGCATCGCGGAATTCGACGTTGCCGCCGACCTTGACCTTGTCGAACCAGGCGTTGCCGGTGATCTCCGCTTCGAGGAACCAGGCGTTGCCGGTGATCTCCGCGTCGCCGAACCGAGCATTGCCGTCGATCCTGGCGCCGATGAATATCGCATCACCGATGCAGGGGCGCTGTGTTCTGGGGTCCGAGACCGCTTTGAGTATCTCGATGAGCACTTCCTCAGTGAGCGAGGTACCGCTGTGGTCGATGTCAGCACGGGGCTGCAGGCTGGCCAGATATGCGGAGCGGGCGGCGCCATCGAGGTGGGCCAGGCATGCAGTGTGCGGCTCTACGCTGCGGCCGCGGCACCCGACGCCGCCCTCTGCGGCGCCGTGTCCGCAGTAAGGCCAGCTAGGTGCGGACGGGGAGGTTGTGTCGGACGAAGTGGCAGCCATATCCCGCCAGACGCGGAACCATCAACGGCTGGTTGCCACGGCTCAACCTTGCGCACGGGAGCTGGAAAGACCTTAGGGGAGCAGCCTGTTGCCCTTCTCGTGCGACCGTCGGCGTAGTGTCGGACGGTTGCTCAGGTGCCGCTCAAACCGGCTCCGGAGACCGATCTGCGGTCCGATGATCGGGCCCATGGGCATCAACTCGATATCCCTATCCCTTGTGCTCGCTCTGGCAGGCGTCATCATGAGCGCGGCCATCGCTGCCAGCGGCGCTCGCTGGACGGCAGCCCGCACTGTACATTCGGCCCGACACAGTGCCCCTGTCGACCGGCGGCTCGAAGGGCTCTACGGGTTCCTGGACGTTGCGGCGGACCTCGGCGCGCTGAGCTGGGGAGACGCGCGGAGCATGGAAGAGAAGCAGGTCCAGATGCGAACGACCCTGCAGCGATCGTAGATCGTTGCACCCCCGAGTTGGGGAGCGGGCAAAACCGTGGGAGAGCAGCCTGTTGCCCTCCCACGGTTTTGCCCGCTCCCCGGAGACGGGTCCGGCGCTTACCGACCAAGGCTAGCGTCCTGGCGCACCTGCCCACCTACCCGATCGCGCACTTCGCTTGCCACGGCACCAGCCACCCCACCGACCCATCGAACAGCCCGCTACTCCTCCACGACCATGACACCGACCCACTCACCGTCCGCGACCTCACCCCCATCGAGCTGGGCCAGGCGCAGCTCGCCTACCTGTCTGCCTGCCGCACGGCAGCCGTCGATGCCGCCGAGCTGCTCGATGAGGCCATCCATCTGACTTCGGCGTTCCAGCTTGCCGGTTTTCGCCACGTCATCGGGACCTGTGGGAGATCGATGACCAGATTGCCGTCACCGTCGCCGATGACTTCTACAGTCACCTCACCACCGAGGAGGGCACCGTGGATGCCAGCCGAGCCGCCCACGCCCTGCACCACGCCATCCGGGCTGTCCGCGATCGGCTGCCCCGCACACCGTCGCTGTGGGCCGCTTACCTCCACGCCGGTGCCTGACCACGGTCTCGTACAGGGAGGGAGTGTCTGACACGGCAGTGTAGTTCGGGCCGGTGTTGTGATCACATGACGGCGGCTGCGGTGACCGTGTTCCAGCGCCGGTGGGCGCTGATGGCCCAGTCCTGGTGACGTCGACGCCACCAGGACCCGTTCAGGACGTGCTCGAGATCGCGGTGGGGGACGGGCAGGGCGAGCGCCCGCAGCAGGACGAGCAGTTCGCGTCAGCTGAGGGCAACGAGTCCGTCGTGCGGGGTGGTGCTGCCGACGCGGGCGACGGCGAGGAGCACGGAGGCAACCAGGCTGAGCAGGCTCCACTTGTGCCAGGAGTTCCAGCAGGTCACCTGCCCCTGGTCGAGTCCCGCGGTGGCCTTGGCTGTCTGGAAGTCCTCCTCGATCCGCCACCTGCAGGACACCACGTCCACAAGATCGGACAGGGCGACCGGGGTCGCCGAGTGGCAGTGGAAGAACGACGTCTCCCGGGTGTACCGGTGGCAGCGCAGGAGCAGGAGGCTGTGGCCGTCCGGGCTGTCAGGCGGGGTGTCGTCGGCCTCCACGTCGATCACCGCCCAGTCGTAGTGCCGGTCACCTTTGGTGCCGACGCAGGCGCCGCCAGGCCCGGCGCGGCACCCGCGCGGCGAGTTGGGCGCCTGTGAAGCGCCCGGCCGGGGTGGAGGCGCGGTGTGCGGCGGGCACCGCGACGGCGTAGCCGTAGCCGAGGGAGCGGATGTGTTCTCGCAGGTCGCGGCCGCCGTAGACCCCGTCGCCGGCGACCCACCGGGCGGGCAGGCCCGCGTCGCGGGCACGCTGGAGCATCGTCGCGGCGAGCTGCGGTTTCGTGGCGAAGCCGGTCTCGTCGGGGACGCCCGCCAGGTCCCGGCGCTCGTCGTCGCAGGTCCATGCGGCGGGCAGATACAGGGCACGATCGATGAGGGCATGGCCGCCGCGGGCGGCGTAGGCGAGGTGGACGGCGACCTGGCAAAGACCGACCCCGCCGAGTGGAGCAGAGTACTGGTGGGCGGCTTCGACCGCGTCGGTGGAGGACTTCGCGTCCCCGGTCTCGTCGATGACGAGCACGGCCCGCCGGGCCCCTCGCTGAGGGCCCCGGCTCACGCACACGTGTCCCGGTACGGCAGCGATGGCACGAAGGACTCCCACTCCACCTCGTTGAGTCCGCCGCCGGCGAGGGCGCACGCCAGTCTCGTCGGCTTGGCGCGCGCGTCCGCGATGGCCCCCACGTTCCACAACCGCACCACGCCGTCCGCGCCGTTGGTGACCAGTGTGCGGGTGTCGGGGGAGAAGGCCATCGTGAGAACGGGGCTCGAGTGGCTCTCCGCTGCGGCGCCGCTGAGGTTCTGCGGGCCGTCCTCGTCGGGCGCCCAGATCACGATCGTGCCGTCGGTCGCCCCGGTGGCCGCCGTGGCCCCGTCCGGTGAGAACGTGATGGCGGAGATCGCCGTGCGGTGACCCTTGACCGGAAGCCCCAGTCGGCGGTGCTCGTCGTAGGCACCCCCGATCCGCCACAGCGTCAGCGTGCCGGACGGGCTACCAGCGGCCAGGATCCGTCCCGCCGGATTGAATTCCACCGCCGAACCGACGTTGCCCGGACCGGGCAGTTCCCGGGCCCCGCTGCCGGGCATGGGGCCGGAATTGCCTACCGGCCACAGTTGAACGCTCGCCCCGACCGGGTCGCCGCGCTCCCGGACGACCCGGGACAGCGGCTGGTTGGGCGCGATCCGTGCCATCGTGCCGGTCTGCCTGCTGAACGCCACCCGCGTGACGAACTGGGGGAAGACCGTGCCCATGGTGAGGGGGATCGTGCGCGAGCCCGTCCGCCAGCGCACCACATAGGCGCTGTCCGAGATGTGCAGCGTCCGGCCGTCGGGCGTGTAACGCAGCGCGGTGATCCGGTCGAGCGTGGTCCTTGGGGTCGCACCACGCCGTACCGGGTTCCTCGTGTCGCTGACGTCCCACAGCTGCACCGTGCCAGCGCCGCCCACCGCTAGTTCCCGGCCGTCGGGGCGGAGCGCCAGGGCCGTGACGCCGCCTGGGACGCGCGTGCGCACGGTGGACATCCGGACCGCGTGATCCGGCGAGGTGATGTCCCAGCAGTCGATCCGGCCGTCCTGGCGCGCGGTGACCAGGACGCGGCCGTCCGCCCGCAGGGCCAGAGAGGGGGAGCGGGAGGGCAGTTCGCCGCCCAGGGCCTGTGGTCGGCTCGGCGGGCGGAGGTTCCACACCGTCCCATAGCCCCCGGCGGAACCGTCGTGCCGCACCATGACGCGCCGTCCGTCCGGCGAGAAGCGGATCGCGACGGCCTCGCTCTCGTAGGGCGAGGGGAAGACGTCGACGCGACGGGCCCGGGAGCGGTCCGTGAGGTCCCAGAGCACGGCGCTGCCGTCGTCGCCCGCCGTCGCCAGGGTCCGGCCGTCCGGTGCGAAGACCGCCGCCGCGCGGGCGTCGGTGAGGGTTTCGAGCAGTACGGGATGCTCGGGATCGGCCAGATCCCAGCGCATGACACCGCCGGTCGCGGCGGCGGCGATTGTCCTCCCGTCCGGGCTGAAGGAGATCTCGGAGATCTCGTACGGGTCGGTGTACGTCTCGGGCTTGAGCGGCGGCAGGCGCAGGCGCGCCACTATCCGCCGTGGCGCGGCGACGCTCCACAGGGCGACCGATCGTTCACCGGCCACCGCGATGAGACGGCCGTCGGGGGAGAGGGACGGCGAGGTCGACCACGGGGTGGCATCGCCGTCGGATGGCCTCGGCAGTACCCGGAGCGGCGCCCCTGTCGCCGTCGGGCGGGCAGGCCGGGAGACGTCCCAGAGGGTCACCGTGCCGTCCTGGTGGCCGATCACCAGACGTCTGCCGTCCACGCCGAACTCCGCGTCGCCAGCTGCCGTGCCGAGCACCGGTGACACGGTGGCCTCGGCGGCGCCGGGAGCGTCCGCGGAGCGCACCCGCACCCGCAGGTCCGCGTCGAAGGTGGCCAGCTGCTTTCCGTCCGGACTGAGGTCGGCCATGGCGCCGATGTCGAGGCGTCGCAGCGCCCGTCCGGGCCGGGTCCCGCCGACGGCGTAGGTGGTGGAGAGCACGCCGTCCTCGCCGGACTTGGAGGTCTGGACGAGGAGTCGCTTGCCCCGGTCGTCCGTGAACCCGATGCCGGCACCCGAGAAGGTCGCCGCGAGCCTGGTGGTGTTCAGCGTGTTGACCAGGCTCGCCCGGACCTTGGCGGTGCCGCGCAGCCGGTCGGCGGCCATGCCCAGTTGCAGGGCCAGCCGCGGATTGCTCTCGCGCAGCCGCTCGGCCTGTGCGGCCAGTCCTTCGGCGGTGGCGACCAGCTCGCCCTTCGCCTTCTCCTCCTTCGCCTGCCGCTCGCCCTCGGCGTAGTCGAGGGCGACGATGAGGAGGGTCAGCAGTCCGGTCGTCAGCAGGGACAGCACCGTAATGGCGGCGCTGCGCCTCCGCCGCCGGCGCCGCTTGAGCGCTTTGTGGTGGTCGTAGCTGATTTGGAGGAACGCGCTGATGCGGGGCGGGAGGGTACGGGTGCGGGCGGCCCAGCTGAGCGCGGCTTTGAGATCGGCGCTTTCCAGGAGACCCTCGGGGTCGTCCGGCGTCGCCTCCCACGTGCGCCGCTGCGACTGCACCTGGCGCAGCCAGGCGTCGAACGGTGCGTCCCGCGCCACCCACTCTCTCAACTCGTCCCAGGTGCTGATGAGGTACTCATGGACCAGATCGACCATGGGCCGGCCCTGGTACCTGCCGCCCGACGGTGTGTGCGTGATGACGAGCCGGTGCCGGGCGAGGAGGGCCAGGACGTCGTCGAAGGACGAGTCGGCGATCAGATCGCGCAGTTCCTCCACCGAGCGCATCTGACGGGTGTCGGGCGTCTGTTCTGTCTCGTCGTGACGGACCAGTGCGCTGAGGATGCGTTCGGCCACGGGGCGGCGACCGGCGCCGAGTTCCTGGAAGGCCCGCTCGTACCAGCCCTTCAGGCATCCGCTGAACCTGCCGATCCTGTTGTCGTACGCCTCCCAGGTGAGCCGGTTGTCGCTGCGGTTCTCCCACAGCAGCGTCAGGGTCTTCTCCAGCAGCGGCAGCAGAGCGACATCGGCCCTGCCGTCCGCGGCCGAACGGGGACGGGCGGCCAGGGCCTCGGTGACGATGGCTTCCGGCAGGCCCTCCTCGAAACGGAGCCCTACGCTGTGCGCGGGTCGGATCACGATGTCGCCCAGTTCCTCGGCCGTGAGCGTGGGGAAGAGGTCGATCTGCCCGTGCTTGACGGCTTCCAGCAGGTCGGGCGCGAGCACGTGCAGCCGGTGGTAGAAGTCGACGCGCATGACCAGCAGCACGACCACCGGCTCGTACGAGCGGATGACCTCGGTCAGCTGCCGCAGGGCATCGGCAGCGTGGACGGGCGACTCGGCGGCCGCGAGCAGATTCTCGAACTGGTCGAAGACCAACAGCAGTCGGCGGCCGTCCGCCTCGCTGGCCAGCCGTCTGCGTACGGCGTCGAGCAGCCCTGTCTTACGGACCCCCGGCAGCCCCTCGCGTTCCAGGTCGGCGGCCCAGTCCCGGCCGGTGCGCGCGGTGCAGGTGAGCCAGTCGTGCGGCAGCTTGGGGAGGACGCCCGCCTGCACCAGGGACGACTTGCCGGAACCGGAGGGACCTTGCAGCAGGACGCCACGGTGCCGCTTCAGCTTCCGCAGCACCTCCTTCAAGGCGGCGTCCCGGCCGTGGAACCACTTGCTGTGCTCCTTGCCGAAGGGTTCGAGGTCGAGATAGGGACAGGTCTCCTGGGAAACGAGCGCGGGGCAGGCGGCGCGCAGCGCCTCACCCGGGGCCGCGTACGCCACGTTCACGCCGCGGTAGTGACGGTCGGGGGCGGTGATCTCGGTGACCATGCCGAGGGCGAGACCTGATTCCACGTCGAGGACCGGTCCGCCGCTGAAGCCCTGCGCCAGTGAGTTCGCGCCGTCCAGTTGGAGAAGCACGCGGCCGTCGACGTTGAGATAGCCCTGGACGACGCCTTTTCCGTGGCGGCCCTCGAGGTGCGCCTGGGCCGGAAAGCCGAACGACCGCACCCGCTGCCCCTCGAAGCCCTGGGCCGATCCGATCGCCAGCACGGGAAGGCCGACGGGCACCTCGTGCAGCCGGACGACGGCGATGTCCTCGCCGTCCGGGTCCCGCCAGGGCGCGGCGAGGACCGTCCCGAGTGCACGCGGCGCGTTCGTGGCCTGCGGAAAGCACACCCGGACGTCGTCGCCGGGGCCGAGACCGACGGCATGCAGGACGTGTGCGCAGGTGAGCAGCAGGCCGTCGCCGGCCAGGAACCCCGCGCCGGCCACAGTGCCGTCGGACGCGAGGACCTGCGCGACGGCGGCCTCGGGGCTGGGCGGCTGCGACGACGCCGGCTCTTCGCTCCGTGCCGTCAGCATGGCGGCGCCGTCCTCAGCCCGGGCCCTCGCCCGTACTCGCGGCGGCGTTCCAGGTCATCGCCACCTTCAGATGGCAGCCCGCCTCGCTCTTGGCGATGACGGCCCCGGCCTGCGCGGCGAGGTTCACGCCGAACTCCACGGTGACTCCGTCCGGTTCGGCCCGCCGCAGTTGTTCCAGGACAGCCCGGGCCATGTCAGTCACCGGTCCCATGGCCGCCTGCAGATGCTGCGGTAGTTCCCGTACGACGTCCGTCGCTCGGCCCGCCTTGACCGGCCCCTGAGAGTCAGCTGGCACTTCGTCCGGGTCCACCTGCACCAGAATCGAGCCCCCGCCCGCCATCGGGACCCGCACAACCGCCGATGTCAGCACATGTCCTCCCCCACGCATGCTCGTCGACTCAACGTAGCCGATCGGACACGCTCCCGGGTCTGAGTAGACGGGAACGCTGGCCGCGGCTTCTCCTCACCTTCCACGCTCCTGGCCCGGGTATCCGTGGCCGCTGCTAGCGTCCGGCCTCGTGGGAGCGGCAGCGCGCGGCCACCTTGGTCGGGCGGGCCGTCGGCGAGGTGGTCCAGGCGCTTGGTGGCGGAGGAGCCGGGCTGCAGGCCGAGCACTTCCATGGCACGGTGCCGCTGGACGCCGGCCGCGGCGGCGACGCGCTGCACGTAGCCCTCCAGCCACTCGGCGGGGCGGGGCAGCGGAGCACCAGCTATCCGGGCCGGGAGTCTGTCCTGGCCGGAGCGGGCGGCGACAGCCTGGCGGGCCTGGTCCAGGGCCAGGTGGGGGTGGGCCCGCTGGTAGTCGCGCACGGCGCGCTGCTGCTCGCGGTTGCGGGGGTCGATCATGACGTCTCACGTCCCTTGTCGGCCTGCTGCCCCACACGCATCGGCCGTCCAGGAGGAGGGCATGACGGCATCGCTCGCGCGAGTTTCAGACGTCTAGGTCACCTACGGCGGTGTGGGCGTCGAGGTAGCGGACCGGGCGCGGCGCGGTTGCCCTTAGTGCATCCGCCATCCTGGTGGGCGCGACCGACACCCGGCACGGATGCCGGGGCGGTCCTTCGACCGCCCCGGCGGCGTGCCCCCCAGACCAGCACGACCCGGGTAACGACGCGGCAAGGGAATCGGTGACAGGGAGCCCAGCACACGGGCCCTCACTCTGCGGGCCTGAGGTATGGATGATCTGTCTCGGTATGCTCTGCTGCGCGCGGTTGGTCCAGCGCGACGACGGGAGCCCTGATGCGATGTCCCCGTTGAACGACTTCCCGGGGGGATTTCTCATGCGTCATCATCTGCGTCCGCGATGCACCGTGATCGCCGTGGCCGGCCTTGTTGCTGCGGCGGTGAG
Organism: Streptomyces sp. NPDC043996; assembly: GCF_056435225.1. Taxonomy (NCBI): domain Bacteria; kingdom Bacillati; phylum Actinomycetota; class Actinomycetes; order Kitasatosporales; family Streptomycetaceae; genus Streptomyces; species Streptomyces sp. NPDC043996. Next base: position 30,886 of record NZ_JBWKEY010000004.1, on the reverse strand, counting down.
CCTGGCGGCGTGCGGCGTTGAGGACGGCAGGCTCGGGCCCGCGACTGCGGCCTCAGACACACCCGACGCCAAGCCGAAGGATCCCTTCGACGGCCTGTCCAGCCCTGAGATCGCCGAGAAGGTCATCAAGGCGATGTCGGGCGCCAAGTCACTGCGCATGGCAGGCCGGGTCGCGGACAAGGGAATCGGCCTGGACTCGCTGAACGTAGCCTTCGATACCGCTGGCCGGTGCGCGGGCACGGTCGGCCTGGTCCGCGCGGGCTCCATGAAGCTGGTCATCTCGGGCGACACCGTCTACCGAAAGTACGACGAGGGCCTTCTGCGCGCGGCGGGCAAGGACGCGAAAGAGTCCGATGCCAGCATAGAGACCGTGGTGGAGCTGCTGTCGGGCCGCTGGACCAAGACGAGCACGACGAGTCCCGAAGGCAAGGCCTACGTCAAGTTCTGCGATCTCAGCTATCAGCTCGCCCCCTACAAGCGCGCCGCCTCCACGGCACGTAAGGCCGGAACGACCACGATTGCTGGCACCCCCGCTCTCAAGCTCACCAACAGCGACGGCAAGGACCACTACACGCTCTACGTTGCCACGAAAGGCAAGCCGTACCTCCTGAAAGCCGAGCAGGTAGCAGGCGGTCAGCCGACGACGCTCACCTTCCACGACTACGACAAATCCGTGAAAGCCAAGCCACCGACCGGCGACGTCTTCGACCTGGACAAGCAGACGGCCTGATCTGGCTGTCCAGGAGAAGGGCATGATGGCATCGCCCACGCGCACGGCACGCCCGCGCCCGCCCGGGTGGATCCCGTCGGGCGCGGAATCCCGCGGCCGCAGGGAGAGTTCCGGCGGCCCAGCTGTTCCTGGCCAGCGCACCCGCCCCGGCCGATGGGCCGCACCGAGCCGCTGGCCCGATGTCTGGGGGCTGATGTCCTGCACTGCCGCCACCGACACCTGGACCGGAAGCCGTCGCCCCTGCCCAGGCCGCCCCCTACGCTGCCGCCATGACGCTGAACGCCGATGAGCATGAGCTGCTTCGCTTGATCGCCCAGTCACCAGAGCCCGTGGCCGCCTCCGACTTCTTTCACACCATCCACCCGGCGGACTTCGAACGCAGCGCCGCTGAGGATGATCCTCGGCGCGTGGCATGGCAGGAGAAACAGATCGGGCTCTTCACAGCGGAGATCGGCTTGCACGACGGCGGTTTCATCCGGGTTACCCACCTGGCGAATGGGGAGCGGCCAGACCTGGTAGAGGCCACCGAGGCCGGCCACGCCGCGCTGAACTGAGAGCCTTGCCGGGGCGGGCCCGCCGCGGCTTCACGGGCAGCCAGCCGACCTCTCCTGCTGCTGTGCCCGGCTGGATGCCCCGGGCACAGCAGCCCCCGCAGGCAACGCGGGATTGCACGGGACAGCGTGGCGGTGGGCTCGTTGAGCCTGCCGACGATGCTGCGCAGCTGCCCTTCCTTGCGCCCGCGGTGCCGTGGACCACTGCTCCGGCCGAGGGCTCATACCCGCTCTGCCTTCGGCAGCGTCCACAACGCGGCGATGAAGGACTCGATGCAGTCCCGATCAGCCTTGACCTGTGCGGGGGTGACAGCCGTGTGCGGGAGCTTGCGGGGCTGGGCCTGGCGCTTGAGATCACCCTCGTGCACGATGTCGTTGCGCCGGTGCGAGAGCTTCCCCAGCCTGGCCTTCAACTCTTCCGCCCCCATGGGCGGCTGGATCACGGCCCCCAACTGCTGCCAGCAGTTCTTTGCCCCGAGCATCTGCAGTCCGCGCTCGATCTTCCTGGGACTCTGGAAGGTCATGGCCAGCAGCTTCTCGTCGAGCACGTGCCGTCGCTCAACAATGACGCGGACCACACCATGTGCGACAACGACACCGGGTTTCGCTGCGCGCTGCTCACTGACGGACCTGGCTAGAGCCTGTCCCGGCGGAGCGTGAAGCTTCCCGGACCTCTACCCGCTGGCGTGCCCATGGGGCTCCTGCCGGGTCCACCAGTACGCCGCCGGAGACCGCCGTGGGTTCCGGGTCACGGTGGACACCGAGAATGGATCTGATCTGCGATCACATGCTTGGCCTGCTGCTGCCGCACCCGGCGTTCGTCGCTGTGGAGGATCTCAGGATCGTCGGCTCGACGCTGACGATCACCGCGGCGACGATCGGCACGACAGCACCGTGCCCGATGTGGGGCGAACTCCCGCTGCACCCACGGCCGTTACCGACGACGGCTCTTGCCGCTGCCACTCACAGTGCCGTGCTGCGGGCGCCGCCCGACTCGCTCCGTCCACGCTGCGTTCCTGCCTGCGGCTGGCGTGTGGTTTGGATCGAGGAATGGCGTCGATCTTGTGGTGATGTCTGGCGTATGGCGCTGTTCTGCCCGCGATCCTGGTGCTGCTCGCCACGTAGGTCAGTCGCCACCGCCCCCGCCTACGTCGCCTCCGCCAAACCCAGCGCCGCGGACAGCACTCGGCCCGCCCAGATACCTCCTACGCCGCCCCCGGGACTTCCGCGCCACTCTCAGGCCACCGAAGGTCTCCACGAGGGCCATGAAGATGGCCAACGCGAGCATCCCGCGTTCCTGCCCCGTCAACAGCCGTTCACCCTGCGGGGGCGACCCGTCCTGCCCTGCACGCTCCCGCTTCTGGGAAGTCATCACCCGCCGCACCACCCCGCCGTCAGGCCTCACCAGGCGTGTACCTGCCTCCCGGTGACCCACCGCCCGTGCGTGCTTGCGCCTCACATCCGCCGACGGCACGCCCAATTCCCGGGACAGCTCCACGCCGCACGCAGCACACCGCCACACGTTCGACCGCGGGGCAGTGGCCGTGGCCGGCGCCGCAGAATGCCCGGCAGACCGCGTGTGCTCCTGACGGCCGCGCCATTTCCCCGGGTCTGTCAGCCATCCTGCCGGGGCATGCCCGGCCTCCCGCGCATGCTGCGCCGCCGCCCGCATCGCCACGTTCGGGTCCAGCTCGACCCGCCCACCGCATGCCCCACACCACCACGTAGCCACGCTGCCCCCGTCACCGTCCTGGACTACTCGCTCCGCCGTCCGTTCCGCAAGTCGTCCCACAAGAAGCGTTCCAGAAGGCCCGTACGGAGCCGACTTGCACGCCCCCAGGATCCTGCACCGCCACCTGGCCGTGCAAAGCACCATGGTGGCGGGGCCGCGTAGATGTCAGAAATCGTCACAAGGTCGATGCCTTTCCTCGATCCAAGTGACAGGCTGCAGTAGGGCCCGATTTGTAACAACCTGCGGATGCTTGTCAGGCACGGACCTCTCGGGTTACTCGCCTGAGGTGTCTGACACCCATTCCTCACCCGAGATAACAGGCCCGCCCGGTTGAGCCGCCCGGGCCCCATTGCTCCACATCTGCAGGGCGGTCGCGTCGGCCCCGCCGAGCCGCGCGGCTCGTCCTGCTCGTTGCCGTTCTGCGGCGCCTGGGGCTGCTCTCGACCCACGCTTGGAAGGCATCGAGGGCGCCGAGTGGGCCACCGACCGCTACACCGAGGCCCTGCACGAGGTCATCCCCGACAAGACGCAGGGGAAACAGCCGCTGCAGGCGGAGCTGGAACAAGCGCCATCGGGCACGGTCGTCGACCTGATGGCCGCACTCGAGCAGTCCGTGCAAAGAGCCCGCGCCTCACGCGGCGAAGCAGATGTGCACGAACTCAAGCCGAAACGGCCCGCGAAGATGGCTCTGTATCGGCTCAAGAGTTCTTTGTGAGGTCTCAGGACATGGCTGACGGTTTGTCGTCAGGAGATGCTTGACGTTCCTTCTGGGTGCCCATGCCCCTGACGATGAGACGAGTGACTGGTCCGGGGTTCTTGCGGGGCCGGACGGCGATTTCGTCTTCTCCGTGGAGGATACGGAAGTGCGTGTCCTCGATGACGACGGTGACGATCTTCCCGGCATGGCGGGGGCCGAGCTTGATGAACTGCTTGGCGACCATGATCCTTCCGCTCGCGTGGACCTTGCGCTGGGCCCGGATGGATCCGGCCGGCAAGGGTGGAGGGGGCAGCCGTGAGGTGGCCGTCCGGGCGCCGAGGAGTTTCCCCAGCTGTTCGGTGGGGACGGGGCAGGGCCAGGTGCCCATGAGGGCGTTGTCGGCGATGGCGTGCATGAGGTGCCCGTCGAGCCGGAGCGTGATGGTGCGTCCCGCCAATGCGAAGCCGACCTGCTGGTCGGCGCCTCCCACGGATACCTCGCCGTCACGGTTGACCTTGCGGTCGACCTCCACCGGTTCACCGGCGGCCAGCATGGCCTTGCCGCTCCGGGCCCTGGGCAGGGCAGCTGGTGCCGGCTCGGGTCCGGCGGGGCGGGCGCCGTAGCGCATGGTCAGGTAGGCGAGGTCTTCCGGCCTCAGCCGGGACGGGACGGTGGTGACCAGGTGCCCGTCGAGCAGGAAGTGGACACTGCGCTGATTGGCCCAGACCGTCAGCGTCCGGCCGGCCAGCGCCTGATGGATGCCGACCCGCAGCCTGCTGCCCACCAGGGTGAGCTCACCACTGGGTGGCACTCTCACTTCGAACTCCACCGCTGACCCATGGGGCGGGACAACAGGAGGCTCGATCACGTTGATGGCCAGCTCCGGCCTGCGAACGGCCCCCTCGGGCTCCTCGTCACCCGCGGGGGCGGGAGTGTTGGGCCGGAAGAGGCTGACCGGGATGGCCATGCCCAGTGCCTGGTGCGGGCGCTGGTGGTTGTAGCTGTCCACCCAGCCGTCCACCGCTTCCTGAGCCGCGGCGAGCGACTCGAACGGTGCCACGTGGTCAAGGAACTCCTCCCGCAGAGTCCGATGGAACCGCTCGATCTTCCCCGTGGTGGTAGGAGAGCGGGGCTTGGTCAGCCTCTGGGTAACGCCGTTCTCCCGGCAGATCCGCTCGAAGAGCACCTCCACCGGCTGCGGCCGCTGATGGCGGCCGGTGAACTGCTTACCGTTGTCGGTCAGGACCTCGAAAGGGACACCGTAGCGGCGCATCGCGGCGGTGAACGCTGAGCAGACCGCGCGGGCGCTGGGGACCGCGACGACGGAGGCAATGACGACGAAGCGTGAGTGATCGTCGATGCCGGTGACCATCTTGCATTCCCGGCCGTCGGCCAGCGGCACCCCGCCGACCAGGTCCATCTGCCACAGGTGCATCGGCGCCTCACGCTGCCATCTGCGGTACTGGCGCGGATGCTGCTGTTCCTGCCGACGGACCAAGCCGTTGCGCGACAGCACCCGGTGCACCGTCGCGCGCGACGGCGCCACCTCCAGCCCTCGCCGGGCGAGCTCGTGAGAGATCCGCCGGGCACCCCATCGGGGATGCTGCCGACGCATCTGGCAGATCAGGGCCTCGACCTCGGCGGACAGCCGTTTCGGGCTGTTCCGCGGCCGCCGGGACCGGTCGGTGAGACCAGGCATACCCTCCTGCTCGAACCGTTTCCGCCAGCTGTGGAGCGTCTGCCGCGACGTCCCGTACCGGGTGGCGACCTCCCCGATCGGTGACCCGCCGAGCACCTCTCGGACAGCTCGGTAGCGGTACTCGGTCAACTGCTGTGCATCCACGACCACCGACCGAACCACCCTCACCTCACCGGTGGACGGGAGATCACAGACGTTCAACCGAACGTGTCAACCATGTCCGGAGTACAAACGGTCAAGCATCTCCTGAGCCCTCACACCGACAGACGCTGACGTGTGGCCACCGGCGGGGGTGAACGAACCATCGAACCGACACGATCTGTTCCTTCAAGGGACCCCTCTCCGGATGCAGACGAGGTGATTCTTGGGGGCGATACTCATCGAGATATTCACGTGGCCGCCGTGATGGTGATGACAGGGAAGACCCTGGCCATCGAGAGTTTCCCGGGAACCGCGGCCGGATACGGTCAACTCGCGCAATGGGCATTCCAGTGGGGTGTCGTTCGGCTTGCCGGAGTGGAAGGGGCCGGGAGGTACGGCGCAGCTCTGTCCCGGTATCTGCTGTCGCATGGCATCGACGTCATGGAGGCCCCTGGGCCGGGGTACCCGGCTCGTTACCGACGGAGCAAGACCGACCAGGGCGGTGCGGAAGCGGCTGCCCGTGCCGTGCTCAGCGGCCGTGCGCGCTCCCGCGTGAAGTCAGGGAACGGCCGGATAGAGGGCGTACACATGTACACGGTGGCCCAGGATGCCGCTGTCAAAGCCTGAACCCAGCCACCAACCAGTTCAAGGCGGTCTCGGTCACTGCCGATTCAGCGCTGTGGGAAGAGCTGGCCGGCATGAAACGACGAGTGCTCGTCCGTGCCTGTGCGCTGTTCGGCAACGACAGCGGGGAGGCGGAACCGGTGCTGCGGGCTACGCGGTTCACGTTGCGCACGCTGGCCGAGCGGATCGAGCAGCTTGGCGCGCTGGGCCGAGAGCTGCAGCAGCGCCTGTCCGGGCTGATCAAAGCGCATTACCCCCAACTGCTTGCCGCCGTGGGGGCGGACCTCGTGGCGTCGCTGTCTTGCTGGTCGCGATGGGGACAAAGCGGACTGCCTGTGCGGTGCGGCGTCGTTCGCCGCGTTGTGCGAGGCAAGCGCGGTTGAGTACTCCTCGGGCGGCAGATGCCATCGTCGGCTCAACCGCAGCGGAAACAGGCAAGTGAATGCGGCCCTGCACCGAATCGTGCTGACCGGGCTGCGCTGGGACCCGCGTACCCAGGCGTACGACGAGCGCCGGGTGGCGGAAGGGAAGATTCGGCGTGAGATCATCCGCTGTCTGAAGCGGTATGTGGCCCGGGAGGTCTACCGCCTAGTCTGCGGTACTTGTCCTGACCGGGACCACCCCTGCGGCACACCGTGCCGCACGACGGCGCTTGGCCCGCCGAGGGACGATCCCCGCGAGTGCAGGGAGCACGACGGCACCGATGGCGCCTCGCTGGTGACCGAGGGATCCCTGCGGGTGCGGGGAGCACGGTCTGCGTGGCGAGGGATTCAACCACGTCGTGGGGCCATCCCCGCGGGTGACGGGAGCACGAGCGGCCCCGCAAGGTGCTGGAGAAGAGCATGGGAGCATCCCCGCAGCTGCGGGGAGCACTCTCGACGTCCACCTGGTCCACGTGGTCTTCCGGGGCCATCCCCGCGGGTGCGGGGAGCACGGGTGCTCGGACAGGGGGACGGCGCGGCCGATGGGACCATCCCCGCGGGTGCGGGGAGCACAAGACCTTGACGGTGACCGTCGGGAGGGCCGCGGGACCATCCCCGCGGGTGCGGGGAGCACGCGAGCACGCGTCATCCGCAGTGGGAGGGCGTGGGACCATCCCCGCGGGTGCGGGGAGCACGGGTTTCGCGACGTCAACGGCCAGCTGCGCACGGGACCATCCCCGCGGGTGACGGGAGCATGCCGAGAGATCAGCGACGGCTCGAACTTGGCTGGGACCATCCCCGCGGGTGCGGGGAGCACATGGCGCACCAGTCGGGCAGCGCGCGCAGGGCGGGACCATCCCCGCGGGTGCGGGGAGCACAGGCGTTCGGCGAAAGCGAGATGCTCCGTGCCGGGACCATCCCCGCGGGTGCGGGGAGCACCTCGCCCATGGATTCGGCTCCTCTCAGGCGATGGGACCATCCCCGCGGGTGCGGGGAGCACCGAGACCGGCCGCGGCGACCGGGCCGTCCGCGAGGGACCATCCCCGCGGGTGCGGGGAGCACTCCGGCGTCCGTCTCGCCTCCGGGCAACGGCAGGGACCATCCCCGCGGGTGCGGGGAGCACCTTCGTCTTCCAGACGCTTGAGGCGCTCGATGGGGACCATCCCCGCGGGTGCGGGGAGCACCTCCCAGTGCCGCGCCTCCGCCAGGAGTGCGCGGGACCATCCCCGCGGGTGCGGGGAGCACGACGGCGGCGGCTTCCTTCACGGTGTAGAGCAGGGACCATCCCCGCGGGTGCGGGGAGCACATCTCCTGCAGCGCGGTCGCCGACGTCGCGGCGGGACCATCCCCGCGGGTGCGGGGAGCACTAGGCGTCTCCCTGCCCGTCCGGCGGCCGCGGGGGACCATCCCCGCGGGTGCGGGGAGCACCGCCCCGGGGAGATCGACGACGCGGTGACCGGGGGACCATCCCCGCGGGTGCGGGGAGCACTCCCTTGATGGGGCGCCGCATCGTGACGTGGCAGGACCATCCCCGCGGGTGCGGGGAGCACATCACGATCGAGGCCCGCGACGTCACGGAGTGGGGACCATCCCCGCGGGTGCGGGGAGCACGGTCCAGCTCCGACGCGGTGGCGAGCGTCGTGGGGACCATCCCCGCGGGTGCGGGGAGCACCACCCGGTGGTGGAAACGCTGGCCCTGCTCGCGGGACCATCCCCGCGGGTGCGGGGAGCACACTGCTTGACCTGGTGTTTTGTCGGCGCGCGGGACCGTTTCGGAGCGGTTTCCCCGAGTCCGGCGAAAGTAGCAAAAGGGGCATAGGGGAGGCTAGGTTTTGCCGAATCGGCGGCGTTTCGCAGCGTTGCTCCAGCCGGGCTTCGGTGCTGTAGAGGCCGGTGAGGGCTGTGTGTTTGGGCGGCGGATGAGGGTGAGTCCCTCGTGGTCGACTGGGTGCCAAGCGTGGTCGTGAGTGCGGAAGGTGAAGCCCTGTTCGTTGTTGGTGGTGTGGGCGAGCAGAGCGCGGCCCTGGCCTGCGTATTGCTGAACCTCGTCCCACAGGGTGTCGCGGACGCGGGCGGAGGGGTTGCCGATGAAGACGCCTGCGGAGATTTCGAGAAGCCAGCGGGTGAGGAATCCGCGCAGGCCGGGTGGGCAGGTGGTGAGGACGATGACGGTCACCAGATGACCGCCTCGTCTGCGTCCGTGGCGGCCTCTCCGGAGCCGTAGTTCACTCCGGCTGCCACCTGGTGGCCTTGGTCGCTCTGGAGCGTGACGCGGTCCTGTTCGCCAGTCCGGTCGTCAGTCGCAGTCTGGGCTCCGGGCAGCAACAGATGCTTGATGTCGTTGACACAGCGGTCCAGGAGCCCGGTCTCGTTGATGCGGTCACGCAGGCCGCGGCGAGTTCTGGGGCCCACGTCCTCGGGGCCCTCGGCTGCGATGTCGAAGGCGAGGGGGATGCCGATCTCTGTCTTGTAGAGGTCTGCGATGTCCAGGACGAAGGAGAGTTCGTGCCCGGAGTGGACGAATCCGAGGCCGGGGCTGCATCCGAGCGAGGCGACGACGGCATGGGAGATGCCGTACATGCACTGGGCTGCGGCGGTGATGCCCTGGTTGACGGGGTCGTCGCTGCCGAAGTCGCCTGGGGTGTATTTCCTGCCGTGCCAGCGGATGCCGGTGCGGGCTGCCTGGGCGCGATAGCACTCTTTGACACGGTCGCCTTCACGTCCCAGGAGCTGGTGGCGGGTCAGGCCGTCCGGGTTCTCGTCTGGGAAGCGCAGCCGGTACATGGCGCGGGCGACGGTGAGGCGGCTGCGCAGGTTGGCCCACTGGGTGGCTTGGGCTTCGACGAGGGCGGCTGAGCGGCTCAGTGCCCGGCCGCCGGCGTAGTAGCGCACGCCGTGTTCTCCTACCCAGGCAACCGCCGCTCCGGTCTCGCCGAGAATGCTCATTGCCTGGTGGGTGATGCGGGTGCCGGGGCCGAGCAGGAGGGTGGCGACAGTGGCGGAGGGGATGTGGGTGGTGCCGTCGGCGTCCTCGACGGTGATGGCATTGGCGTCGCGGTGGACGGTGCAGCGTTCCAGGTAGATGAAGGAGACCCGCTCGCCGGTACGGGTGAGGTGGCGCGGGGTGAGGGCGGCACGCTTGCCGACTGTTGGCACCTGCCTACTCCCCGGGTGCGGAAGGCGTCGGGACAGGGGCGAGGGTCATGAGCCCGCAGCCGTATGCCTTGGCTTTGCCCAGCCCCTGGGTGAGGGTGCGGCGCAGGGCGTGGGGGTCGGTGACTTCGAGGCGTCCGTCGAAAGTGACCGTCACCACTCTCACCCGGTGGGCCTGTGATCTGTCGTCGCGGGATTTGGCGAAGGACAGTGTGCGCTCGTCACGGACGGTCAGTTCGTACTGGTCTCCGTGGTGAGGATGGTTCTGGTGGGTGGTGCCGCCGGGCAGCAGGCGTTGGTCCTGTGGTTTTTCCAGGACGCGGAACCCCGCCCTTTCCTGGCGTTTGGGGTCCAGGAGCCAGCCCCGCTGGTGGACGGGGGTGACATGCGCGGTGCGTTTGGTCGGTTCGCCGTCCTTGCGCCGGATCTGGTGCACCGGGTTGGCAGTGAGCCGGAACCCCCAGATGCCACCTGCGGCGAGGCGGTCGAGGAAGGGGGCGTACGGGCGGCTCTGCCAGCCGGGGGTGTCCGGATCGAGGGCGGCGGCTGGCCAGCCGGCCTGTTCCACGAGGTGGGTCAGGTCGGGCCGACCGGGACTCACGACGTACAGGAAGACCTCGGCCCTGGCGTTGTGGTCCAAACGCCACAGCACCCTGGGCCCTGGAGCGCCGCCCGTGCTGGTGGTCGGCAGCAGCCCGGGGAAGGAGGCCATGACGGCCGCGTGCAGCGACTGCGGTGAGGAGAGCAGACGGCGGGCACCGGGCCGCGCGGTGTTCACACGAAAGCGGGTCAGATACATCAGAGGGTTTCCTCGTCCACGGCGTCGAACGGGTCATGGCGCGGCACGGGGCGGGCGGCGGCCGACTCGCAGGGAGCCAGCACGGCGCGCGGGTTGGGCACCTCCACGGTTGTGCTGACCACGGAGCGCAGTGCGTGACGCCGGTGCGCGGCAGCGAAGCTGAGGGGCTGATCGCGTAGGACATCGCCGTGCTGTTCGCCTGGGGCGGGCTCGCGCAGAACGACCAGGGACACCGTGTGCTCCTTGCGGCGCAGACGCTGGTACCAGCTGGCGGCCTGCCAGGGCTCATCGCGCAGGGCCTGTGCGAGGGAGCTGTCGCGGGTGCCGATCTCTACCGGGAGGGCCGGTGGGCAGGAGCGTCTGCCGAGGAAGAGAGGGTGGACGGGCCCACGCAGGGCGGTGTGGAGTTCGTCAAGGAAGGTGCGTTCTCCTTCGAAGGCGGCGACGAAGACAGCGTCGGCGAGGTAGAAGCGCTCGGACAGTGGCATGGATTTGCCGGTGACAGCGTGATGGGCAGTCTGGAAGTCCCGTACACGGGTGCCTGGTTGATCGATGCGGACGCCGAAGCGCAGCGCGGACAGGCGGGCCAGGCCGGCGTCGTCGCTGCGGCCGAGGCCCTGGGCCGCGGCGAGCATACCGATGACGCCGCTCTTGGTGGGAGCGGACTCGGTGGTGCGGCGGGCGAAGCGGGCCGACGCCCCCCACGCTTGCAGGGGCCCGGCCAGCCGCAGGACCAGGACGCTCATACGGGCTTGTCCAGGCGCTCGGCGACGGCCTGGCCTACCGCCTGGACCAGTTCGCTCAGCCGGTGGGCCTGCGTGCCGAGGCCGACGAGCTGCTCGGTGCTCGGTCCGACCCGCAGGACCCAGGAGAGGGTGGACTCCTCGTCTCCGTAGGTGCGTTCCACGTCCGGGACGTACTCGGCCAGACGGGCCACCGCTGCACGCAGGTGCCCGCTCTCCCCGGTAACGGGTTCCTCGAACGCGGCGACGTAACTGATGGGCCGGGTGGTGCGCAGTTTGACGATTACAGCGTCGGGAAGGGTGTGGTTCCCGAATGTGTTGATCTTTCCGGTCGGCAGTGACTCGAGGAAGCTCTGTACGAACGCCTCGACCGCGCGCCGCACGGGAGCGGTTCGCGGGTCCTCCTCGCGCAGTCCTTCACCGAGGTTCTTGGCGAGCTGGTGGATGCTGAGCGCCGCGTAGCGGTAGAGGGTGGAGGAGTTGAAGTCGACGGTGCCGATCATTCCGGCGCCCGATTCCGCGTCGGTGTTCTCGTCGTCCACGGCCGTGTAGTAGTCGGACTCGTTGTCGACGCGGTGCACACTGATGGCGTGGGCGACCTGGACGGCGGCATCGACGTTGAAGTCGGCGGAGTCGGCGACCATGCGGCCGAACAGTGCGATGTCGACGGAGTGCCGGGTGTCGGCGATCTCCCGGGCTCGCGCCTTGTTGTCCTTGTCCTTGAGATGGGTCTTGATGTCGGCCGCGCCCTCGACAGCCAGCGCGGCGAGACCGTCGAGCTGCCGTGCGCTGAGGAACATCAGGTACTTCGACTCCGGCGCTGGCTCTGGCCCGCCGTTCTTGGCGGCGTCGGCCTTCCGCTTGGGAGCCTCGATCTTGGAACCGGTGGCCGCGTGGATCACCTCGGCGGCGATCTGGAGTGCCTCGGCAGTGCGCAGGGCGGGATCGAGGCTGGTGATGCGGGCGGCGAGGACCTCGGCGACCTTCTTCGTCCGTACACCCAGTTCGCTCGGGTTAAGGAGGTGCTCCTGGGCGAAGTAGGTGCGGGTGGCGCGCTTCCATGCCTGGCTGGACACGCGGGCGCGGGGCGCCCCGCCGTAGACGGCTGACTTCGGTGCGCCGGTGTCGTCCCGGTTGAGGTTGCTGGGCGGCACTGTCTGCAGCGCGTGCACGTCGAGGAAGATGCGGTTCACGAGGCGTCCTTGTCCGTGAGATCAGTGATGTCGTCGATGTCGTCGGAAGTGGCCGGGGGGTGCGTCTCGTTCTTCTCGGGAGGCCGGGAGGAGTGGAACGACCGTCCCCAGGTCCGGCGTACGGCCTCGCGGCTGGTGGGCTCCTGCCAGCGGTAGAGCTGCCCGGCCAGGAGGGCGTAGTCCAAGGGGATGTCCGCGCCCCTCAGCAGCAGGACGATCTCGCGCAGACGCTGGGCCAGTACGGGCAGGCCGGGTGCGGTGCCGACGCGGACGAAACGCTTGCGGATGGGCTCGGCGATCTCGCCCGGCGGCATCAGCTGGCGCACCGCGGCACCGAGTCCCCTGGGCGCGGTGCGAGAGCCGGGCCGGTGCATGGCCGTGCCGCGGGACTGCTGGTGCAGCGCCCACAGTGTGAGCGCCACGTGTACCGCATCCTCGGCGCGGGTCACTTCGTCCTCGCTCAATAGCCGCCCGCCCTCGGCGGGCCGGCCGTGGAGGACTCCGGTGTCGGCCAGCCCCCACAGATCCGGCACCTGGGAGAACTCCTTGCCCGCGCCCCGGCGCAGCCGGGCCAACGCCCCCACTGCGTAGGACTGGTCGCCCAGATACCCCCGTTGCAGTGGGACGATGTGGTCGCTGGTGAGCGTGCTGACGCGCTGCTCAGTGGTGGGGGGTGTGGTCATGCAGGCACCTTTGGAGAGGAGTGGGGCCCCTGTGCGGAGCCGTCGTCCGGCGGCCGGTCAAGGGGGTAGGGATCGCCGAGCGCGTTGCTAAGGCGGATGCGGAACCATTTGTCGGCAAGGGCCGAGTTGAGCCACTCGGAGCCCTTCCTTGTCGCCACCACCCGGCCCTCCCACGCGGCGTCGCCCGCCTCGCTCATGAGGCGTTCGCTCAGGCGCCGCAAGTGCCGGTGGACGTGTCGCTGCCAGCGAGTGCGGTGAGCGTCGGGGTCCTCGGCTGTGGCCAAGTCGCGCAACCAGATGCGATAGGGGCCGTCCAGGGTGGCGAAGCCTAGGCTGCGGGCGGCCGAGCGGGGGCCTTCGCTCGCGCTGCCCGCAGCGCGGGCGAGATCCGTGGCGAGATCGCCGAGCGCGGTGACCGCCTTCTCCGCCTCACCGACCGCGTCGATGGCCTGCCGGGCATATACACGGTCCTGCTGATGCAGCAGCACCACGGCCATGGCCAGCCGGTCGTCGACGATCTCGTCGATCACCGACTGCTGGGTTCCATAGACCGCCCCCAGGACGCGCGCCCGGATCAGGAAGCCGCAGGGCAGCTCGCCCTCCGTCACCAGCCGGGCAATCCATTCCAGGATGCCCGGCCGTAGCATCTTGGCGGCCTCACCGCCCTGGGCCGCCTCGGCCCGTCCCACCACCAGGGCTTCGATACCCCGCCACGCTGCCCGGGCCGGATCATGCTCCCGCGGCAGGTACACCAGCGGCTCTCCGCGTTTCTTCTCCTGGGCCGGGCTCCTGCGCCAGGCGGTCATCGGCTCGTCGCCGTGCATGTTGTGCGCGGCGAGCGGATCGCCGTAGCCCAGCACGACGCCGTAGGCACCGTCCGCGTCGAAGCGCAGGCGCAGCCGACGGCTCTGCCAGGTGTACAAGTCACGCAGGCCCGCCGGCCGCTCACGGCCCGTCGGACCGGGGCCGCACGGCTCGCGCCGCCAGGCCGGAGCGTCGTCAGGGGAAAACCGCACGCCGCTGGTGTCGGCGGCGACCAGATTCAGGAGCAGGGTCTGGCGCAGTGTCTGGCCCTCGGCGAGGACCCCGCCCAGTGTGCCCGCCCACCCGACCCCGAGCGGGTACACCTTGCCGCCCTTGACCCGGTCGTCGCCGTCGATCCCCGTCTTGATGCCGGAGGTGTCATACGCGTGCGCGTGCACGACCCAGCGGGCCGCCTCGGCGAAGCCGAGCCGCTCGACGGCCGGCATCCGGGAGCTGAAGAACGGCTCGCCGTTGGGGACATCCGTGACGATCCGGTTGAGTGAGAAGACCTCGTCGCGCACGGTGCGCAACTCCGCGACCTGGAAGAACGGCGTGCGCGGGTGCAGCAGGTCGAACCGTTCACGGTGAGCGTCGAGATAGGCCGCGACCGGCGCGAAGCAGTCGTCGTCAGCCCACATGCACGCCCAGTGCTCCGTGTCGCGCGGGCCCTGAAGCGCATCGTGGGCCAGCGCGAGCAGGAGACGTATCAGGGCGAACTCCTGCGTGGGCAGATCCCCCACAACGCCACGGAGCTGGCCCGCACGGGCGAAGACATCACGCAGCGACAGTTCGTCCTGGATGCCGTTCTCATCCAGTACCGGAATCCAGGGCCGACTGGTGAGGTCGAACGCCAACACGCCCTCCAGCGCGGCTGGTTCATCGGATCTGGTCACTGCTCACCTCAAGGCCGTCGCTTTGGCTGTAGCGGAGTGAAAAGCCTGCCAGAGAGGTCTGACAATCAGCGTCCAGCGCCAGAATCAGCTGGCCAGCCAGCCAGTGACTGTCCTTCCCCTGCCAGGCCGGCACGTACAGCTCTTCCAGCTCGGCGATCGCGCGGTCCATGACCTCGGCGTACGAGAACTGGAGGGGCAACCGCAGCCCACAACTGGCCGCGGCCCGCGCCGCGGCCGCCGTCGGAGGCCGGTCCTGAGGCAGCTCCAGCCCGCCTTGGCCCTTCGCCAGCCAGGGCAGTGTGGCCAACGAACCGTCGGCCCGCCGCTGCACGACCACCACCTCCAGGCTCTCCTTGCTGTCGCGGACCTGGGCCCGTCCGGCCCGGGTGTCGTCCGCGTCTCCCACGCCCGCCGCCACCCACCCGATGAGCGGCCGGCCCGGCCGCCCCACCGCGTCCAGCCGGAACACCTCCGCCCGCCCGGCCCGCTCCGCACGGTGCTTCTCGTGGCGCTCGCGCGCCACGGCCATCGCCTCGGACCACGCTGCGGGGCCTGCGCAATCATCGGCGTACGCGCCCTGGACCAGGGAGTTGATGTCCCCGGGCAAACGCACAGGCGGACGCGATCCCTTCAGGTGGGGCAGCAGGACGGCGGCGGAGCGCAGCAGCGCATACGCCCCGTACACAGCGACCGACCCCCGCACCGGAACAGGCACCTCCCCGCTCCAGTCAACACCGGTGACCAGGCACCGGGCCGTACGCAGACGCTCGGGGCGCTGCACCTGTCCCGCGCCGCGCCGGTGCCGGTGCAGGCGTCCCATCCTCTGGAGCATCAGGTCGACCGGGCACAAGTCGGTGACGAGCAGGTCGAAGTCGACGTCGAGCGACTGCTCGGCGACCTGGCTGGCGACCACGATGTGTGCCCCGGCCGGGCGCCGCCCGCCCGCCTTCTCCGGCGGCCCGAACCGGGCGAGGAGATCGGCGTCCTTCTCCGCCCGGTCCACATCGACGAAACACGAGTGAGCGACGGTCACGGCCTGTTCACCGAAGCGCTCACGCAGCGCCCGGGCTGTCTCCAGGACCCGCCGGACCGTGTTGCGTACGACCAGGACGCAGCCCCCGCCCTCCAACTCGGCCGCCAGCCGGTCGGTCAACTCCCGCTGGCCGTCGTCGAACGGTTCCAGATGGACATCGCCGCCCCGGGACGAGGCCGCGGTCCCTTCGACGACCGGATCCTGACCGGCCGCAACGGCGGTCAGCAGCGGATAGGAGGCGGCCCGCGCCACCTCCTCAAACCCCCCCGCATCACCACCGGTCTCACCACCGGCTCCGGCATAGGCTTCCGCGAGCTGACGGCGACGGGCCGAGGGCAGCGTCGCGGACAGCACCACCACCGGCACTCGGTAGGCACCCAGCCACGACAGCACCCGGTCCAGATAGACACTCATATACGTGTCATAGGCATGCGCCTCGTCGATCACCACGACCTTTCCTGCGACCGCGAGATGACGCAACGCCACATGCCGGCTCTTGAGCCCGGCGAACAGCAACTGGTCCACCGTCCCCGCGACGAACGACGACAGCATCGCCTTCTTCCGCCCACGCAGCCACGCATGGGCGACCAACTCGGCTGGAGCCACACGCTTCTCGTCCGAGGGCCGCCACCGCCCCACTTCTTCGTCCACGCCGACCGCAGCGATCCTCTGCCGACCAGCGCGCATCAGCTCGGCGTACTCATCGTTGAGAGCGGCCTTGGAATGCGCGAGCAGCACAGACCGCCTGGTCCCCTCCCGCGCGGGCAGCCGACCAAGCCACTCCAGCAGCCGCGGGAACATCGCGTTTCCCGTCGCCATCGTGGGCAGGGCGAAGAACACTCCGCCCGCACCTGATCGGGCCGCGAAGACCTCGGCGACCGCGAGTGCGGCCTCCGTCTTCCCTTCCCCCATCGGCGCCTCAACGATCATCAGGCCAGGCGCGGGCATCTCACGAGCCAGCCGGACCGCGGCCTCCTGCACCGGCCGGGCTCTCGCCCCCGGCGGCAGATCGAACCGTGAGGCGAACACCTCCCGCGCGTCCCCGGACGGCTCTTCGGCCCGCCACGAAGAAGGCAACCTCAGCCCACGCCAGGCCGCAGCGACCCGCTCCTGACCGGTACGGGTCTCCTGCGGGAAGTACGGGAACAGGTCCGGATTGCTGGCGATCCAGTCGGCGACGATCACCACAGCGGTCAAAAGCACCTGCACGGGCTGCGGCAGCTTCACCGACCGCCAGGCACCGAGCCGCTCCTGCACGCCGTGCTCCTCGGCACACGCATCGAGCAGCTCCTCCTGGACCCGCCGCCAGAGCTGGCCACTCGCCCCCGGCGCCCGAAGCAGATACGGCCGGTCATACAGATCATTGAGCTGCCCGTGCTCCGGCGGCACCCCGTGGTGGCCGCCCGCGACGACCGCGAACTGCCCGCTCTGCCGGGCCGGCCAGCCGTACCGCTCCTCCAGCCATTCACTCAGCAGCACCTGCCCCGCCAGCGCGTGCGGGGCCATCCTGCGATCCGCCCCGAACTGGCCTCGGGTCTTCATCTCCAGGCCCTGCCCCCGCATCGCGTCAGCGAGCTGATCGACCTGACACGCGAAGGCCGGCGTAGCCTTCCCAATGTCATGCACCGCCGCCAGCCACATGACCAGCGACCGGGCGTCCTCCGCTCCGCCGGGCAACACCCCAGCCGTCAGCGCGCGGACGTTCGCGGGCAGCCACTCGTCCCACAACAACCCGGCCACCGCAGCACTGTCCTCCATGTGCTGCCACAGCGGTAACCACCCGTCGGTATCCCGGTCGTGCTTGGCCCACACAGAACGCACCGGCCCCGCAAGCCGGCCCCCGAGCCCCGCACGTACCTCCCCGTCAACTGTCATGCCAGAGGCATACAGGCAAACCCAAGACCACCGCAGCGATACAGAGAAAGCACACCCCCTTACGAACAGATCAAGAAGAATCCGGACACCAGTGCACAGCACGTCGTATCCTCCGGCGTCAGACACACCCGCCGCACGAGCACCCGCCAGTACCAAGGAGCCTGCCGACCCTAATGTCTCATATGTCGGATTCGGTGAAGCTGCTCGAAACCAGCACTTGGCAGCGATAGACCCGCAGGTCAAGGAGTGTGCTCCCCGCACCCGCGGGGATGGTCCCGTATGCGCCGGCCAGTTAGGCGGGAAGGAAGGGTGCTCCCCGCACCCGCGGGGATGGTCCCACCACGGCAACACCCGCGGGTTCGTCGGGTGGGTGCTCCCCGCACCCGCGGGGATGGTCCCAAGTCGCGGCGCTGCGCGCGAGCCTGCTACGAGTGCTCCCCGCACCCGCGGGGATGGTCCCTCGTTCACCGCGAGTGCCACCGCAGCGATACCGTGCTCCCCGCACCCGCGGGGATGGTCCCCGCTGGTCGTCGTTCCGGAAGAAGTCGAGGGCGTGCTCCCCGCACCCGCGGGGATGGTCCCGTGTTGTCCAGATGGTTGAACGGCGTGTTCCGGTGCTCCCCGCACCCGCGGGGATGGTCCCGAGGTAGTGGTGACTGATACTCACCACACCTTGTGCTCCCCGCACCCGCGGGGATGGTCCCTCGTCCGAACGAGCTAGGCATGTGCCCGTGTCGTGCTCCCCGCACCCGCGGGGATGGTCCGGTCATTAAGTGGCGCGCTGGCGGCGTCGACAAGTGCTCCCCGCACCCGCGGGGATGGTCCTCAGTCCATCGCGCTCATGATCCGCGCCCACCGGTGCTCCCCGCACCCGCGGGGATGGTCCCCATGCCAACGGGTAACGGCGGAGACCGCGACGGTGCTCCCCGCACCCGCGGGGATGGTCCCTTGGCCTACAACGGCACGGGCCGGCCGGAGCCGTGCTCCCCGCACCCGCGGGGATGGTCCCTCGATGCGGTAGGTCTGCTCCACCTCGGCACCGTGCTCTCCGCACCCGCGGGGATGGTCCCCGTCGGCGCCGCCCACACCCCGAAGTGCGGCTGTGCTCTCCGCACCCGAGGGGATGGTCCCGGCTACGACACCCGCCCCGAGGGGTACGGACTGTGCTCCCCGCACCCGCGGGGATGGTCCCGTGGCGCAGACGTCGGCGAACCGGGCTTTCCGGTGCTCCCCGCACCCGCGGGGATGCGGATGCAAGTCGCGGTGCCCGGGTGGGACTTGTACCAGTCGGCGCAGCTTCAGCACGGCCCATCGCGCAGTCGACGACACCCCAGTCCATACACACAGCACACTGCCGGATAGCCACCATGACCACCTCAAGCGCGAGCGCCACCAGGCCGCCCACCTCCGCTCCTTGCAGCGCGGACCCGCCCGGATGGCGAACGCCCTGTCCCCGTGCGTCTCGCGATCTTCGACACGATGCGCGCCGCCGAGGTTGCCCTCACCGAGTGCGCTGACCAGACCGCCGCCACTGTGCAGCGTTCCCCGATGGTGAATGCGTCGCGGTCGTGGCCGACCGCCGACCGGGCCCGCCGCGTCGGCTCGCGCGCGGACGTGCTCGACCCGCGACGGTGGCGGTACACCGGGCGCCGGACGGCGTCGTACGCGCGCTCTGCCTGCTCGCTCGCGGCGAGTCGCGGCCGGGCCCGTTCATCGCACTGCCGGAGCGGGAGAGCGGAGGATCACGGCCGTCGCCGGGGGGGGCGGCGCCACGATTTGCGGTGGTGCGATCAATGTCCTGGGCGGCGCAGGTCAAGCCCCACTTGCGCATTGTCTGGGGTGGGGCAGATCAGGGACGGGTTCGGCGAGGGCAACGTGCACCGGGAGTTGCATCTACCCAGCGTCACGCCCAGCAGCTGACGTCGCTTGCTGGACTACTGCAGTCAGCTAACCGGAGTCTGGAGGCCAGGGCTCAGGAGCAGGAGAAGCAGGCGGTGGAGGCAGTTCCGGCGCGGGTGCTGGGTCAGTGCCTGTTCGCCGAAGTGGCGTACGCGGGTCGGTGGTGGGCGTCACGATGGTCGTTGAGAGCGATTCACTGGCCGGGCCAGGGAGGGCGGGGTGTGGTGACCACGGTGATGTGGGAGTCGCAGTTCGGGGCGTCGCACGAGGGCAGGGCGGCGGCAGTCCTGGACGACGGCAGCGAGCCGAAGTCTGCGCTCTTCGATGCGGGCAGTTCCGCCGAGGTGTACCAGACCAGCGACTGGTGGGTCTACGACGGCACCCCCGGCACACCGCGGGCCTGCGCGCTGCGGGCGGCGTGCTCGTGCGGCTGGCGCGGAAAAGAGCAGTTCGCCATCGACAGGGGGCGCATCGACCCCGATGCCCCCGATGACTACGACGTGAGCGGCCCGTACCGCGCCTGGAAACGGCACGTTGATGCGGTCGAGCGGCAGACTGTGCCCCTCCCGGCTGACGTGCAGGACCTCCTGGAGCAGGTGCGGCAGCGCCTGACCGTACTGGCCGAGGACGCTCCCCTCGCCGCGCTGCGGGCCATCGCGACCTTGGAGGAAACCGTTGCCGAGACGGGGCAGAGCGCCGCGTTCGGGGTACGCCAGGATGAGCCGGACTGGGACACGATCGCCACGAAACTCGGCCTGACCGAAGCCGACTCCCGCACGCGCCTGTACAAGTACAACCTCTACTGAGGCAGTCCCAGCAAGCGCCGAGCCTGCGGTCGGGTGGCAGATCGCATGGCGGCTTCACCGCGCTCAAGGCATCGGTCGGCCGTACGCGCGGACCCGGCAAGTTGCTGCTGGGCAGCGTGGATCATCGGCTAGAGCCTGTCCGGTGGGTGGTGCGATGGGCATCGGCGCACGTGGCCGACCGCACGCCCCGCCAACGCCCCTGCGTGAAGATCAGCTATCGAAGGTTACGTCGTACCGCGTCGAGTCCACGATGAGTTGCTGTGTTGCGTCTCGTGCGAGGCGGTCGGCGTCCAACTTGTTGAGCTCTTCGGAGAGTTGGCTCAGGACGCTGCGGATCTGCCGTGCTGCCACGTCCGTGTCCAGCGAAACAAAGGCATGGCCTTTTGTTGCGGCGATCTTCCGGATCACTTGATCCAGCCGGTCCGTGATGCGGAAGGAGCGGAATTCGAAGGCGATGTGCATCGAGGGCGCGTCCTGGCTCTTCGCTGAGTGCGCTGTCCCGGCCTCCAGGAACATCGCATCACCGGACGTGAGGGTTACGTTCTCCGGCTCATCCAAGGTATCCGCCGGAGCGGGGCCGCCGCGCCACGAGCTCCCCTCGGGGACCCCTTGGAGTACCCAGTCTTTTGTGCCATGCAACTGGACTGCGAAGATGTGAAATTCATCCCGATGGACGACAAGCGCCTTGGCGTGTGGCGGCGTGAAGAACACGTCTGCCTTGACTTGGGTGCCGGTGAGCGCGGCGAGGTCGTTGACCATGTTCCGGACTGGAGGGTGCCACTCCTCCAGTGATTTCAGGATGATGGTCGATCCCTGATGGAACTGTTTCACCACCAAGGCGGCGTCCGCGTAGAGCGGCTGCTCAGCGAAGGCAACGCGCCGCGTCTGGGTGAACTCCCTTGGGGAGACTTGCTTTCCGTCTCGAACGAGACCTATGTAGGGGTACCTGAGCAGCCCCCCGTTGAGGGCCGTCTCCAGCTCGGGCACCCCGAACGTCTCACGTGCCTTGCGTGATGCTGCGAACCGTCGCGGAATCAGCTCCGCCCCGTCAACGGAACCGCCGAATATGGGCAAGGCCCGTGCGAGCACCCTCAAGTCTGCTGCGCGGCACTCTGCTTCGCCTGCTGTCTGTCCCACGCTCATCGATCTCCCCTCGCCTGGATACCGCTGTTTAGGTTCCATCTCATGACGATGCGCTGCTCCACCATGCCCACACTGCGAAAGAGTCTGCGCTTTTCGTCTTCCCCGCCAAGGATCTGAATCTCGACAGCTCCTGCTCCACGACTGGACGCGTCTTGCGCGCACGCGTGAAGCAATTCTCGCCCGAGCCCTCGTCCTTGATGTTGAGTGAATATTTCCATGTTGAGGATGAACGCCGTTGTGTTTCCAGCGTGGCGCCTGAGCGCATACCAGAGGTTTCCGACGTGCTCGCCCTCCGGGCCTTCAACCGTGTACAGATGGTTGTCGGCTGTGGATTCCCTCTGTGGCAGTAGCCTCGCAAAGTCGGCGCGCGCCCGTTCCATGGCTTCGCCCATCACGAAAGTGCCAGCGGCCACGTTCCGTTGCGCATAGTCGGCTATGACATACGGCTCATACACGGCGTATTCCGCATCGGTCATGAGGCGAAGGTGAACTAGATCTTGTCTCATGGCTTCCTTCATCGGCAACGTCACTTTGTGGGTGTCGCAGGTGCTACCGCAGACAAGCGGTCCGGTACTCGACGCTCAAGTGCACGCACACTGCGGCTCGATACGGATGCGAGAGTTGACGCCACAATGACGGCGCTTACGCAGAGCAGGATCTCCTTGCTGCCAAAGGCCATTGCCAGGGGGCCTGCGAGGAGTTGTCCGAGCGGAACAGCGGCCGTGGCGCCGAGGAGTTGGTAGGAGAAGACGCGGGCCAGCCGGTCGCCGGGGACGTTTTCCTGCATCGCGGTGCTGCCGGCGACACCAATCTGTTCCATGGCCATGCCGACCAGAAGCGCGATGGGCAGGAGATAAGCAAGTTCAGGGGAGATGGCCAGGCCGGCCGGCAGGAGGGCGCTGAGGGCGGTCATCATCACCCCGAAGCCCAGAGCCTTGCGGGGTTGCCATTTCAGTGCCAGATAGCCGCCCGCGATCGTGCCGAGCGCCTGCGTGGCCAACACAAGTCCCCATGCCCGCTTGCCGATGGATTCGTCGGCGATGGCCGGGCCGAGAACCTGAATACTGCCTGCCCAGACCACCTGCCAGACGGTGGACTGGAGGACCACGATCCACAGCCAGCGGTGTGAGATGAACTCCGACCAGCCCTGCTTCAGATCGATGAGTACCGAGCGCTTGCCCGCAGTCTTCGGGAGTTCCGGCACGTGGACTCTGTTGAAGATCGCCCCGGCCAGGGCGAAGGTCAGTGCGTCGACGATGATGCCCCACGGAGGGCCGGCGACGGCGGCGATGATGCCTCCGGCGGCCGACCCGATGACCAAGGCACTGTTGGTGAACATGCGGAAGATGGCGTTGGCTTGCTGGAGGAGGCTTGCCGGAACGGTCTGCGACACCAGTGCTGATGTTGCGGGAACGGAGATGGCCGCGAAGATGCCGTTGAGCACTGACATCACCATGAGGAACGGCAGGGACGTCACGCCGACCAGCAGTCCCACGCCGACGGCCAGCTGGGTTGCGGCCGCGGCGTAGGAGGAGCCCTGCAGCAGCAGGGCTCTTCGCACTCGGTCCGCCAAGACTCCGCCCAGGAGCATCATCGCGGCGTTCGCCATGGACCGCGCCCCAACCACCAGTCCTAGCTTGGTGGGGGATCCGGTGATGTCGAGGACGGCGAACGCGAGGGCAATGTGGGCTATTCCGTTGCCGATCGTGGTGACGCCCCGGCCGATGGCCATGATGCGGAAATTGGAATGGCTGAGTGGGCCTTCCGTCACGTTCGATTCAGCCATATGCTTCCTGCCCCCTGCTGTTCTGTGCATGGTCAGTTGAGGAACGGGGTCTCCGGCGAGCGGTACCGGATCGGTGAGCCGTCTGGGTTGCACTGTGGAAGACCGCAGCTGAAGAAGAAGGTGGGAAACTCGCCGATGCCGTCGATGGTCAGGAGATCTTCGACCTCACTGTCTCGGAACGCGCCGGTGAGCCCTGCGCCGAGTCCGAGAGCCGTCGCCGTCATCGAGAACACCTGGGCCACATGGCCCACGTTCTGGAGGAGCATCTTGTATGCCCGAGGGTGGGGGTACTTCCAGGCCATGCGCTCAGGCACGGCCGTGGTGATGACTCCAAATCCAGCGGAGGTGAAGAAGCCTTGAGCGTGGGTGAGATGCTCAAGTTGTTCGCGGGACACCTCAGGGTGGACGCTGATCAGGCCATGCCTGATGTTGTCATACCGATAGATCCCCGGCGAAACACCGTTGACGTTAACCGCGACTACGTAGGCTTCCGTTTCGTGGCGTGCTCCGCCAGCGGCGCTGGCCCGCAACTGGACGACACCCATTTCTCCGGCGTCGGAGAAGCGGAGTGGGGCGAACGTATAGTGCAGCAGAGTCGAAAGCGACTCAAGAGGGATCGGGGAATCGAAGAAGTCACGATGCGTCCTTCGGCCCTCCAGCACATCCTTGAAAACTTGCCGCCATCTCCGTATGAACTCGCGGGAGCAACAGAATCTCAACTGAGGGGTCGATCGGCTTCGCACCTCGCGGCATGTCACGATCGGCCAGCGCATCGCCATATCGCTCGCGCTCATCGGTGCCTTTACTGGCAAACGGCGCGTCTCGTATGCTCTGGTGGAACTGCCAGGCCAAACCGCCCCATTCGCACCACGGGGTGGGCCAAACAGATTCACCGTCCCCCACTTCTTCGAGGAAGCCCAGCTCCAGCAGCTGCTTCAGAGCCCGAGAAATAGCTTCTGAATCTCCCTCGACCTCTTCCAGGTTGATACCGGCCGGCGACTCGATCAGCATCCGCGCGATCGATCGATGGAGTCGAACCCTGCCCTTTACTCGCGGACTCGAGAGATACACGCCGTCTCTCTTGACTTGAAACATCACCGGATCGATCGGGCGCGCCTCCACCTACATCCCCTTCACCGTTGCCTGCCGATGTTGAACAACGAGAAAAGTGTTGCCCCTCCATACGGAGGGACAACACTTCCGGCTCAGCCCACCTGGTCGAAACAGGCCAGGGCTTCGCTCTATTCCTGGACGATCACGATGAGGTCAACAGTCTCTTCGTTCTGCATGACGCCTCCTCTCATATCGCTTGGGAAAGCACCCCGTCAGGGCGCTCCTGGAGATTATCCAGACCATGAGGCCGACTCAACGGCACACTTTCAATCCCGAAGGAATTTAGAATTCCGTATCCAGTCGCCCATAAGGTGGACCTCAGTCCAACGCCAAGGGGTTCCTGCGGACTTTGTTGAAGCATTGCGAGAATGCTTCAAAGGCTCGCCGTAGATGGCGCCATATGGGGCATTCGCGGCGCAGGTAAGTTACGCAAAAGGGAAGATTCTCGGCAACTGTCGTAGAGGTGAGAGTCTTGGGTGTTCCCGGTAAAATAGGTCTTGCTGAGGCCGCTGGGATTGGAGACTGAGTCGGCTTGAACAC
The DNA here is from genome assembly GCF_056435225.1 of Streptomyces sp. NPDC043996. NCBI lineage: Bacteria > Bacillati > Actinomycetota > Actinomycetes > Kitasatosporales > Streptomycetaceae > Streptomyces > Streptomyces sp. NPDC043996. Next base: position 5,827 of record NZ_JBWKEY010000004.1, on the reverse strand, counting down.
GTCACCACCCTGGAGTTGCTGGCACCCCCGGGGGGCGGGATATGGAGAACGCCAGGACTGCCCAGTGAACTGTTTTCATCCTGAATATTCACAGGTCAGGAGGGTGTGGATGGCGTGGCCCGCGGTTCCGGTGCGGCAGGTGGAACATCGGGCTCGCTGTAGCAGGCGCCAGTACTTGAGTTGAGCGAAGGTGCGTTCGCCGGAGGGCCCGCAGTAGGGCGCGGCCGCGGTTGAACTCCTGTCGAATCGCCTCCACATGGCCTTCACGGCCTGGCCTAGTGCTTTGACCAGGAAGGTTCGCCGGGTTGGAGGTTGGGGCAGTTGGATGGACGGTGACGTCCGTTCTGACGGCTGGAGGCGTGTGTGGCCGAGCCTGTGCGCAGACTGACCGATCAGGAAGGGCAGAAGCTGCAGCAGGTCGTGCGCCGGGGCAGCACCAACCCGGTGCGCTACCGCCGGGCGATGATGCTGCTCGCTTCGACCGGCGGCAACCGGGTCCCGGTAGTCGCCCATCTGGTCCAGGCCGACGAGGGCACGGTGCGGGGGGTGATCCACCGGTTCAACGAGATCTGCTGGTAGCGCACCGTCAGTCCCTCGACCTGCTCGGCGAACGTCCGCCGACCGCAACTCAGAGAGTCACAAAACAGCCCCCGCACCGACAGCCTGATCGGCACCGACCGCCCGCCGACCGCGACGTCGGCAAGCGTGCGGGAGTAGCGGCTGTGCACCCGCGTCGCCCCGAGACCGCGGTCCGGACACGCCACCGTCAACTCGCTGGTACAGGCAGCGATGCGAACCACACTGCCCGCCGACCACACCCGTTCCACCTGCACCGCATCCAGATGCGGAGACACAGTTCCTACGAGGTCATCACGCTCACCGACCATGCCGCTACCCGTGACGGAGTGTCACTAGCGCACGGTGGCACACCCTCGCTTCACGAGAATCTTGCCAGGGCCACGTTCGCGTGTACACCGACGACGTCCCGAACGAGCGGGCCGCGTTGAAGTGCGTCTACATGGCGATCATGTCGCTCGACCCCACGGACCAGGGCCAGGGCCGGTGGACCATGCGCTGGAAGACGGCGCTGAATGCCTTCGACATCACCTTCGACGGCCGCCTCTCCGCAGCCCGTCAGTAACCGTCAACCCCGGTTACACCGCTCGTTTGACAGACCCGTCTATTGCGGAGCCGAGTTGGTCCGGCCCTGGTCCGGATCTTGGTGTGCGGTCCGCTGTGCGGACGAGAGGGCCGCGCGGTACCACGTGGCACAGGTAGGCGTGGCGTCTTCTGGCGTCCACGTGGTTTAGGTGATGCCGTTGGTGCAGGTCGGGCCTTGTGGTGCAGGTGCTTCGATGGTGTTCGTGAGACTTGGTGGGAGACACCGCACCATGACCCAACTCCTGGACCACCCCTGCCTCGCCGCACTCGACGCTCGCCTTGATGTGATCGCCCGCGTCGGCTGAACCCGGCCCGCCGGCGACGGGCCCACGCCCCGCGGCCGCAGGGCCCGGCTGGTGCGCCGGCCTCGCGGTGGGGACTCCACACGCGTCCGCCTCACAGTTGCCGGACCGTTGAAAGCCGTTCGACTCCGTGGAAGAGGCGGGTCCCGGACCTCCACAGGGTCGGTAATGCCCATACGCAGGCCCGTTGTCTGGAGCCGGTGGTAGGCGAAAGTAGCCGGTGTGTCGATGTGACGCCGATGGCGGTCGTGTCCCTGGTGCCGGGCACGTGGCCTGGGCCCTGGGAGCGGGTCGCAGTCGAATCACCGACCTCCTGTCACGTTTTGCAAACGTCCGGCATGGCTCCCAAGTGGCGAGTGCAACGTGATCGCTAACAGGTTGCGCGAGCGTGCGCGGTGCTTCCCCGTTGGCTGAACACGTTTGGATGTCTGGATAGTTGGTTGCTGTCTGAGCTCAGCAGGGCCTAGGAAGGTGGGTGGCAATGCGAGAACCAACCACTGGGAGAGGACTACAGCTTCGTGCGCAGTTCACTGAGGCGAAGAAATATATTCGCTCACTTAGTCATGGGTGTAGCGGCTGCCGTGCTTCTCGGATCCGGGGTGGCGACCGCGCTGCCCGAGCCCGCCTACACCCCGGCCCCTGACCCCAACGCTGCCCCCTCCTCCCGCCCAGCGGCGGGGCCGGAGAGCGAGAATCAAGCCGGCAACCGCCCAGTCTCCGGCAAGAACCCGGAGGCTGGCCCGACGTTCACGCAGACGGGCGGTGTGTGGCAGGTCAACACCACTGAGGTGGTCCTGCGTAACACCGTGACCGACAAGGACAATGACCGGGCCAACCTGACGTTCGAGGTCTACACGACCGACGCCAACGGCAACCCGAAGACCAAGGTCAAGTTAGACGACAGCGAGTTCGGCGTCCTGGTGTCGGAGTACGTGGCATCCGGTGACCGCGCGCAGGTCAAGGTCGACTACGACAAGCTGAAGCCGGGCGCCACCTACACCTTCCACACCTCCGCCTACGACGGCAGCTTGTATGAGACCGAATGGTCCCCGTGGGCCAAGTTCAAGGTCCGCAACCGGTCGGTCGACATCAGACTCCCCGAGCCCAACAAGGACGCACCGACCCTGAACCAGGACGACCACCAGGTGCGGCAGTCGATTCCCCAGCCGTCCGTGAAACCGGCCCTACCGACGGTGCCGCCCGTCGGCCGCCGCACGGCGGATGGCTGGAGCTGTGGCGAGCTGAATGAGAAGACGGGTATTCAGCCCTGTTCGCGTCTGCTGCCGGACGACAGCAACGAGACGCGTGATGCCCTCACCAAGGGAGTGGGGCGGGCGAGGCCGGAGCTTCCTCCCCTCGTCGACTGGTGCAAGGGGCTCAGTAAGTCGCACATCAAGCGGTACGAGGCGTGCATCGGCAGCTTCACCTATGAGTACGAGGGCATCGTCATTAAGGACGGCAGGCCCACTGGTGAAGTCCTCAACGCCTCATGGGCCGTAGGCCAGGAGGTGAAGCTGTCGGGAACCTCGGCGACACTCACTCAGCAGCTCACCCTCGTGCCGACGAACATCGACGCCAAGTTCGGGTCGGTCACGCTCAACGTGGAGTTCGACTGCCTCCCGGGGGACCGGTGCTCCAACGGCCCGCAGTCGTGGGACGGGGCCCTGGTGTGGGCGGGCGCGGACCCCTTCTCGCACTCGGCGGTCGGAAAGATCGACCACACCTGGAGCGCGGCCGACAAGGCTGACACCCTCGACCTGTCCACGAAGATCACCGCCTACGCGCCAGTGGCGAACCCAGCCGCCTCACGCTGGACGGCAGACGGCGCGCAGATCCGCTGCGACAAGATCTCCTCCACCACCAAGCCGGGCTGCACGTTCCACAAGTACATCCCGACGTGGGTGATGAACTTCAACAAGACACCCGCAGCGGTCGCGCACGCGTGGCTCATCCAGGCCAAGCTGCCCAACCACCCAGGCAGCGAGACACGCAACAAGCCGATGTTCTACCTGCCAGCCGCGGCCAAGAACGCCCACGGTCGCGACCCGAGTAAGAACCGCGAAGTCATCTGCCCCACCAACGACGACAACACCGGCTGGGCGACCAAATACGGCCACCCCGACACCACCGTCCTGCCCGACATCAGCGCGAACGACAAGCGGTCGTGCGATGAGTTCGCCTACGCCTCCAGCTACAACTCCGGCGGCATGCCCGCCACTATGGGCGGCAAGAACGAGGTCACCTCGGGCAACAAGTGCGCGCAGACCTACGCCACCCGCGTCAAACAAGGCGAATGGCACCTGTACGACGACACCCGTAAGGCTGCCCCGACCTGGAAGGAAGTCTGCGGTCGCTCCTCCATGTCCGGGTGGATGAACTCCACCTCGATGGGAGGCGCGTTCAGCTCCGGGTTCTCCCAGAAGTACCGGCTGCTGGATCAAGACCCGTACTGGGTGGGCTTCCCTCAGTTCGGGCACTGTGACGCCACCAAGGCAACGGTAACCTGCACCGTCCCCAAGCCCTAGGCAGTAGTCAGGCGACCTCGGCGGGGCTCCCGGCCCTGGCCGGGGCCGCCTGACCTCAGCGGGGGCCGTCCAAGAGGATCCGGCCCGGCGGAAACTGGCGTGCATCCCGGGGGTCCACCCACGTCAGCCCTCCGCCCGCGGTCAGCGCAGGCCAGTTGTGCTCATCGCGCCGCCCGCCCGGTTCGATGAGGCAGCGGCCCTGCTCCAGAGCCTCAGCCAGCTCAGCCAGCCACGCCTGCAGCGGCCAGCCCGCGGTGAAGGCCGGGATGGGCTCGGGCTCCTCGTCGGCGGCCCACCGGCCGAGGTTGCCCCAGGACGGCTCATCCAGGCGGGCGTCGATGTACCGGCCGTACCAGATGTCGTCCGGCGTGCAGGAGATCGGAATGCACCCCGGCTCACGCTCCCAGTCCCGTGTCTGCAGCACATAGGCGTCATGCACCTGCTCCAGCCGGTACCAGCCCTGGCCACCCGGCAGGAACCCGGCGGACCACCCGCCCTGCCCAGCCGCGGGACCGTCAATGCCATCGTGAAGCCGATACCACGCCCGCAACGCGGGCGGGAAGGAAAGACCGATCGAATCCTCCACGGCCGAGATGTCAGCATCGCTGGCCGCAGGGCGCAGTAGAGCGGCGGAAGCCGGGGCGTGAGCACGCAGCCACCCTTCGACACGCTCCCAGGCGACGGCGACTTGGACGCCCAACTCCCGTGGGTTCCATCGATCTGCCATAGCGCTACCGTACAAGCGGGCACACCCACTCCTCGAGACCCGCAGAACCGCAACCTAACGAAGCACTACTTGGCCGTCTCGTTTGGGGCATCGGATAGTCGGTCTGAGCGTGTCGTTGACCGACGCGCACCGGGCGCGGCGCGAGCTGACACTTTCAACCGGCGCAACCTGACGGCCGCTAGCGGGATCGCTGTGAGGGCGAACGGCACGATGGCCTTCAAGTTTCAGACCAGAACACAGCGGGTGTGCCTGCCAGACCGCGCGACAACTGGCACGGGGACGGACTGCTGACGCCAGCGTTGTCGTGGCTTGCGGCTGGAGAGTAGGTGCTTAGAAGGCACTCGTGCTATCGATCAAGTAGTTGGCTCTGACCTGCGGAAACGTGTCTTTGTCGCGTAGTTCTATGGGGCCCGGGGGACACATGGGGGAATCGTAGATCCCTGGTGCCTGGGGGAGACGCGGGATCCCCAGGCAGGCCATATGTAGGGTCTCACGCTATCTTCACGCTCCCAAGGGCTCTCGCGGAAACAATCCTGTACCTCATTGGCGTTGGTGATCTCCGAGCCGAGGAGGGGAAGGTGTCGGGGCTGAAGCTCTTCAACATGAGTGGCGGCGTGACCGAGGTCGTGCCGCGTCTGGCTGCGGCCGAGGCGGATGTGCAGGACCTCGTCGAGGCGCACATGGAGACGATGCTGGGCGTCAGGTTCCTGGCGAGCGAGTACGTCATCGACTGCGTCGAGGGCGGGCGGATCGACTCGCTGGGTCTCGACGAGAACGGCGCGCCGGTGATCGTGGAGTACAAGCGCGGCACCGACGCGGGCGTGATCAACCAGGGGCTGTACTACATGGCCTGGCTGACGTCCCATAAAGGATGCATTCCGGAGTCTGGTCCGCGACCGGCTCGGAGTGACGGCCGCGTGCCAGATCCTGTGGAGCGCACCGAGGCTGATCTGCGTCGCCGGCGACTTCACCCGCTACGACGCGCACGCCGTGCGCGAGCACCGGCGCTCGATCGACCAATGCCACGAAGTTAAGGCCCCGATGACGATGTCAAGGCGGTCGCAAGATGTGGCAGGACCTCTGCTATCCAGGGGATCGACCAAGATCTTCCT